>CAZCJE010000006.1:0-34776 GCA_964498805.1 uncultured Thiothrix sp.
CCCGACCACCTGTACCCAAAACAGGTGCGCTACCAGGCTGCGCTATACTCCGACAAATGTTAAGAAATGACTAACTGTTTTGTTTGTTAACATTCCTTGAACTGAGGACGCGAACTATACGTATCATTACGTTTTAGGTCAAGCGTTATTTTAAAGTTTTTTTACACTTTTCTTTTGTTAGTTACGTGACATTAGCCATTCACCAATCGCTGGTGGAATCGTTTTCTGAGCTTTTCCACTAACATAGATACCAATATGCCCTCCATGGAAAGACAACTCACTATAGTCTGCAGAGCCTGTAGCCCCTTTAAGAGCACGTGAAGCATCGGGAGGAACTAGATGATCTTGGTCAGCATAGATATTCAATACCGGCATTGTAATGTTCTTGAGATTAACCTTACGTTTGCCTAGTTGCACTTCACCTTTGAGCAGTTTGTTCTGCTGGAAGAAGTCTTTAGTAAACTGACGGAAGGTTTCCCCAGCCTGATCTGGGCTGTCAAAGATCCACTTTTCCATACGCATGAAGTTTTTCAGAGTCTGGCTATCCCCCATCACATCTACCATACCGAGATATTTTTGCCCCATCAGTTGGTATGGCTTGAGATTGAGGAAAGTCCAGTTCAGCAACTCACCCGGAATATTACCAAGGGTATCGACCAGTTGATCAATATCGACATTCTGTATCCATTGGCTAAGCATGTTATCCGGGGTTTTAAAATCCACCGGCGTTACCATAGTAATGAGGTTTTTGACCTTATCGGGGTGTAGCGAGCTATAACACAGACTGAAAGCTCCTCCTTGGCAAATGCCTAACAGGTTAATCTTATCTACCTTATGTTGATAACGAATTTCATCCACACACCGATCCAGATAACCATTAATGTAATCATCCATGGTCATATATTGATCAGAAGCATCCGGGTAGCCCCAGTCAATTAGATAAACGTCCTGCCCCGCATCCAGTAAGCCCTTAATAGTCGAGCGGTTTTCCTGAATATCAGTCATGTAAGGCCGATTAACTAAGGCATACACAATCAACAAAGGGATTTTGTTGGCAGGCGCGCTTTTACCCTGATAATGCAGTAATTTAAGCTTATCCTCTTCATAGACAACTTCAAATGGTGTTACCCCAGTAGAGATTTCACCCAAGTTCATGAGATTCGTCATGCCATGAGCAAGGTTCTCATTAAACTTTTTGACTTCACTCAAAATGGCATCAGGCTGTAACTGAAATGGCATGGTCGTTCTCCTCTCTCCTATTGATCAGGCTTTTTGACTACGGGCACGTGCCGGTTTTTTTGCCTTTTGTTGCTTTTCCGCTGTCATTGGATCCACGCTAGCGGCTTCAACCTCATCGGCTGCAGGCGCAATCATCGTGGCCGTTTCAATCGCGGGCATAGCCACTTCGGATACCGTTTTGGCCTTAGGCTTACTCGGTTTCTTTGCCGCAGGTGTCCCTTTTTCCTTAGCTACGACTGAGCTGGAACGGTTTTCCATCAACGCCGTTAAAGCATCCACCTTACGGGTCAAATCTTGCAGTTGTTGACGCAAGGCGCGATTTTCACGCCGCAGTTCCATCTGACTTTTATAAGCCGCTTTCAATTCGCTGCGGGTAGGAATATTGGCTGATCGATACTGTTCCTCCAGCTCAGCATTAATCCCTTGTTTAAGCGCCACTAGATTATTAACCATTTCCCCATAAACCGACTGATAGTCAGCCGTCATGGCAAATTTGCTATAGGATTCCTCGTTGACTTCTACCCAAAGATCATACAGTTGGCGCAATGTTTTGATATTTTCGCCTTTGTCACGCAACACATTAATACGCTCGCGTAACACGGCCACTGAAGACAAGCCTTGTTTAGCAAAAGCTTGCAAATAATCATTGGCAGATTCTTGATAGTTAGTCATTAACTTCAATAACTGCTGCCAACGCTGTTGGGTTTCGCGGTTCATACCAACGGCAGGGGTGGACAGCAATTTATTGATATGCTCCTGCCAATGACCAGATATAGGCATTTGTAAACCATTACCCATACCTTCAGGCACTTGCACGCCTAAACTTTTCAGAACACGCTGCCAACCGTCTATAACAGATTGACCCATGCCAAATTCATGCACGGTAAATTTGCCTGCATCCAGCTGAGCTTGCCAATGACGGAAACTGCTTTCCAGATTGCGAATCCATGCATCCACTGCTTCCATGTCCTGCAACTTGGACCCTTGTACATTAAACAGGCTTTCCGCCAAGCTCATGTAGGTTTTACCCATGGCCACCGTGCGTTGGAATACCTCTTTAGTCGGGCCAGGTGTAGCATATTGACTCACTGCATTCCACCACTGGTCTAAACCTTGCCCCCACATAGGCTCAGACTGTTCGGCTGGCTTTGACTCTGGCTGGCCCATCTTGGCCAATTCTGCCCACGCATTCCAGTAACGTTTTTGCGCGTCAGACCAATTATTCATAAGTTCTTCAGGCCATAAAGACATGCGTCGCTCCTCCTTTAGTAATGTAAACATACCCCGCGAGCTAGAGTAGCATGCCACTTTGGGGGTCACAATCATGTCGCCCACGGCTTGCATTCTTAACCCCGTTGCATTTATTGTTGGCACTTTATCCCGTCTTGGCGGGATTTTGCAGATTTTGTCTCAGGAGATATGGTTTCATGGGTGAAAATATTGTAATCGTGGCAGCCGGAAGAACAGCACTTGGTAACTTCGGTGGGTCATTATCGGCCATTCCCGCTTCCGAGTTAGGCGCTACTGTCATTAAAGGTTTGCTAGAACGTTCCGGACTCAAACCAGCACAGATTAATGAAGTCATTCTCGGCCAAGTGCTGACTGCTGGCACCGGCCAAAACCCTGCCCGTCAAGCCACACTGTCTGCAGGTCTACCAGTAGAAACCCCAGCCATGACCATTAATAAGGTTTGCGGTAGTGGTTTGAAAGCGGTTCATTTGGCGTATCAATCGGTTGCTTGTGGTGATGCTGATATCGTCATCGCTGGCGGTCAGGAAACCATGAGCTTGTCTGCCCACGTTCTGCCTAACTCACGTAATGGCGCAAAAATGGGTGACTGGAAATTGGTTGATACCATGATTAAAGATGGCCTGTGGTGTGCATTCAATGATTACCATATGGGCATTACCGCAGAAAATGTCGCTAGCAAATACGGTTTTAGCCGTGAAGCTCAAGATGAATTTGCTGCTAGCTCCCAACAAAAAGCGGAAGCTGCACAAAAAAGTGGTGTATTTACGGATGAAATCATTCCCGTCAGTATTCCACAACGCAAAGGTGAACCATTAGTGTTCGCCATGGACGAATTCCCACGCGCTGGTACTACCGCTGCTTCTTTAGGTAAACTGAAACCCGCCTTCAAAAAAGACGGTACAGTCACTGCCGGTAATGCTTCCGGTATCAATGACGGTGCAGCGGCTGTGGTTGTTATGAAAGAGTCCAAGGCAGCCGAGCTAGGTTTAACCCCTATGGCTCGTATCGTTGCTTTTGCTAGCGCAGGGGTTGATCCTGCTATTATGGGTACAGGCCCTATTCCGGCCACTACTAAATGTTTGGAAAAAGCTGGCTGGAAAGTTTCTGACCTCGACATGATCGAAGCCAATGAAGCCTTTGCAGCCCAAGCCATGTCCGTTAATGAAAGCCTGGAATTTGATCTAAGTAAGGTCAATGTCAGCGGCGGTGCGATTGCGCTAGGTCACCCAATTGGGGCTTCTGGTGCGCGTATTCTGGTAACACTGTTGTATGGCATGAAACGTACCGGTGCGAAAAAAGGTCTGGCAACCCTGTGTATCGGCGGTGGCCAAGGCGTTGCTATGGCGGTTGAAGCTGTTTAAATTCACTGTAGGAGTATGATCATGAGTAAAGTTGCCCTGGTTACAGGTGGTACTGGTGGTATTGGTAATGCAATCTGCCGCAAACTGGCACAAGATGGTTTTAAAGTAGTGACTACCTACTTCGAACCTGAAGAAAAAGCTAAAGAATGGCAAGCTAAACAAGATTACGAAGTTGCTATCTACCCTTGCGATGTTAGCAATTATGACGAATGCGTTAAGCTGAAAGAAGCGGTTGAAAAAGATTTCGGTCAAGTTGACGTACTGGTTAACTGCGCTGGTATCACTCGTGACGCGGTATTCAAAAAAATGACTCCTGCTCAGTGGGCAGCGGTTATTAAAACCAATCTGGACAGTCTGTTCAACATGACTCACCAGTTCCTGAATCAAATGGCTGATCGCGGTTATGGCCGTGTCATCAACATCTCTTCTGTTAACGGTCAAAAAGGTCAGTTTGGCCAGGCTAACTACAGTGCTGCTAAAGCAGGTGTACACGGCTTCACCATGGCTATTGCTCAAGAAGTAGCACGCAAAGGCGTTACTGTTAACACCTTGTCTCCTGGCTACATCGGCACTGACATGGTTATGGCCATTGCTGAAGAAGTTCGTAACAAAATCGTTGCACAGATTCCTGTTGGCCGTCTGGGTAAGCCTGAAGAAATGGCAGCTATTGTTGCTTTCTTGGCTTCTGACGATGCAGCATTTATCACAGGCGCGAATATTGCTGCTAACGGCGGCCAGTTCATGCACTAAAACGAGCAGCAGGATCAAACCTGTTTGTTCCTGAGCACGGGCATTAAGGGCGTATTTTTATACGCCCTTTTTATTTATTCATTGCTTTTGTGCACTAAACAAACGGTTTTTGTATGCATACCCGCTAATTAACCGATAGAATCGAGATTACATCGGTATCCAAGTAACTCTCAGGATTACCGTTTTGATTGACCATATAAATAGTTCGACGACACAATCATGGCAGAAGAACGCATTATCAAAAAGTACCCTAATCGACGGTTATACGATACCACTCAAAGTTGTTACATCACTTTGAGTGACGTTCGTGACTTGGTACTTGATGAAACTCCATTTAAGGTAGTAGATCGCCAGTCTGGCGTGGACATTACACGCAGTATTTTACTGCAGATTATTCTGGAACAAGAATCTGGTGGCCAACCCCTATTCAGTGCTGAAATTCTTGAACAGTTTATTCGTAATTACAGCGACACTACTCGGAAAGGCTTCATGGAATACATGCGCCAAAGTGTGGATTTATTTACTAATCAGCAAGAAGCGATCCGCCAACAAATGCACAAAATTTTAGCCGGAACTCCCTTAGATGTTTGGTTAAAGGTAGGTGAGCAAAATATGCAAGCTTGGCAGAAAATGCAGCAAAGTATTTTACAGGGTTTACAACCTAAAGATAAATGACTATTGCCCCTGCGGCAGGCTACTTAAAAGCTTGCCGTCACGCCTTAAAAGATTAAAGCCATTCTATTGGTGTAACCTTCTATTATTGATATAGATAAGTATCAGAATTTGCTTAGGTTGAGCCTTTCTGATTTTATACTGATCGATACTGACATCCCCTAGATTTATATCTACAATTATTCCACTCAATTAACCACTTACTTCTAGTTTAGCTATTAACTACTATAACGTTATAGTAGCGCCTAGTATTCATCCCATTCATTTATTTCTGCTTATCTAAAATATCAAAAGCCGCTCATAAAAACTTGAAATTTGATGCGCCGCAACAAAAATTGTAGTTTAGGGGTGAACTTCTTAAGTATTCTCAACGTCCAATAAGCAAAGGCTTCTTAAAAATTTCCAATCGATAAAAATTTATAGAACATTTTAGCTAGTTTAGTAAGGTGATATGACAATGAAAAATTATGTTGTAATAGGTGAAAAGTGGAAACGAGCAATCGTTTTCTTAAATGAACTATATGCTAATAGTTATATTGAAGAAAACTGTAAGAATATAGATTACGAAACATATTCAGAGGCAGAGTTTTATGGCTGGTATGCTAATACCAATAAGAAAGTTCTCGCCTATGGCCCCAATTATTACATGGCTCAAACTTTAATTATTCTAGAAGATAATCCATAAATAATTAATTTAATGAAAATTCAACATATCTAATAGTCTTGCACTGGTTATTGACTCTACTTAAGAAGAGTCAATAACGTTAGGCCCAGCCATAATCATTCAAGTTTTTCTATTACCTATTCAATAATCATTGAACATTTCTTAATATTTTACACTTAAATTTCTATATAACAAAAAAAGTCTAATTATTTTAAATATTTTCAAAAGATAAACCAAAATTTAAACTTATCTGGTTTTTAATAATTAACTTAGCAATATTCATTCTGCCAAAGATATTTGGCTTAACTAAGTTATAGTTTTAACTTAAAAACGCTTTTAAAATAAAAAAACAAAAGAGAGGTATAAAAAAATCGCCCACTAAAAAATGGGCGAAGGGAGGATTCGTTGGGTCGGGCTAGAGAGAGGAGAGGAGGAGGAGTTACGCTCCCGACCCAACTATCGACTGTAAAGCGTGTTTAATAACCCCAAGGGGCTATTAAGCTTTGGCTTTACTGAATTCGGTAGCTTTAGCAGCAACTTCAGTAGCTGCTTTTTGACCAGCTTCTACCATTTGCGCAGTGCTGCTTTGAGTGTATTTAGCAGCTTCTTCCATGATAGAAGTCAGCTCGTCACGCACGGAAGTCAGCAGTTCAGTGGCTTCGCGCATGTTAGCCATCCATTTTTCGCCACAAGTACGTGCAACTTCTTGTTGCAGAGTAGTCAGTTCATTCAAGTCTTTAACTTTACTGACCGCTTCAGCATTTTTAGTGCCCATTTCTACACAGGATTTAACCAGCTCAGCCTGTTTGGTAGAAAGAGTTTCAAATGTTTTCAGGTTCAGGTCGCCCAATTTTTTGGCAGAAGCCAGAGCGCTTTCACTGAACTGTTTCATGATATTCATCATATCGTTTTGCATATCTTCATCTCCTAGAAGGTCAGTATTATGTTATCCAGCTTTTTGTGCTTTGCAGCATTTGATGCAATGCACAATATCGTGTTCTGAATAGACTGTCAATGCTTTTTGCTGCACTGCACACAAAAAATTATTTCTTAGTAATTTAATATGGTATTGTTCCTGGCTAAGCTTCCGGCATAATGCTTGCATAGATAACCGTTCGCCGCTGAGGTGTTAACAGGTAGAGCTTTATGTGGATAGCAACAAAGGAGGAGACCTTATGAATGCACAAGTTCCCGTAGCAGATAAACCCTTTGCCGTCGAAAAATTACAGGAAAAGGTGCGCAAATTTGGGGAATTATTGGGCGAAATTATCCGTGAGCAAGAAGATGAAGCTGTTTACCAAGCGGTTGAAAAATTGCGCCGCGGCTATATCCATCTGCAAAAACAGGAGGATAGTAACCTACGCCAAGAGTTGATGGAATTTATTGCCGGTTTGGATGTAGAGCTGCTAGAAAAAGTTACCCGCGCTTTCAATACCTTTTATATTATTACCAATATTGTTGAAGAAGATTTCCAGCATCGTGAACGCCGCCGTGTTGTCCAACAATCCCAAAATAGTCAGCTATGGAAAGGCTCAGCTCGAAGTACGATATTTGAACTGAAACAACAAGGTGTTAGCGCCGAGCAAATGCAATTCTTGCTCAATCAAATGCGTTATATCCCTGTATTTACCGCTCACCCGACGGAAGCCCGCCGTCGCACCATGATGGATATTCAGCGCAATATTTTCGTTATTATTGACCAGCTAGATGCCATGTCCATTGGTGATGACGAACGAGCTTCCTTGATGCGCCAACTGAAAGCCCAGATACAGATATTATGGCGTACTAATGAGGTCCGGACCCGCAAACCTACCGTAGAAGATGAAATCCGTTACGGTCTATATTATTTCCGCGAAAGTCTATTTGAAGCCATTCCTCTGTTATATCGCTATTACGAACGCGCCGTGCGCACAGTGTATGGTTCTGGCGCTATTCATGTCCCTAGTTTCCTGCGCTTTGGTTCGTGGATTGGCGGTGACCGCGATGGTAATCCGTTTGTTACCCCTGCCTTAACCCGACGTGCTATTCGTATGCAAATGCAAGTAGCATTAGATGAATACATAAAACGGGTTGGTGTCTTACGTGACTTGCTTTCCCATTCGACTTTGTTTGTCAAGCCGGCTCCTGAACTCATGGCTTATCTGGAGAAGGAAAATGAACGCTTGGGCAAGGCCGTATTTGGTGGTACAACAGTTACCTTTTCGCAGGAACCGTATCGTCGCTTGTTGAGTTTTATGCGCTTCAAGTTGCGTCAGACCTTACGCACGGTAGAAGCGCGCTTACAGCAGGAAAATATCCCCTTATCCCCGCTAGCCTATACCGAAGCTCAGGAATTCTTACATGAGCTGTATCTGATTAATGATTCATTGCGCAGTCATAAGGATGACGTGATTGCCGGACGTGAACTTAAAGACCTCATTCGGCTGGTAGAAACCTGCGGTTTTGGCTTGTTCAAGTTAGATATTCGCCAAGAATCCACTATTCATAGTGAAACAGTAGCCGAAGTTCTGCAACTGTCCGGCCTGTGTACGGATTATTTGGCCTATTCGGAAGAGCAACGCATGGAATTGCTCAGTGAATTGATTCTGCGCCCCTACCTGCCCTTACCACACCGGCCTAAACTGAGTGATCGTTCTGCAGAAACCCTCGAAGTATTTGATAGCATGGTTGCTATGCGGGTTGAAGCGGGTTCTGGCATTTTCGGTACTTATGTTATTTCCATGACTCACCACGCCAGTCATGTTATGGAAGTGATGCTACTTGCACGCATGGCAGGCCTTATTGGCTTTGATAGCAGCCGTGACTTGTTCTGCCATATTTTAGTATCACCTCTGTTTGAGACCATTCAGGACTTGCGACGCATTAGTGCCGTTTTGACCAGCTTGATGCAAAATGATACCTATCGTGCTCTGCTTAAAGCGTCGGGTAATTTGCAGGAAGTGATGCTCGGTTATTCCGATTCGGCTAAGGATGGCGGCATTCTGGCTTCCAACTGGAATTTGTATAACGCGCAACAAGAAGTGATTAATCTTACCTCACAACATGGCGTGCAATGCCGTCTCTTCCATGGGCGCGGTGGTACGGTCGGACGTGGTGGTGGCCCCACTCACGATGCTATTCTTGCCCAACCGCGGGATACGGTTCAAGGCCAAATCAAGTTTACTGAACAAGGCGAAGTCCTAGCGGCTAAATACAGTAACGTAGAAACCGCTGCCTATGAATTGGGTATGGGCACTACTGGCCTATTAAAAGCTAGTTTGGGTCTCTTACGTAAAAGTAATACCTTCCCAAGCGAATACCCGCAAGCCATGCAAGCGATTGCTGCGGCTGGCGAACAAGCCTATCGGCAACTAACTGACTGGACACCGGGATTAATGGATTACTTCTATGAAGCCACACCCGTGCAGGAAATAGGTTTATTGAATATTGGTTCACGCCCTTCTCACCGCAAAAAAGCTGTACGTGATAAAGGCTCGATTCGGGCTATTCCATGGGTATTCGGCTGGGCACAAGCCCGACATACCTTGCCTGCTTGGTATGGTATTGGCACTGCTTTGGCAACTTTCCGCGCCGCAGATCCTGCTAATGCGGATTTATTGAGCCGTATGTATCAGGAATGGCCCGCGTTTCGTTCGCTGTTGAGCAATGTGCAAATGGCGTTATATAAAGCGCGTATGGATACTGCACAAGAGTACGCCCAATTAGCCAAAGATCAGGTGAATGCGCAGCAAATTTTCGGTGATATTCGTCAGGAATACGAGCTAACGGTTAGTGAAGTACTGAAAGTCGCCAAAATTGCAGCTCTACTGGATGAAACACCGTTGCTGCAGTACTCGCTGCAACGGCGTGAACCTTATCTTGGCCCTCTAAACCATATTCAGATCACCCTAATTAAACGTCATCGTCAGTATGCACAAGAGCATGAAACGGTTGAATCCCCTTGGTTGCCGGTCATGTTGCGTACTATTAATGCTATTGCAGCAGGTATGCGCAATACCGGTTAACTAAAAACCAAAAAGGCCGCTTGGGCGGCCTTTTTTAGGTATGTTCTTAACCTTTAGTCTTATGGACTGAAGGAAGAACCACAACCACAGGTAGTAGTCGCATTAGGATTGCGGATTACAAACTGAGCGCCTTCTAGACCTTCGGTGTAATCGATTTCTGCACCTACCATATACTGGAAGCTCATCGGATCAATCAACAGGGTAACACCACCATTTTCGACGGTGGTATCATCTTCTTGAACTGCTTCATCAAAAGTGAATCCGTATTGGAAGCCTGAACAGCCACCACCCTGCACAGATACCCGCAATTTCAGGGCATCATTGCCCTCTTCTTGAATAAGCGCTTTCACCTTGGCTGCCGCTGCATCCGTAAAAATCAGCGGGGAAGGAGTAGCTGTCTCAACCGTCATCGTATATCTCCTGATTGTAAACCATTGCTGTACGTTATCACCCGGACAGACAAGGAGCAATAAAGCCCTTATTCAGCATCAGTAGGTGGTGGCAGCGGGGTAGGTGGTACAAAAGTAGGAATTTCCGGTTTCTGGCGTACCAGTTTACCGTTCACTTCCGCACCTACGGCCATTTCCAGCAAGTTATAATAAACATCACCACAAATGCGTGCTTTTTCAAACAGCTCTACTTTACCACTGGCGAATACATCGCCATCAATCATGCCATTGAGCACCATACTAGGGACACGCACTTCCCCTTGAATATGGCCATGTTCGCTCAAAATCAAGGTGGCATCGTCACCATCAGCTGCCAAATTACCTTTAATAACACCCTCTACATGCAAACCACCGGAAAAACGGAGATCGCCATCAATGGTGGTACCTCTACCGATCAGGGTATCGACACGCGCGCTACGAATTTTCTGGTCACCGTGCTGATTAGTTGTGGTCGGAGCCGGTGCACTAATAGGGGCGTTACTACCACTGCTTGGCTTGGTAGAAGAAGATTTACCGAACATGCTTGATTACTCCTTGTTTGTGGATGCATTGGAATCTTTAAATTTAGCCCAATCATAACTTTGGGTTAGTCGAGCCGGTGTTTCCCCTGTCGTTGGACTAACCCTCAGTTTAACAGACTCAGGCATAAAGTCCTTGGGGAACTGGAAACTTCCTTCCAAACTCTGGTAATGTTTTACCGTAAATTCTGTGGAAGTTTTTTCGCCCGGCGGCGTTACATCCTTTAATGTCACAGAGACTGTTTTGCCATCCTGTTTGCCACTAATGGTAATACTGTAACTACCTTCAAGGGTATTATCTGTCCCCCTGATATTGGCCAATACCAGATGATACTGGTAAAGTCTTTCGACTTTCTTGCCATCCGCATCAACCATCAGAGGCTTGATGCCAAAATGCTGGATATGCAGGCCCTGGGCCAAATCCTCAGGAGCGAGAATACCTTCATACAGCACCAGTTTTTCCCGTTCACTAGCCAAATCCGCTACTGCAGCATTGAATTTCTTGCCAAGTTCCTCATTGGCTGCGACTTGCACTTGTTGTTCACGTTTGACTGTAGCTAGCTGGGCTTCCAGCTTCATAATACTAGCCACGTGCTTATCAATTAGTTTTTCCTGTTCTTCTATTTTGCCACGTAAAGATAGAGCATGGCTGCCGGTATCATCAGCCGAGCTGAGATAACCACGTATAAACAACCATGCACCAACAATCAACAATAACAGCAAAACAGACGCTAATAGATACCAACAAGGGCTTTTTTTATCACTGCCGGTAGGTCTAACCTGTACCGTACCACGATTTTCAAATCTATATTCAAGACTCATTCCGCTTGTTGCCTCGATTCCCTCAAATTAAGGCAGCAATCCAGGGTGCAGTAATGCAGTTGTTTCTGCAAAACCTAACATCAAATTCATGTTTTGCACGGCCTGACCTGCCGCACCTTTCACCAAGTTATCAATAACGGATAACACTACTACACGTTTACCGTTGCCGGGACGATGAATCGCCATGCGACACAGGTTGGCTCCCCGCACCGAACGGGTCTCAGGATGAGAACCTGCTGGCATGACATCGACAAAAGGCTCATTTGCGTAACGTGATTCATATAATGATTGCAAATCGGCCTCAGTATTCATCATGGCATAAAGTGTAGCGTGAATACCCCGGATCATGGGAAGCAAATGAGGTACAAAAGTGGGATTTATTGCCTGTCCGGCGACGAACGAGAGGTTTTGGGCGATTTCCGGTTGGTGGCGATGCCCCGGAACAGCGTAGGCTTTAAAGTTATCGCCTGCTTCACACAACAATGTATGCACTTCTGCCTTACGGCCTGCCCCACTCGCACCGGATTTGGTATCAGCAATAATACCTTCAAAATCGATTAGCTGGTTTTCAATCAATGGCAATAAGCCTAAGGTCACCGCAGTTGGATAACAGCCCGGATTCGCCACTAAACGCGCTTGTTTAATTTGCTCGCGTTGCAATTCAGGTAAGCCATACACAGCTTCTTCCACCAATGACGGGCTAGCGTGCTGCATGCCATACCATTTTTCCCACAAGGCAATATCCTTGATGCGGAAATCGGCGGCCAGATCAATCACCTTAGTGCCTGCTTCTAACAAAGTAGCTGCACTTTTCATCGCTACGCCATTAGGAGTGGCAAAAAACACCAGATCACATTCACTTAACTGTTCATTAGCAGGTGCGGAAAATTCCAAATCCAAATAACCGCGCAAACTGGGAAACATAGCATCAACACGTGTGCCAGCATGCTCGCGTGAAGTTACATAGCTGATATCAACGTGGGGATGATTAACCAATAAACGCAGCAATTCCACGCCGGTATACCCTGTTGCTCCAACAATGCCAATCTTCCTTTTCACAATTACCCTTTCTCTGCTGATGTCAAAAATCCTTGTATAATACGCCTTCTTTAATGATTGACAACCTCAGACTTATGAAACTGGATATAAAAGCCTTAGCAATTCTTGCACTTATTGCCGGTGTTGTTGCATTTTTCCTCCTAATGCCAACACAAGGCGTGAAAAATATTCCGCAATCGTTGACGGTTCAAACGATTGATGGTCAAAACCTGAATCTGGATACCCTTAAAGGCAAACCGTATTTATTGACATTTTGGTCGACTACTTGTCCAGGCTGTGTAGGTGAAATTCCCGTATTGGAAGACCTAGATAAGAAAATGCAAGGCACAGGTTTTCGCATTGTTGCAGTTGCCATGCCGTATGACGAACTGCCTGAAATCAGGGCCATGCGCGAACAAAAAGGCATGACTTATACCATTGCTCATGATCAAACGGGGGCATTGAGCAAACAATTTGAAATCCGTGCTACACCAACCTCTTTTCTAGTCACCGCGGATGGTAAAATAGCCGTTCAAAAAATGGGCGAATGGAAAGCGGCTGAATTGGAACAAAAAGTTCGTGATTTGTTGAAAGGATAACGCATGTACTTATGGATTAAGGCTATTCATATTATCTTCATGGTGACTTGGTTTGCAGGCTTGTTTTATTTGCCGCGCCTGTATGTTTATCATGCCATGCCTGAAAATCGTCCTAGCTACGAGCTATTTAAAGTCATGGAACGGCGTTTATTTGCCATTATGACGATTGGAGCCATTCTTACCGCTATTTTTGGCATTACCATGCTGATTATGGGCGGTGGTATTTTGTTTCACAGTGGCTGGTTTCATTTTAAGCTATTGCTAATCATAGCCTTAGTGGCTTATCACTATGCCTGCTACAAGCTTATGCTGACTTTTAGACAAGATGCTAATACCCACGACCATAAATGGTACCGCTGGTTTAATGAAGCTCCGAGCGTGCTATTGATCGTGATTGTGATTCTGGCGGTGGTGAAGCCGTTTTAAGGCTCCACCAAGCTACCAATTAAAGGTGCTAACTCATCCAGTGCGCGACGGTAAACCCGACGTTTGAAGAACACCACCTGACGAGCAGGTCTCCAATAATCGACCCACTCCCAGTGATCAAACTCCGGTTTACCGGTAGCGTGCAAGTTAACATCCTGATCATGCCCCAGCATACGCAACAAAAACCAGCGCTGCTTTTGACCAATACACAATGGTTTTGCACGTCGACGGATCATGTAGTGAGGGATGCGGTAACGCAACCAGCCACGGGTTTGTCCGATCACTTCGACTTGTTCCTTCAGTAAACCCAGTTCCTCATACAACTCCCGGAACATAGCTTCTGTTGGTGTTTCTCCCCGATCAATACCTCCCTGTGGAAATTGCCAGGAGTCCTGTCCCCAGCGCTTTCCCCAAAACACTTTACCGTCGCAATTGCAGAGGATGATGCCGACATTGGCCCTGAATCCTTCCTCATCAATCACGAATTTTCTCCCAAGCTTAACTTGCCCTGATTTTTTCATAACCTCTAGAAATGGGCAATTTCATCCGGACAGAAACCGGTTACAATCAGGCATTTTTTGTAACAGGAGTGACAACAGCCATGACCTTGGCGTTATTTGATTTAGACAACACCTTGCTAAGTGGCGACAGTGATTATGAATGGGGGCGATTTTTAGTGAGAAAAGGCTTGGTTGATGCTGAAGTATACGAAGCCACCAACCAACGTTTTTATGATCAATATAAACAGGGCGTGCTGGATATCCGTGAATTTTCTGCCTTTTCTTTCAAGCCTTTAAGCGAACATGATAGGGAAACGCTAGCAGGCTGGCATCAGGAATTCATGCACACGGTCATTCAACCCTTATTATCAACCAAATCGCTTGATTTAGTGGAACAGCATCGTCAGCAAGGTCATACGCTGATGATTATTACAGCAACTAACAGTTTCATTACCCGCCCAATTGCTCAAGCCTTTGGTATTCCACATTTGCTAGCGACTGAACCTAAAATCTGTCAGGGCCGTTATACGCAAGAAATTGACGGAATACCGTGCTTCCAGCAAGGCAAAGTAGAACGTCTGCAACAATGGCTGCAAACGTCTGGTGAATCCCTGAATGGCAGCTATTTCTACAGCGATTCCCGCAATGATCTGCCTTTGCTGGAATTAGTTGATAATCCGGTCGTGGTCGACCCAGATGACGTTTTGCAACAAATCGCTATTAAACGCCATTGGCCAATTATTTCCTTGCGTTAAGCATAGGCTGATAAATACCCACTGCGAGGTGTGTGAACTCATCAGCATACACCTCCAGCGGGTCTATTCCCCGATACAATAGGCGATATTCTGGCTTTTCACATTCGCCTTCGTAATGACCGCTACTTTCCCATTTGTCACGCGCTAGGCTGATTTTATGCTCTTTGGATTCGGCCAATGCTAAACCGGATTTGGGGAAAAATGGCAATGGCTCATGCAACCCGCGCCAATACCAAGTTAATAATTGCGCCAATTGCTCCGCCGCATCCACCACCGGTTGCAGCTCATAGCATGTGGGGGTCAAACTCTGAATTTTGCTATTTGACCGTTCTTTCTTCACCAAGGCATAAACTATGGTTTGCGCTGGGCACGGCAAATTCGTTATACAGTTCAAAGCCAAATGCTGTAGCCAAATATCCAACCATTGCCAATAACTGAGTGTGCCTAAGTCATACACGACCCGCCCTTCTGAGGTGAGTTGATTTACCACCCCGCGCAAATGAAACTCTCCTGTTTGCAAACTAATAGATGCACGTTTATCCGCATACGCCAATGGAAATTGGGCAAAAAATTGCTGGGTCGTTTCCACTTCTTTAACAAACAACAAATCACCCAATTCGCCATGCGGTAATAAGCCTTCCGCACGCAATACCGCCTCCACTGTTTGTAGCGGCAGGCTTTGTTGCAAATGCTGGAAAATGCGCTTGCGAATATCGCCATCGCTGTATTTTTCCAAGCGGAAGGGTTCACGCACCGGCAATTCATAATCCTTTTCACCCAAACGCAAACCAAAGCGCTCTTGCAAAAACATGCGCGCTGGATGCTGGAAAAAGCGAATCAAATCTGCCAAATATACCTGCTTGTAACGTTCATCAGGCGCTGGCAACCAATCCATCCAACCACTTAGTTCTGGCATAAAAGGATAGGTAGTACCACCACAAGTGGGAGTTGTCTGGGCGCGCTGCAAGAAATAGGAGCTATAGGTAAATAACTTAGGCTGACCACCCACATACTTAGGGCTAAACGCTTGCAACGGATGTTTTACCACCATTTTCCAAGCATCAGCCTGTAGACAGCGGCCTAAATAATCCATTAATTCGCTAACCATTACCGATGGTGGTAATTCGTCATTATTCTGCATGCTTTGCCCGCTATAGCTGATATAGAGCCAGTCGCGCGCTGAGAGCAAACTTTCCAAAAACAGGTAACGGTCTTCATCGCGTTTTAAACGATCACCCCGACGCAAATGATGGCTCATGCGATCAAAACTCGCGCGCAGATCACGGCGCGGAAACACACCATCATTCATCCCCACTAAGCCAACAAAGCGGAAAGGCACAGTTCGCATCGGCATCATGGCGCAAAAGGTAATCCCGCGCCCCATAAAACCTTCCGATTCACTACGTACATCCAGTTGCGCACTCAGAGCACTTTTAAATACCGACCAAGCAATAGGCTGGCTAAAGGCAGCTTGTTCAGTGGCTTTTTTTAGATTATCTAAGGCTTGCCACACCGGTTGCAACGCCGCTTCTTCCCCCACTACCGCCTGCAAAACCTGTCGTAGGCGTTGATCCCATTCGCTTAGGGGCAGACGTTCATTCGGCCAACGCATCATGGCAAACAATACATCTAGCATGGCCTGTAAACGCCCTAAGATTTCCGCCTGACTGCCTTCAATATCGTTATACGGTAATACCTCTGCAAACAAAGCCTGCCCCGGCAAGGTATAACCTAGCAATAAGCGATCCAAACCATAACGCCAGGTATGCTCGTGGGTATTCGCCCCTCCTTGTTCGGCGCGAATCGTAGCATCCGCCCCCCAACGAATATTGACAGCACGTATCCAGTCGCGACATTGCATAATCTGGGTTTCATCCAAGCCCAAATAAGCACGTACTTGCGTAAATTCGAGCACCGCCAGAATACTTTCGGTATCACAACGGCCTTGTGGCAGCTCCAATAAATGCTGACATAGATTTAAAACTCCCTGATTCAAACGCGGATTACCATCGGCAATACTGTAAGGCAAAGGGTGTTCAGCCGTAGCAAAGACTGCTTCCAGATAAGGTGCGTAGGTATCAATATCTGGCGTCATAATGACCACATCTGCCGGAGTCAAATCGGGGTTAGCCGCAAACAAAGCCAGTAACTGATCATACAAAACTTCCGCTTCCCGCATCGGCGAATGGCAAGAATGAATCTGCACCGATGCATCTAGCGGTGTTGGGCCTTCTTCATCCGGCATACGCAGATTCAAAATATCCGCTTGTACCCGCTGTAATAAGGTACGCTCCGGCATTTCCACAAACAGCTCTTCATCTTCAGCCTCTGTTTCCAATAACTGATCAAAGAAATCGCGGCCTTGTCGCCCCCACGAGGCTAATAATGGATTACCGACTGTGGTCAATTCCTGTACCAGCAACGGCTTTTTCTGTTTGCGTTTTTCCGGCTCAATATCACCCCAATACACCTGACTGGGATTCATCAAATACACATGAATATCGACATAATGTGCTACTTCGCCTAGTAACTGCACATAACCGGGCGATAAAATCGGTACCGAGAAAAAATGAATACGTTTGGGTAATTGCGATAAATCTGCCAAACCCAGCGCTTGTAGAAAGCGATATTGCAGGCGAACCCAATGCGGTAAATGTTGCTGGCCAATCACGCGTTGCCACAGACGCGCTTGCCAATCCATATTAATGGTATCGCCCGCTTCCCATTGCTGAATCCAGTCAGGGCGAAAGAACAGATATTGGTCAAACACTTTGGTAATTTGTCCAGCCAATTGCCAAGCCCCTTCCTCGCCCATTTCCAAATAGTGAGCCAGTTCAGGCCATTGGTCAGCTTCATGCAATAACACATCTAGAATCCGCCAACGCAAGGTCGCCGGTGCACACGGGTCACGTTCAGGTACTTCTTCCGTCGGTAAGACTTTACGCAATAGCTCCCACGTTAATTCAGCTGGAAATAAATAACGAATATTGGCGGTAATGCCATTACATTCAGCTGTTTTCAGCGATAACCAACGTCCCATGCCAATATTTTGCACAACCACCACTTCCTCCTGTAACGGTGGCAGTGGTCGGGTACGCTGCAAATACGCAAAATACTCCGCCAATTTTTCCAGATGGTTGGAGTGGTGAAGCTGTAACCTTCTCATGCTATTATTTATACCCAGTGTGTTAATATTTCCCGCCTTCCCATAAACACAATCATTGAAAATAGTATGGCCAGTACCCAAGTTGAAAACGGTTTGCACACCTGCCTTTTTTTCGCCAGTCATTCATATACTTGTAGTCTTACCTTTTAAGAACGCTACCTTTAGGATTTTCCATGCAAGTTGCACTGGTGCATGAATGGTTTAATGAAATTGCCGGGTCAGAAAAATGTGTCGGTGAATTCAACACACTTTACCCGCAAGCCGATATTTTTAGTCTTGTCGATTGGTTAAATCCCACGCAGCGACAAGCTTTACTCAATGGTAAACACTCGCAAACGTCTTTTATCCAGCGTTTGCCGTTTGCGCGCAAGCACTTTCGCCAATATTTACCCTTATTCCCCTTGGCCGTCGAACAATTTGACCTCGGTCGTTATGATCTAGTGCTGTCCTCATCGCACTTGGTCGCCAAAGGGGCGCTAACCCATCATGGCCAGCTACACGTTTGTTATTGCCATACACCGGTACGTTATGCCTGGGATATGTACCACGATTATCTACGCGGTGGAAATTTACACCAAGCCAGTATCAAATCTTGGTTGAGCCGCTACAGCCTGCACCGTTTACGCCAATGGGATGTGATTAGCAGTAATCGTGTTGACCATTTTATCGCCAATTCACATTACATTCGCAAACGCATCCAAAAGATTTACCGACGCGAAGCCCATGTGATTTACCCACCGGTGAATATTGATACGTTTCAGCTAGAAACGAACAAGGACGATTACTATCTAGCGTTCTCACGTTTGGTGCCCTACAAACGCATCGACTTGATTGTACAGGCATTTGCTAATACCCCACGCAAATTGTTGGTCGTTGGGAATGGCCCAGAAATGGACAAGTTGAAACGTTTAGCGACAACGAATATTGAATTTCTGGGTTTTCAGGATGATCAAACCGTCGCCCATCTGATGCAAAAGGCTAAAGCATTGGTGTTCGCTGCTTTGGAAGATTTCGGCATTATTCCGGTGGAAGCGCAAGCATGCGGCACCCCGGTTATTTGTTTAAATCAGGGTGGGACAGCAGAAACGGTTATCCATGGCAAAACCGGCATACACTTTGCGGAACAAAGTGTCGCTGCTATTCAACAGGCGCTTGCTGAGTTTGAAGCCCGCCAGACTGCCTTTGACCCGGTAGCCATTTGTCAGTTTGCGCAACATTTTTCAGTGACACGTTTTCGTCAAGAGATTGCCACCCATATTCAAACTCTGTTGGAGCAACGGGCATGAAATACAGCCTGTTTAAGTTTTCCCTTTACACCACCTTATTGTTTGTCAATTTGCTATTGACATGGCTGATTGCCGAAATGGCTTTACCGGATTTTTATTCACATCCTTTAAGCAAATATCTTTGGCAAATTGTCGTGTATATGCTGATTTTCTTTTACCTGCGCTTATTGACGCGGCGCATGGTCACCACTTCGGAAACTTGGCTAATTCTCAAAGGCAGTTTATTGGCGTTAATTATTAACTTTGCCTTATTGTCCTTGCTTAAACAGGCCGACCAATACTCGCGCTTTATTATCCTAACTTTTTTTGGCTTGAATCTGTTTTTGCCAATCTGGATTTATTACCTCAAGCGAGCAGCGTTGCAACATCGGTTATTGCGCGAGAAAGTGTTGGTGTTATGTGATGAAGCTGCCTGTCTAACCTCAGGAGAATGGCTAGGCGCAGATAATCCATTTGGCTTTGATATTGGTGAAATCATTAATGTTAACCATTATTCCCCAGAAGGGCTGCAAACAGTGGTTAACAAGGTACTGAAGGAACAGCAGTTTTTTGCCATGTTGATTCTGCTGGAAAATACCACCCTTGAACGCATGTTCAATTTGCTTGATCAAATGCAACATAAAGTTAAACGCATCTTGCTCATTCCGCGCACGACTTTATTGCCGATGTTCAATGCAGAGGTATTTAATGCCATTAATCACAAAGGTTTGATCTTCTCGGTACGTAATAATCTGCTTAGTGATAGTGATCGTACTTTCAAGCAATTATCGGATTTCACCCTAGCCTTAATTCTGACCTTGGTGTTTTCGCCGTTTTTGTTTTTGCTGTATGCATGGGTCTGGATAGCCACTCAAGGTCACCCAATCTTCAAGCAAAAACGCGTTGGGCAAAACGGTAAATTGTTTAAGATTTATAAATTCCGCACTATGCGTTTAGATGCAGCGGAGCAATTGCAGAATCTGCTCGAAACTGACCCAGATATTCGTGAAGAATGGGAACGTGATCGCAAGCTGAAAAATGATCCCCGCATCACACGTATTGGTCAGTTTTTGCGCCGCACTTCGCTCGATGAACTGCCACAACTGATTAATGTATTACGCGGACAAATGTCATTGGTAGGGCCAAGACCCATTATCGCGGAAGAAACAGTTGCATATGGCGATTACATTGACTATTACCAACAGGTCAGGCCGGGTGTTACGGGCTTATGGCAAGTCAGCGGGCGCAACGAACTCAGTTACGATGAGCGCGTACAGATGGATGTCTGGTATGTACGCAACTGGTCGCTAGAGCTTGACCTGATTATTCTGACCAAAACCCTTGTCGCTGTATTATTGCGCAAGGGCAGTTACTAACTCATATACCCTAATAATAGCTAGAGAATTTACATGCAAAAACTAACCTGCTTTAAAGCCTACGATATTCGCGGCAAACTGGGCGCAGAACTCAATGAAGAGGTAGCTTACCGAATTGGTCGGGCTTATGGCACTTTTGTCGGCAGTGGTAAACAGGTGGTAGTCGGCGGTGACGTGCGTCAAACCTCTGCAAGCCTCAAATTGGCCTTAGCTAATGGTTTACAAGATGCAGGCGTCAATGTCATTGATATTGGTTTGACTGGTACAGAAGAAATCTATTTTGCTACCTTCCATTTAGGCGTCGATGGCGGCATTGAAGTCACCGCTAGCCACAATCCGATGGATTACAATGGCATGAAGCTGGTACGCGAAGGTTCTAAACCTATTAGTGGCGATACTGGCCTTAAAGATATCCAACGCATGGCCGAAGAAAATGACTTTCCTGCAGTAACCACGCATGGTACTTACAGCCAACAATCCTGTCTGGATGCTTATGTGCAACATTTGCTCGGCTATATCGATCTCAAAGCCCTTAAGCCGCTGAAACTGGTAATGAATGCCGGTAATGGTGCGGCTGGTCATGTGGTGGATGCACTGGAAGCTGAATTCCAACGCCTCCAAGTGCCGGTTACCTTTATCAAAGTTCACAATGACCCAGATGGTACTTTTCCCCATGGCATTCCTAATCCGCTATTGCCGGAAAATCGTGCTGATACTCGCAATGCGGTACTCGAACACAAGGCCGATATGGGTATTGCCTGGGATGGCGATTTTGACCGTTGCTTCCTATTCGATGAAAACGGTGAATTCATTGAAGGCTATTATATTGTCGGTTTATTGGCTGAAGCTTTCTTACAGCAGCATGCAGGGGCGAAAATCATTCATGATCCACGCCTGACCTGGAATACCATTGATGTGGTAAAAGCCGCTGGTGGTGAGCCGATTCAATCCAAAACGGGTCATGCTTTCATCAAAGAACGTATGCGTCTGGAAGATGCCATCTACGGTGGCGAAATGAGTGCGCATCATTATTTCCGCGACTTTGCTTATTGTGATAGCGGTATGATTCCGTGGTTATTGGTAGCGCAGTTAATGAGCGTTAAAAACCAAGCTCTGTCTGCATTAGTCGACGAGCGTATTGCCCTTTACCCTTGCAGTGGCGAAATCAATTTCCATGTAGCCGATGTCAAAGCCAGCATTGCCGCCGTGCGTGACCATTTTGCAGCCCTACAACCGTTGGTGATTGATACAACCGATGGTTTGAGCATGGAATTTGCTGACTGGCGTTTTAACCTGCGCGGTTCTAATACTGAACCCGTGTTACGCCTGAATGTTGAATCCAGACAAGATCTCGCCTTAATGCAAGCACAGGTTGAAAAAATCAGCCAGTTCTTTGCTTAAAAAGCTTACGCTATGGGAGCCAGTGACAACACTGGCATCCCTTTTGAATCAAAGCTGATGTTTAGCTTCTAATCGTTTCTTTAGGTGCGCCAATACATGAGGCGCAAAGCCACTGTGGATAGGATGCTTGTGTGAGTGTATGCCTTTCCAATAGGCTTCAAGCACATGCTGATCACGCTGACTGGCAAAAACATAAAATTCATTGTGAGCAATTGCATCAAACACCGCTGCCGCAAGTCCAAACAACGTTCCGGTTGATTGTCTAGCCAGATCATGACGGATATCGCGGGCTAGTTGTTGGCTTACGGTTAAAGCCTCCAGTTCGCTAGGAAAGTCTTCCTGATCCGGTATAGGCTCCGTTGTTATAAAGTCTGGGCATACCAAGCTCACTCCTAACTGCTGAGTGGTCAGACTTAAATCGTAATATAGGCTTTCGGTTAATTTGACCACCGCAGCCTTAGCAGCACTATGCGTTCCCATCAAAGGCAAAGGTACAAAGCCAGCAAGACTGGCGGTATTAATAATGTGTCCTTGGTAATGAGGGGTATGATTGGCCATTGCTAACATCTGTGGCACGAAGGTACGTATGCCATTGATAACACCCCACAGATCAACTCCTACTATTTTTAACCATTCGATCTGCCCGACTTCCCAAACCAAGCCGCCAGACTCCACACCTGCATTATTGAACAACAGATGAGGCACGCCAAAATGGGTTTTGACCGTATTGGCTAAGGCCTGTACCTGTTCAATATTGCTGACGTCGGTTTCTTGCTTGAGTAATTCAATGTCGTATTCTTGAGTCAGTTCCTTGCCAGCTTTATCCAACGCATAGGGATTAATATCCACTAAAACCACGTGCATACCGCGTGATGCGGCTACTCGGGCGATTTCCAGCCCTAGGCCCGAAGCTGCCCCGGTAATAACGGCAATTTTAT
The DNA here is from genome assembly GCA_964498805.1 of uncultured Thiothrix sp. Lineage (GTDB taxonomy): Bacteria > Pseudomonadota > Gammaproteobacteria > Thiotrichales > Thiotrichaceae > Thiothrix. The sequence goes on from CAZCJE010000006.1 coordinate 23,195, forward strand.
CTTTGAAATCTTTGAGCATAAGTTTCCTCCTCTCTATCAGGCGTCATCTTTTACTCTCCTGCTACAAAGTACTTTGCCTACTGGATTATTTGGCAATGGAATGCAAGCGCACCTCAACATTGTTACGCGTGGCTTTGGAATAAGGACAAACCTGATGAGCCATTTCAACTAACTCACTGGCTTGTCCTGGGGTAACCCCGCTCATTTCCACATAAATATCAATATCCAGCGCATAGCCACTTTGCCCGTCAGGATGACCTAAACCCACTTCGACTGTGGTTTTGCTGTGTTGCATGCTGGAATGGTGCTGTTTGGCTACGGCAGCCAATGAACTGTCAAAACAAGCGGCATAACCTAGAGCAAACAACTGTTCGGGATTAACACCTGCCTTACCGGTACCGGGCATTGTCATATCAAAGCCGAGTGTGCCATCATCCAGTTCAACGTGCCCAGAACGGCCACCAACAGAAGTAGCGCGGGTTTTGTAGATAATATTCATTGCAGCCTCCAAAAATAATTTGATTAAATTTTTGTAGTAATTTTTAATAAAAAATAGGCCTTGTGAAAATTCATTCTAACCAAAAAAATCCACCCACCCGAATTCCAACAAACTCTATCCTCCTAGTGACACCCCTAAGCAGGATTTTCATTGGCAGCTAACCCATTCACACTGCATAATTTCTGATTCGTTTTTAGCTACCCGTTATTCAGGAAAGGCAACGTATGGCGCAATACATTTACACTATGAATGGTGTGGGCAAGGTAGTCCCTCCCAGTCGTTTTATTCTCAAAGACATTTATCTGAATTTTTTCCCAGGTGCCAAGATAGGCGTACTGGGTTATAACGGCGCAGGTAAATCTACCCTGTTGCGTATTATGGCGGGAGTTGATCAGGACATTATTGGCGAAGCTCGCCCCCAACCCGGCATCAATATTGGCTATTTGTCGCAAGAACCCCAGCTTGACCCCACTAAAGACGTGCGAGGCAATGTGGAAGAAGGTCTTAAAGTCATCAAAGAAGCCGAAGCACGCCTGAATGAGGTTTATGCCGCTTATGCCGAAGTAGATGCTGATTTTGATGCCTTAGCAGCAGAACAAGCCCGATTGGAAAATTTACTGCAAGCCGCGGATGTGATTAATCTGGATCACACCTTAGAAATAGCGGCGGATGCACTGCGTTTACCACCGTGGGATGCAGATGTTACCAAGCTGTCAGGGGGTGAACGTCGTCGCGTGGCTTTATGCCGCTTATTGCTATCTTCACCGGATATGCTAATTCTGGACGAACCGACTAACCACTTGGATGCAGAATCCGTCGCGTGGCTAGAACGCTTCTTACAGGAATTTCCCGGTACCGTAGTAGCCGTTACCCATGACCGTTACTTCTTAGACAATGTCGCTGGCTGGATTCTGGAACTAGACCGTGGTCAGGGCATTCCATGGGAAGGCAACTATTCCTCTTGGTTAGATCAAAAAGAACGTCGCCTAGAACAAGAGAAAAAGTCTGAACAAGGCCGTTTGAAAGCCATGAAGCAAGAGTTGGAATGGGTACGTTCCAACCCCAAAGGGCGTCAGGCTAAAAGCAAAGCACGTATGCAGCGCTTTGAAGAGCTATCCTCCAGCGATTACCAAAAACGCGCTGAGACCAATGAGATTTATATCGCCCCCGGCCCGCGCTTAGGGGATCTGGTGATTGAGGCTAAAGGTATTAGTAAGTCCTTTGGTGATCGCCTGCTGTATGAAAATCTCAGCTTCAATCTACCTAAAGGTGGCATTGTTGGTGTGATTGGCCCTAATGGTGCCGGTAAAACCACTTTATTCCGCATGATTACCGGACAGGAAAAACCAGATAGCGGCGAATTCCGCGTTGGCGATACGGTTAAGATTGCTTATGTTGATCAGTCGCGTGATAGTTTGGATGCGAATAAAACCGTCTTCCAAGAAATCGCTGATGGCCACGACATCATGAATGTGAATGGCTACCAAATCCAAGCACGTGCCTATTGTGGCCGCTTTAACTTTAAAGGCGAATCCCAGCAAAAACGCATTGGTGATCTCTCTGGTGGTGAACGCAACCGCGTCCATTTGGCCAAATTGCTCAAATCTGGCGGCAACCTATTATTGCTTGACGAACCGACCAATGATCTTGATGTTGAAACCTTGCGCGCACTCGAAGAAGCTTTATTGAACTTCCCCGGTTGCGCAGTGGTTATCTCGCATGATCGCTGGTTCCTTGACCGTATTGCTACCCACATTTTGGCCTTTGAAGGTGATTCCGTAGTCACTTGGTTTGAAGGCAACTACAGCGATTACGAAGAGGATTACAAGCGTCGTCACGGCAATGAACTGCATCCGCAACGCATTAAATACAAGCGTCTAAAAGGCTAATCACTGCTCCTATAAGGCTACCACCAGATAGGGGTAGCCTTTTTTCACGTTACGATTTGAACTGAACTGCCTTAGGCATACTTTTCTTCACATCCTGACGCATCATAATCGCCCTTAAGGCAATGCCTAATAGGGTCAAAACCAGCACACCATCCAGGATAATTTCCCCCATATTATGGCCAATCCATTGATTAATATAAGCTAGTACGTAGATCAGCGAGTAACCAATTAGTAGGAATGACAATAACTGCGTTACATAACTCAGCACGCTAGGCCCTAAATGACGGGCAATCCAGACGTACTGCAAAGGCAGCGTTATCAGCTGAAAAAACAAGGCGATGGCTGCACCTGTGGAACCGTAAGACTTGCCTAAATAATACAAAGCAGCAAAATAGGCTATTGCATCCATTAACGACATGAAAGCCGTTAATTTCGCCTGTCCACCGCCTTGCAACACCCAATAACCCACCACTGTATTGGAATGCAAAAAGAAATAAACCGCCATAATTACCAACGGTGTACTGGCCAAATGAGCAAAAGAGGGTGATATCCATAAACTTAAAAAATCACTGCCGACGGCTATCAACATGACTGCAATCATCATACTAACAAGGAAAACAATATCCGTAGCCATTTTATACAGGCTTAAGATGCCAGCCTTGTCATTGGTACTAAACATTTCACTAAATCTTGGAAAGGTAATATGTACCAAAGTATGAATAATACCATTAGCCATTTGTGCAATTGTGAAAGGAATCTGATAATAGGTAACGGCCTCAGTGCCTATAATCAAGCCAATTAGTAATTTGTCTGCTCTTGAGGCTAAGGAACTGATGAAATTACTAACAAATGTATAAGCACTAAACGAAACAATTTCCTTAAAAATAGCCTTTTCAAAATGAGGATAAATAGACATGCGCACTGGCAATATTTGTTGGCTAGCCCAATAACCACTCAGCAAGGCTATTAATTGCACAAAAACATAACCCCAAATCACTTCGCGCAATGAATAACCAAATAAAAGTACTAAAGTCGCCACCATAATTCCGCCAATATTAGCCGAATTATGGATAATAGCTGGCAAATCAAAGCGATGGTAAGCCTTACAAATATTCAAATAAAACTGGTTTAGATAACTAAAGAATAACGGCAATGCAGTGATTCTCAGTACATCTTGGGCTAAAGCCTGTTTAACAGAGTCTTGATAGAGGCCTGCTGCTAAATAAGGCGCTCCCAAATACAAACCCAGCACACTAGCACAACCAATCACTAGATAAATGAATAAAGCCACCCTTAACATAGGTTTTACTTTAATCAATTGACCTGTTGCTTCATATTCAGCCACATATTTGACAATGGTTTGTCCAATACCGAGGTCAACTAAGGTCATGAACCCTATTAACGACGCACAAATCACATAGAGTCCATACAAATCCACACCCAATTTGGCGGTCATGATGGGTATAGTCGCTAATGCCGCTAAAATCGGTAGTATGTAACCAATTCCTGAAAAGATGATATTTTTGCGTATATTTTTCATTAAAAGATAGCACTTAAAATAGGTTGAATGAGAATTACGCAAATACTGTCCTATCCCCAAATAAAGCCATTTTGGATAAAAACAATAAATTCTTTAATTAACCATAGTCGATAAAATCAATTATCCCAATTAGTTTAAGTATTTAAGGATAGATAAATCAGATAATGTGAATAACCTAATAGGGAACTGGTTTCCAATGGTTTAGTATTTGTAAATATTCTTCCGATAAACGGTAATATTTATAGGATTTAATCTGTTAGTCACAAACTAATTTATGGTTTTATGAGTTTTCTCAACAAAGATTCAGTTATCCTCAAGGAAAAACTGTTATCATTTTGAATATTTTTCATGCAAAAACATTTGGGCTGAATGATAGAATATCAACATTTGCACCTAAAAACGGATAGTCAGCAATTTCTGTGGATTGAACTAGCTGTACAAGGGTATAACACCAATCCCTTGTTAACGGCGGTATTAAAAGAGCTTGCTCAAGCCTGTGCCTATGCTCAGACTTATCAGGTCAAAGGGTTGGTCTTGTATTCGGCACACCCACATTATTTTTCGGCTGATCAGGATTATGCCTGGCTAGATGCTTTTAAATTGCCAAGTGAAGCTCAAGCTTATTTCCAGTTAGGCCAGCAAGTGTGTCAACAACTCGCAGCCTTGCCCTGCCCGACCGTGGCGATGATTCAAGGCTTATGTATAGGCAGTGGGTTAGAATTAGCCATGAGCTTTAAGTACTGCATAGCTTCTGACAGCAAACAAACGCAGTTAGGCCTACGCGCGTTACAAATAGGTATGCATAGTGGGTTTGGTAGCTTGCCACGCTTATTTAACAAAATGGGTATTCAGCCAGCACTAGAAGCACAGGTGACAAACCGTCTATTCTCAGCACAGGCAGCGCATAAAGCAGGTCTTATTGATGCCTGTGTCACAGAAGATGAGTTATCAACCACTATCCAGCATTATTTAACGCACCCACCCTGTAAAGCTCACTTACCCGGTTATCAGCAGGCTGTTGCCAAACTGGCCCCTATGCGCAAATTACTATCTAACAAGTTGCGTCAACAAATATCCCCGCCATACAATTCCCCCCCCTATCCAGCCGCTCACACTCTCCTGACTTTGTGGGAAAAACAGGGAGGCAATCTTCAGGAATTAGCTAAGGCGGAAATACAATCAGCCGCTGAATTAGCCCTTAGTCCCACAGCTCGTAACCTCAGGCGCATCTTCCGTTTACAACAACGTCTCAAACAAGCCGCCAATCCGCAATTGTTCCAACCCCGTCACATTCACATTATTGGCTCTGATCCTGTTCACCAAGAATTATTAACTTGTTGCCAACAACAAAGCTGGCACGTGAGTTATCAACACTCTCCAGACGAAACCACGGAAGATATTGGCAAGGCCGATGTTATTATTGACATGCTAGGTGAACAGTTGACGGCTAAACAACAACTCTTTCGCCAACTGGAAAAACAGGTACAACCTGATACCTTATTATTAACGCATACGGCTTGTTTGCCCCTAGAAGATATTGCCGGTTACATGCAACAGCCTGAACGTCTTATTGGCGTGCATTTTCCGCATTTACGTTTGAAAGCCAGTTTGGTCGAACTCGCTTTTGATGAACACGCTCTCGACACAGCCATTGTAGCGCGGGCGATGGCCTTTGTTCGCCATCTACATTTGCTACCTTTATTAGTCAAAAGTGTGCCTGGCCTATTACTAGAACGCATCAGAATGCCTTATATCTTTGAAGGTATACGTCTGCATCAACAAGGCGTACCCGCTGCTATTATTGATGAGGTAGCCCGCGATTTCGGCTTGGTATTAGGCCCTTTGGAACTGGCGGACACATTAGGCTTAGATAATTGCCAACAAATTGGCGATGTACTAGAAAAAAAATTGAGACTGGATATCCCCTTAGTGCTGTATCAAATGGTACGTGAAGGCCGTCTTGGCAAACGTACAGGGCAAGGCTTTCATCGTTACCGACATGGCAAGCTCATGACTACCCATGATAAAGAATGGCAAGGAAGTCGGGAATTGCTGCAGCAACGCTTGCTGCGTCAATTGCTAGAAGCGGCTCAACAATGTTTGCACCAAGGAATTGTGGAAGATGCCGATTTAATTGATGCCGGTCTACTTTTTGGTGCAGGCTTTCCCGCTTTTACTGGTGGCCCTTTACATTACCAACAATATCATTCAGAAAAATTATGAAATAATTTTTATTCTTGGTAAAAAAATTTTTACACTTATGCATAAAATAGAATATTATCCTAGCGGTAGACCCAAAAACCGATAGGCCGTGAGTGTCATGAATCTGCCCACTGTTAAGCAGTTACGTTACTTTATTGCGCTAGAATCACACGAACATTTTGGTAAAGCAGCAGAAGCCTGTTTTGTCTCGCAGTCAGCTTTCAGTACTGCTATTCGTGAACTCGAATCCATTCTAGAAGTACAACTTGTTGATAGAACAAATAAAAATGTTACTATAACTCATATAGGCAGAAAAATTGCTGCGGAAGCAAGGCGCTGTTTACGCGATATAGAAAATCTAGTGGAGTTAGCCCGTAGCAATCAGACACCTTTGACGGGCGAGCTGCGAGTCGGGGTTATTCCAACGGTTGCACCCTTCTTGTTACCACCAATTTTACCTTCATTAAGAAGAAAGTTTTCCCAGCTGCGCTTATATTTACATGAAGATATTACCCAGCGGGTATATGAAAAACTCATGAGCGGTGAGCTGGATCTCATTATTTTGGCTTTACCTTATACCCTACGTAATGTTGAAGTCCTATCTTTGTTCAAAGACCGTTTTTACCTCGCCTGTCGTGAAGATACTCAACATACCAAACCCAAACGTTATATTTTTGATGAGTTAAATCCTGAAAGCATCCTCTTGCTGGAAGATGGCCATTGCTTACGCGACCATACTTTATCGGCTTGTCACTTGCAGGATATGGACAAAATCAGCCGTTTTACCGCCAGTAGTCTGTTGACCTTGGTACAAATGGTGGATTCGGATCTAGGCATTTCTTATCTACCAGAACTCGCTAAAGGTTCCGCCTTGCTTAGTGGTACCCAAGTAAAACTATGGGCACTACCTGAAGAAAGTTACCGTGAAATCGGTCTTGCCTGGCGTCGCGGCAGTGCTCGCGAGGCTGAATTCCAGCAATTGGGTAAGTTTATTCAAAGTACCTGGCAAGCCCTTGCTAGCCTGTAAGCCTTTAGAAATGGGCTGAGAAAAAATTTTATCCTCCTATTTTTCCCGCATTATTCTTTATTTATAAAAGCAAGTGAGTCCGTCCAGCCATTGGTCGGCCTTATTGCTCATTTTGTGTATACCCGCCCCTCGCTTTAGCAAATGTGGCCTATTTTCTTACTCAAGGAGCCATGCTATTTCGTGGGGACAACATGTCAGCTATCGCTATTTTATTAAGTTTCATTATAACTACAGCATCAATTTTTATAATTAAACCTGTGGCCATTCATGCCAAATTGCTGGATTCTCCCAACGGAAGGAAACAACATGTGGGTGATATTCCGTTAATCGGTGGTATGGCCATTTTTACCGGTATTGCTGGTGCTAGCCTGTTAATTTTTTCTAGCGAGGCAGGAATCACTAGCTGGTTATTATGCTCACTCGGCATCGTACTGTTAGGAGTAGCAGATGATGCTGAAGATTTATCAGTTTATCTACGTATGGCTATGCAAAGCTTATTAACCATTGCTTTATGCTTAGGTACGGATGTGTATCTGGATAATCTGGGTAATCTGGTGGGGTTGGGTAATGTTCATCTGGATATAGCCGGTTATATACTAACCATTTTCTTATTCCTAGCCGTCATTAATGCTTTTAATATGTTAGATGGTATTGACGGGTTACTCGGTATTGTTGCTTTTATTACTTTTGGTAGCCTTGCTTTATTATTTGGCTTTGCTGGTCTGAATCAGTACGTGATTATCAGCCTGATTTGTATGGCTGCTTTAATACCCTACTTGCTTAATAATCTGTTATTACCGCCTTTTAAACAAAAGATATTCATGGGTGATGCCGGTTCTACCTTCGTTGGCTTTACGGTTATATGGCTATTACTCGAAGGTACACAACCAGGCGATACCAGTGCTTTCCGGCCTATTACTGCTGTTTGGATTATCGCTCTACCATTGATGGACATGGTACGCGTTATTTTCTACCGCATTAGTGCTAAACGTTCACCCTTTAAAGCAGGTCGTGATCACTTGCATCACGTATTGCTAACAGCGGGCTTCGGTAAAATTCAGACATTACTACTGATGATAGGCTTGGAATTACTACTGTGTAGTATTGGCCTGCTTTCTGAATACAAGCATACCTCCGAAGCGTGGATGTTCTTCAGCTTTCTGGGTAGTTTTTTCATCTATCAATTATTAGTGAATCAATTGGCACGCTCAGGTTTTAAGTTTTTTATCCAAACTGAGCAGCGGAATCCTGCAGCACCCGAAAGTAATTAATAAAAGGTGGAATTTGCCCAGGCACTAATTGAACAGAACGTTCTTCAAAATAGATGGGGCCTTGTTCAGATTGCAATACCTTGATTTGTAGTCGATAAAAAGGCTGTTGGGTATAATCGAGAAAATTTTCACCAAAAGATGGCTGAACGGTTTGCCCTTCAGCCTCTGCTTTTTCACGCTCTTTCAAATAAGCATCAACTTTGGCTTTATCGCCATTAGCGAGTAATAACAGCACATGGCGAGGTGCCAACATAGGATTAACGCCTGCAGCACCAGAACTCACGGTTAGATAACGGGAAAGCGTTTGGTATAGCTTAGGCGTCATACCTAATACTTGTTGCAATTCTTCCATACGCTCAATAGGCGCATCCTTAGCCCCAAAGGTTAAACCGGCTTTGGTATAGTCGGAATCCTCTGCACCATTAAGGCGTTTGAGGTCATCAACATCACGAAAATCCTCAAGTGCATCCAGCATGTGCTCAGTATCTTGCTTTTTCAGGCCAGCCAGTTCAATGATTTTACGTAGCAATTCACGATCAGCTACGTTCACATCAATCAAACCATTTTCACCTACTACGCGAATTTCTACTTTTGCTCCTTCATATTGCCATAACAATGCCCCACCCCCAATCTGCAACTCCCGATCCTGATTAGGTAGATACAATTGCAAAACGGCGTATTGCACAGCCGCATCGGCAATAGCCCGGGCTTGAGCCATTTGTCGGGAATAATCCAGCATACTGCTTTGTGTACGGGTGGCATACAGCAGACTTGCTGCCAGTGTCATCATAATCATGATCATCCACAGCACCACAATCAAAGCAATACCGCGCTGGGTTTTAACCGCCATTGTCATTCACCTGTGGCAATGCCACCACCAATTCTGGCCAAGCCCTTTCCTGATCGGCCAAACGCAGACGCAATAGCTGTGGGTACTTGGGAATATCAGGCCACTGTTTTTGCCAAGCTGGTTTTTTACCTGCATCCTCAGTACCAAAATAATCAAAAGCAGCCTCTTTCAGACCATCAAATACCGTTACCGGCTCGGCATCTTTAAAAGCCTCTTCCCAAGTAAGATCAGGGCGATAGGGCGCAAAGAGCATAGTCAGCGCTTGACCTTGTTTGCTACGGGCAATACTTAACTCAATGAGAAATATTCCCCCTTGATGTTGCAAAGGTTGCAAAGGGGCTACATAGCGTATCGCCTCGGTCGTTCCCGCAAAGGCATAAGCTGGATCACCTTTTTTGGTTTTGATTTTAACTACCATCGCCTGACTCAATTGCCGACGCAAAAAATCGGTAATCAGGCGCATATCATCGGTCTTGTTCATGCGAGTATCGGCCGCATCCCAGCTGCGAGCAAGTGTATGAAACGCACCAAACAAAGCCACAAATAACAGCGACACCAACACAAAAGCAATCAGCATTTCCAATAAGGTAAAGCCACTCTGTTTCATCAATCTTGCCCATAGCGCAACGAGGTCAAATGCAATTCACGCTTCGCCGCTCCACTTTGCCAATTAACGGTTACTAACACCTGATACAGATGTAAAGGAAATGGCAATTTGGCCAGCTTTTCCTGTGGGGCAAGCTCAATAGGCTCCATACTCACTTGCCATGCATACGCTGAGTTTTTGTCTTTACCGGATTCATGACCTTGTTTAACCGGAATTTCCGTACCCACCTTCGCTAATTGTGATTCGGCAATCTGAATAGCAAAACTGTATTCATCCGCCAGCACCGTACTGCGCATGGAAGAACCAAATAATTGCAACAAAACCCCAACGACTAGCCCCATCACCACAAAAGCCACTAACACTTCTAGTAATGAAAAGCCTGTTTGTCTACTGAATGCTGACACGGCCAGTAATCCATTCGACATTGACCTTGAAAGTCTGCTTATCGCGCGTCAATTCAACTGACCCACCCGTCGCACTGCCATCAGGAAAGAAACGAATACCGCCTTGTCCTTTGGCATACACCTCCGAGGTAGTGGTATTCAACTTAGCAGTAACGCTGCTGTTTAATTCGCGCTCCCTGTTACTGTCAGCCCCTTCAAGCCAGAAATGCTTGGCATTGGTATCCATTTTCCACAGAACTGGCTTTTGCTGGATAACGGCCTGCGCGCGCGCCTGACGCAAACTCGTCGCCACTTCGCGGGTAGCCTTGCGCAATACCGGGCCTTCACTGAGTGATGTCACCACCACCCCCATTAAGAACGCGCCCAGCACCAATACCAGCATAAGCTCCAGCAAGGTAAAGCCTTTATTGTTGCCACAAGGTAATGTCAGCATCTTCGCCTTCACCACCGTTTGCGCCATCCGCCCCGAATGAACTTAAATCATACGGGTGGCCATTACTACCGGGGCGTTTATACTGGTAATCGTTATCCCACGGGTCTTTAGGCACCTCACCTTTTTTCAGATAAGGACCATTCCAACCGCGTGCACCGGAAGGCTGTACCACCAGATCTTTAATATTTTCCGGATACTTACCGACTTCTAAACGATACATATCCAAAGCGGCACTAAGATTTTCAATTTGGATTTTGGCAGACTGGGTTTTACCCTTGCCGAGATACTTCATGGCTTGCGGCGCAACAATACCCATAATCAGACCGAGAATGACCAATACGATCATTAACTCAATCAAGGTAAAACCACGCGAACGAGGCTTATAATCCATCGTTTAACTCCTTGTTATTAATATAATTTTAGATTAATGATAAGGCTTATTTGACTAAATCTGTCATGCTGATCATAGGCACGAGTACCGAGCCAATAATAATCAGAATGGCGACTGCCATAATTAAGATCAGTACCGGTTCCAACAAAGCCAATAACTGCTTAACCGCCGTTTTAACTTCGTCGTCATAAATATCCGCCACTTCACGCAGCAAATCTTCCATGCGTCCGGTTTCTTCACCTACCCGCAACATATGCAGGGCATAAGCAGGAAATACTTTTTTGGCTAATAATGTCCGGGTCAGGCTTTCGCCTTGCTTAAGGCTATCCGCTGATTCATCCACAGCATTAGCCATAATGCGATTACTGACAGTATTTTTGGCAATTTTCAGCGCATTCAACAGCGGCACTCCATTATGCAGCAAGGTTCCGAGACTACGAGAAAAACGGGCTGTCTCGATCTTGCCTAT
>CAZCJE010000006.1:34876-55042 GCA_964498805.1 uncultured Thiothrix sp.
GCCATAATCGATACCACCGCCACAAACGCCAAAATACTAGGGTAAATCAGCGCAGAGATTACGGTGCTGCGCAATTCTTTAGCACGAGTCATGTACTCAACCAGTCGAATTAAGGCATCATCAATAGAACCACCCGCTTCGCCTGCCCTCACCATATTCAGGTAAAAGCGATTGAATTTGCCGGTACTTTCGAGTGCATCCGCAAAGCGTTTACCACTGCGCACCTGTGACTGAACGGCTTGCACCAGCTCAATCACCGCCGGTTTATCGGTGATTTCCAGCAAAATGCCCAAAGCCTTATCCAGTGGCAAACCGGCACGCAACATGGAAGCCATTTGCTGGGTTAACGCCATAATGTCTTCACTTTGCACTTTTTTGCTGGTAAACCATGAGGTCTGAGCATTTTTTGCGGTTGAAGTGGCAGCATTAACCTTGGCTAGTTGTACCTTGATAGGAATCAGTCCTTGTGTATGCAGACTTTCTACTGCCTGCATTTCACTGCCTGCTTCCAGCATACCTTCTTTGGCTACTCCCGCCGGGGTAATGGCCTTGTAACTATACGTCGGCACAAGGTGTTTCCTCGGCTACTCGCAGAATCTCTTCAAGAGTAGTAACGCCCTTGAGAGCCTTCATCAAACCATCTTCATACATGGTGCTCATACCTGCCTTACGGGCTTGTTCCTGCAAAATAGTGGCATCAACATGTTGTAAAATCAGGCGTCGCAAGGCATCGTCCATGACCAAAAACTCATGAATGGCACTACGTCCCTTGAAACCGGTGTTACTGCAGGCTAAACACCCACGTGCATGCCATAGGCGTAATTCCCCTTTAGGTTGATAGCGGCGCAAGCCCAATTCACGTTCAATTTCTGGCATTACGCTATACGATTCCCGACATTGCGGGCATAAGCGTCGTACTAAACGTTGTGCCAAAATACCGTTAACAGTGGACGTAATCAGGTAATCTTCAATTCCCATATCCAACAAGCGCGTAATACCACTCGCTGCGTCGTTAGTATGCAAGGTAGAAAGGACTAAATGGCCGGTTAAAGCCGACTGAATGGCAATTCGAGCGGTTTCAACATCGCGCATCTCACCAATCATGATAATGTCTGGGTCTTGACGCACAATAGAACGCAAGGCATCCGCAAAGGTTAAACCGATCTTAGGATTAGCTTGAATCTGATTAATACCTTCCAGCTCATATTCCACTGGGTCTTCAACCGTCAGAATCTTATTTTCGGACGTATTTAACTGGGTTAGAGCGGCATATAACGTGGTTGTTTTACCTGAACCTGTCGGCCCCGTGACCAAAATAACGCCATGTGGTGCATCCAATTCTTTTTGCAGTAAACGAAAATTGGCATCAGAAAAGCCCAAGGTACGCAAATCAAGCTTGATGCTGTGTTTATCCAGCAAACGCATCACCACACTTTCGCCATGCAGGGTTGGCACGGTGGATACACGCATATCAATTTCCCTGCCCTGTGCACGCATCTGAATACGACCATCTTGCGGTAAACGACGCTCGGCAATATTCAAACGCGCCATAAGTTTGATACGGGAAATAATCGCTGCGGTAAGTTGTGGCGGTGGGGATTCCATTTCATTGATCACACCATCAATGCGGTAACGAACTTTTAGGTGCTTTTCAAACGGTTCGATGTGAATATCCGAAGCACGCATACTCATAGCATTGGTCATAATCTGATTCACAAGGCGAATCACGGGTGCTTCGCTAGCCATATCCTTGAGATGCTCAATATCATCCAGATTGTCATCTCGCCCCGTGATTTCAAACTCTTCTTCACCAGCATTGAAGTTAGCGGTTTTGGTCGCTTCCGCCCCATACAAACGCTCAATATGGGCACGAATTTCACTTGGTAATCCCAGTAAAGGTTCAATAGGCTTACCACCACACGCTAGGGCAAGAGCTTGTTGCGCAAACTGATCTTGCGGATAGGCCATAATGACTACCATACGCTCAGCTTCCACCAGTATTGGCACCAGTTCAGCATTACGCATGTAATTAACTGAAATACCAAGGTTTTCCACTGGTAAAATCGGATAATCCTTAGTCGACGCCATACGTATATTCAAATGGCGTGATAATACAAAAGCAATTTCTTGTTCAGTCAGCAAACCCAGTTGTACCAGAACACGGCCTAAGGGTTGACGAATTTCAGCTTGTGCCCGTAGCGCCCGTTCCAGGTCTACCGGTTTAAGTTTGCCCATTTGGACCAGCATTTCGCCAAACGCAGCGGCGGGAAGATCAGAAGTCACTACCTGCATTGGTATGGTTCTTTATTGTTTTAAGTGCAACCAGGAAGTGGTTTACGACAGTTAGCCCACAAATATTTTTTATATACGTTATCGAGTCTTGGCTATCAGGGGAAAACTTGCAAGTAGTTTCCTCCTGAACGGTCGATTATTGACTTACATTTGACCAGATCCTGCAAACATGAGCATAGCGGATGGCATAACAACAGCCATAGCAATACCTAATACTATAGATACCAGCACCATGATACCCACTAATTTCCAAAAGCTAGCTTGATGCGTTAACGCTGCTTCCAAATCCACTACATTAGGTGACAGTTTGATACGCTTGATAGCACCTGCATAACGGAATAAATGTAACGAAGTAAAAAAATACAAGGCAGCAATAATCAGATAAAAGGCACCCATTCCCACTACGAAGCCACCGCCTATCGCTGTATTAGCTTCGTTACTGACTTGTCCCATCATGGCTCCACCAGCAATCATACCCACGCCGCCGATTACCATAAAGGCTGTACCAATAAAGCCTAAAATAGCAAACATCAAGACCCAAGGACGTGTCTTAGCCAAGGCTGCCACTACGTTTTCAGTCATAATGCCGCCACCACCGACCACATCTTTGACGCTGGACTGGGGTGCTGCATATACATTTTGTCCATTCATCATTATTCTCCTATTGGCATCAATAAAAATTTAATTTATCACTAAAATTATTTGGCAACTTGAGCTAACCGACGGAATGTCTTCTGTGTTTAGCAAAAATTATGTTGGCATTCATGAGAATCTTGTCCCACAATAAATACGGGGCAAGTACGCGCTGCTGGAATCAGACGGTTTAAAAAAATAATTCCCGCCTTCCCCGAACCTCTATAAGTTTTCTTGGTCGAATAGAACACCAGCTAACAGAAAACTGGCAAATGCCAAAATAAACATAATCTTAAATAAGGAGTTCTTAGAATGAAATGCTACGTATATTCCCTGAGTGCTATCGTCCTAGCAGGTATGTTAACTGCTTGTGGCGCGCCTATGACCAATGCTCAAGCCGGATCCATGACAGGTGCGGTCTTAGGTGGGGTTGCAGGCAACCAATTCGGGGAAGGTGATGGCAAAACCGCTGCGACTATTGCTGGCACTATGGTCGGCAGTTACATGGGTGGGCAGATTGGTGCTAACCAAGATCGTTACTATCAACAACCTCAAGCTCCCCAATACCCTCAGTATCGTCGTTACTAATCGACACTATTTCCTTTGGAAAGGCAGACTAGCAGGATGCTAGTTTGCCTCAAATAACATGAAGAAGGAGTTTCCAGATGAACCTGTCACTTCAACGTTCTATGGCGGTAACACTCGTTGCTTCAGCTTTAATCCTCACCGCTTGTACCAATCCTAACCCTGTCAATAACGCCCAACGCGGGGCCATAGCAGGCGCTGTATTAGGAGGTGTGGTCGGTAATCAATTCGGGGAAGGCAGTGGCAGAACAGCCGCTACTGTTTTAGGAACCGTTCTTGGTAGTTATATTGGTGGCCAATATGGAGCACGCTTTGACGCCATTGACCAGCAATACTTAAATCAAGCCTTGTATAGCGGCCGCCCAGCCAGTTGGCAAAACCCCAGTACTGGCTATAGCTATAATGTCGTACCCGGTCAGGCTTATCAGTCCTACTATAATAATCAAGCATTAACCTGTCGCCCGGTCACTATTGCTGCAAATATTGATGGTAGACCACAGAATGTACAAATGCGTGCTTGCCAAAATGTGAATGGTCAGTGGTACTCTGCTAGCTAAACCAATAACTAAATCCATTAAAATCAGTTTCTCAAAACCCACACTCTTTAGCAGGCGTGTGGGTTTTTCATATTACAATACATGCCGGTAGTGTATTGCCTTGCCTGACTTTAATTAGCTAATAGGAAAATTATGGATATAGTCTATGTACGTGACCTGATTCTAAATGCGCGTATCGGCATTTATGAATGGGAAAAACGCATTGTGCAAAAAATTCGTATTGATCTGGAAATGGGTTGGGATAACAGCCGCCCTGCAAGAACCAACCACATTCAAGATACGCTTAATTACCAAACAGCAGCCACTCGTATCACGCAAATTGTAGAAGCAGCCCATTATGATTTGGTAGAACGTTTAGCAGAGATTATCGCTTCAACCCTAATGCAGGAAATGCATATTCCTTGGATCCGAGTCACCGTCGGTAAACTAGGGGCAGTACGCGGGTCACGCGAAGTAGGCGTTCAAATTGAACGTGGAAACAGGCAATCGCAATCCTCTATATAAAAAAAGCTATCCAGCTTTATTGAACTGCCGCAACATCTTGGCTTGACTTCAATCCTACAGAACTATTGCTAACACTTTAATTATTATAGGTATAGCTATTAATTGCTATTAAAACCAAAAATACAATAGGCCAAAACCACCCATAGCCCCTGACAGTCTGTTAGGGGTTATGAGCGGCATCCGTGGCTGGGAGAGTATTTCTTCAGGAAGAAAATTTCTGTCTTAACTGCTGGATAAAGGTATCCAGTTTTTTATCCAGACCACCACCACTACGGGCTTTGACGCGTGCAAATGGCGAACGGGTTTCCAGTACATCGGTAAATGTCAGACGTGTCCCACCGGGTACATTGCTGAAACGTACCTGACGCGTGCCATAGTCACCATGGCCAATCATTTCCAGCACCAATTCTTGCTGGGGTTTTTCCTTGAGTTTGCGCACCGTCACTGGTGAACCATGCTCAGGATGTTCCACCCAACGCAAACCCGCATCATCATCCAACATTTGGATGCTTTTCAGTCCTGAACGCCAATACGCTTGGGTAGGCAGATTGCTCAAAGCTTCCCATACATCAGCAATGGGGGCTTTAACCAACTCAACCCGGGTAACTTGTTGACGTGGTGACAACGAAAAACTGATAAGGACAAAGCCTAATACAGCTAAGCCCACAATACCCAAGCCAATCCAGACTAACAGATTCTCCATCCTAACCTCCAGCCAGTGATTTTTTGCAAACGCAAAAAGCCCGGTGAGTGCCGGGCTTTAAGAGAATCGCGGGAAACCAACACGTTACTTAATCTTGGCTTCCTTAAATTTAACATGCTTACGCACTACCGGGTCATATTTGCTGAATTCCAGCTTGTCCGGAGTAGTACGTTTGTTTTTGGTAGTTGTATAGTAAAAACCAGTTCCAGCTGTTGAAACCAGTTTGATTTTGTCGCGACCGCCTTTCTTAGCCATGGTCTGAATCTCCCTTTATTACACTTTTTCGCCACGGGCACGGATATCAGCAAGAACGGTCTCAATACCTTTCTTGTCAATAATACGCATACCTTTTGCAGAAACGCGCAGGGAAACCCAACGCTCCTCAGTTTCAACCCAGAAGCGCTTCGCGTGCAAATTAGGCAGGAAACGACGCTTGGTTTTGTTGTTAGCGTGCGACACATTATTCCCTGTGATCGGACGCTTACCTGTTACTTGGCATACACGAGACATCTGGATACTCCAAATCTGCGATTCTTAAACTTTAAAGGGGCGTAAGGGTAGCAGAACCCATCCCTACAGGCAACCTACTTTTATCCCTAAGCTCATAAAAAGGCTTCAGCTTTTTCACCGAGAAATACAGGCAGTTCTGGTAAATCGGGCATTCGTTCCTGTAATTGCTGATGAAACATACGTGCTAGTTCCGGTGCCAACTGGTTACTTGGCGTATGCAGGAAAATACGCGGTTGTTTGCCTTCTTGCAACCAGCGCGCGGTTTGGGCAACCCAACGATCTAACCACGGGTGATTTTCTTCCAGCACAGGATGACCAATATAACGCAATAAAGGCCGCTTAGCAGTCAGATCCAATTGTACGGGCAAACGTGGTTTACGTTTCTGGGTTTCGCGGGTTGCTTCATCCGCGGGTGGAGCAGCATGTACCGGCCGAGTTTCAAAGATCACCCTGTCCACTTTGAATCGTTCTAATAATTTATTATAAATTTCGCGGGTAGACGCATGGGTGAAAAACGCAGGATGACGTACTTCTACAGCATACTGATAGTCTTTGGGCAAATTACCCAAAAAATTTTCTAAAGCAGATAATTCCAAAGGGGTAAAGGAAGCAGGCAATTGCACCATTAAGCCATTTAAACGCTCCCCTAAAGGTTGCATACGTCTTAAGAAATCCAAGGTTTCCTTACCCGTATGCAACAAATGATTTTGATGAGTAATGGTTTTAGGAAACTTGAAGCTAAAACGAAAAGTATCAGGAGTTGCTCTTAACCAGCGATCGACATTTTCAACGGAAGGCACTGCATAAAAAGTCGTGCTACCTTCAACAGCATTAAAAACCTGTGCATATTGCTCGAGAAATTCACCCGGTTTGGCATCCTTACTATATAAGCAACCTTTCCATTGAGAATTAGACCATAATGGCGCACCGAGATAATAAGGTAATGGTTTCATCCTTACACCTTAATATACTAATTTTAATTTCAACAGGTTAACACATTCAATCAAGAACTTACAATAAAGGAGCCATAATACGAGCCGCGCTTTCTGCTAAACGCTCTTTAAAACCTAATTGGCGACGTGCTTGCGGAGTAATCTCTTCAGCAATTTTGCATAATTGCTGAAAATCCTGTTCTAATTGCAGGGTAATTTCCTCCCCGTAAAAGAAAATATTTCCCTCAAAATTAAGGCGGAAACTGCGCTGATCCATATTGGCCGAACCAAGCGTAGCAAAAGTGCTATCAATCATAACGGCTTTAGCATGTGTCATCGCACTATGTAATTCAAATACTCGCGCCCCGGCTGCTAACAAATCATCAATAAAAGAACGCCCGGCATATAACACCAACAAATGATCTGAACGCCCCGGTAATAATACCCTTACATCGACTCCGCGCAAGGCTGCCGTTTGCAAAGCCATACTAATCGGACGGTCAGGAACAAAATAAGGCGTTTCAATCCAGATACGCTTAACGGCTAAATTCATGGCGGCAAAAAAAACCGTATGGATAGCTTGCCAACGGGCATCAGCAGGGCCACTAGCAAGAAATTGAGCTAATACACTGCCTTGATTACGCACGGACGGAAAATACAGATCACTGACGAGATTCTCACCGGTCGCATGAAACCAATCCTGACAAAACACTTCCTGCAAATCATTAGCTACGGGGCCACAAATACGTGCATGCAGGTCTTTCCAAGGCTCACCGCGCCCAGCATAGACATCACCAACATTCATGCCACCGGTAAAGGCTATGTGTCCATCAATCACCACCACTTTGCGATGATTACGGTTATTGAGGGTCAAATGGCGACTTAGAATATTGACTTTGAGGAAACGGGCGACCGTACCACCTGCCGCTGTCAAAGGCGCAAAAAAGCGTACTCCCGCCGCCCTTGAACCGACATCATCTACTAGTAAACGCACTTCCACACCGCGTTGAGCAGCGCGTATCAGGGCATTGCGCATGCGTGTACCGGTAAAATCCGGATCCCAAATATAGTAAATTAGGTGGATATGATGCTTAGCAGCATTAATAGCTTGTTCCAGCGCATCAAACGCTTGTTGGCCATTACGCAATAATTCAACCGCATTACCGGGAATAGGCCCTACGGTATCTAGCTTACGTACTAGCTTGAGCAAGGAGGGGGGAATTCCTTCGATTTGCCAAACATCCCTTAAACGAGCTTGGATTTTCTGTAAATCCGGTGCCAGCTGCTCTTCTACTTTACGACGTTTGCGCCGCCTTAAATGTAAACGTGTCGTTCCAAATAACCAGAAACTTAATAAGCCAATAAATGGAATCAGGACAATAGCCAAGACCCATGCCAAAGTAGCGCCAGATTCACGGCGTTGCAATACTACCGTTGGTAATAAAGTGGCAATAATAAGGATATCAAGTAGTAATAAGGCTGTATTAAGCCAACTTGTAAAATAATTAGCCAATTAAACACCAAACAAGCTTAGATAATCGGTTACAAATGTATAAGGTTATAAACTGTAAATGCACTCGCCGTAAAATTCCTCATTTTATGAGGTATTCCACCGATGCTAGGGTATCCCCTTTACCACCGACCCAGCATTAGTAAGAAAACAACTTGTTTCTCATTAGGGGGATGGTTTATAACTGCAACTACTTTAAAAACAGATAAATATTTTGTAAGTGCATTGATACAAAATCTTTAAAAATCTAAAAAATATTTAATTATAACTATTATAGTAAAAAATAATGATTAGTTAGCTATTAGTGTTAAACAATAAACAATGCCAATGAGCAAAAAACTTGATTATAGAGTGCTCTCGACCAAATAAAAAACCATAAAAAATTTAGTATATTTTCTTAACCGCAGGAGAAAATTCATGGCTATTGGACATGCATTACAAAAAGGCACTTTGGTTTATATTTATGACCATAATGGGGAGCCAATAACCTCAATAGCAGCCCCTGGGCGTTGGCCAGATGATGGCTTAAAGGGTTATACTCCTACACAGATCATGATTCAAAAAGGGTCACTTATTTATACCTATAATGAAAAGGGTAAACAATCTGGAACCCCTTATATCGTTAAGCAAACTCATACTGGCAACATCCAGTTTGCAAAACGCCGCTGGCAGCCACCATTAATTTTGTCGGCTGCCAGACAGTTAACCGTTAAAACCTCCGCCAGTATGGTGGCTAATTAATACTATTTTAGTGTTTGGCGGGTACTTTCCACAGAAGCAGACCACCTAGTACAAACAGGATTAACAGCGCCAATAGGCCAGTACGTGGTGAACCTGTTAGTATCCCCGTCCAACCCACCATTAACGGCCCTAACACAGTCGCAAACTTACCTAACATATTATAAAAACCAAAAAACTCAGCCGCTTGCTCTACAGGTATTAAACTGGCATAGAGGGAGCGGCTGAGCGCTTGTACCCCGCCTTGTACCAAACCCACTGCCAATGCTAGTGCATAAAATCCGCTCACATCCTGCATGTAGGAAGCGCCAATGGTAATTAGCACATAACCCGCCAAACCCAGCAGAATACCGCGCTTAGCCCCTATCCGATTGCCTATCCAACCAAAGCCCAACGCTGCCGGGAAAGCCACAAATTGGGTGATTAATAAGGCGGTAATCAGATTGCTACTATCAAAGCCCAAGGCTTGGCCGTAATCCACTGACATAGCAATGACGGTATCGACCCCATCAATGTATAACCAGTAAGCCAATAGAAACAGGCCAACATAACGCAATTGGCGAATATGCTGTACGGTGCTCCACAACTGACGGAATGATTGTTTAATCAAGTTCACTACAGGGGGGCGCACATAGCCAGGTGGAATCGTTTCTTTCACTCCGACAAATAGCGGTATGCTAAAGATTGCCCACCACAATGCTGTCAAAGCAAATGACCAGCGTACGGCTTCTATACTCGACTCCAGTCCAAACCATGCAGGTTTCAGACTCATGGTGACACACAATGCAAACAAAGTGCCGCCACCGAGATAACCAAGCGAATAACCAAATGCTGACACCCGATTCAGTTCATCTTCGCGTGCCACATTCACCAATAAGGAATCATTGAAAATATTCGCCCCTAACCAACCAATTACCGCAATTACAAAACCGAACATAGCCCATTGCCATTGCCCCTCACCCACTTGCGTCATACCAAGGGTTGCTAGCACACCAATCGTGACAAAAACGCCCAATAAGCTTTTTTTCAAGCCGCCTTGGTCAGCAATAGTACCGAGCAATGGAGCCATCAGCATGATTAGGGTACTGGCTATGGAGTTGGCCGTTCCTAAATGCAAGGTAATTTCGCTAGAGGGAGAACCTTTAGCCCAAAATTCACGGAAAAATATGGGGAAAAACGCCACCATAATAGTAGTGACAAATGCCGAGTTGGCCCAATCGTAAAATGCCCAGGACCACTGTTCCCGGGTAATGGAAAACTTGCTTGGAGTTGTCATGATGTTTCCTTTGTGTAATCACTATACGTGACACTGAGGCGCATCATACCTGAAAATACCCCTGATTCAGCAGCCCTTTTCCGGACCGTTTATGCAGACAACTTCCAACAAACCGCCTTATCCAAGCTTTTGGCAAGCCTTTTTCTACTGGCTAAAATTGGGTTTTATTAGCTTTGGTGGGCCAGCCGGGCAAATCGCTATGATGCATCAGGAATTGGTGGAAAAACGCCGCTGGATTTCAGAACAGCGCTTTTTACATGCCCTGAATTACTGCATGTTATTGCCGGGGCCTGAAGCACAACAGTTGGCTATTTATCTAGGCTGGCTATTGCATCGGACAGCAGGCGGTATTGTGGCGGGAATCTTGTTTGTGCTGCCGTCTTTATTGATTTTGTGCGTGCTGACCTATGTGTATTTGCAATATGGCAATCTGAGTGTGGTACAAGGTGTATTTAATGGCCTTAAACCCGCTGTAGTCGCCATTGTACTGTTTGCCGCTTGGCGTATTGGTAATCGGGCGCTAAAAAATCCCCTCCTGTGGGGATTTGCTATTGCCTCCTTTCTTGCCCTGTTTGCCTTGCATATTCCCTTTCCTTTGCTCATCGTGCTAGCAGGGGTAGGCGGTTATATAGGCGGACAGTGGCGACCGGATCTATTTGCTCTTAATACCCATTCTACCCAAGCTCAACAATTCTATGGCGAAGCTTTGCTGGATGAACATACGCCCCCAGCCGCGCATACCCGTTTTAGCCTTCCACGCCTATTAATACTACTGGCTAGTTTCCTTGCTATTTGGCTCATGGCTATTTGGCTGTTGCCTACAGGGATCTTACGCGACATGGGTCTATTTTTTTCCAAGATGGCAATGGTGACCTTTGGCGGTGCTTATGCGGCTTTGCCATATATCTACCAACAGGCGGTGGAACAGTATGGCTGGTTAAGCGGCCCACAAATGATCGATGGCTTAGCCTTAGGCGAAACCACTCCCGGCCCTTTAATTATGGTGGTGGCCTTTGTCGGCTATGTCGGGGGCTGGAGTCAGGCTTTGTTAGGGAGTGATGCGTTAGGTTCAAGCGGCATGATAGCCGCTATGGTGGTGACCTTTTTTACTTTTCTGCCCTCTTTCCTGTTTATTCTCGCCGGTGCACCATTGATTGAATCCACCCATAATAACTTGCGCTTTACTGCGCCGTTAACCGGTATTACTGCTGCGGTGGTGGGCGTTATTCTCAATCTGGCGGTATTTTTTGGCTGGCATGTATTATGGCCCGCTGGTACCGATACGGAGCCTTTTGCTGGGGGTTTGCATCTAACCAATACACTGCTAGCCAGTGCCGCCTTGCTGGCTTTATGGCGTTGGAAAATGGATATTGTGCCTGTGCTAGGTGCTTGTGCTGGGATTGGCTTATTGCTACAGGGCTTCAGCTAACCAGCATTCACAGAGGCTAACTATTCGGGGGTTTCTACCATGTAGAATACTTCCCACAAATGTCCATCGAGGTCTTCAAAGCCACCGCCATACATGAAATCCTGATCTTCAGTTTCCTTGTATAAGCGTCCACCTGCCTCGACGGCTTTACTGAGTAGCTCATCTACTTCAACCCGACTATGGCAGGCTAGAGCTAATAGCACTTCGCTACTATGGCGGGTATCGGCAATGCTTTTCGGGGTAAATGACTGAAAAAAAGGCTTGGTTAATAACATCACCGCAGCACCCGCACCAATGACCAAACAAGCACCATTCTGGTCGGTATAAGCGGGATTGAAGCTCAAACCTAAGCGCTCAAAAAAGGCTTTCGAACGGTTCAAGTCCTCAACAGCAAGATTAACGTAAAGTTCGTACCCCATAATATAACTCCTTGCCTCGTCATCTCTATTAGTCATAGTGATGCAGGGCGTTAGCGTCCACAAAGATTGCAATATTTTTATGTGTTCTAGGACGAGCGTATTAAAGTGCAGTTTAATCGTCCGCAAACGTAGGGCTAATGCCAAGACAATCCACAAGGATAAAATTGCGTTGGAATGATGCCGCAGGGCTTGGAGGCTTGTCAGGTTGGGCTACACTCAAACCGGGTGACTGGTAACGCGTTAGCCCTATAATGAATCGATTTTGCGAATACACCACAGCAGCTAATAATTATGATGACCTTAATGGTATTACTAGGGCTTACCCTGATGAGTACGGCTATTGTCTCTACGCTTTACTGGCGCTTAAACCGGTTGAGCAATGATGAATGTATCGAAGTCGCCGTTGATCGCGAAGCGGAGCGTTTTCTGCACAATAGTCGGATTCGTGGTCTGGTGATAGGCGTCTATAAACAGGGTAAGTGTTTCAGTCAGGGCTATGGCTCGCTGAGTAAATTCAACACTGTTACACCGGATGAGCAATCTGTCTTTCAGCTAGCATCCGTCAGTAAGCTCCTGACAACCACGACTTTACAAATCCTCTGTGATCAAGGGTTGGTGGATATGGATGCCACTCTTGAGCAGATATTAGGCGATACCATGGCATTAGCACCGTCTGTACGCTCCATTACTTTGCGTCAATTGGCTACTCATACCGCAGGCTTCACCCGTGTACCGCGACCTGTCATGGAACATCTGATTCATTTGGTCGGTAAAAAACATTTAATGGGTAATCCCTACCAACAATTACAAACAGAGGTCATCTGGGACTATTTGCAAAATCCGGTCGATAAACGCAAACCCGGTACTTTTCACTACTCCAATTACGGTATGGGCTTACTTGGTCACGTTTTAGAACATATCACCACTACCCCGCTAGAAACGCTGGTGCGGGAGAAACTATTGCAACCTTTGGGTATGTTGCATACTGGTATTAACCTAACACCTAGCATGCAGGCCAAACTGGTACCCGGTCATGATGGCTATGGCGATCCCACCCCTTTATGGACATTTGGGGCACTGGCAGGTGCGGGTGGCTTCAGTTCCTGTGTAACCGATATGTTAGCCTTTATACGCGCTAATCTGGATAACAGCGCCCCCTTAACCGCTTCCTTGCAACGCACCCATCATGCCCAAGCCAGCGGCAAAACCGGCTTAGGCTGGATGCAAGCGACTTGGCTAGACCGATTTGTCGGCAATCGCCATATTATCTGGCATGATGGACAAGTCGGCGGCTATACCTCCTATCTGAGTATCGACCCGCACCATCACAGCGGAGTGATTATCTTGTCCAACACTTCGCAAAGCTTGAATGCCCTAGGCTTAATGCTCATGCAGCAAATCAGGACACAATCTTGGCAGCGCGCTAGCCACGCCTAACCGAGCGAGCAATCTATTGCAATCAGGTCGCTTATATGCCTTTATCAGGCGTTAAAGCGTTGGTGGGTGTAGTCGTAAGCGGTGTGTAACGTTCTAACGGTTCCAGATCAATCGCCTCACCGAATAGCTCTTTGGCATAGCGCAACGCATATTTGCGTTCACGAAAAAAGTGTTGTTCGCCAATATAGCTTACCAACCCTGAATGCTGCATAGCTTCATAAACCTGCAACTTGACCCTAGCAATATAAAATTCGATACCCGTTGCCCGCAGACGTTCGGCCATTTTTTGCAACATAGTGTCGCCAGTAGCATCAATACGCCCTACCCCTTCCATATCCAATACCATTACTTTCATCGCCGGTTTAAGCGCAATGCTGTTGAGCAATTTGCCTTCCAAATAACCGGCATTGCCAAAATATAACTCACCATCAAAGCGATAAACGCCAACGGTATCACTGGTTTTCAAGTGATGCAGTTGAGCATTACGCATCGTGCCATCTGCATGACGGGCGACTTCGGCAAAGTTAGGGCTCATGGTGCGATACAAGAATAAGCCTAGTGACAATACCACACCGATTAAAATACCGCGTTCCAGATGCGGGGCAAAAATCAATACCGCAACAAAGGTTACCACCGCTGCCACTCCATCATGCGGTTCTACCGCCCAGGCGCGCTTGATCGGCGCAATCGTTAACAGGTTAAGTACCGCCATAATAATAACCGCCCCCAAAGTGGCCTGTGGCAGGTAATAGAGCAACTCCGTTAGATACAATAAAGTAATGGCTACCAAACCACCCGTTACCACCGATGAAAAGCCTGTGATCGCCCCGGAAGAAAAATTCACGGCTGACCGCGAAAAGGAACCGGATACCACATAACCTTGGGTTAAACCTGCGGCAATATTGGCTAACCCTTGGCCAACTAATTCCTGATTGACCGACCAATGCTGACGGGTTTGTGAGGCAATCGCTTTAGCAATGGAAATAGCCTCTACCAAGCCCATTAGACCAATTACCATTGCTGACATCATCAGTGAACTGAGCTCTTGGAAATCCAAGGTTATGCTAGGAAATACAAAAGACGGCATGCCTTTGGGTACATCGCCGACAATACTGCCACCGAGTTCCTTATACCCTGTTACCCACGCCAGTACCGTACTCATAACCACCACAATTAGGATACCCGGCAAACGTGGGGCAAATTTTTTCATAATGAACAAGGCCATTAAAGAAAACGTTCCCATTGCAAAGGTAACCAGATTGCTGTGCGGAAGTAAGAGCAGCGTCTCCCAAAAGAACTGGTAATAGTGCGGAAACTGGTCAACTTTGGTACTCAAGCCGAATAGCTTGGGTAATTGTGAGGTCGCAATAATAATAGCCCCAGCATTGGTAAAGCCAATCACTACCGGGTGGGAAAGGAAATCCACCAACATACCTAAACGCAATAGCCCTAGCGATAAACGGAAAATACCCACCATAATGGCTAATACCGCTGAATAGGCTATGACCGCTTCCGGGCCTAGTGCCGCGTACGGTTGAATAACCGTCGCTGACATCAGCGATGCCAATGCCACTGGCCCGGAACTTAGTTGACGGGAAGACCCAAACACAGCGGCTACCATTACCGGCACAAATGAGGCATACAAGCCAATATGAGGCGGTAATCCAGCCAATTGAGCATAAGCCATAGCCTGAGGCACTGAAATCAGTGCCACGGTCAAGCCCGCCATAGCATCCGCTTTTAGCACTTGGGGATTTTTCAATTCACCCAGCCAATTTTTATACGGGGTAAACCGGTCTTTCCAATCTTTTAATAGCGACAATACCCAATTACCCATTCCACTCCTCCCCAAGCAACGGATAAAAATATCCCCGTATCTAACAGGTCAGGCTTAGTGTTGCAATGACTGTAGACAGAAGGAGGGTAGATTAATACCAGCAATCTGCTAGCAAATAAGGATAATTTGTCTGGGAATATCCAAGCTTTTGAAGTTAATCATTGCTACCCAACCTGCCAACTAGAAGTTGGTTTCCAAGGCAATGCCAACGGTATTACCCGCAGGTTGGTCAAATAACGGTACTTCTTTGTCTTGGGTTTTGCTGTATTGATAATTCAAATAAAGCTTGTGGCGGGAATCCAGTTGCTTATTTAGACCTAAATCCACGCTGGTACGCGTTTGGGCACGTTTACTGGCACCAAACAGTTTTTGATCAAATGGTTGTTCATCCAATTTGTAAGCGATTTTGGCACCTGCGGTGGGTTGCCAACCTTTAGCCAAAGGTTGGCCTTGCCATTGCGTGGATAATTCAGCTTCGCGACGATCACCACCCGGTCGTTCATGTCGGGCAGATTCGTATTCCAATTTGCCTTTTACTGCCCACTCCCCCCCTTTAGGCAACACCTGATGGTGTTCTACCGCTAGTTGGGTGGATAAAGCGTTATAAGCGGTTTGTTGTGGATAAGTCGCGTATTCAACGCCCACGCTCCAACCTGCTTTTTTCTGCTCGCTAGCCACCCACGGCTGATAACTACTGCCACCTAAGGTATTGCGGGTATTACCTTTGGCATCACGGATTACATCCACATAAACACTGGATTCACGGCCATTGTTGTGTTTTTGCTGACGCCCTAATGATAGGCCCGTGGTATTGAAATTTGGCTCATCACTATAAACTTGCTGAAAGGCACCGGCATAAACCATGGTCTTGCCACCATTTTTAAGCTGACGTTGTATCCCTTGTACCCCAACATAAGGCGAGGATAATGGCAAATAATTGTCATCCAGACGCCCTTCTACCAACGCACCTGTCAGCGGGTCAATAATGCTAATGCGTTCATGGCGAGTGCCCTGATTGACATTATCCAAATAGCCAGCCGATACCAATAGCTGAGTACTGGATTCTTTAGGCACAACATTCACCACTTGTCCTGTTTGTACCTGTTGAGGACGCAATGTTTGCTGACCCGGCTTGCACACACCCGCTTGAAACAGGCCTAGCAATTGTTCAATAAAATTGCGCTGTGCCTGTAAAGCAGGTTGCTGTTGTACTAACTGGCGAATTTCACGGCTAATGGTCTGTAACTGCTGGCTGTTCTGTTGTTCACAGGCAGCAGCGGCTTGTTCCAACCGAGCACCCATATCAAGCGGGTCAGCCGCATACACAGGTTGGATTGAGTTAACGACGCCAAAAGCAATGGTTAGCCAACCTATTTGCCCCGCTGACCATGAACCGGTGTATTGCATTAACCATCCTCCTTGTGCACCAGTGCATAAACACTAACCGGCTCTTGCCGACCTTTGAGAGCGATTTTGCCCTTGCTTACCAGAGGCCAAGTCTTGTGTAAAAGTTCAACGGTTTGTTGGCTAATCACCAATTTTTCTTGTAATTCCCGTGCTAGAGCCTGTAAACGCGCCGCCACATTCACCGCATCACCAATGACGGTATAAGCATGACGAAAGCGGGTTCCTAAATTACCGACAATAACTTCACCCGTATGCACACCTACCCGCACCGATACTGGCTCCCCTTGCAACAGGCCATTCCCTTCAGCATTGAACTGTTCAATTGCCTGTATCATTTCTACCGCCGCTTGGACAGCGCGGTCGGCGTGATCCACTTGAGTAAAGGGTGCATTCCAGAACACCAACACAGCATCCCCCATGTATTTATCAACCGTACCGGCGTATTTGTGCGAAACCGCTGTCAGGCGCTCCAATAATTGTTGCGTTAGCGTTGCCAGAATTTCCGGGTCTGTGTGTTCCGCCCGCTGGGTAAAATTGGCAATATCTGCAAACAAAATTGTTAAGCAGCGCCGAGTTGGGCGTAATAAATCCTCACGGTTATCATCCACCAGATGTTTGATTAATGGTGTTGGCAAATAATCTGCAAACAAGCGTTGTAAGCGTCCCGAGGTATGTTGTGCCAGCCACCACTCCAGTGGTACCTGCAAAATGAGGAAAAATAGCAATAACACCGCCGGGTGCATGGGTAAAAACCATTGTTTATTCACCCATACCCAAAATCCTAGCCCCAGCCATGTTCCTAATAGCACTACCGTAATGGTAGTAACCGTACCGGCACCAACACGTAAAGTCAGTAATAGGTATAAAAGAGCCAGACTGACAAATCCAATACCCCAGGACCATTTATCCAGCGAAAAACTGGGTGCATTCTCGCGTTCGGACAATAACCATTCCAGTAATTGCACATGCACCGAAACCCCCGGTACATTGTATTCCAACGGAGTGGCTTGTTGATCTCCCAAACCCGTTGCTGTACCCGCTATCAGCACCATGCCGCCTTGTAATAGATCAGCGGGAATCTTGTTCTGAAAAATATCCATGACCGGAATAGCGGTAATTTCCTTGTGGGTCTTATCATTGCGCACCGGATAACGATAAGGCACTCGCAACAAACCCTGTTCATCCAGCACTAGACGAGTTTGGCTACCTTCGCCGAGCAAGCCACGTAATTGCAATTCCCAACCATTGGCTTGGGGTACTAACGACCAGTCATAGGGGGTACCTGCCTGACAACGCAGCATTTCCAGCGCCAACATAGGATATAAGCGGCCTTGCCACGCAATCAGCGGCGGTACTTTGGTAATCAAACCATTGGAATTGTCCTGAATAGGTGTGATGTGCCCTAAACACGCCACATTAGCTAACTGTGGAGTAATACCAATATAACCATTAGCCCGAGGAAAGAGTTTTTCTGCCGTTTTATCCGTAAGCGGTATACCACCACCGACTTGCCCAGTACTAAATGCCTGTTCACCACCATTTAAATCAAAGATTTCTGCCAATACCAGTTTGTGCTGGCGAGCAATATCCAATAGTTCTGTATTGCCTTGCTGATCCCGGGTATAGGGCATGAAAATATCCATCCCTACCACATCGGCCTGATATTTTTCAAACAACAGTCGTAATAAATCCGCATAGCGTTTGCGTGACCACGGCCATTCTTCACCAAAGGTTTTTTGCACGTAATTGATACTTTGGCCATCAATCTGTACCACGATCACGTGAGGGTCTTCAGCCAGCCATGCAACACCCCAATCCTGATAGCTATTCCACAGGCGTGTTTGAGCATGGCTGTAAAACTGACCAAGATCATGCTGCTGAACCCACAGTAATGTCATGGCAAGGGTGACCATTAATAACAGTCGGCCACCGTTGCGCATAAAGCTCAGCACCGCTTATTCACCTGTCCAGTTAATGGCTCCATCTGCACTTAACTGACTATCAATCTGATGGGTGAAGGTATAAGCAGCGGCAGCTTTGCCATCCTGCACACCAACCGCCCCACGTATTTTAGTCGCCGCATTAGTGCCATCATCTATTAGCGTGCCATCCTTATCGGCATAAGTGCCAGTAGCCGTTACCGTACCTGTATAAGGGGTAGATTCAAGCGTAAAACCCGTACTAAAGTTTTGCTTGACCGGACTCACCGTTAAATGGCCATCTTTAAGGGTAGCAGCGCTTTTTTCACCATTATTGGCATTCGTGACATTGGCCTCATAGGTGCCCATTTTAAAGGAGTATTGCTCCTTATCTTGTGCCAGTGCGGTACTTGCTGATTTCAGACGGTCAATTTCATAGTTGCCGGTCGGTTCAGGCAATACCACCTTGGCGTATTGATCACTCACCTGTTCGCTGTATGACACTAAATTGGAATTAGTCGCTGCCGGGTCGTATTTACCCCATTTAACAGCTGGCAACTCAGAAGTAGCAGAAGTGTTAGTAGAGGTATTGGGTGAAGCAGTATTATCGCTAGTCACGGGTGTAGTGGTATCAGTATTGGCAATCGGGGTCGTACCAGAGGCTGTGTTGCTAGCAATGGTATCGGTTTTCACGACTTCCACCAGATTAGTATTCACTACTTCTGTCACTGTTTTGACCGGTGTAGAAGTCACAAAGTTTGTACTCAGTGTATCGGTAGCGGAAAGGGTCGTCACGGGCGCTGTTACTATTGGCGTCGTTACTAGCGGTGTAGCGGTAGAGGGTACTGTTACTACTGGGGTAATCAAGGTCGTGGTATTGATAGTATCAGTGGAGAGTGTCGGCGCTACAAATGTAACTTTACTTTCAACCTGCACACTGACTGATGGCGTAATACTATCAAGAAGATCCGTCGACTTACTCACAGTGGTTTGCTTATTTTCAGGGTTAGTCGCCGCAGTATTACCTGTCATTACACTGGTAAGTCCACCACTAGGTGTGGCACTGCTAGGTAAAATAGCGGTTGTTGTTTTATCCGAGCTCACTACTGGCGTAGTAGCCACTTGATTTGACTTGCTTTTATTACTACCTACTGAACCAGTTTCGGCCGTCTGTTGTTTGCGGTTGGTAGGTTTATCCGTGCTAGCAGCAACCAATGCGTTGGACTTACTTTCCGTATTCCCTTTTGAATCAGTCTCATCCGTCTGTTGTTTGCGGTTGGTAGGTTTATCCGTGCTAGCAGCAACCAACGCGTTAGACTTACTTTCCGCGTTCCCTTTTGAATCAGTCTCATCCGTCTGCTGTTTGCGGTTGGTAGGTTTATCTGTGCTAGCAGCAACCAACACGTTAGACTTACTTTCCGCGTTCCCTTTTGAATCAGTCTCATCCGTCTGTTGTTTGCGGTTGGTAGGTTTATCCG
>CAZCJE010000006.1:55142-77525 GCA_964498805.1 uncultured Thiothrix sp.
CGTTGGACTTACTTTCCGTATGCTCTGCTGAACCGGTCTCATCTGTCTGCTGTTTGCGAGTACCCACCTTATCCGTCGTTTCAGCAGTCGTGGTTTGGTTTGAATGACTTTCACCCTTTACAACTGTTGGGGATTGGCGAGTAGATGATGTTTTTTCAGCACCAGATTGAATCAATTTGCTTTCAGTATTAGCCTCAGCACTGGTAGAACTACTATTCTCTGCACTGGTGCTAGCGGCTGAACCCGTTGAGGAAGTAGAAGACGAGGAAGACGATTTATCTTTACTAGAAGATTCAGCGACTGGCGCATTCGTGGGCGTTTCCACTGCCTGACTACGGGTTGGTGGCGGTGCGGGTACTAAGACCGGTTTGGGCTGGTCAGTGCGCACAACCAAAGCTAAGCCGCGTTGTTGGGCTGACAAGGTCATGGTGGTATCACCAGAACAAGGGCCAATGGCAGCAGGTAAACAATCCCCGCCTAATTTAGAAACGGATACAATCCCTTCATGCACACTCACCCAAGTTTCACGTCCTAACACTCGTACCGTATATTCTGTACCCATCACGCCAATAACAGCTGATGACGTTTCCATACGGTAACGACTTTTAGCCGCATGTCCCCCTTGGCCGGTTTTATTGGTAACTTCACCTTTAATCAGTTTGCTCGATAAAATACTGTCTTGCGGATGTGCTGGGTCAAACTGATAGAGGGGAATGGACAACTGGCTATTGGCTTCCAAGATTTTGGTTTCGCCGTCTACCATCAATAAACGTACGCGCCCACGCTGCTTGACAGTAATCAGGCTTCCCTCTGGAATATCCATTTGTCTTTTAAGAGGCTCAACCCGCCCATCGCTATAGGTCAAATCTGCCTGACCTAGCAAATAAATCACTTTGCCAACCTTATCTTCAGCGGTGGCAATGCTAGTTGCAGTTTTAGTAGTAATCTCATCGGCAAAAGAGGTAAACGGTGCGCTTAGCAATAACCCTCCGGCTAGCATCCAGGCACCCACAACTGAAGGTACGTATTTCATGGTTTCCTATTCCCTGACCAAGCCCAGCAGTCTAAATGGACAAGTAATGTGCCTTATCCCTGATAAACACTCTGATTAATAAAAATAATATGCCCTTGTTAATATAAAATATATATACATAGATAAATATTTTTACAAGGCCTTTATTAATAATTTAATTTTATAATTAATAAATTTAAATTATTAATTGATGAGATGAAGTTATTGGCTACTCCTTCCAGACCCAATTTATCCCCATAAGTTCCATGTGTTTAAGCCATAACGTCAACTTAAATTGATAAAAATCCGCTCAAAAATAGCATGAAACATTTTTTCCTCTGAAGAATCAGTTGATTAGCCGTGCATTAATTACTTTTGCATTGCAGCACATCCACCAAATCTGCATAAACTTGGCGTATAGTGCTTCCATTACCGAAATGTTAACGCTACCGTTATAGCGGGCTAAATTAAAATACTTCACTTTAAGGACCACATCTCCATGATAGAAACACTTCCCCCTCCTAGTATTGTGCCACTTGAGCATATTTTGCCAGATGAACCCTTATTGATGATGGGAGCGGGGCCTGTACCTATTCCACAAAAAGTGGCAGCCGCCAATTCAATCGTGATTAATCACCTTGGCGATACCATGAATCGTGTCATTGAACAGGTCAAAGATATGACACGTTATGTTTTCCAAACCAGTTCTTCCCATGTTATGGGTGTCAGCGGACCGGGTTCAGCTGCGATGGAGATGGCTATTGCCAATTTGGTAACACCAGGGGCACGAGTATTGTGCATTACCAATGGCTATTTTAGCCAGCGTTTAGCAGAAATGGCGCGGCGGGTACGCGCAGAACCCACCTTGCTGGAAGCCCCTCCGAATGAAAGCGCGGCAGTAGAAATGGTGGAACGCGAATTACAGCGTCACCGTTATGAAGTGGTAACGCTAGTACAAGGTGAAACTTCTAACACTGTTTGTAATAAAAATCTGGCCGAAATTGCTAAGGTAGCCAAGCGTTATGGCTGTCTGGTCGTTGTGGATGCGGTTTGTACACTCAGTACCATGCCATTGGCAATGGATAACTGGCAAGTCGATGCCATTATTACCGGTGGGCAGAAAGGTCTATCTTCCATTCCGGGTGTGTCATTACTGGCCTTTTCAGAAGAAGCGTGGGCTAAAAAGATCGCCAAGCGCAAGGATCTTCCCTTCCACTGGTGTTTGGATGCGCAACTGGCAGATAAATTCTGGAATCAGAAGTCCTATCATTACACCGCGCCGGTTTCCGGTATTCTGGCTTTGCATGAAGCCTTACGTTTAGTCTGCGAAGAAACTTTACCAGCGCGTTTCGAGCGTCACTTACGTTGTTCTGAAGCGTTACAGGCCGGGATCGAAACCATGGGTCTGGAACTGCTAATAGCTAAACAGCATCGCCTGAATTCCGTGGTAGGTATTGTAGTCCCCGAACACGTATCCGCTGATGCCGTACGCACGCACATGTCTACAGCGCATAAAGTGGAAATTTCTGGGGCATTTGGCCTGAATATTCTGCGTATTGGCCAGATGGGTGAACAAAGTCGTGCGCATAACTTGTTCCGCACCTTACATGCCTTAGGATCGAGCATGCGTGCCGCCGGGGCAAGCTTGGATATTCCAGCCGGTATGGCCGAACTCGAACGCACCCTTTCGCAACGCGCCTAAAGCGGTTGAATCTGACGAACCTGCTCTTATACAGAACAGGTTCTTTATACCTTTGACACTTATAAATTCTGCTAAGTCCTCAACAGCTTAAACAAAAAATCCACATAATGCATCACTAACGGCTTTTACCTGTATATTTGTAAGTTTATTTTCAAAAAAATTGGCACGTAGACTACTATCTTTTTATTCCATACATTAACTGGAATGAAACAAAAATAAAATTAACTTTGATTATAATTTCAAAGCTTATAGCAATAAAGTTTCCATTATTTCATTTATAGACTTGGCCTAGCCAAGAGGGACTTTTTTGTTTAAACCAAAGGAAGTTATTAGCTATAAAACAGCTAATTTAAAAACATGAGGTAACTAAGATGCCTAAAGATGCAGAAATGGGAATTGATAATGATATGCGCAATGAATTTGAAAATCTAAAAAATCAAGTTAATGATTTAATGAATTCAATCAAAAATCAAGGCGAGCATAAAGCCAGTAAAATTATGGAAAAAGTGGGTTCTAAGCTAGAAGATTATGAGGAAAAAGCTTCTAGCAAAGCTCATGATATCTATGATGCGGGTAGTGAAGGACTGGATTCCATTAATGCCCAAATCCGCAAAAACCCGTTAATGAGCTTGGTAATAGCGTTTGGTACAGGTTATTTACTTTCCCGAATGCTTACTCGAGATTAATTCTATTATTAGCCAACGGGTTTTAAGATGAAAGCCATTACGGAAACCATTATTAGTGTTATGGAACTAGTGGAAGCAGAAGGTCGTTTATTAAAGCAACGAACCTTACAAGCTTTGTTGCTAGCGTTAATGATGATGGTAGCCATGGCATTTATTTTTGGCAGTCTGGTATTATTACTAGCTGCCCTTTATCAATGGTTAACACTCTATTGGCCGTTACCGGCTGTCTTATTAGCCTTGAGTGTTTTGTGCTTGGGAATCAGTGGAGGATTGGCATGGGGCACTCTGTATATCAATCGCAAGCTCAAGCTGTAACAGAAGCTAAACAAAAATTACGCCAAACCAGTAATAATTTGGATTATTTAGCACCTATCAAAGACAATCCGACTACTTCGGTAACGGTAGCTTTATTGGCCGGTTTTATTACCGGTCATTTAGTTAAAGGGGAAAATGCGACTAGCAAATCCCTGTTAAATCTGGCTATGCTCGCGGCTAACAAGATATTTCTGTGAGTAAATGATAAAGCTTTTTATTTTTCTCCAAGCCAAAGCTCTTTTAATCCTTTTGCGCAAAACATTCAACTTTATAGCTAAGCAAGTTTACATTCTCCCATCTCATCGACTTAACGAAACAGTTTATTTGAAACTGATTGGCCATTTTACATTCCAATTATTAACACAGATGCCTATAACACGGCATTATCTAGTGTGGCTTCAGTTATTTAGGTGAAAAGAGCAAGGAGGATGATTATGGATGCTAAATTGATAATAATATTGTTATTGTGTCTGGCATTAGCCGGTTGCGAAGCTATCAAAAAACGTCTGACTACCCCACTTTCAGCACTGGATCATCCTCCGACAGAAGTACGGGCGAGAATTAATCGTTATTTACCCGCAGCCTTGGATTGGTATAACCAATCAGAACAGCAGCTCTATACACAAGGCCGCCGCCTTACCGTACCTGAACAAGTTATAGCCCGCCAAATGGGGGTAGCACAGCCTCAAAACGTCAGGGTGTTGGTAACACCGCGTTTTCCATTGCCTATTGACCCTGAATTACGGCGGGCTTCCTTACGTTATGGTATTGGCAACCCGCTCGAAGGCGGGCGCACAATGGGCTATGTGATTTTAATCAAACCCAATTCAGCGCAAGACAAAACCGTTTTAGCCCATGAATTAGTTCATGTTGGCCAGATTGAGCGCTTGGGCAAACCTGCTTTCTTACAACGCTATTTAACTGAATTGGAAATGGTGACGTATGCACGTTCTCCACTAGAACGTGAAGCTTATCGCAAAGAAAAACTAGTGAAATAATGAGATGCTTTAAACAAGCCCGCTGGTGTTTTTTACCACTAGCGGGCTCTAGCCTAGCTATAGATTTATTGCATGGAGTGCAGGCCGATCATATTGCCTTCAGTATCTTGAGCGAGCACAATAAAACCGTATTCACCGATCGACATTTTGTCTTTAATAATACGCCCCCCTTGTTCGCGCACACGTGCTCCTTCTTCAGCGCAATCCTTACAGCCGGAATACACCAGTACGCTATTACCGCCAGATGATACCCCTTGCATTTTTACCAGTGCCCCAGGTGCTCCATAAGTAGATTCTTTCAACATAGGAAAAGACCACATTTCCATACCTTCTGTATCGGTCTTAATTCTCTCTAATTGGCACTGAAAAACCGCTGCATAGAAAGCTTTTGCACGTTCCATGTTTTGTACATGGATTTCAAACCATACAACCGGATTGTGTTCCATAACACCTCTCCTTAAGAATGAGTCTGAAAAAATAAATCACCTTACTATTTATTGCTCGTAAGCTTGTTTCAATTTGGCAAGATCCAATTTGACCATAGGAAACATAGCACGGGCGACACGTTCAGCTTTAACTTTATCCTTGTCACTCATCATTTCTCTTAACGCGATTGGGGTAATCTGCCAGGTCACACCAAATTTATCGATTATCCAACCACAAACCATAGGTTTACCGCCAACGGCGAGCTTATCCCACAATCTGTCAATTTCGGCTTGATCTTCACAATTCACCAAAAACGAAATTGCTGAGGAAAAACTAAAATCAGGGCCAGCATTAATCGCTAAAAAGTCCTGTCCAGACAAAGAAAAGTCTATCATCATGACAGTTCCCTCAGGCTCCGGCCCGGCCTTAGTATAATGGGATAGTTTATTAATGCGGGAATCTGGAAAGAGGGATACATAAAAGTTGACGGCTTCTTCAGCATTGCCGTTAAACCATAATGCGGGAATGATCTTTTGCATGAGAATAGCCTCCTGCTTAGAGCAAATGCCCTGTCAGCCACGGTAAAACAAGCATCTAGAGGCTGCAAAAACACACGTAAATGGCAGTTGTATAGCGTTTTTAAACCTGATATTTAGTAACGGTTAGGCATTTAATCGGATATTATGCCAGCAAATGAACCCAAAGCTGCTATTCTTGGCACAAGCTCGCCTGACTATTTACCCGCTCAATCTAACAAGACCACAAGGGCTATCTATAAGGGT
Organism: uncultured Thiothrix sp.; assembly: GCA_964498805.1. Taxonomy (GTDB): domain Bacteria; phylum Pseudomonadota; class Gammaproteobacteria; order Thiotrichales; family Thiotrichaceae; genus Thiothrix. The sequence goes on from CAZCJE010000006.1 coordinate 61,064, forward strand.
ATAGCCCTTTTAAAATTGATTGTTACCTAAGAAATTAATGCATAGTTATTCATGAAAATTCCTGTTTCCTCTGATCTTATTTTACGCCCGTTTGAAAACAGTGATGCCCCTGCTTTCGTGGAGGCTGTGCGGGAATCCGCGCGCTCGGTAGGTGCTTGGTTGCCCTGGTGTCATGCCCGTTATTCGCTAGCTGAAGCAGAAGGTTGGTTTGATCTGTGTCAGCAGTATTGGCAGATGGATTTTGCCTATGAATACGGGATCTTTTCGCTCCAGGATAATAGTGTTCTTGGTGGCATTGCCATTAGCGATATCAATAAGGAACACCATTTTGCCAATATCGGTTATTGGGTAAGAGATTCCCGTCAGCGTCAAGGCATTGCTGTTCAATGCGTACAAGCTGTGGCAACCTTTGGCTTTACTGATTTGCGTTTGTGGCGTCTCGAAATTGTGGCAGCTTTGAGTAATCGCCCTAGCCGTCGTGTGGCCGAAAAAGCGGGTGCCGTATTTGAAGGCATTGCTCGACAGCGTTTAAGTATTCGGGGTCGTCCGCATGATGCCGCCATGTATTCGCTAATAGCTGCCTCCTAACCAGCATACTCACACTTATGAAAGCTACCTTGCCCAGTTTTGGCGAATTTATTGCCTTGCTTGCCATGCTCAGTTCGCTGACGGCTTTATCCATTGATGCCATGTTACCGGCCTTCGGACAGATCGGGCACGATTTAGGCACTCTTCATGACAATCAAACCCAACTAATTGTGTCTACGCTATTTCTGGGAATTGGTAGTGGTCAGTTATTCATAGGCCCGTTATCGGATGCACTTGGACGTAAGCCTTTGATGTATTTGGGTTTAGGTTTATTTATGTTCGGTAGTGTACTGGCCATGCTGGCACAAGATTTTAACCATATTTTGTTAGGACGCTTCTTACAAGGCTTAGGAGCTTCTGCACCGCGTGTTTTGACTGCCGCCTTGGTACGAGATTGTTATTCAGGTAATGGCATGGCTAGGGTTATGTCATTCACTATGACAGTGTTTGTATTAGTGCCGATTCTGGCTCCCTCAGTAGGACAAGTCATCTTACTGGTGGCTAATTGGCGGTATATTTTTGCCCTATTTTTGCTACTAGCATTGATTGTGCTGCTGTGGTTCAAACTACGCATGCCAGAAACCTTAAGCCCTGACAAACGCCGTCCTTTTACCCTGACTTATATTCGTGATGGCCTACTGACGGTACTGACTCACCGTACCACAATGATTTATACCGTAGCGGCTGGCTTAACCTTTGGAGCATTTTTGGGCTACCTAAATTCAGCCCAACAAATCCTGCAAGAGCAGTACGCATTAGGTAACCAGTTTGCATTGTATTTTGCTTTATTGGCGTTAGGGATTGGCAGTGCTTCTTTCATCAATGGCCGCGCTGTCATGCACTATGGCATGTACCGGATCACGCAAACGGCATCCATTAGTATGGCTGTGTTAGCAGGGGTATTATGGATCATTGCTTGGCAAACCAATGGCCACCCGCCCTTACCGATATTCTTAAGCTTTATGGGCATGATTTTTCTGTGTTTAGGTTTGCAGTTTGGCAATATCAATGCATTAGCTATGGAGCCTTTAGGTCATATGGCCGGTATGGCAGCATCGGTGATTGGTTCGCTCTCCACGCTGATTTCTATTCCGTTAGGCACCTTTATTGGCCAGCAATACCATCACAGTGTCATCCCCTTAGTCAGCGGTTTCTTTGCTGCCGGATTAATAGTGAGTTTATTAATTCGTTGGGGGCGACCACGCCCGACCATACAACCTTAATAAATTAGCCAGCCATTACCGCTACCGGTACGGTCGATACAGGCTGCACCGGGGTGGAAGAGACGCTCTTTAGCTGGCTTTTTACCAAGGTTTTACCTTTGGCCAATTGCTGACGGAAAAAAACCTGCCATTGCTGGCTATTAAAATTCTGTAAAGTACCACCGGCTTCAAAATGGTGGATGAATACTTGCCCAGTAGCGTACAGCATCGCCCCCGTTAGGATAGTCATACTGACACTACCGCCGATAGTACCAATACCGGGTAATAGCTTGGTCAAACTACTTAAGCCCAAAATAGCCACTACCGGCAATGCGCCACTTACCAACGCCGACAACAGCCCTTTACCGAGTTGCTCATCAAATTCCACCGCATAATGTTGGCAAAGCTGACGCAACAAATTAAGCTGTACCCCACTCAACGCAGCAATATCCAATAATGGTGAAGGTATCCAACTCAACGCCATACCCGCAACCATATGGCCTTTGACTAGATTTTGTGCAGTCACATACTTGTCATGCCCCACAATCAAGGTTAATTGCTGTTCCAAGTCTTGTAGCTTGGTGGTCAAGTCTTTAATAAGCCGTGCCTGTTTTTCAACGGTGGGAGTTTGTTGCTCTTTTTCCTTCAGTTTGCTGCTTAGCTGATCCATTAAGTAAGTCTGGATTTGTACCTGTTCGCGGATCACATACATCGCCAGTTCGTTTTCCTGTAACTTACAAGCCAATTTATCCATTAAACCGGCTTGTTCATTCAGTTCAGCCAATTTTTGCTCTTTTTGTTGGATACAACAGGTCAAATCCTCAATCAGCTGTGTTTGCTCCTGAATGTGTTGGGATAAGTTGAGATCACTAGAGGACGGTATAAGATCAGCACTGCTGTTTTCAGAGGCTAGGGCATACTCCGCTGACATCGGGACTCCTGAGTGGGCTATTATGATTATTATTCCACCATCTGACTGCTGAGGGAATGTGAGGCAACATTTCTTAACATAGTGAAAACTAAAGCGCCTATAAAAATAAATAAGCGCTTAGGGGCATTTAGCGCCTATTTGTTTGTTACTGCTCAATAGACAAGCTAGCCTTAATTTCCCCTCGCTTTTGTTAGCCTCTTATTGTGGGCGAGTCGTTTGCATGGAAGGCCGCTGCTGGAAGCTCTCGTACCAGGTGGTTAGCTGCGGGTATTCACCAGTACGTAATAGGGACGACAAGCGAAAATCCACATAGCCAATAGCAGCCCCTAATGCCAGTTGTGCAATGGTTATTTCTTCGCCCAATTGGGCGAGATTAGCATTAATGTGACGCAGGGTACGTTCGATTTCTGTAGTCCAACGCGTCATATTGGAAGGCGATTTTTCACCTTCAGGACGACGCGATTCCATTACCAGATTATAAGCAGCATCTAATAGCCCATCGGCGAGTGCTTCCCAACGCAAAGCGGCCCAAAGCTGCCAACTGTTATCCGGATACAAAGAAGGTTCAGAAATACTATCAAGATAACGGCAAATGACCGGGCTATCAAACAGAGCTTCACTGTTGTTCAATATCAAGGTTGGAATTTTCCCTAACGGATTAGCCGCAAACAGCTCGGAATTTTCCGCCGAGGTATCGACGAGTATTGTTTCAACCTGATCAGCCAAGCCTTTTTCCAAAGCAATGAGCCGGACCTTACGTGCGTAGGGTGAGGTATGTGAATAAAATAGTTTCATAAGAATGAAGATTGTCGTTTTTAACAGAACAATGAGCGAACAATGCTTGAGTATGGTAACAACCATGAGCAAAAAGCAAGCTTTTAAGTGCTCAATCAGGCTTTGCCTAACAGGCTTACCCCTGCCATCACCAGTACCATCCCTGCTAAGTGAAACCAGCCGAAAGGTTCTCCTAACAAAGCCACCGCCAATAACACCGTTACTATGGGCCCAACTGTGCCAACAATACTAGTACGCGCCGCCCCAATGCGCGCAATGGCTTCATTGACCATAAAACTGGGTATGATGGTACAAACAAAGGCTAATAATAACGCATACCCCCATACTGATTTGGTTAGCTGTAAATCTTGCCAATGATGAGTGACTGAAAAATGCACTAAAACAAAAAAGGTCGACGCTAACATGGCAATACTGGTAAACAGACGACTCCCTAAACGACCAATTAGCGCTTTGCTAAACACCACATAACCGGAAAAGGTCAACGCCGCCCCCATCACCAAGGCAACACCTAAACTCACCTGATTACCCGTCAGATGAGCTTCATGCCAATACAAGACTAATACCCCGGTATAGGTAAAGATTAACGCTAAAACAATACGCGTGGTAATACGTTCTTTTAGCCATAACCAGCCCAATAGAGTAGTCATGATTGGGTAGGTATATAACGTCAGACGCTCTAACTGTGCGGACAAGTAATTTAGCCCTTGCATATCCAGCCACGACGAAAAGTAATAACCCATAAAGCCTAACACTATAATTCCCAACCATTCGCGCGGCATAGGTTGATAGGTATCCGGTTTTCTCCACAGCCAAATCAGCATCAATAGGTAAAAAGGCGCAGATAACCCCATACGCAACATCAGCAAGGTGGTCGCATCTACCCCTTGAGCAAAGGCCAGTTTGATAAAAATAGATTTCAGGGCAAATAATCCCGTCCCGATAACGGCCAGCAATAAGCCCGCATGTAAACGCGTTTGTTGTTGACTATCCGCGCTGTTCTCTTGCATGGGTAATTCTTCCTATCAAGGTTGAGACTTGGTCTATGACGATCTACGCGGCTAATGGCATACTGACCGCTTCTTACTAACCAAAGGAATCTTGCCATGCGTCATTTGCTTGCTGCATTGGTAGCACTAACTGTTTCCACCAGCAGTTTCGCCGCTGACTTTACCCTGACTAGCCCGGATATCAAGGAGGGTCAGGCCATGACTAAAACTCAGGAATTCCAAGGCTTTGGCTGCAGTGGAGAAAACAAATCGCCTGCTTTGAGTTGGTCTGGTGTACCCGAAGGTACTAAAAGTCTGGCCTTAACAGTGTATGACCCGGATGCTCCAACCGGCAGTGGCTGGTGGCATTGGGTCGTATTCAATATCCCGGCAGATACTAAAGAATTGCCAGCCGGTATTGAGGTTAGCGGCAAAGGACTACCAAAAGGCGCTATCCAAAGCGTGACCGATTATGGTAAGGCAGGGTTTGGTGGCGCTTGCCCACCCGCTGGTGACAAACCCCACCACTATCAATTCACATTACATGCATTGAGCACAGAATTGGAGTTAAAAGCAGATGCCATGCCAGCCATGGTAGGCTTTATGCTGAATGCTCATAGCTTAGGTAAAGCCACGCTTACCACCACGTATGAGCGTCCGGCTAGCAATTAAACAGTCGCTTAGAGCAGACCGGGTGGATCTGACTCCAACCCGGTTTTAGCCCGGTGGCCATTTGAGAGGACGACCTGCCAATAAATGCAGGTGAATATGGAATACCGATTGGCCAGCATGCACGCCACAATTCATCACCACGCGATAGCCATCTTCATCATAACCTTGTTCAGCCGCAATTTGCTTGGCTACCAAAAACAATTTGCCTACTAAAGCCGCATCATCGGCCTGCAAATCATTAATAGTCGCGATATGTTTGCGGGGAATGATCAGCGCATGCAACGGTGCTTGTGGGTTTATATCGTGGAAAGCGAGGACATCCTCATCCTGATAAATCAGCTTGGCAGGAATCTCACCAGCAGCAATCCGACAGAATAGGCAGTTACTCATGAATATTTTCTCCGTCCTTCAAAAGCATGTGACAAGGTGCCACTGTCAACGTAATCCAGTTCACTACCAACCGGTACCCCGTGAGCAATCCGACTCGCCGGAATTTGCCGCTTAGCTGCCATTTCACTGATGTAATGCGCAGTGACTTCGCCTTCTACGGTCGGATTGGTCGCCAAAATGACTTCCTGTACCTCACCTTCATCCAAACGCGCTTCCAGCAAATCCAAGCCAATGTCTTCCGGGCCAATGCTATCGAGTGGGGACAAACGTCCACCGAGCACAAAATAATAACCCCGGTAGCCAGTCGCTTGTTCAATCGCTACCACATCGGAAGGATGCTCAACCACACATAGCAATTCTTTTTGCCGAGCGGGATTAGCACAGATTCGGCACATTTCATGCTCAGTCAAAGTACGACAACGACTGCATTGATGAATATCGCGCATGGCACGTCCCATCACTTCAGCTAAACGTTCGCCACTGCGACGGTCATGTTCTAGCAAGTGAAATGCCATTCGTTGTGCTGTGCGCGCCCCCACTCCCGGCAGGCAACGCAAAGCATCAATCAGTTCTTTGAGCAGTGACAATTCTGCCATGGATTAAAACGGCAATTTCATGCCAGGAGGCAATGGCATACCTGCGGTCACACTGGCCATACGCTCACGAGTGGCCTCTTCGATTTTATGCGCGGCATCATTAAAAGCAGCCGTAACCAGATCTTCAATCATGTCCTTATCATCATCAAACAGGCTCTGATCAATCGTGACACGTTTGCATTCATGACGACCATTCAACACTACGGAGACCAATCCACCCCCGGATTGACCGGTAATTTCCATTTCGGCAATTTCCTGCTGCGCTTTTTGCATATTTTCCTGCATTTTTTGCGCTTGCTTCATTAAGTTGCCAATTCCGCCTTTCATCATGGTGTTAGTTTCCTTGTTTCATTCTGTGTTTAAGGGTTGCAGTGTACTACAATTTACCCGCTTCTGTGCGTGGCCGTATGGAACCTGCCACAATCACTCCACCGAACTCTTGCTGCAAATGCTGGACAAACGGGTCCGCCGCAATAGCTCGCTCTGCCTGCTCTTGACACTCACGCGTTTCCCGCTTAGCCCGTTTTTCTGGTGTTTCTTCCTTAAGCTCTATGACCTGAAAATGCAATTTAACCGCTTGGCCATAGTACTGGCTTAATGCCTCAGTCAGTTTGGCTTCAGCCCCAGCCATCTGCAAATTTGCGCCACTTTCATCCAGTAATAGCGTCACTTGATCCGCATTAATATCACCCAACAAACAATGTTGCGCTAAAGGTAACGCCATTCCCGTTAGCTGCAATTGCGGCCAGATTTCATGCCACAGATTGTTTGAAGGCAATATAGGATCACTTTGCTTTTTTTCAATTTTTTCATTGATTTGAATTGCTTTTAAGGGCAAATTTTCTGGTTCATCCCAAGGCGGGCTCTCATCGGTTACGGCGGATGTCACAGCAACAGAAGGCGTAAAGGCTACCTCCTCCATCCTTTTGGTAACGGGATACTCAATAACAGCAGGAACGTTAGCTGGAACCGCAGGTGTTAACGGCACAGGAGCAGGCTTTGCCTCAGATGGGAGGACTATTTTAGGCTCTGTGGAAACCGTAGGTGCTAAAGAGCGTCCAGACTCAGAAATAGCAGACGGATTAGGCGCTGGCGTTAGAGTTTTTTTTTTCTCACCTGCATCGGTGGCTGTAGATACCGCCGCCGTATCCGCTAAACGGAAAGCCAGCATACGCAATAGCATCATTTCAAAGCCACTACGTGGGTCAGGGGCTAGTGGTAAGTCACGCCGCCCATGCAAAGCCATTTGGTAATACAGCTGTACATCAGCAGGGGTCAGACGACGGGCTAACTCAGCAGTCGCCTCATCCACCTCCGAATTAGCCACAACCTGCTGAACCGCTACACTATGCAAAAGCGCAATTAGGCTATCCGCAGCAATGGTAAAATCGGTGGTTAATTGCGCCATTTGCTCCACAATGGCCAACATACGTTTGCCATCATCTTCAACAATAGACTGAATCAAACCCACCAGATATTCATGCGGTAACAGCCCCAGCATATCCTGTACGGTTTCTGCCTGAATCGTTCCCCCGCCAGCAACAATAGCTTGGTCAGTCAGACTCAAAGCATCACGCATACTGCCATCAGCGGCACGCGCTAATAAACGCAAGGCAGGTTCGCTATAGGTAATATTTTCCTGCGTTAAGACATTGGCTAAATGCCCACCAATCATATCCACCGGCATACGTTTGAGACTAAATTGCAAGCAACGTGACAAAATCGTTACCGGCAATTTCTGTGGGTCGGTAGTCGCAAACAGGAATTTAATATGCGGTGGCGGCTCTTCGAGTGTTTTCAACAAAGCGTTGAAGCTATGCCCCGAGAGCATATGCACTTCGTCAATCAGGTAAATCTTGAAGCGTCCGCGAGTTGGCGCGTATTGTACATTATCCAGCAATTCGCGCGTATCTTCGACTTTGGTACGTGAAGCGGCATCCACCTCAATCAAGTCAACATGCCGCCCTTCAGCAATTTCTAGGCAACTGCGACATTGACCGCATGGCGTTGCCGTGACACCGGTTTCACAATTCAGACATTTGGCGAAAATACGTGCAATAGTAGTTTTGCCGACACCACGAGTGCCAGTAAATAAGTAGGCATGATGAAGACGATTTTCATCCAGCGCATTAATCAGGGCACGTAATACATGTGCCTGCCCCACCATTTGCTGGAAATTCTGGGGACGCCATTTTCGTGCAAGTACCTGATAACTCATGGAAAGACTGGGGATAATTAGAAGAGGGTGGCAGCCTGTACCAGCCATATCCCGGCACCCGAATCAGTTATTACCGCTGCTTCCTTCCGGACCTGACGGGGTTCATAACTTATCGTCGCGGGAGGACCCATACAGGCCGCCATAGCGAAGACTACCGATTATGACGAAATTACGACATTGCTACAAGCTTTTGGTAATATATAGTCACGATTCTAGTTAACAGCCACCAAGCAAATTAGTTTGCTTAATAAAAATCAATTTACTATAAATACTGAAGTCGTACTTTATGAATACAACCCCAGAAGGACCACGTATGCCAAGTGCACAGGGAAGTACATCTGTCATTCGTAAGATTCTCATTGCAGATGATTCCAATACCGAACGTCTTAACCTGCAACGCATCCTTGAGGCTGCGGGCTATCAAGTCATAGTTGCCCACTCCGGCAATGAAGCCAAGGTATTAGCAGAACAGCAACGGCCTGATCTGATTATGCTCGATATCATCATGGAAGATGGCGATGGGTATCAGGCCTGTCGTGGGATTAAACGCAACCCTGTTACCCAGACTATTCCAGTCATTATGGTTTCCAGCAAGTCCAACCCGGTGGATAAACAATGGGCACAAAAGCTTGGTGCCAATAACTATGTAACCAAGCCTTACACCAGTGAAGAAATATTGAAGGCTATTGCCAATTTTTAGGCAATCTGTAGCGCTCAATTTCTTACTGACTACTATAACAATAACAATAAATGTCACCATGACAGTTTTAGCCTCAGATCAGGGAATCATGGAACCACAAATGGAAGCAATGTACCAACCGGCTACGAGTCGTTTTTACTATCGGGTTGGGCCTCACCTAATCCTGTTGGAAACCACCTTGAAAGCCGAGGTGCTAATGACCCAAACGGTTTATCCGCTGCCATTTAAACCTTCTTGGTGTGCGGGATTGGCTAGCGTACGAGGCGACTTGTTGCCTGTGTTCGACATGTATCAAGTTGTCCTAGGCAGACCAGTACCCGCTAACTTTCATTTATTGTTAATTCAACCACCTGACTCCTCTCCAGTATTACTGACATGTGAAGGTTATCCACGCCAGGTGAAACTAACATCAGAACAATTGCAACCTCATCAGGACGACAAGTTGCCGGATTGGATCCCTCATACCCTGCATTGTGGTGAAGATATTTTTCTAGTAGCTGATCACGACAAACTGTTAAGGCATATTCGTCGACTTGCTAAAGGTTAGTTTTGGCCAAACAACAAGGACAATTCATGAAAAACTCCTTTATTCTCCCCCATACTTGGTCATTAATTTTATTGATCATTCAGCTAATTTTTTCTCCTGTGTTGCTGGCCGAAGATGGTGTCACTAATACCTCTATCACGCTTGGCGGTATTATGGATTTGGAAGGACGTTCAAGCCGCTTGGGTCAGGATATGAAAACAGGTCTGGAAGCAGCCTTGAACAATCAAACGGTTGATGGGCGTAAAATTCGCCTATTGCTGGAGAATGACTCTTACACTCCCGAACATACTTTAACCGCAGCAGATTCATTATTACGCAAAAATATTCTTCTCTTTATTGGCAATGTTGGTACACCGACTACTCAAGCGCTCTTGCCTTTGCTGAAAGCGAAACAAGTGCCCGCCTTTGGTTTCTTTACAGGCTCAGACATATTGCGCGGTAATCAAGATAATATTGTTAACTTTCGCGCCAACTACGCCCAAGAAACTAAAGCAGTCATTAGCGAAGCTCTCAAACACGGCCTGCCCGCCAATTCGTTGTGTGCTTACATGCAAAGTGATGTCTACGGTTTAAGTGGCATTAAAGGCATTGTAGACGCGCTGCAAGATGTACCTGACACCCAAGCTTTACGCGATTCGCTCAACAAACTTTTAAAACAGGGCGAACAAAATATTCAGTCTGATACCACCTTACCAGTCGGCTTTTATATGCGTAATACCTTCAAAGCCCGTGACGGCTATGACGCTCTGAAAGCGTGGGAAAAAGCCAATAACAAATCTTGCAAGTTAGTCATTACCATTGGTACCTATGAAGCTATAGGGCATTTTATTGCCTATGCACATAGCAAGGGCGAAACGTGGCTCTACAGTGCAGTTTCCTTCACGGGCGCAGAAGGTTTATTAGCTTCGTTCAAAAAATTTGGCATAACCGATAAAGTCATCATGACGCAGGTCGTACCAGAGGGTTCTAGCAACTTACCTATTGTGAAAAATGCCCGTGAGGCGCTAGGAAAAAATTACAGTTATGTCTCCCAAGAGGGTTATATAGTAGGCAAATTATTACTTTACGGCCTCAAAAAACTTGAAAGCACCAAACAACCCCTAACACGCAGTAATTTAATGGCCGTGTTTAAAGGTCAAAAATTCAACCTTGATGGGTTATCCATGGACTTTACCGATGATAATCAAGGCTCTGATCTGATTACTATGACCCACCTTGAGCAGGGTAAATGGGTATCAATAGATCCAGCTACTTGGGATAAATGGTTACAGTAAAAGTTTTATAAAGATTCTGATTCCACGGGAGATTATCCATGACAGGTCTGACACAAAATCGTCCTAACTTACTCGCCAACCTTTCGGTTGCGCGACGCCTTTATTTTTTGATTCTGCTACCGTTAGTCTTGATGTTTGCTATCGGTGCGTTCTCCATTACCTCACTGAATTCTGACATGCAGACTTTCAAAGCCATTAACAGTCAGGTGAACGCCATTACAACAGGTAACCTGTATATCCGGCGTATGCTACGCCGTTACATGTTATTACTGCATGATGTCAATATCGGTAAGGTCTCACCCGAAGATGCTCTAGGCAGATTGGACTGGTTGGAAAAAGACTTTAAAGAAAATCTGATTCCGGCTTACCAAAAATTTAAAGGTGAACAAGGCAAAAGTACCATCACAGAAATGGAAAGAATGTTCCCCATGATCAGTAAAAGTAAGGAGTTACTGCGTAACGGGGATCGCGCCAAGCTGGAGTTGTATCTACAAAACGACCTTGAACAAGACTTTATTCCGATTCGTGACAAGCTCGAAGAAGAGATACAAAAAGATAATAAAGCGGTCAACCAATCGTTCGTTGAAACGGAAGGCCGTCTACGTAACTTCTTGGTTATTGGTACGAGCACTTTGCTGCTGGGTACTTTGCTAACGGCTCTACTGGGTTACCTGATTTATAAATCCATTGATGACTCACTGGAAAAACTCACCAATACAGTACGTGCAATTGCAGCCGGTAATATCAATGCCCGTGCTCGCTTAACAGGCAAAAACGAATTGGCTGAATTAGGCGAAAACTTCGACCGCATGGTGGAAGAACGTATTGCTACTCAAGCTCGTATTGACCGCGAACACCAACAATTGAATGATTCTGTATTTGCGCTACTCGAAGCGGTATCTGACCTTAGCGAACGTAACCTGACTGTACGCGCTAAAGTAACCGAAGATGCTACCGGCCCACTAGCCGATGCGATTAATCAGCTTGCCGAAGATACCACCGACGTTCTCAAACAGGTTCGTGAAGTAGCCATTTCTGTTGAAGCCACCTCACAAGATGTAAACCGCTATGCTTTGTCAGTTAATGACCTTGCACAACTTGAGCAGCTGGAAGCTCGCGAAACAGCCAAACAATTGAATACTATCCTGCAACGTTTGAACAGTATCGCGGCTTCTGCTGAACAAGCTAACCACATTGCTGACAGTACCTCTAGTGCTACTCGTAGTGCCCAAGAATCGGTAACTCGTAGTGTGGAAAACATGTCGAATATTCGCAGTACCGTACAAGAAACTGGTAAACGTCTAAAACGCCTTGGTGAGCGCTCACAAGAAATCAGCCAGATTATTGATGTAATCAACCATCTATCTGAGCGCACTACTGTTCTGGCTTTGAACGCCAGTATGCAGGCAACTGCCGCCGGTGAAGCAGGACGTGGCTTCTCCATGATCGCAGAAGAGATCCAACGCCTTGCGGAAAGCTCGCGCGACTCCACCAACCAGATTTCAACATTGGTACATAATATTCAGCAGGAAGCCAATACCACTATTGCTACCATGGATCGTACCATCGAGCAGGTTGTTAATGGCGCCAGCCTTGCAGAAGACGCTGCTAAACAGATGCAGATAACTCTCAATACCACAAATGAGCTGGTTTCCTCCGTTGAGAAGATTGCGGTTTCTTCCGCAGACCAGGTAAATATCAGTAAAACACTGCAAACTCGTACCGAGCGCATTCTGGAAGCTACCCAAACAACAGGCCGCGAGCTGATGTCCCTAACTGGCCTGACTCAGCATATGGCCGAAGCAGGTAAACGGCTAATGCACTCGGTTAACGTATTTAAATTGGAAGCATAAAGGTATGGATACCACCATTGCCTTTGCTGAAGAGCTTGAAGACGTTGCTCTGCAATTGTCCAGCCTAAATCCTTTGGTGGAGGAACCGGAGGCCGTTACAGCACTTGTTAACCAAGTATTAGCAGAATACGAACGCCTGACAATGGCTGCCAGTTTATATGGCATGGACGGTATTGCTCATACCGCCCAGTGGTTACAAGCTATGCTCGGCGGTTTTCGGGATACCTTACCAGAAGCCATACTGGAACTATTGCAGAATGGTCAGCTATTCAACTGGATAGAACTAACCGCTATTGCCCTGCGTGAACCGCAAGAATCTTCGCATCTAGCGGCTATCACGACAGAACTGACTCAGGAGAGTTGGCCAGAACCGATCGATATGGATTTGCTTGGTCAATTGCTCCTCAGTCTACATACTTGCAGTTTGAACACTGATAGCACTAGTGAAGAAGAGCAAGCAGCCAATTTTCCTACTCCTGAGACTACCACGATAGCGCCTGTACTGGCTTGGGATACGGATATTCATCCTGAACTTCTTAATGCCTATTTGCAGGAAACACCCGGCCAAATTGCTGAAGTAGCCACCTTAATACGCTTACTAGCGCACGGTCGGGTAAACGCTGAACAAAAACGTCATGCTGCACGTTTAGCACATACCATCAAGGGTGGCAGTAGTGTAGTAGGCGTCAAGGCTATTGCAGAATTTACCCATCGTCTTGAAGATGTACTGGAACTCAATATTGTCCCATTCTTAAGTCAAGGACTGGATGATACATTGGGACAAGCCGCAGATTGCCTAGAAACGCTGTTTGATCATTTACAGGAACAAAATCACGCATTGCCTAATAATTATCAGGCAATTCTGCAAAGCTTGGCTGACTGGGAACAACGTATTATCGAAGCAGGGCCTCAAGAGGAAGGCACTGAGGAAAATATAGCGGATTCCTTAGTCAATTCCCTGCCTACTTTTATTGTGCCTTTGGAAATTAGCAAGGCAGACGATGATCACGATCTTGCCAACAAAGCTCACAGTGGTAGCAACCATATTACGGTAGCACTGGATACGATTCAGCAATTGATTAATCTGGCAGGGGAATTGATTATTTCCAATAGCCAGCTGGCGGATTACACTCAACATCTGCTGGAGTATAACAATCAATGGCATCAACAAGATGAACAGGTTAGACAAAAACTGGATAATCTGGCCGAGGCAATTGATCAGCGCTCTCTCAACTTGAGTCCCTATACTAACCAACGTCCTAATCGCCCGGATCTAGATCAGCTAGAGTTGGACGCCTATAACCATTTGCATAGTACCTCTAGCTTGCTGACGGAAGCGGTTGCTGACACCCGTGAAACCACCCGGCATATGCAACATCAATTGCGGCAGATTTCCGAACAAGTCTTCCAGCAACAACGTTTGCATCGTCAGCTTAGTGAAACCATCCTACGTACGCGCCTAGTGCCGGTGCGCTCTATCGAAGGGCGTTTAGAACGCACCGTACGGGAAACTTGTCGTCAGACTGGTAAAGAAGCTGTCATTCAATTGGAAGGACAGAATCTACAAATCGACAACAGTACTTTGCAGAGTATGTTACCACCGCTGTTACATATGCTGCGTAATGCTATCGACCATGGTATTGAAGTTCCGAACGAGCGTATAGCGGCGGGCAAACCTCAGCAAGGTACTATCAAGGTACACTTCGAACAAAAAGGCGACCGTATCTATTTGACGCTTAGTGATGATGGCAAAGGCTTAGATGCGGAGAGAATCAAAGCGCGCGCTTTAGAACGTGGTTTGATTACGCCTAACCAGACATTAAGTGAATCTGAATTACTCAGACTAATTCTGCGCCCAGGCTTTACCACCCGTACTGAAGTCAGTGATGTCTCCGGACGTGGTATTGGTATGGATGTTGTACAAACCGCTGTAGAAGAGCTACAAGGTAGCTTAGAATTAACTAGCGTGCCCGGCCAAGGCACCACTATCCATATTCAACTGCCATTGGCGTTGATTGCTGTCAATGCATTACTCATGAAGAGTGTGGGTAATTTGGTTGCAATTCCTAGCAGTAATATTAAACAGATTTTATACATGCCACCTGCACAGGATGCAGGTTTCGTCGGAGAAAACTGGACGGCGGTCTATCAAAATGCCAGCATTCCGATCTTGCATCTGGGGCATTTATTAGGTTGGGAAGCCAGCTGGCCCAATTTGAATAAAGGTTACGCCTTATTAGTCATAGAAACCGATAGCAAAACTTACGGCTTATATATTGACGAATTACTACAACCACGCGAAATAGTTGTCAAAAGCCTCATGCCTTGGCTAAATATAAAGCAAGGCGTGACTGGTGCTTGTTCACTCGCAGATGGTACCGTGGTACCCGTATTGGATGTATTGCGTCTACTGCGTAACTTTGAACAGGGTGCTATTCAACTAGCTAGCCCTATCCCAGCAGCAGAAGTTCTTAAAGATCAAAAGCCAGCTATCTTAGTCGTGGATGATTCTTTGAGTAATCGTAAATCGCTGAGCTTAATGATAGAGCGTATGGGTTATAGACCGATTACTGCGGTAGATGGTTTGGATGCCCTGCAACAACTACACAAACAAACTATAAAACTAATAGTGACCGATTTGGAAATGCCGCGTATGAATGGACTGGAACTGACTCAAGCAATACGTATTTGGCCAGAGGTGCGTCATTTACCATTATTGATGTTAACATCACGCAGTACACAGAAACATCGACAGTTAGCCGAAACCGCAGGCGTAGATGAATATCTAACCAAACCTGTCGAATATAGTGTTCTGGAGTCCTATCTTCAGAAATGGTTAAGTACGGAACTGGCAGCGTGAGGTAGTGTATGATTGAAGAAATAGCCACAGCACCTACACCGACGCAACCGCAGTCTATTTATATTTACCTTCATCAGGTACCTGAGAAGGATCAAGCGGTTATTAACCGAGTCATTACATTTGCCGCCTCGCAAGGAAAACAGTATTGCTTACAGCCCCATAATGAGGCAGCACAGATTGTTATTAGCGCTGGTGAGGCAGGTAATCTAAGTAGCCAAGCGGTGCATATCAAGATTAGCGACCAGGATACGCCGCCTTATGATCTGCTGTTAAAACGACCTTTACTGGTTACACGCGTCATGCGTGTACTCGATGATGCTGCAAATCTGGTATTAAACCGTAAGTCATCCTGCCCTAAACCTGCTGTTCCTATTCCAACTAACGAAAGCTTAACTTCTGCACCAGTTGTGGTGGAAACTACACCTGTTATTGCAAATACTGCGCCGTCTACTGCTCTGCCTGTTAGTACCAGCGGAGAAAATACAACTGTTAGAGGTTATATAGCGTTAGTAGTGGATGATAGTGCAGCGATTCGTAAACAGCTGGAACTAGAATTACGTGATGCTCGTATTGAAGCAGATTTTGCCGAAACAGGCGAAGAAGCTTTAGCAAAAATCGAGACCAAGCGTTATGACTTAGTATTTTTAGATATAATCATGCCAGGTATTAATGGTTATGATGTATGTAAAAACATGCGTAAACGGGCTGATATGAAGAAAACCCCTATCATTATGTTGAGTGGTAAAACCTCTCCTTTGGATGAAGTGCAAGGGGTGTTAGCGGGTGCATCAACCTATCTGACTAAACCCGTCAAATCAGAACAGTTCCAACAAACTTTGAAACGTGTATC
>CAZCJE010000007.1:0-31849 GCA_964498805.1 uncultured Thiothrix sp.
GGTAGCGCAAGATGCTGTTGTAGACAAAACGCACACAACCGAACGTCTGCGCCAACAGTTTTGCTTGCTGTAGGTCTGGATAAAAGCGAAATCGGTAGGCGCGTTTTGTGGTCATGGCTCACCTATTGTAGTTCGTGCCGTCAATAACAGCGGTACCGTTTCTAACCAAAGATAGCTTAACCAAAGAGAGGAGCGAGAAGAGGGTCGGCTAACCCCGACGTGCTATCCCTCCCCACCCTAAAGGATGGGGTTTCTCGCACAAGACTGATGAACTATCTGAGCTTGCAACAAGTCTCCCTTGCCTATCAAGGCAAACGTGTGGTCCATGAGGTCGACTTGCAACTGAGCGAAGGGCAGATTGGTTGTCTGTTAGGCCCTAGTGGCTGCGGTAAAACCACGCTGTTGCGGGCGATTGCCGGGTTTGAACCGCTTATCAACGGTAGCATTACTTTGCAGGGACAAGTAATCAGTCATGCAGAGCTTAGTATTCCACCGGAAAAACGCGGTATCGGTATGGTTTTTCAAGACTATGCCTTATTCCCGCATTTGTCGGTAGCTGACAATATTGCTTTTGGCATTCGTCAACAGTCAGCTAAAGCTAGAAAGCAGCGGGTGGAACAATTACTGGAATTGGTCAAGTTACCCGGTTTTGGCAAACGTTATCCGCACGAATTATCCGGTGGTCAGCAACAGCGGGTTGCCCTAGCGCGGGCGTTGGCTCCATGTCCTAGATTATTGCTATTAGATGAGCCTTTTGGCAGTCAGGATATGGAGTTACGGGAAAGGCTAGCGCGGGAAGTGCGCGAAATTCTCAAACAGGAAGCGATAACTGCCCTATTGGTGACACATGATCAGTATGAAGCCTTTGCCATGGCGGATGAAATCGGTGTTATGCAAGCAGGTGACTTGCAGCAATGGGGCACAGCTGAGCAATTGTATCAGCAGCCAGCCAATACATTTGTCGCTAGCTTTATTGGCAAAGGCGCATGGTTACCGGGGGTGGTAGGCAGTCTTAGTCGGGTACATACCGCTTTAGGCACCTTGCAAGCTCCTACTGGTTGGCCGGTTTATCAAAACGTACAAGTATTGATGCGCCCTGATAGAGTGCAAATGACTACTGATACTGACTGCTGTCAAGGTCGAATTGTGGAACGTCTGTTTCGTGGTACTCATTTCTTGTATAGCGTGGAACTGGCGGACAAGAATCGGTTGTTAGTCATGAGCTCTGTTCTCGAGCGTTATGAAGTGGGGGAAACCGTAGGCTTGGGTTTAACCGAGCAACCCTGTCATGGATCAGTTGAAACAGTCTATGCCTGAAGGCAAGACTGTTTATAGTTATAACGTTGATAGTTTAACGTCCGCTACCTACGCATAAGTCAGAGGCGACAATGAACGCTTTGGAACCTGTTAATAAGCCATTGCTAACCTTCAATTGGTGTTTGCTAGTGCCTTCTGAATAAATTTCCGCTGGTAGCGTCATAGCTAGCGGCGCGCTTTGTTGGCCTGCAACGGTAAGACTAGCATTGCCTGCTACTTTCTTAGTGGTACGCGATTGCACACAGTTAGGGACAGACAAACCCTGTTTATCCGCTGGTGGGGAGTCGTATTTCAAACACTCTGTTTTTTCATAGGCAATATTCGTGGTGTAAGTTACGGGCTCAGGGCTCTGATTCTTGATCTGAGCGGTCAAACATTGCTGGCTGGGATTATCCTGACAACAGGTGATCTGTACCTGATCAATCAGCGGCGCTTTCAAGGTGGGTTGCAATAAAGCACTGGCTTGGGTGGTGGAGGGGCTGAGCTCACGAGCTTGAGCTGTGGGTAAAGTCTGTGAAATCAGTGGTAATGTTAACCCTGCAATAGCGCCTAGTATTTTGAATTTCATGATATCCCTCGCAGTAAAGGTTAGGTAAATAAAAGCAGTAGCCGTCAGCGTTTAGCCTTTGGCATTAGCAGCATTGTCTTGAGCGGCACGTGCACGGCTAGCAGGGGTTACACAGACATGATCACCAGCAAACGCTTCCCGCCAGACATACCCTTGACGGCAGGTATCGGCACCGTAAGCGCCACCGCTGGGATTACGCCGTTCAGGGGCTAAAGCATTTTCTTGTGCAGTGTCGCTACGTGTTTTGGGTAGAACACAAACATGATCTGATGGGGAAGCTTCCCGCCAGACATAACCGAGTTTGCAACGGTCGGCTGCGTCAGGGTTGGTACATTTCAAAGATGAAATCTGATCATTCCAAAGATCACCAACATAGCGGGTATTGGCACTAAACTCCCGTTGGTCGCCAGCAAAATCCACGTGCAAATAAGCAATTAGGCTTGAACCATTACTTAAATGCACAGAAGAAATCTGGTCATTCCAGTTTTTACCTAAGGCATTAATTTGCTGACCGGATGGCATATTAATGCTCATGCCTGTGTAATCATGATCGGTATAAAGCTGACAATCGGCTTGTACAGTGGCTAATCCACCTAAAACCGTTAATAGTGAAAGAGATAGAGTAAACCGTTTAGTGATCATATTGGATACTCGTCATTTGAGATAACTTAATACTAAAACTGACTAAATTTTATTAGCCAAATTTTTGATCTATATCAACTTAAAATTGATTGGCTATTTAGACAATATTTTTTTGATAAAAACAAATATATTTTTTATAAATGTATATTAGCTAATGTTAATAAAGCTAACTAAATCTTAGAACGGCTAATCAACAGTAAGTAAATAGCTGTATATATCAAAGGTGAAGTGTTAATCCTTTTTCAATCATCGAAAAAATGAATCAATATGGCCGAAAAAACCATATGAACTTGGGGGGGATTTCTTGACTTGTATCAAGCCTACCGCTCTACCAACCGTTACCATGAGTTATCAAATAACAGTAGGAGAAGTTCATGAAAGCATTCGCCCTAATGGTTTCATTACTAACAGTAGGTTTAGTAGCAACTTCTGCAATAGCGGCAGAGGCTCCGGCTACTGATACGGCAACCAAAACAACCGTGCGAGAAGAACCCATTAAGCCGATTGAAGTAGTGACGCCTAAAGACTTGGCGATGGTAGAGCTGGGTAAAAAATTATACTTTGACCCCCGTTTATCTAAATCAGGGTTTATTTCTTGTAATTCTTGCCATAATCTGAGTATGGGTGGATCAGATAATCTAACCAGCTCAGTGGGTGATCATTGGAAAAAAGGGCCGATTAATTCTCCTACCGTATTAAATTCCAGCATGAATATTGCCCAGTTTTGGGATGGACGCGCCAAAGATCTAAAAGAGCAAGCCGGTGGCCCGATTGCGAATCCGGGTGAAATGGCTTTTTCCCATGAATTAGCCATTCATGTATTAGAATCCATTCCACAATATCGTGATGAATTTAAAAACGTCTTTAAAAAAGACAGTGTTGATATTGATATGGTGACTCAAGCCATAGCAGCCTTTGAAGAAACCTTGGTAACACCTAATGCTAAGTTCGACCAATGGCTTAAAGGTGATGATAAAGCTTTGACTGAACAGGAATTGAAAGGTTATAAGTTATTTAAAGAAAGCGGCTGCGTGGCGTGTCACAATGGCCCGGCTGTCGGTGGTAACAGCTTCCAGAAAATGGGTGTAGTGGAACCCTATAAAACCGATAGCAAGGCGGAAGGAGTAGCAGGCTTAACCAAAAAAGATGAAGACCGCTTCAAATTTAAAGTTCCTACCTTGCGTAATGTCGAATTGACCTATCCTTATTTCCACGATGGTGCTGCCAATACGTTGAAAGAGGCTGTGACTATTATGGGACAGTTACAGTTAGGTAAAAAATTTACTGATGAAGAGAAGACAGATATTGTTGCGTTCCTGAAAACCCTGACAGGTCAGCAACCAGACTTCAAAGTGCCGGTTTTACCGCCTTCTGCAGATGATACACCGCGTCCGGATCCTTACGGCAAGGCGTTGAAAGTTAAAGCAGAAAGTGGGAAGGAAGTTAAAACCGCAGCCAAGAAAGAGGATAATAACTAACAATCAGCAGAATGGTCATGAGTTAGCTTACAGGCTCTTGACTAACCTATTATTGGGCCTCTTATGAGGGTACGAGGCCCAACTCTTTTCCAGACCATTACCCATTCAGATTCATAGAATAAGCACTCGGTGGTAAGAACATCGTGGCAATGTAATTGCTAACAGATTCTTCCCGTTGTTTGATGAGCTTGACCGGTTTGGTATGAATAAAGTCAGCCAATGTCAGTTCACCGAGAAAATCACGAATACGCTTGCTTAATGCCTGCCAAGCTTCATTAGTTTCGACGCTACGCGCATCTGCTGTATCAACGCTTTCTTCATGAGCTAAGGCTTGAGTCGCGTACAAAATATCGGCAATAGTAATCTGGCTAGCAGGACGCGCTAACCGATAGCCGCCACCGACACCGCGTAAACCTTCCACCAAACCGTGTTTACGCAAACCGCTAAACAAATGTTCGAGATAAGATGTCGAAATACCCAGTGACTCGGCTAATTCAGCCAAATTCACCGGTGCAGTCTGACGGTCATGATTAGCCAGGAGCAACAGAGCAATAATGGAGTGTTCATCTTTACGTGAAAGTCTCATGGGGAATATCCGTAATTTGCTGGTTGATAAAAGCCTCACCTATTGTCTGACGCATTGCACTAAGCTGGTGCATAAGCAGTTGGGGAACCACATTCCTGACTGTCGTGCATTTCACGGCGTTATACCGCTGAGATCAGGTAAGGTGAGAGCCTGAGCATAATGAGTGTCTGGTGCGTCTTCTTCTTCGGCACCAAAGCACGCTGCATAATCAATACAAGAGCTACAAGAGGGAGAACGCTGAATACCGTCAACCTCAGCCAGTTGTCTATAAAGAAAGTTCTTCCATTTCGTATTGTTATTGTTTTTTTTCGCTAAGCTGTGGAAATTAATGTGCATCAGGTTGGAAAGTTCCTGCTGTGACCACAGGCCAAGGTCTTGCCATAACTGATGATCCCCCATACAGCCAGCGCAAAGGATTTCCACCATCCATCCGCTACTGCTATCGGCGGGATTGCTAGCATGTTGATGTAATAAGGTGCGTAATGCTTCCAGTTCTGCTAAGCGTGGGGTAGTAGGCCAATGAATAGAGGTAGGTAATGGCAATGTTTTTAGGGTAGGGAAGTGATAATCCATCATGGAACGAAAAACGTCCAAAGGTAGCCCTAAATAGAGTGGCAATGCTGATTGGCCGAGTAAGCAACTGGCATACATTTGTGCCAGCCAATGCTCATTAGCTGCTCCCCGACGATGTTGCATCAAGTAGTCATAATAGCCTTGAGCACATGCCGGTATTGATAGCATGGCAGTCATCATTAATAGTTCCTTATGTTCGCTCTATTTTTACTTATTTTTATACAATAACTATGCCAATCTTGTACGTGAGCCAAAACAGGCTTTTAATACAGGCTAAGCTGTCCTAATAGTCACAGCGTGTTGGCTATTAACCATCAATAGTGTCCAATCTGACACAAGCCGGGCGAGGCCGATGCTCTATTAGTGTGCTTCATTTCAGGGGGAGAAACGATGAAGTTATTATTAAAGGTAGTGGTGGGCTTTGGTTTATTGACCATGTCTGTTGTGCATGCGGCTGACAGTGTCGTTAGTGTGAATGCTAAAGGGCTGGTTACAGGTGTGGGGGTAAGGGTTCGTGCTGCGCCGTCGGCAACTGCTCAGGAAGTTGGCAAGTTGGCCTTTGGTTCTACCTTGACCTTACAGAAACGTACAGGCGAAAAAGCGCAGATCGGAGTCAAAAGCGCGTATTGGTACCATATTAACGCACCTATGAATGGCTGGGTATTCGGAAGTTTTGTGCAGGATTTCAATGCTGCACAGCCACAAGCCGCTTGGCTAAGTTTAATCCGCGCTAAACTGGGCAAGGCGGATGTCGTTATCCAAGAAGCTACCCTGCCGTTTGCAGATGCAGTAGAAATTAGTCAGTTCGCCTCTAAAGCAGCGGCGCAGACTACCGACACGGATAGCAAAGGTGAACTGGAACTAGCTCAATGGCGGGCTACGCAACAAGCGTTATATGCTATTCCTATCGCTAAGGGTAAAGAAGCGCCTTATGCCGCTTGGCTCAAAACGTTGGGTGACAAAGCCTTTGAGGATGAGATTTCAGCCAGGTATTTATTGCGCACCGATCTACTGTGGCAATTAGCTGATCAGTATCAAAAAGCAGCGATAGGTGATGTTATTGCTTGGCAAGCGGCTAATGTTTATCCCGGTGGTGAATGCGAAGGTTTTATTGTGTGTGTCTCTGGGCGGAGCCAGATGATGGAAGGGGAATATTTAAAGCGTTTTCCACAAGGTCAGTATGTGCAAGCGGCGTTGCAAGATGTGAATGAAACACTGGATTTTTTGGTCAAGGAATGGCCTGAGCAACGCGCTGATGGTAAAGATGTGGATTTGGTATTGTGGGAAAAAATTCTTAAACCATTAGCAGCTAGTCCGGCAGCCGATAAGGCGCGACGTTATCTACGCCGCTTGCAGACTTTGCGAGGCTGACAGAAAACGTGGTTGCCCGGCTGTATAAAATGCTGAGCAACCCGTTAAGGGTTACAGCGTCAAAATCCAATCAACGATTTTTTCCGCATCTTCCTGTTTAAGCGAAGGATTGGGGGGCATGAAACGCATATTCACATCCGCCCAATGCTCGGTCTTGCTGCCAGTACCGTGCAAAATAGATTCGACCAGCAACTTTTTGGCATCTGGGTTGTTTTTGTAGCGCTCGCTGACCATACGATAAGTCGGCGCTAAAGGAATGTAGTGGCTGTCTTTTTCCTTATCGACACCGTGGCAGGCTACACAGCCATTTTGTGCAGCTAATGCCAGCATGCCTTCTTGAGTAACAAATTTTTCACTAACCGCATCCGGTTTAATACTCAATACCCATTGCGCTAGTTGTTTGGCTTCTTCCGCAGATACATTCACATTGGGTGGCATGAAACGCATATTGACTTTGCCTTCCCAGTTTTGCGGGGTATTAACCGTACCAGCCTGAATGCGCTGGGCGAGTGCTTCAACGGAAAACTTGCCGTTCTTATAGCGTTCAGCAATATCGGTATAGGCTGGCGCTAATGGGATAGCCGGGCCTTCCTTCTTTTGCAGGGAATGGCAGATAAAGCAGCCTTTTTGGGTTGCCATTTCCAGCATTTTCTCATCTGCGTACGTTGAGACGCTGATGGTAGCTAGCAATGCTGCTACCGCTGCAACCTTGACCTTATTCATTTCTATGCTCCTTACTTATACAAGCGGGTTTTATACTGTCAAGCAGACAAAACCTTAGTATAGGTAAGGATAGGTTGGTAAAGCGTTGGTTTAACCTTGGTCACCGACTCTAGCTTTAGGCTGTAATGTGGCCGGTAATTCGCTGGTTTCACAGGGCCCGCGATATTGTGCTGGGACGTTATCCGGGCATTGGCCACACAGCCGATTGCCCGGTACAGCAAAATCTATTTTGCGTGGATAGGGCAAGTTCATATTGTTCATGATTTCGACAAATTCTTGTAAGGATTTGCCTTGGCCAAGACGCGGATTACGATTTTTTTCCTGACCAATCGTAGTCAGTTGGCGACCTTCATAATCATGACCGGGATACACCAAAGTTTCGTCCGGCAGGCTAAAAAACTTGTTATGAATGCTGTGATATAAAGCCACTGCATCCCCCGATTGAAAGTCCGTGCGACCACAAGCTTCAATCAAAAGTGCATCACCACTGAATAACACTTTTTGCATGCCATTATCTAGCAAATAGGCATGGTGAGTATTGGTATGACCTGGTGTGTATAAAGGATGTAATTGCAAGGAACCAATCGGTAACGGTGTACCTTCTACGATGCCTATATCTGCACAAGGTAAGTTATCCATCGCGGGCACGGCAATCTTACAGCCGGTATGTTCGCGTAATTTACGCCCCCCTGTAAGGTGATCGGCATGGATATGAGTTTCAAGGGTATAAGTCAGTTGTAAACCTAATGCTTGCAGGACTTGCAGGTCACGTTCCACAGTGTCAATTACCGGATCAATAAGGACACATTGGCCGGTTTGTTCACACGCCAGTAAATACGTGTAGGTAGAGGAATCGGCTTCGAATAGTTGTCTAAAAATCATGATGCTTTGTCCTGTTAACAGTAAGCAATCCGGGGATCAGAGCTAATATGACCCCGGATCATTGGGTTTAGGGATTAATCCAAGCCGTATGGATGTAGATACAGCACGTTCAGATCATGCTCGGGGGTGAAGTTGGTTTTTTCCATGACAAAGGTCAAATCGTCTACTTTCTTGATACCTGTGCCACAAAAACTGAGTTTTTCTTTAGCATCGGCTTTCTTAACGGTTAGGCGGAATTTACCAATTGGGCCTTTCCAATTCGCACCTGTGGTCAGGATGTATTGCACAATACTAGTAGAGGTGTGTTGACCTTTTTTGTAAAGATCGTCAATCCATTTTTGTAGGGATGGTTCAATACAAAAGCGTCCATCGCGTTCATCATGCATATCAAAATCAACCGCGCCGCCAGTGCCCGGACGGTAAGTATGAATAACCGATAGGGTTTTGTTAGCGGGGAAGGTTTGCATCCAGTGATGAGTGATTTTGTAGGAAATGTCTTCACCACTACCGAGTTTTTTGCGTTCGGTATCAAACTGGAGCTTTTTCCCATCCACCGTTACAGAAAAATTCATGGGATTTTTGCTGGTAGGGTCAATATTACCGGTAAATTCATCATTGGCAGATAATTCCGGTAATGGAAAAGCCACTCGGGTGGTAATCGGCTTATTGCTGGTATTACGGAAACGGTAAGCTACGCGGATTTTATCCTGACTAATGAACAAATCTTCCTCTTCCATAATAATCGAATCCGACTTGGTAAAGACCAATCCGCCTGCTGCCATGACTGCAGTTGAATCATTGGCGTGCACACTACTGGTTAACAGTGCTAAACCCAGACCAATTGCGCCAATCAATGGCCGTATTTTGTTAGTTGTGATGGAAAACATAATGGATACCTACGTTGTCATATGCCCAAAGTTATTATCAGCTAAAACGGTTATTAGCTTAAGTAGCATAGGCGCGCTCTATAGCCATTTTTTCCAGCGAAACAGAGCCAGCATACCGCCTGCTAGTGCCAACATGACCACCCATACCAATAGATACCCATAACGCCAATGCAGTTCCGGCATATGGTCAAAGTTCATGCCATACACGCCCACAATAAAAGTAAGCGGAATAAAAATGGTCGAGATCACGGTTAACAGGCGCATAACTTCATTAAGGCGATTGCTCAGGCTGGAAAGGTAAATATCCAGCATACTGCCGAGCATTTCCCGATAGGTTTCAATTAGGTCAATAATCTGTACTGCATGGTCATAACAGTCACTGAAATAGGGACGCAGTTTGTCATCTACTAGTTCGCCATCCTGCTGAATCAGGTTGCTAATGACTTCCCGTTGTGGCCATAGGGCGCGGCGTAGCAGCAATAGATCCCGTTTAAAATCATGTAGGCTATTGAGATTACTTTGATTTGGCTGAGTGAGAATATGGCTTTCCAGTTGTTCAATTTGCTCGCCTAGAGTTTCTAGCAGTGGAAATGCCGAATCAATCACAATATCCACTAAGGCATACAGCAGATAATTGACCCCGCGACTGCGCAAGCGTCCCATGCCTTGACGCAAACGTGCCCGTACAGGCTCAAACACTTCGCCACTACCACTGCAAAAACTAATCAAGTATTTATCGCCGACGAAAATACTGATTTGTTCCAAGACGATTTCATTGTTTACCCAATGCGGCAAAGACAGAATCAAAAATAGGTGATTTTCATGCACATCCAGTTTAGGACGCTGACCGCTATTGAGTACATCTTCCAAAGCTAACGGATGCAGTCCAAAGGTTTCCCCGAGTTGACGCAACATATCCGGATTGTAATCCCCGGTAATATCTAGCCAATCAATCAAGTCATTGTGTAAAGCAGCCTGACATTGGAGTGGAGTAGGGGTTGGCGTTTCATGAAAAGTCTGTTCGTTATATTCCAGTAATCGGGTAAAGGTAGCACCACCTGTTCTGTAATCAGACAGTGTTCCAGGTGGAGTACCGGGGGGATGATAGCGTTTGACAAAAGGTTTCATGCAGAATCCCGCAAAGTTGTTATAGCACTATGGGCAGGCATCTTAACCGACGTTTGTTGTTAGTGTAAAAGCGGTTAATTTTTATTCTTTAAAGCTCACGTAGTACAGGCTATGGTCATAGATAAAACAAAAGCAAACAGGGTATGGCGCAGACAGGATGATAACAACCAAGGAGTTTGCCATGTACCGATCCTTATGGTTAGTGTTGATGTTGGTTTTAGTGGCTTGTCAGGAACGAACCAGTAGCACCCTTAGCGGGTACGTGGAGGCCGAATCGGTGCGCTTAGCGCCTAGTATTGGCGGACGTTTGACAGGTCTAACGGTTAAACGCGGCGATACTATTGCAATTGACCAAGCGGTTTTTACCCTTGATGCCGATAATGAACAAGCTGCCGTTAATGAAGCCAGTGCACGCTTAGCGCAGGCACAAGCCCAAGCGGCTGATTTGGACACTGGCAAACGCCCGAGTGAAATTGCCGCCTTGCAAGCGAGTTTAGAATCGGCTCAAGCCACCTTGCAATCTGCGGCTTTGGAATTTAATCGCCAGCAACAATTGGTCAGACAAGGCTATTTGCCGGTGAGCAATCTGGATACTTACCGGGCTGAGCGTGATACTGCCGCCGCCCGCGTGCGTCAGGCACAGGCGGATATTAAAACCGCCCATTTGGCTGGGCGGGAACAAACCCGTAAAGCAGCGCGTGATAGTGTTAAAGCTGCCGAGGCCGCATTGGCACAAGCGCAATGGCAATTGCTGCAAAAAAGTGTCAAAGCCACTCGTGCTGGGGCGATTGATGATACCTATTACAATGTCGGTGAATGGGTGCCAGCCGGTAACCCCGTGGTGAGTATTTTGCCGCCCGAAAATCGCAAAATTCGCTTTTTTGTTCCGGAAACCCGCCTCGGTAGCCTTAAATTAGGGCAAACCCTGCAAGTGCATTGTGATGGCTGTGGCGAGCCTATCGCCATGAAAATCAGCTATATTTCCCCTCAAGCTGAATACACTCCCCCAGTAATTTACAGCAAAGAGTCACGTGCCAAGTTGGTCATGATGGTGGAAGCCTTACCTGACATTAAAGATGCAGCGCGTCTGCATGTTGGTCAACCCGTTGATGTGAGTTTGCCATGAATCAATCTATTAACCATCACGAGCTGGTGATTGAGGTTAAAGGCTTAAATAAGCACTTTGGCGATAAGCATGTGGTACAGGATTTGTCCTTACAGGTACATCGCGGGGAAATTTTTGGTTTTCTAGGCCCCAATGGTAGCGGTAAAACCACTTCCATCCGTTTGTTGTGCGGTTTATTAACCCCGGATAGCGGTGAAGGGCAATGCCTTGGTTATGATGTGATTCGTGAAACCGCACAGATCAAGCGCCACGTCGGTTATATGACTCAGCGTTTTTCTTTGTGGGAAGATCTGACTATCCGCGAAAATCTTGATTTCATTGCGCGTATGTATGGCATGGCTAAGCGCAAGGCAGCTGTGCAACAAGTCTTGAATAAACTCGGGCTGGAATCGCGTCAGGATCAATTAGCCGGGGCATTGTCCGGTGGCTGGAAACAGCGTTTAGCTTTAGCGGCGTGTATGATGCATGAACCCCAATTGTTATTGCTGGATGAACCGACCGCCGGGGTTGACCCAAAAGCGCGGCGTGAATTTTGGGATGAAATCCATCAACTGGCGGCAAATGGTATCTCCGTATTGGTATCGACCCATTACATGGACGAAGCTGAACGCTGTCACAAGCTCGCTTATATTGCTTATGGCAAATTGTTGATTAGTGGCACAACGACAGAAGTCATCGCCAGTCAACATTTGGCGGCATGGGAAGTGGTAGGTGACGATGTGCAGGGCTTAGCCGAACCATTACGGCAATTACCAGCGGTAGAACAGGTAACAGCGTTTGGTAATCGGCTGCATGTAATTGGTTCGGATGCCGATGCTTTAGCCAAAGCCCTAGAACCTTTGCGTCAGCAAGCCGATTATCAGTGGGAGCCGATTGACGCTGGGTTAGAAGATGTGTTCATTACCCTGATGGCTCGCCAGGTTAAACAACAGGAGAGCCCATGAGAATCACGGCATCATTGGCACGCCTGTGGGGTATTGCGTGGAAGGAATTCATCCAGCTACGGCGTGATCGTCTGACCTTTGGCATGATTGTGGGTATTCCAATTGTGCAATTGCTGCTGTTTGGTTTTGCGATTAATTCTGACCCTAAACATTTGCCTATGGCCTTGCATATTGCGGATAACAGCGTGTTTACCCGCACCTTTATTAGCAGCCTGAAAAATACTGATTACTTCCAAATGACTGCTATGGTCAATAGCACTGAGGAAGTGGAGCAATTATTGGCCGAAGGTGAAGTGCAATTTGTTCTGACTATCCCTGCGGATTTTTCGCGCCAATTGGTGCGTGGTGAACGCCCGGTATTATTGCTGGAGGCCGATGCCACTGACCCAGCCGCTACCAGTAATGCCTTGGCGTCTCTCATGACGCTTGGGCAAAGTGCCTTGAATCGTGATTTGAAGGGGCCATGGCAGCATTTACAGGCAAGTGCGCCGCCTTTTGAAGTACGTATACACCGCCGTTACAACCCCGAAGGTATTACGCAATACAATATTGTGCCCGGTTTAATGGGGGTGATTCTGACCATGACGCTGGTGTTAATGACGGGTTTGGCCATGACCCGCGAGCGTGAACGCGGTACCTTTGAAAATCTCTTGGCAACCCCGGCTAACCCGATAGAGGTTATGATAGGCAAGATCGTACCTTATATTTTGATTGGCTTGGTGCAAATGACGCTGATTTTGCTGGCAGCCTGGTATGTGTTTGCTGTACCGTTCCAGGGCAGTTTAACCTTGTTGTATTTGGTCTCGTTGGTATTTATTGCGGCTAATCTAAGCTTGGGTATGACGCTTTCAACCTTGGCCCGTAATCAGTTGCAAGCCATGCAGATGACGTTTTTCTTCTTTTTGCCGTCAATTTTGCTGTCTGGTTTTATGTTTCCGTTTCGCGGTATGCCGGAATGGGCCCAAGTCATCGGCAATGCATTACCTCTAACTCATTTCCTACGTGTGGTACGCGGCATTTTGTTAAAAGGTAATAATCTGGCGGAAACCTGGCCGCATTTGTGGCCGATTCTGCTATTTATGGCGGTGATTATCTTACTTGGAGCTAAGTTCTATCGTCGCACACTCGACTAGTTTTAAAGCATGAAGGGGCGTTGTTGGTTATAGGTTTCATCCCAACTCCCAATGATAGAATGCTCTGGCGATTGGCCCGGATACAACTTGGCATAGATTTGTTCATAAAAATGGTTGTAATCACCGACAAAAGTGCCATCCGCCCAGACTTGCTTAAGTGCGCTGGTGAAATAACCATTTTTATCACCATCAGCGGTAGTTTCCTGATCGCTACAAGCTGATAGCAAGCGCACACTAGCAACAGGGGCAGGTTGATTTTTGCAGTGCTGCATAATCCGCAGATAAAAATCCCGCCTGACTTGGTAAGTTGCTAAAGCCACCGCTAACGGCATGGTACGGGTACGTTGTCTACCACGGCTAACGGTTCCACTGTGGCAACTATCGGTGATGACTAAAATGCGTACTCCTATAGCAAAGTGATTCCACAAGGCATTGAGTTCATCATCCACTAAATGGCCGTTATACAGACACCAGGTTTCATCGCTTTGATCAGCTTCATCACCGGAAAAATCCGGCAATACACCGCCATGCCCTGCAAAGCTAACGAAAAACATATCGCCAGCGTGCAAACGTTGACTGCTTTGGGTAATGCTACTGATAACCGCCTCACGCGTGGCGGCATTGTCTAGCAATACAGTCGCTTGGAAACCTTGCTGAGTGGCAATAGCCTGCATGTCTTTAGCATCTTGCACAGCATTTTTCAGCTTGCCGTTCCAGCTACCGTCGTAATAGGCCGGATTTACTGCATTTAGGCCAATGTGCAAGGAAATACCCGTTGCCATGCTAACCCCCTGCATTCCTCGTTAGCGGGATTTCACGACGATTTTGCCCATCATGCCTGCATCTTCGTGTTCGAGAATATGGCAATGGAACACATATTCGCCGACCTGTTCCGGTTTGTTAAACGCGACTTCCAGATCAATATACCCCATCGGTGGCACAGGGAACGTATCATGCATGCCGTAATCCACAGCCGGTGGTGGTACAGCCCTACGTTCACCGCGGGATGGTGCTGCCGGTGCGGCAAAAGCACTTGGTTCGACTAATTGGAAGCTAGCCGGTACATCATGGAACACTTCGGCATAGGTTTTGACACATTGCTCATCAAGCACATCCTTTAAATCTGCAGTACTGGTACTGGCGGGTAAATAACCGCTGGTGGCATCCACCTTACTAAAGGCTTGGTAGGGTTTGTCCGTAAACGGATTTTTAGGGGTACAGACAGCTCCTCGTACAGCTAATACCTTGAATTTATTTTGATGTAGATGAAAGTTGTGAATTTGAGCCGAGAGATTATGAATACGCCAGTGTTCCGGTTTAGTACCGAGTTTGGTGCAGATATTGGTAATGATATTGCCATTGGCATCATAGCCAAATTTGTGCGTGACCAGACCCTGAAGGGCATTGGCTGCTAGGGTAGGGGATTCATATTCGACAAAAGCATTTGGTTGGGCACTACCAGCAAACTGTTTTTGGTATTCAGTACGCCAAGCTTTAATAGTGTCACGAGTGACCGGCTTGCCCTCATTGAGTTCGCCATTGGCCACCAGCCCAAAATGCTCACCATCCGTGTCTGTACCAAAGAACAAGACCAAATGGCGGTTAATACCATCGGCATCAACCGGCGGGATACTCGCCTGACATTTATCAGTGGGTTCTTTAATATCAGGACGAGCAGCAACGCTAGTATTTTGTAAGCTGGCATTGTTTTTAGCCACGGTTTGTAGGTAAGTGACTAGATTAGAGGCTGGTTCTTTTTCAGAGCGTATGAATTTGGCAAGTTTTACCGCTGGCCAGTCATCTTCGCCGGTATTAATACCTTGTTGAACTAGGTTATAAGCAGTAGGTGCTTTGCCATTGCCTATCTGCGCTTTAGCATCAGCGGGTAAATCGGCAGTTTTAATTGGTTCAATCTGATATTGGGTCGTTTTCTTACCATTGGCATTGCTAACGGTTACAGTCAGTTTGCAGACTAGCTGGTTTTTGGACATATCTTCCAGTTCTAGACCAAAACCTACCCGGGTAGCGGTAGTCATAGTTAACGTACACAGATTTTCCTTACCTTCCGCCGCTTGTTCAGTGGTGGTCATGCCATCTTTTTCCACGACTCGAAACGCAGGTGTGTAATAAGTGGCTTGAGGTTGAGTTTGGGATTGTACTGCTTCTGGTTCTAGCATTAGGCGATAGGTGACATTGGCGCTGCTGTTGGCAACGCGGAAATAAGCTGAATTTGCCACGGGGATATGCGGGAATAATTGACCATTTACCAAAAACAACCACGCATAATCCCCCAGCGTTTTGTTATTGGCATCGACCTGATGATAGTTACAGCGCCCGGGTGTATTGTTATCGAATACCCAATCACCTTCACGCCCTTGGGTATGGCAAGCGCTAGCTACGGCTGGTTCGAATTTTTCAAACTGGTAGGTTTGAGCATCTGCATCCGTCACTTTACTGACCTGCATATCTTTTAATTGCAGATAAATGGGGGTGAGGTATTTATCTGCTTCGGCATCCGCAATCATCAGTAAACCAGCCATACCGCCTTCTACTTGATAACCGACGACCCCGTGTGCGTGTGGGTGATACCAGTTCAAGCCAATGTCATGCGTGGGCAAAATGGGATAACGAAAATTTCCCTGATTACCAGCAGCTGTACACATATCGCGATCACTGGCATTGGCGGGTAAGTTTTGAGCTGGTTTGGGATTAAACATTACCGTCAGGATATTATCTCCACGGGCGGTGCCATTCTTGAAATCCCATGGGGTAATTAGACCGTGGGTGTGCAGGTTAGTGGCGACAGGTGTCATACCTTGATCCTTGCCAATTTCGCTGAACCTTTGCGGTATACACGGGTCTCTTACCGTAGGGGAGCAAGGCATAGCAGGCAGGGAATTGGTAAACTGGATGCGCAGTTCATCGCC
Organism: uncultured Thiothrix sp.; assembly: GCA_964498805.1. Classification (GTDB taxonomy): domain Bacteria; phylum Pseudomonadota; class Gammaproteobacteria; order Thiotrichales; family Thiotrichaceae; genus Thiothrix. Next base: position 16,286 of record CAZCJE010000007.1, read on the forward strand.
ACGTTTCACCACTAAACGTTCCGGCAGCAGACTATTGTTGTAGACAAGGGCATCACGAACAGTCAAAGCAGGCTGCTGGTTATTTTCTACCACGATATTTACAGAACGCATACTGGCTGTCAGTGTATAGTTAAGCGTTGATACTCCTGTTTTTTCATCGGTTTCTAGGGTGCAATGAGCTGTTTTAACCTTATCAAGGGTTGAACAGACAGCTTCGGTGATGTTGGCCGGTGAGGTCGATGGGGTAGAAGCAGGCGATGGCGAAGCACTAGAGGACTGATTGGAAGGCGGGGAGGTACTTCCAGGAGGCTTTTCACTGCAACTGCTGCCTAATAAGATAGTGCTTAATAATAGTGCGCACCTAATTAAAAGCTGTGAGAAATGAACGCTTTTCATGAGCAAGTTCCCCGCTTATTCTTAACCCTTATCAGGAAGAATAGTCAAGGATTGGCAATAATGTTCGAGGAAATTGCTGTAGTGTTATACTGCGGCCTGCCAACCCGAGGAAAAATTGTTAATGCAGCAACCTACTGATGAACCGAATATTAGCGGCTTATTACCTCAACCTATGGTTACGTATACCCCCAAATCGCGTTGGGAAAGCCTGTGGCCGTTGCTGACACGCTTGTTAGTGTGGGGAATTATTTTCGGCTTGTTGATGCTGTTGAATTCCTTTTTCACGCTGATTTTCCTAACGTTCGTGTTTGCTTATCTTCAATCGAGTATTGTCGACAGTATTGCACGCTATATGCCACGGGCGCGCACTACCTTGGTGATTCTTACCGGTAGTTTTTTTCTGGCTCTAGTCATTGGGGTTAGTGTTTTTCTAGCGCCAAAGGTTTATGAACAGGCGGCTGGGTTTGCGCGCGGTTTCTTTGGTTATATGGAACGCATTGATACTGAATTGCTAACCTTGGCAGAACGTTATCCTATGCTTCAAGAAGCGATTCCAGAGTTACGTAAGCCAGCCGCTCCACCAGCGACTCCGCCCGTAGCTACCCCGGATTGGGCTTTGCCGGTCAGCCCAGTACCGAATCAAAATCCCACCACAGCGGTGGTACAACAGCGCGCCTTTAAAGATACGCCTTCTGGTATGTTAATAGGCTTACTGACAGGTACGGGTAAAGCGACTGATGGTCGCGAATCGATTAAAACCTTGCTGGATAATTTGGCTAATATCAGTCGGCAAGCTATTGCTATGCTTAGCACCTTTTTGTTGGCTTTTCTGTTCTCGTTTTTGATTGTGCTGGATTTGCCGCATTTATCAGCAAGTGTGCGCGATTTGCGTAATACGCGCTTGCGATTTATCTATGATGAAGCCGCCGATAATATCTTTGAGTTTGGTCGAGTACTAGGCCATGCCATGCAAGCGCAGTTCTATATCGCCTGTGTTAATACTGTCTTGACCGCTATTGGCGTTTATTTTCTTGGTATGAGCCAGCATGTGGCTTTTTTGGCTGTGATTGTATTCTTATGCAGTTTTATTCCCGTAGCGGGCGTTATTATTAGCTCTGTGCCTATTTGTTTGTTGGCACTAAGTACCGGCGGCACCCATTTGGTACTGCTGAGTATTGGTATGATTGTATTCGTGCATATGGTCGAGGGATATATTCTTAACCCTATGATTTATGGGGCACGTTTGCGGATTAACCCCGTAATTGTGCTCATGATTCTGACTGTAGGGGGTAAATTGTTCCATGTATGGGGGCTTATTTTAGGCGTGCCGGTTTGTACTTACATTTTTGGTTATGCCATCCGTTACGACAAGCCTAAAGGGCTTACGGTGTTTAATAAGCATGAAAGCTGAACAAATCTAACCACTAGACGGGCGGTTATTGTGTTTTGCCATTCCTATGAAAAAATGAATATATAAAAATTATTAATAAATGCAATGGGGCAAATAACAATATAAGGATATGGTATGTTTTCCGCCCGGTCTTTACAGCTCTGTGCATTAGTGGCCGCCGTCAGTACAGGTTTAATGTGTCAGTCTGCGGTAGCCAATGTCAATGCTTCTCAAACCAGCCCTGTCGTGAGTCAACCTTCTAATTCTGCCAATACCGACCAGCTGATTATCCGTTTCCGTGACGGTACTAATCAGGCTACTGTCGATGGTGTGTTAGGACGTATGCAGATGGAAAAAGGTCAGAAATTCCGTTTTATAAAAACCACTTTGCAAAAATCAGATGTATTCAAATTTGACAAACACAAGAAAAAAGCTGAATGGGATGATTTAAAAGCTTGGTTGCAACAACAACCGGATGTTGAATATGTCGAACCTGATTACATCATGACCAAAATGGCAGTAACTATGCCTAATGATAGTTACTTCTCTTATCAATGGCCGTTAGTGGATGCGATTGGTGGCATTCGGGCAGATCAGGCTTGGAATTACAGCACCGGTACCAATGCAGTAGTAGCGGTGGTTGACACCGGTATTTTGCCGCACAAGGATTTGTTACCTAATATTTTGCCGGGCTATGACATGATCATGGATAGCTTTACTGCTAACGATGGTAATGGTCGTGATAATGATCCAACCGACCCCGGTGATTATGTTCTAAGTGGTGAATGCGGTAGTACTTCAAACACCAATAGTAGTTGGCATGGTACTCACGTCGCAGGCACTATCGCAGCAGTGGCCAATAATGCCGAAGGTATTGCTGGAATTGCTTACAACGCCAAAATTCTGCCACTGAGGGTTTTAGGCAAATGTGGTGGCTATAACTCCGATATTGCGGATGCCATTATGTGGGCTAGTGGGGCTACTGTTAACGGTGTCCCCGTCAATCCAACCCCGGCGCGGGTGATTAATATGAGTTTGGGTGGGCAAAGTGCCTGCGGTACCACCTTGCAGAATGCCATTAATACCGCACGTGCCAATAAGACTGTGGTAGTGGTAGCAGCGGGTAACAATAATACGGATGCGAGTACGTTTTCACCAGCCAACTGTAATGGCGTTATTAGTGTTGCAGCAACAGGCCGTAATGGTAGTAAAGCCTATTACTCTAATTACGGCGCAACGGTAGATGTTGCTGCTCCGGGTGGTTCCATGCTTAGTGCTCAAACCGATGGCATAGTCTCAACGCTAAATACCGGCACTAAACAGGCTGTAGCGGATACCTATGCCTTCTATCAAGGCACTAGTATGGCAACACCGCATGTTGCAGGCATTGCTGCTTTGATGTTGTCGGCTAATCCGAGTATGACACCAGATCAGGTTGAAAGTACCCTAAAATCAACCACACGAGCATTTCCACAAACGTGTACAGGTTGTGGTACTGGTATAGTCGATGCTAATGCAGCTGTACAAGCGGCTCTTGCGCTAGCCTCTAATCCGCCAGTTGACCCTTATGCCACTCAAAAAGCGGATCTGAGTACCAACCAAACCTTATGGAATAGCAAAAAACTGCTTAACTACAGTTATGTATTGGAACAAAAAAACGGTACCGCTGCTTCTATGATTCTGAAAATCACCGTGCGTTCTGGCAGTGTGTATTCAGCGGTTAATATGTCTACTGGTCGGACTTTGGCTAGCAAAGACTTAAAAACCTATGGAAAAACCATTAATCAGCTGTTTACTGCTATCTCAGATGCCATTACTGCTAAAGCGGCTACCCTGAATGCGGCTTATGATGTAACGTTGGGATATCCGGTCAATGTTTATATTGATAAAAGCAGCACTGTAGCAGGCGATGAAGTTACCTTTAAGGCTTCTAACTTCCTAGCTCTGTAAGCTTAGCTGTGTACTATTGATAGTCTCTAAACCAGCGCCAGTTATGGGATGCTGGTTTTTTATAAAGTGCTTACAAAATAATAAAATAAGGCAGCACGCTTAGGACGATGCCAATGAGCACTAATAACCAGTGATTGGTCATAAAATAAGGGTAGATCATCAAACTAAGGCCGCATAATAAAGGCATAGGGCGGTGTTGTTTTCTTCCATACATGAAATAGCCCAAACCAATCGAGCTGAATAATAATCCCCAGAGCAAAGCGGTCGTGTCCATAAGACTCCTTGTAAGTGTTGTTATAGTCGGAGACTTTAGCACGCTGCTATCTTGTTAGCAGCTTCTGTTTTTATCCACAAAAGCGGTGTACAACCCTGTGGACAACTTGGGAAAAACTTATCTAAGTAATTAACCTGTAAAGGGGTTTCTCAGATTGGTTAAAAAACAATCAATCTTTCTGTTTGACCTGAAATTCGCCTTCAATGATATACCCAGTAGAGGCTGATTTTTGGGTAACAGATTCGGCTTTAGGGCCATAGCTAGCGCTAGTGGCAGATTTTTTCAGAGAACGGACTGTCCACCAAAGCTTGCCTCCAACCATCAATGTAACAACTGCAGCAATAGCCAGTAAAAATAGGCTAGCAAAAAAGCCACCGATGAGTAGCAAACTGGTTAGCAAAGCAGCCATTAACTTGGTTCCTAAGCCTATGGAGCGCGTTTGTGTGTGAAAAAGATACGCTTGATTATTCATAGTAGATCCTGTCAGGAATAATCCTGTTAGTATTTAGAGTTGCCCATTGTAGACATGAATGGTAATTGTTTGCTTAGAAACCGTAAAAAATTCAGGGCAGACCCAAGCTATTGGATCTATTAGCGTAGTGAGAAGTAGGGGCAAAAAAAGTAACAAGGGGTTAAAAGGTTTACCAGTTACAGACATGGAGCAAATTTTGCATGCAAAGCGTTACTGCGAAGGATAAAGCAGGTTTAAGGTAGATTAGATCAATGGGTGTCAATCAGTTAATTATCATCAGTCTTGTGCGAGAAACCCCATCCTTTAGAGTGGGGAGGGATAGCACGTCGGGGTTAGCCGACCCTCGTCTCGTTCCTCTTCTTTGGCCAAGCTATTTTCGGTTAGAAACGGTACCGCTGTTACTTACAGCACAAACTACAATAGGTGAAAGATGAAAACAAAACGCGCCTACCGATTTCGCTTCTATCCCGACCCACAGCAAGAAAAGCTGTTGGCTCGGACGTTCGGTTGTGTGCGTTTTGTCTACAACAGCATCTTGCGTTACCGCACCGATACTTATGCTCAGACGCAAGAAAAAATCGGTTACACCGCAGCGAACGCCAGACTGACTGCCATTAAAAAGCTGCCTGAGTTCGCTTTCCTGAATGAAGTTTCCAGCGTTCCCCTGCAACAATGCTTGCGGAACCAGCAAACTGCGTTCAAGAATTTTTTTGAAGGACGGGCGAAATACCCTACATTCAAATCCAAAAAACACCGCCAGTCGGCTGAATTCACTTATCGGGCCTTCACCTTCAAAAATGGCGAATTGAAGCTGGCGAAGTGTGATAAGCCGCTGAATATTCAGTGGAGCCGTCAGCTTCCGTCTGACCCCACTACCATCACGGTTTCCAAAGACCAAGCAGGGCGCTATTTCGTGTCTTGCCTGTGTGAATTTGAGCCTACGTTGCTGCCTGTTACTGATAAAAAGGTGGGTATTGACGTGGGTATCAAGGATTTGTTCGTCACCTCGGACGGTTTTAAATTAGGTAATCCCCGCCATACGGCTAAATACGCGGCTAAACTGGCGAAGTATCAACGCCGTCTTGCCAAGAAAAAACTCGGCAGCAAAAATCGGTTGAAAGCTAAAGTCAAAGTGGCTCGTATTCACGCCAAGATTTCCGATTGCCGTTTGGACAACTTGCACAAGCTGTCCCACAGATTAGTTAACGAGAACCAAGTTATCTGTGCTGAAAACCTTGCCGTGAAGAATATGATTAAAAATCCCAAACTAGCTAAAGCGATAACCGATGCTAGCTGGGGTGAATTCACTCGCCAGCTGGCGTACAAAGCAAACTGGACTGGAAGAACATATGTCGAAATCGACCCATTCTTCCCGTCCAGCAAGCGCTGCTCTTGTTGCGGGTTCGTCAAAGACAAGCTACCGCTGAACGTGCGGTCGTGGGAATGCCCTGAATGTGGTGCTACCCATGACCGTGACCTCAATGCAGCACGTAACATTTTAGCCGCCGGGCTGGCGGTGTTAGCCTTTGGAGAGAATGTTAGTGGCGATAACATTACGGTGTCGTCCCGTTCTCGATGAATGAGGAATCCCCTTCCTTTAGGGCGGGGAGGAAGTCAATCTTAATCTACACTAAAATTGTCAGGCTTTATGAGAAGGAATTAAGATATTATACTGCCTCAGCAATTTGGCTGTGACTAAAGGACTAGACCAGTAACTTATTGCTCGGTCTTATAAGGCGAAAAGCTTTCCCCCGGTAGACTATAGGGGCGAAAAAATTATGGAAATTCGTCATTTTCTTAATCTAAATCAATGATTTTAAAGCTTATTGTGAGATTGGTTGGCGCAATTGATCCATGTCAAGCCTAGTCCCAGTCTTGAGTCACACAATACTGATGTTATAACTAAACCGATAACCGGAAGACCATGTTGATATTGGGCATAGGCAATAGCTTGTTGCAAGATGAGGGGATTGGCATCTATTTGTTGAAGTTTATGGAAAAGCATTTTCCAAGCTTCCCAGACGTTACCTATAGGGATGGTAGTTGTTTGGACTTCAACATATTGAGCGAAATCGAAGCACATAATCACTTGTTGATTCTGGCAGCAGTGGAGCTGTATGCCAGGCCAGGAACCGTGTGTTGCTATCAAAATGAAGCCATGGATCGCTTTTTGGGAACCACCGCCAAGCGTAGTGACTATGATATCAGCTTGCTGGAATTACTGGGGATGGCGCGTCTGTCAGGGCATTTACCCGCTAATCGAGCCTTGGTTGGTTTGCAATACAGTCGTATGGGGATGGTTAATGATATCTCCATCAAGGTAAAGCATAACATACCATTAGCTGCACGTTTGGCAGCGACGGTTGTACAACAATGGGAGTTGCAATTGCATCCACCCTGTGGGCCGTGGATGATGCCGCCTCAACAAGTGGGTATTACTCAAGTAGGTATTAATATAGAGAAAAACTCACGAAAACGTTAGTGGATAATTTTAAAACATTATGTAACGGTGCAGCTAAGGTGGGGTATAACGATAGCCGAATGACCTTTTCCTTACCTTTGGGCTACTCAAGCAGGGTGTTTGGGCAGCCCAAAGCTTTTTTTTGACTATGAATACCATTCATGGTTCGGGTCTTTTTGAAGCTTAAATCTTCATGTCATCAGTCGTCTTCTTTTATTGTTTTGCACATCTTTGAATGTTTTCCCTCATGAATGCTGCATGCATTTGCGGTTATTGCCCTAATGGTCATGATAATAAAGCGTACCATGGGGAAAGGAGATGCCGCATGATTATGAGTGACTTTGACTTTAGGCAAGAGCTGGATACTTTGAATAATGACCAGAAACGGCGCATTGGCGCTGCTTTTGTGCGTAATGTATTGCCTGCTACCAGCAATTCCTCCATTTCGGCGATTATAGAAATTGCTGCTAATGAAAGTGCTTCTACCCAGGAGTTAGTACAGGCTCTTGAGCAGGCGACCGATGCCATTATGAATAGTAATTTTCAACGCGTGCATAATGACAACTGGTTAGCACAGGCAGATTATTTTGTTGCTAGAGCCGCTACCGCGATTGTTAGTCCGGTTACTGACGGGCATTCGCCCGTATGGGAAGCTGCTATCAATGCACGTATGGCGCGTATTTGCAGCAATATAGACAAGAGTTATGAAGGTATGCGTGAGGAGAGTGAGTCCCAGTATCGCTTGCTTGAGCAATTTCTAAACGATATTTAAGCCTACACAATTAACAAATAAGTTAAGTGATTATTACCCTTTATCAGCGTCTTTTGACGCTGAATGTCTTTAATGTTTTAGTAAAAAATAAAGCTATATAGTAATAATTGACAGAAATGAACATTCATTCTATTTTGATGGAGCTGGAGAGCTATAACTGTATGACACCATAGAGGAGGTGCGATCATGAAGTGCAAGGCAGCTGTCGCGTGGGAACCTAAAAAACCCTTATCAATTGAAGAAATTGAGGTCGAAGGTCCTAGAAAGGGGGAGGTATTATTAAAAGTCCATGCATCTGGCGTATGTCACACCGATGCGTTTACCCTGTCTGGTGATGACCCTGAAGGCGCTTTTCCCTGTATTTTAGGCCATGAGGGTGGCTGTGAAGTGGTCGAATGCGGGCCGGAAGTCACTACCTTACAGCCTGGTGATCATGTTATTCCACTGTACATTCCCGAATGTGGGGTGTGCGAATATTGCAAATCCGCCAAAACTAACTTGTGCCAATCCATTGCTAGTACGGTATGGACCGGCTACATGCCCGATGGTACGCGGCGTTTTTCACAAAATGGTAAACCTATTTATCACTATATGGGTTGTTCAACCTTCTCTGAATACACCGTTGTACCTGAAATTGCCCTCGCCAAAATCAACAAAGCCGCGCCTTTGGATAAGGTCTGTTTGCTCGGTTGTGGGGTAACTACCGGGATTGGGGCGGTATTGAACACAGCTAAAGTGGAACCGGGTTCAACCGTTGCTGTATTTGGTCTAGGTGGTATTGGTCTGTCCTGTATTCAGGGGGCGGTCATGGCCAAAGCAGAACGGATTATTGGCATTGATATTAACCCCGGCAAATGGGAAATGGCTAAGGCGCTCGGTGCGACCGATTTTGTTAACCCTAAAGAAATCAATGGATCCGTTACCGAATACATTAAGAATATGACCAATGGTGGGGTCGATTATTCTTTTGAATGTATTGGTAATGTGCATGTGATGCGTGATGCCCTTGAATGTACCCACATGGGTTGGGGAGTTTCCACCGTCATCGGTGTCGCCGGTGCTGGACAAGAAATCTGCACCCGTCCCTTCCAGTTGGTTACTGGTCGTACTTGGAAAGGGACTGCTTTTGGCGGGGTTAAAGGCCGCACGGAATTACCGGGTTATGTTGACCGTTATATGCAAGGTGAGATTGAACTCGATAGCATGGTTACCCATACCATGGGACTAGAAGACATCAACCGTGCTTTTGATCTCATGCACAGTGGAGAAAGCATCCGTTCGGTCATTATTTTCTAAGCAAAGGATGGCCTTATGCGACAAATTGAACAAATCAAGGAATGGGGTGGTTACCTGAATCGTTATGTGCATGCATCCACCACTTGCCAATGCGACATGACTTTTTCGGTTTATCTACCGCCACAAGCGGCTAAACAATCGGTACCAGCCTTGTATTGGTTATCCGGTTTGACTTGTACCGATGATAATTTTCGCGTTAAAGCGGGGGCACAACGTTATGCCGCTGAGTATGGCTTGGCATTGGTTATTCCTGATACCAGTCCGCGCGGTGATGATGTACCGGATGAGCCTGAACGTTATGACTTAGGTAAAGGCGCGGGTTTTTATGTGAATGCCACCGAAGAGCCTTGGGCCAAAAACTATCATATGTATGATTACGTGACACAGGAATTACCCGCTTTAGTGGAAGCGAAGTTGCCGCTTATAGCCGGGCAGCGTTCTGTTAGCGGTCATTCCATGGGTGGGCATGGAGCGTTAATCTGTGCTTTGCGTAACCCTCAGATGTATAAGTCTGTGTCCGCTTTTGCCCCTATTTGCCATCCTATTGCCAGTGGTTGGGGGCAGGGTTGTTTTACTGCCTATCTGGGGCATAATCAGGCCGATTGGGAATCATACGATGCTTCTAATCTGATTCTGACTGGCGCTAAGGTTGAGTATATTTTTGTCGACCAAGGCACAGCGGATGAGTTTCTGGATGAAGGGCAATTGCGTCCTGAAAATCTGGAAGCGGCTTGTACCGCTATGCAGATTCCCTTAACCCTGCGTATGCAGGAAGGGTATGACCATAGTTATCACTTTATTGGCAGCTTCATTGGTGAACATATTGCCTATCATGCCAAAGCATTGGGGTTGGTAACCGCTTAAAGCGTTCTCTCTCACAGCGCTAAATAGCCCCTATCCTGTGTTCAGGCTAGGGGTTTATTAAGCGGTTAAACGGCGGGTGGCGCACAGATTCCCGTACAAGCCGCTTCTAGCACAGTATCCAAATAAGCAGGTAAGGGTTGTTCGATTTTACCGGCTAAGCGTAATTGAATCATACGCATTGCCCCACCGAACATGGTCGAAGCGGCTACCCATGTATCCATTTGCTTAAATTCTCCGCATTCCATGCCTTGTTGCACAATAGCACGCATCTTAATAAAAGCTGCTGAATCACTGGTTTGTGGTTCTTCGGGAATAAAGTCGGCGTGTTTGGCGTAAAAAATAAACGCAATGATATTGCTATGGGTTTCCGTGTATTGAAACAGGTCGCGAATAATCGCATGGCACTGTTTCATCGGAGATTGATCACTTTGGATGGCATCATCCACCAGCTCATCTAGCTCACCAAGAATATGTTTATAAAGGGCACGCGCCACTCCTTCTTTGCCCCCAAAATAGTTGTAAATGGAACCAATGCTAACCTGTGCCTGCTTTTGAATCTCGTGAATGGAGATATTGTGATAGCCCTGTTTGACAAACAAATCCAAGGCGGCAGTCAAAATACGGCAATCAATAGGCTCAGGTTGGGGTAAAACTTTTTTCAGGTACGGCATACGCGTGTCTGTTGGTTAAGATTTATGACTTAATGGCTCATCAGGGACGCTCTTTTACCAATAAATTCGCTGTGTGTGAAGGTATTACCTTTGTTATCTGTGCTAATAGCGGTTAAGGTGCCCGGTTTATCAGGCTGAAAATAAAAATTCAGGCTTGGATTTTCGCTCAGGGCAATCGAAGTTTCGGCACTAAAAATTTTCTCGCCTTCAAAGCTCACTTCTATGTGTTTGATATAATAAGCCGCAATCGGCAAAGTGGTGAGTGGATCGCGTTGCAAACCGCTGAGATTAGGGTGATTTATCATTAGTTGAATGGCTCCATCAGCGTTTGGAGTCGAGGCAGGGCTAATAGTGCGGTCTTCCTTAAAACGCATTACGCCAAGGCGTTTTAGGGCTTGTTCCAGATCAGTGCTTGCCGGGGCTGAACAGCCACCACTCGCTTTGACAAATTGCTCACTCATGCTTAGTTTGCCGTCATTAGTTTGAGCAATAACTCGTACTGGCGAATAAGCATTTACGCGAATGAATAAATCCAAATCCGCTTTACTGCTGTTAGGGGTAAAAGTAAACGTAGCGACGAGAGGTTCTGGATTCTGATCCACGATCAAAAACAGGTTTTGTATGTACTGTTGTTTGGTTTGGGGAATACGACTGCGAATACTAATGGGAACCCGAGCACCATCTTCTGCACGTGCTGGAGCGTTTAGATTAATAATCTGACTGTTTGCGCTAATGACTTGGTCTTGAAAATAAAACGCTTTTAAACGTGAATTCCAAGCATTGTCAGCATTAGATTCAGTTGCTGCGCTTGCTTGCTCTTGGCCAAATGCATGTGGCGAAAATAGCAGTAGGATTAAGCAAACCCCTATCCCTAACAAGCTTAAAGAGCAGCGTGTAAGGGTAATCTTGGTATCCTGCATGGCTTTCCTCCTGAATTACCCTAGGGTATTTAAAAACTTACTAGCTATCGTGTTGACAAAAATGAATGTTCATTCTACTCTAAATTCAAAGAGGAATTCAATTGTCTAATTTTCTATAAATATGATTTTGTTGTGGTTTTATGGTTTTTCCATGAAGGCAACAAATGATTAGTCTTTATTATCATTTTAAAAATAAATTGTTGATTGTCTGTCACTGTAAGGAGAGCAGAGGCGGAAGGGATATGGCTGAGAGCAATGCAGACCCTATGCGTGCCAATGGCCATAGCAAGGATCGATGAGGGCGAACAGGGGGATTTACCCAATGTGCTTAAGCCGATATCGAGGAGGAGAAAATGCGATATTCATTGCGGCTATTGGCATGGTCAGTTTTGGCAATCACCATGCTGTCTGGTACTGCACGGGCGAACGAGTCCGTGATGGCGGCCACCAAAGACCCAAATAACTGGGCCATTTGGGGGGGAAATTATGCGGGTAACCGTTATAGCAGTCTGGATCAGATCAATACGAGTAACGTAGGTAATCTGCGGCCTGCTTGGACATTCTCAACCGGGGTGCTACGTGGTCACGAAGGTGGGCCTTTGGTTATTGGGGAAACCATGTATATACATACCCCTTTTCCCAATAAAGTATTTGCTATTAATCAGGCCGATCAGAGCATTATCTGGCAATACGAACCTAAGCAAGATACCAGCGTTATTCCGGTCATGTGTTGTGACACGGTCAATCGTGGCTTAGCGTATGCAGATGGCAAAATCTTTCTGCAACAAGCGGATACTACGTTAGTAGCCTTGGATGCCAAAACCGGCTCTGTGGTTTGGAGTGTTAAAAACGGCGATCCTAAAAAGGGCGAAACCAATACTAATGCACCTATTGTCATTAAGGACAAAATCTACACCGGTATTAGCGGTGGTGAGTTTGGTGTGCGCGGGTTCCTCGCTGCTTACTACATCAAGGATGGTTCTTTAGCGTGGAAATGTTTTAGCACCGGGCCAGATCAGGAAATGTGCATGGACCCGGACAAAACCATGACTTGGAATGGTACCGAGAAAGGTTTACAACCGGTCGGTAAAGATTCCAGCCTTAAAACCTGGAAAGGCGATCAATGGAAAATCGGCGGTGGTACTACCTGGGGTTGGTATTCCTATGATCCTGAATTGAATCTGGTTTACTACGGTACTGGTAACCCTGGTACTTGGAACCCAACCGTGCGTCCCGGCGATAACAAATGGTCCATGACGCTGATGGCACGGGATGCGGATACCGGTATGGCGAAGTGGGTTTACCAGATGACACCCCATGATGAATGGGATTATGACGGTGTTAATGAGGTTCAACTGGTTAAAACCAAATTCAATGGTAAGGATATCAAAGGGTTGGTTCACTTTGACCGTAATGGCTTTGCTTACACGGTGAATGCTGAAACAGGTGAAGTTTTGGTTGCTGAAAAGTATGATCCCGCCGTTAACTGGGCTAGCAAAGTGGATATGAAAACCGGGCGTCCGGTCGGTGTGGCACAGTTTAGTACCCAACAGAATGGTCAGGATGTGAATACCAAAGGTGTATGTCCAGCAGCGTTAGGAACTAAAGACCAACAACCTTCTGCTTACTCACCTAAAACAGGTTTGTTCTATGTACCAACCAACCATGTGTGTATGGACTATGAACCTTTCCAAGTCGATTACGTAGCAGGTCAACCTTATGTCGGTGCGACTTTGAGTATGTATCCTGCTGGCAATGTCACCAAGGATGGGTCGTCCAATTTGGGTAATTTTGTAGCTTGGGATGCCAATACCGGCAAAATCAAATGGTCTTTGCCTGAGCCATTCTCCGTCTGGAGTGGCGCACTGGCTACAGCGGGTGATGTGGTGTTCTACGGCACCTTGGAAGGCTATCTGAAAGCGATTGATGCCAATAGCGGCAAAGAGCTGTATCGCTTTAAAACCCCCTCCGGCATTATCGGCAATATCAATACTTGGACTTTCAAAGGTAAACAGTATGTCGGTGTGCTCTCAGGCATTGGCGGTTGGGCCGGTATCGGTATGGCGGCAGGTTTGCAAGGTAATACCGAAGGTCTCGGCGCGGTTGGGGCTTATAAGGCTTTGAGTTCTTATACCCAGCTTGGGGGCGTTCTGACAGTCTTTTCTCTGCCGGATACAGCGGCAGCACCGGCTAAAACAGCTTCTGCTGAAGAGTCGGCTGTGCAAAAAGTGGCAGAAGCGAAGTAAGTTCAAATCGATTACTTTGGTTTACTTCCACTTTATCCCAGTACCCACACCTTCGGGTGTTGGGTACTCCTATCCCCCCACTGAGATCTGGCTGTCATGATGAATTGCAAACGGTATGGTGTTGTTATCCTAGCCTCACTGGCTTTGTTGGCTGTTATCAAATCTGCCCAAGCTGAGGATCAAGCCTCGCCGGATTCAAAAGTCTTGAAGGTTTGTGCAGACCCGCATTACATGCCTTTTTCCAGTCAGGATGGTAAGGGGTATGAAAACCGTATCGCCGAGGTTATAGCCAACGAACTAGGCCTTAGTGTGCAATACACTTGGTTTCCGCAACGCCTAGGTTTTATCCGTAATACGCTGCGCAAGGAAAGTCCAAACGGTCAGGGGTACTTGTGTGATGTAGTTATGGGGGTTACGCAAGGCTATGAGTTAGCCGCAACCACGCAACCCTACATGCAGTCTACCTATGCGCTTGTCACAGTCGCCGGTGGCAAACTAGAACGTATCCGCCAGCCAAGCGATCTATTGGCTATCACCCCCAATCCGCAAATGGATAGCCCGATCCGTATTGGTGTGACTGAAACCGGCCCGGGTGCTATGTGGTTAGCCAAGCACAATCTTTATCAATACATGACATCTTATCCCGCACAATCGGGAGACCCGAATGAATTTCCCAGTGAAGCTATGCTCAAGGATTTATGGCAAGGCAAATTAGACGCGGCCATTGTGTGGGGGCCGACGGCGGCTTATTTCGAGCGCCTATCCCCGCAAGAGCGCCGTATGACAATCCATACTTTCTCTGAAGAGCCAGGGGTACGTTTTTCTTACCCCATTTCGGCAGCCGTACGCTTTGGAGAAAAAGACTGGAAGGCGCAAATTGATCAAGCCCTGAGTAAACGTAAGAACGATATCCAAAACATTTTGCATGAGTACGGCATTCCTTTGGTGAATGAACCTGCAGGGAACACTCCCTAATGAGTCAGCGCCATTTCCCTTTCCAATTTCCAGATCAGGATTCCTAACGATGCAAAAGAAATTAGCCTTATGTTGTTTGCTAGGCGTGGTAAGTACCACAGCGGCAATGGCAGCGGATTGGCAACGGCTGCATGTGGAACAAAGCGTTGAAATTAATGCGCCCGCGTCTAAAGTATGGGAGGTAGTCGGTCGATTTGATGGTCTGCATAACTGGCATCCGGCTATTAAAGCTACCTATATGCCGAACCCGGTAACGCGAGTATTGGATTTGGGCAAAGGGCTTTATATTACCGAGCAACTGGAATCCAAAGATGATAGCCGCATGATGCTCAATTACCGCATTGTGGATATGTCGACAACAGAAACTATTCAAGCCGGTGGTAAAAATATTGAAAAGAAAGTACTACCTGTTAATACCTACTCAAGCAAACTGAGTGTGATGCCGCAAGGCAATGGTAGCCAAGTCACTTGGGCGGGTGATTTTTACCGTGCTTGGTTAGCGGATTCGCCTGCTCCAGCGCGTATGGGGGATGAAGATGCGACTAAAACCATAACAGATGTTTATCAGACAGGTTTGAATAACCTCAAGACTCTCTTTAGCACACCCAATGCAAAAATACCGCAAACGCCAGCGAGTACAACATTACCGTCAGCAGCAGGCACTGGAGGCAATTACGTGCCTGCGCCACCTGTTCCACCTAGCCCGCCGACACCGCCAGCGCCACCTGCCCCCGGTTCTTCAGGCGCAGTACCGCAAACTCAATCCCAATCTCAAGGTGCTGTTGCGCCTGTAACTCCACCACAAGCGGCTGCTAATGAAGTAGGCAAGCCCTATGATGGCCATGTGCAATGCACTGGTGGAGCTTGCAAGATTGAT
>CAZCJE010000007.1:31949-42539 GCA_964498805.1 uncultured Thiothrix sp.
AGGCAAGCCCTATGATGGCCATGTGCAATGCACTGGTGGAGCTTGCAAGATTGATCTTTATTTAACTAAAGGTTTCCGCACCTTTAGCCAATGTCAGGTATGTCACGGTATTGATGGTAATGGCAGCACCATTGCCCCAAGTCTTATGCAGCGTTTGCAGCAATTAGATCATGCCACCTTTATCGATCGAGTCACCAATGGTTATAAAGGGCAGATTGGGGTTATGCCCGCTTGGAAAGAAAATCCCAATGTGATGAATAACATTGAGAATCTATATGCCTATTTGAAAGCCCGTTCTGACGGCGTTATTCCGGCGGGGCCACTGGATCGGTTTTGAATAAGCCTTTACCAGTACAGAAGGAAACGACCATGTTAACTGTATTGCTACACAAACGGATTTTTTGGCTAATGCTCTTGTTAGCTCCGCAAGTTACCTTCGCCGAGGATACGGCTATTTCGGTGGCTAACCGGCTTTTATTTGCAACGGATCACCTGAAGAATCTCGCCACTGACGGTAACTTAGTTTATGACTTCAAGCAATCCGGTAGTCAAGAAACGTCCATTAAGGATACGATCACTCTCAAACTGACCAGTCAGGATAAGCATCGTCAGGCGCAAGTATTGTATCTCAGTGGTGAACAGCAGTTATGGACACCAACCTTTGATGATCCAGACGGTAATCCCATTCTGCTGTTATTCCTGCAGCATGATATTACTGAAATGCAACGCATAAATGGGGGGCAATGGCGGCATTTCCAGAAATACATCAAACTAGCTTTAGAGCAAAGCGCAAAGGTAGAAAATGTCAATTTCGACTATGCAGGGCAAACCCGGCATGGTCAGAAAATCGGTATCGCACCTTATGTAAATGATCCCGATAAAGATCGTTTTGCCAATAAAGCTTACGGGCACAAGACTTATGAATTCATTGTTTCTTCAGAAGTACCGGGTGGCTTGTACCGGATTTCCACTTGGGTTCCGACAGCCGCAGACAAGACTTCCCAGCCATTATCCCGTCAGGAGTTAGTCCTACGGTAATGGTTATATATCGTCGATCCTGTTTACAGTCGCGGCTTTTTGTATCGTTTAAAGGAGTAACTCTCATGAAAAAATGGCACAAACCTAGCTTTAATGAAATGCGTTATGGTTTTGAGATCAATCTGTACATTATGAAACGTTAAACATGGAGGCCTACTGTGTTATCCCCTGGTAGGGATAACGCAGTAGGTAAGTAAGGCTATGCTAAAACGAAGGCTTAAATACGGCTTACCCCTCATAGTGTGGATGCTGAGCTTGTTATGGCAGAACGTTGTACAAGCAGCGGTGGCTGTGCTGGATTTTGAATTGAATGATTTGACGCTAGTAACGACTACCCCAGCGGAACAACAACGTACAGCAGCAATTCGTTCTATGCTGGAAACAGCCTTACAGCAACAAGGAGAAAGCCTAGTCAGCATCGCCAGTACCACTCAACAACAAGCTAACCATGGTTTTGGGTACTTGTATGATCATCCTGAACAGGTAGCAACTCTAGGCCAAGCGGCAAAAGCGGATTATGTGCTTGTTGGCAGACTACACAAACCTAGTTTCCTGTTTGCGTATTTGTTGGTAAAGGTAGTCGAGGTTAAAACGGGTACTTTGCTAGCAGAATTCAAACAAGAGGCTAAAGGTGAAAGCCTATCCACCACACAAAAGTCGGTAGAGGTTCTGGCTAAAGACATCCATGAACGTCTTGCCACTAATGCGCCGATACCAACGACTGCTAATAATTTCAGCGCACCTGTTTATCGACAAGTCAGTAATAAACCGTTTGATGATGTGCTTGCGGATGTTCTCAATGCCATTAGCCAGCATAATTTTCGCCTGACAGAACAAGCTAAGGTAGGGGAGGCGATTGCTAGCCGTGAAAAAATTGCTTTTCCTAAAGTCGTTATTCTGCATTTTTGTAATCTAACTTATGCGCAGACGCTGATTCAGACCAATCCTGAGGCGATTTTGCATATGCCCTGTCGGCTTGTGATACGAGAACAGCATGGCAAGGTCATTATTGAAACCCTGCTACTGGAAGATAAAGATAACTTGCAAAGCATGGCTGCCCAAATCAATCCAATCTTGCAAGCGATTGTAAATAGTGGGGCAACATAAGCAGGGTAGTGAGCCTTTTTCCCTTTGACTGGAGCAATAATTTTATGAGCCTACCGCCTTATTCTTTGTTGTTAGTGAGCTTGTTATCCAGCTTAGTGGTACTGAATGCGCATGCAGAAGATAAGTTACCGGCTAATAATTATCCCACACAGGCACGGGTTGAATATGTCTTGAGTTGTATGCAGCGCTACGGGGGCGAAAATTACACTCACTTGTATGGCTGTGTGTGTGCGATTGACCGCATTGCAGATAAAATTCCCTATGATAACTATGTAACAACGACTACCTTGGCGAACATGTCGAAGGTGCCCGGTGAACAAGGGGCACCATTTAGGGATGCTCCCGGCGGTAAAGAAGCTATCAGTGCTTTCCAAACGTATGTAAGCGATTCTGAGCAGAGTTGTGGCTTGAAAAAGCTTATGCCTAAGCCTGCCACACCGTGAAACTGCCTCAAATAAATGGATTGAATAAAATATTTAGTAAAGTAACAAAAAAGACTTGCACACCTGAAAAACCTTCTATAGAATTCAGCACTCATTGCCGGTATAGCTCAGTTGGTAGAGCAACTGACTTGTAATCAGTAGGTCCCCAGTTCGAGTCCGGGTGCCGGCACCAAACACCAAAGGGTTACAGACTAGTACTGTAGCCCTTTTTTGTATGTTGGCTTTTTATCATTGGGGCTTCCTTTAGCGTTTCTCAGTTTAAGACCAGCGGGTAAGGGTCGAGCAGGTCAGTAGTACCTGTACAAAGTAACAAGCTATCGAATTTGGTAGCGGCATGCAGGAGAGTTGAATACCCGCAGGGTAACATCCGAAGTGGTTAAGTCCCGTTACTATATAGGCACCTTGCGTGGATAATACTAAAACCAACCTGTCCTGGACGGAATCACTGCGCGCATTTACACATCCGAGTGTGATTACCCTCTTGTTCTTAGGCTTTTCAGCCGGTATTCCCATTTTGTTGATCTTTTCATCCCTATCTTTATGGTTGGGAGAAGCAGGCATTGAACGTAAAGCGGTAACGTTTTTTAGTTGGGCTGCATTGGGTTACTCCTTCAAGTTTATTTGGGCTCCCTTAGTAGATAAATTACCGTTGCCTGTCTTAACGCGTAAACTAGGACGGCGGCGTGCCTGGATGTTGGTTGCACAACTGTTTGCCACGCTTGGTATTGTGCTTATGGCGAGTGTAGACCCGGCACAAGGTGGCAGCAGTTTGACTTTTATGGCGTTAGCGGCGGTATTACTGGGTTTTTCCTCTGCGACCCAAGACATTGTGGTGGATGCTTATCGTATTGAATCAGCAGAAACTCGTTTGCAAGCCATGGCTACTTCCGGGTATGTCGCTGGGTATCGCATTGGCATGGTAGTGGCTGGTGCAGGTGCCTTATATTTAGCGGACATTTTAGGTTCGAGCAAGGAACACTACGTTTACACCGCTTGGCAATGGACTTACCTATGCATGGCGCTCGCGATGCTGGTGGGTATAGTGACTACTTTAGTCATTCGTGAACCGGTAGCCGCTAACCTGAAAAACGGACAGAAAGCAACGCTCACAACTGTTTATACCAGTAAGGATTATGCCCGTTTAGTGCTGGTGTTTATGGCTGCAGTGTTGGGCTTTGTTGGGGTGTTTTTCCTCAGTGGTGATTTGGTTAGTGCTATCAGTAATGCTTTAGGGAATGGTGTTTTAACCGCCTTTTTCCTTGAATCTCTGCATTTTGTGTTGGCTGTGGCCGTGGCCGGATTAATTGGTTGGCAATTGGTCAAAAGAGGTGTAGCTAACTCGGTATTAGCCAAAGAAACCTGGGTTGAGCCAGTCGCTGACTTTTTCCAGCGTTATGGTTTGAAAACAGCGTTATTGTTGTTAGCGTTGATTGGTTTTTATCGTATTTCAGATGTGGTTTTGGGCGTCATTTCCAATGTGTTCTATCAGGATTTAGGCTTTTCCAAATCAGAAATTGCCACGGCGGTTAAAACCTTTGGGGTGATTGTGAGTATTGTCGGTAGTTTTTTGGGCGGCTTGTTGGCAACTCGCTTTGAAATCTTGCGGGTGTTAATGCTAGGAGCGATTCTATCGGCAGCAACCAATCTATTATTCGTGTGGCTGGCGTATACAGGTCATAACCTGCCCGTTATGTACTTAGCAGTGACGGCTGACAACCTAGCAGCGGGTTTGGCCAGTGCTGCTTTTGTAGCATTTATTTCCAGTCTAACCAGTGTGTCCTTTACTGCGGTGCAATATGCGATTTTTAGCTCGCTTATGACATTGATTCCTAAAGTAATGGGCGGCTATTCAGGCACTATTGTCGATAATATTGGTTATCCGGGGTTTTTTACCTTTACCACCTTGATTGGTTTGCCGGTATTGGTTTTGGTATGGTTAACGGGTCAGCATTTATTGCCTGACAAAACTATCGAGGCTTCAAAGGCGTTGACGCAATAATAATTCGTGTTGGCCCTCGACAATAAAATCGTCGAGTTGGCCAATCGGCGTAAAGCCCTGTGCTGTATAAAATTGAATAGCTGGGGTATTAAAAGCCGACGTCAGTGTCCATAAATTGTGCTGCTGGCGGCTTTTGGCGCTTTCACGCAGCCATTGCATTAACCATCTACCCCAACCTTGCTGTTGGAAATCAGGTAAAATAGCCAATAATTCCAACAATGTACCGCGTAACCACGGCGAACGTAGACATATAACCCCCGCAGGTTGCTTATCCACCCACAAACACAAACTTTCAAAGTCACTTTGACTGCTCAGTAGATAACGTTGCAAGGTGGTGGCTTGATAAGCCAAATCTTGCCATGGCGTCATCGTCACAAGTTGCTGAGCTAACCAGATTGCTTGCGTTTCTTGCAAAGGTAAAAGCTGCGCGTGCGGCATTACGGTTTGCTCTTTTTGGCTAAATGATCATAACGAAAATTATCGCCAGGGCTAAGTTCATAACAGGTACTGGCTGCTTCAACGCTTTTACCTTCAGCAATCAATTGACTGACGGTGACAAAACGATAGCCTTGTTCCTGTAATTGTGGAATAAACTGTGGCAACGCTTCCGCCGTATGCCAGCCACGGCCATTAGCATGCGCCACAATAATCGAACCGGGTTTGATACCTTGCAGAATAGTGTTAGCAATAGCTTGCGCCGTTTGTTGTTTGCCTGGGTCGGCTGTGACGATATTCCACTGTATGGATGGCAAACCGTAGGTTTCCATAAAGTTAAGCGATTCGGCACTGCACGCCCCATAGGGATAACGGAAACTTAATGGAATAGGTGGAATATGATCCATTTCTGCCACTGACAAGCCACAACGCGGTAAATCGTCTTTCAGGCTTTGCCAGATATCTTCGTATTCAGCCTGAGTCCACAGCACTTGTGTTTGCATCTTTTCACCTGTTAATTGACGCAAATTGCCATGGGTCCAACTGTGGTTACCGATTTCAAACAATGGGTCAGCCATGAGTTGTTTAGTTTTATCCGGATGGCTACGCATCCATTTACCACCGGCGTAAAAAGTGGCAGCAATATTGTGATCGCGCAGATAATTGACAATGTTTGCTTCATAACCGGCTTTTTCATTGGCAGCTTCACAGAGGTCAAACGTAAGGGCGACCAGCTTTTTATCCGGGTCAGGCACAATGGTGCGAATGGAACCCTGCAAACGGGCTGCTAATGGAATTGGTTGATGGGCAGGTATGACATGAAATGGGGGTGAACGATCCGCAGGCTGCTTATGAATAAGCCGATCTGTATCGTTACCGCGTAATTGGTCTTTAGTCCAGCAAGCATCCAGAATAGCTTGCGAACCAAAGCTATTAAAGCTGGTAACGTCTACAGCTTTTTTAGGCTCATTCGCTGCGGTAGAAACTGCTGTGGTTTCTAATGATTGTGGTGAGTACAATTTTTGCGCCAGCTGCGTATTCACGGAAGACACAGGCGGGGTAAATACATCTAGCGGGGATTGGTCCTCTGTAAGGTCAGCAGAGGGGGGCGATTTGGAGGAGACCAAAGCAGGCTCAGCATTGGCTACCGGAACCAGTACAGGATGAAAGGCCAGATGCGTCATGACCACAAAACCACTTAACAGGATAGCGACTAATAGCAGCCATCCTCCGACTCTGGCTAGACCGGAATAAAATCTCATAAGGTTTCCTGTGTTAACTGCGAATGCCTATACCTTTATTCAGTAAATACAGGCTAAAACTACTCATTAATAGGATAAATGTGAGAAGAACGCCATAACTGATCCAAATATTCATGTCGGCAATACCCAAAATGCCGTAGCGGAAACCATTGACCATGTATAACACCGGATTGAGGAAAGACAGTTTCTGCCAGAAAGGGGACAACATGGTAATCGAGTAAAAGACTCCACCAAGATAGGTTAAAGGCGTGAGTACAAAGGTAGGTACAATAGTAATGTCATCAAAACTTTGTGCGTAAACGGCATTGATTAACCCGCCTAAAGAAAATAGTGCAGAAGTTAAGATGCCAATCGTCAGGGTAATACCCCAATGTTGAATATGCAGATGACTGAATAGCAAGGATATCAAGGTGACGGCCATACCCACTGCAAGGCCGCGTGCTACGCCACCGCTGACATAGCCGAGCAAAATTACCCAGTTTGGGGTGGGAGAGACCAACATTTCAGCAATATTGCCTTGGAATTTGGAACTGTAAAAAGATGACACCACATTGGCATAGGAGTTAGTGATAACACTCATCATCACTAATCCCGGTACAATGAATTCAATATAGCTAAAGCCTTCTATGTGGCTAATTTGTGAGCCAATCAAATTGCCAAAAATCACAAAATACAAAGTGGTGGTAATCACCGGTGGCACAATGGTTTGAATCCAGATACGGACAAAGCGCAGGATTTCACGTACCACGATTGTGTAGTAAGCATTCCAGAGTTGTACGGTAGTCATGACTTATTATTCTCCACCAGCTCTAAGAATAGTTGTTCGAGGCGATTGGTTTTATTACGCATACTACGAATGGTAACGTCGTGGTCATTGAGGAAATTGAAAACCTGATTGAGAGTGTAATAATCCTTGTGGAACATCACTTCCAGCGTATGCGAATCCAGCAAGGTAAAATGGCACAGATTGCTGACAATCGGTAATGTTGTGACTGGCTCAGCCAGATCAAAGACATAGGTTTCAGTATCTAGCCGATTCAATAGCTGCTTCATGCTGGTATGTTCAATCAGTTCGCCACCGTCGATAATGCCAATATTCCGGCACAGGCTTTCGGCTTCTTCCAAATAATGCGTGGTGAGAATAATGGTGGTGCCGTCAGCATTGAGGCGAGTCATAAATTCCCACATAGAGCGGCGAATTTCAATATCCACCCCAGCGGTCGGTTCATCTAAAATCAACAGGCGTGGACTATGAATCAAGGCACGCGCAATCATCAAGCGGCGCTTCATACCACCGGACAAACTTTTGGCCTGATCGCGGCGTTTTGCCCATAAGCCTAATTGGTTTAATAGATACTCAGCACGTTCAAACGCTTCAGGACGCGCTATGCCATAAAAGCCGCCCTGATTAACAATAATCTCCACCAGTGGCTCAAAAATATTGAAGTTGAATTCTTGCGGGACTAGGCCAATCTGGGCTTTTGCTAGGCTACGTTGGGTGTCAAGGTCATAGCCAAAGATGCTAACCTTGCCCTCGGTTTTATTAACTAATGAACTGATAATGCCAATAGTCGTGGACTTACCTGCGCCGTTGGCTCCGAGTAGGGCAAAAAAGTCGCCTTGCTCTACCCGTAGGTCAATTCCTTTCAAGGCGGTAACGCCATTGTCATAGGTCTTGCGCAAGCCTTGAATATCCAATGCTGCCGTCATGTGATAATTCTTGATCTTAATAAAAGCGAAGATGTTAGCATGTATCTCACGAATGTGGATTTGTTATGACATAATGCGCCGATTATGAAAGTGAATGAAACTGTACGAGTCGTTATGGTGAATAAGCGGATGCCGTTGCTATGGCGTATTCCGATTGGGTTATTGCTTGCCCTGTGTGCCTATTTATTGATATTCCGCTTTGTGCCAGTACCGACTTCTGCTTTTATGTTACAGCAGAATGTGTCGGCACTATTTAATGATGATGTACCGTTTGTGCGTCACGAATGGGTCAGCCTTGACGAAATTCCCCGTGCTATGCAATTGGCGGTGATTGCCTCAGAAGACCAGCGTTTTGCTGAGCATTGGGGGATCGATGTGGAAGCGACCACGGCAGCCATTAATGCCGAAATGCACGGTGGTACCACTGGCGGCGGCAGTACTATTACCCAACAATTAGCTAAAAACTTATTCTTATGGTCAGGGCGCAGTTATATCCGCAAAGGCTTGGAATGGGGGATTGCTGGCTTAATTGAGATTTTCTGGCCAAAAGAACGCATTCTCGAGGTTTATCTTAATATTGCTCAATTCAGCAAAGCCGATTACGGCGTTGGTGCTGCCAGTCACAATTTGTTACGCAAACCGGTTAGCAAACTTCGTCAGGTGGATGCAGCTTTGCTGGCAGCGGTATTGCCAGCACCTGAGCGTTTTAGCGTGGTTAAACCATCTGGTTATATTCGCGCCCGCCAAAATCGCATTTTGCGCCAAATGCGTTCCATCGGTGGGACGGTTTATCTGCAAAAGCTTTAAGTATGCGGCAGAGCAAACCACAAGATTATCGGCATAATCACCACGCTGGCTAGATTGCCTAGTAAGACAATGGAGGCTACCCGTTGCGGTTCCTGTTGGTATTGTTCGGCAATCAGCACATTCATTACGGCTGGTGGTAGGGCAGCAAAAATCAACAGTTGGGCATATTGGTTGGCATCCAAATCCAGTAGTGGTATTACCAAGAACACACCGATTAGACTGGCCGCTGGCCCAGCAATAGCCCCGAGCAAACCCAGTTTCCAGTCATGCAAATTGATGTCCAGCAGACGCACCCCTAATGAAAACAGCAATAAGGGAATCGAGACTTGCCCTAAGAGTTTGATGGTATTGGTCAAAGCTTCAGGCAAGGTTATATGCCAATGACTTAACAGCAATCCCACGAGTGTGGCTTGAATCATAGGCATCTTTAACAAGGCTGAGGGGCGGGTTTTATGATCTAGCATAAATAGCCCCACTGTTAGATGTAGCACCATTTCAATCATGAATAACACCACTGCCGCTTGCAAAGCCTGTTGCCCAAATGCAAATAGCGCTAGCGGTATGCCCATATTGCCGGAATTATTGAACATCATCGGTGGTAAAAAGGTTTTAGGGTTAATCTTGCAGGCTTTTACCAACGGCAGTAATAACAACCCCGGCGCTAAAATAACGACACTACCACCAATTGCTAAGTCACGATAATTCAGCACATCAAAAGGCTTATCCAATAGCGCCCATAACACCAGAAAAGGCGCGAAAATTTGCATATTCAGGTGATTAATCACTGCCATATCCGGGCGATAGCGATACCCATAAGCGTACCCAAGCCCCGCACAGGCAAACAAGGGAAAGAGAATTCCCAGAATATGCAAAATGGTTTCAAACATAAGGCAAGGTTAGTTAGAAATGATGAACGTAGGTTAGCCGGTTGGCACTGAAATACCAATGGCTAGCTTGTACGCCACTAAAAGCACCCAATGCATCCCACGCCAAATCTTTGCCGCTAAAGTTATTGCCATCGGTTTGGCTATCGGCGATTTCTTTCAATACACCCGGCAACATGGCCCAGGCGAAAGCTTTTGAGCGATTATGGGTTTGTGTATAAGCGGCCGCGCCAAGGCCAGCAGAAACAGTAAAATGCAGGTATTTGTCTTCGCCTGTCCAGCTATCGGCTTGGGCAATCGCAGGTAATCCTAAAATAACTACACTTAAGGCAAGCAGTAATCGTTGCATACTGGCCTTTATTCCTCACAAGTAAATGATAAAAAATTGTCATGGTACTAAGGGGATGGAGGCAGAGCAATCATACTGATTTGATTTTGTGTGCATGCGCTGCGCCTGTTATTTGCTAAACTGGCGTTTTTTATGTAGTTGAGAGGACGATTATGGATTATGCGGCTTTTTTCTATAAAAACCCCATCTTATTAATTGGCGTGGGTATATTAGCTCTGATTAGCTATATTGCATCAACCGGGCGTATTAGCAAAAAAGACCCCGCTATGATTTATACCTTTGTAGCCTCTATTGTCATTATCATCATGGGTATTTTTTCCAGCTATAACCACATCAAAATGGCCGAAGCCTATCAAGCCCAGCAGCAACAAGCCGCTCCAGCTGCTACCCCACCGAGTGCCCCTAATCCCTAAAACAGGGTTTACAAACGGTTTAAGCCTGCTTTTTTACCAATAGATTCATTAGGGTGAATTGTATTGATCTGTGGGTATTTTAAGTATATTTAACCCTATTAATTGGCATCTAACGTATAGCAGAATAAAAATAGTAATAAGTA
>CAZCJE010000007.1:42639-48951 GCA_964498805.1 uncultured Thiothrix sp.
CAGCGCGTGCTTTGTATTCCAGTTCACCCGCTTGCAAACCACGATCAGATACCACAATGCGGTGGGGAATACCTAATAGTTCATGGTCAGCAAACATGGCACCCGGACGCAGTGGGCGGTCATCCAGCAAGACATCAATCCCGACTTTTTTCAAATCGCTGTAAAGCTGTTCAGCTTTAGCCGCAACCGCTGGAGATTTTTGCATATTTAAAGGTGCGATCACCACTTCAAATGGCGCAATAGCCCGTGGCCAGCGAATACCAGACTCATCATTATTTTGTTCAATCGCTGCTGCTACTACCCGTGATACGCCAATGCCATAGCAACCCATGGTCATGACTTGGGCACGGCCGCTTTCATCCAGGACGGTGGCATTCATGGCTTCAGAATATTTTTTGCCAAGCTGGAAGATATGCCCAACTTCAATACCACGCACAATCGACAAAGTGCCTTGACCATCTGGGCTAGGATCACCCGCCCCTACACTACGCAAATCAGCCACTTCTGGCAGTGCGACATCGCGCTCCCAGTTGATACCGAAATAGTGCTTACCATCACTATTAGCACCGGCGCTGAAGTCACTCATATTGGCAACTGTACGATCAACAATAACAGGCAGAGGTAGATTAACCGGGCCTAAAGAACCAGGACCAGCACCGATAATGGCGCGGATTTCATCTTCACGAGCAAAACGCAAAGGTGAGGCAACCTGTGGCAATTTTTCTGCCTTGATTTCATTCAGGTTATGATCACCCCGTACTAACAGGGCGATAAAATCAGCCTCTACTTCATCTGACGCCGCCACAATCAGGGTTTTGACAGTTTTTTCAATTGGCAAACCAAATTGTGTTACCAGCTCTTCAATGGTTTTGGCCTTGGGTGTATCCACTTCGCGCATAGTTTCAGTAGGAGTTGCCCGTTCTGTGATTAAGGCAACCGCCTCGGCTAGTTCAATATTAGCGGCATAATGACTACCACTGGCAAAAGCAATGGCATCTTCACCGGATTCAGCTAATACATGGAATTCGTGGGAGGCATTACCACCGATAGAACCGGTATCCGCCTGTACTGCGCGGAAATCCAACCCTAAACGCTCAAAAATACGTGAATAGGCACCATACATAGTGTCATAGGTTTCCTGTAAAGATTCCTGTGACAGATGGAAAGAGTACGCATCTTTCATTAAAAATTCCCGCGCCCGCATTACGCCAAAACGCGGGCGTACTTCATCGCGGAATTTGGTCTGGATTTGGTAAAAGTTAATCGGCAACTGTTTGTAGCTGCTCAGTTCTTTACGAGCATAATCGGTAATGATTTCTTCGTGAGTTGGGCCATAGCAGAAATCACGCTGATGACGATCCTTAAGACGTAATAATTCATAACCGTATTTTTCCCAACGGCCAGATTCTTGCCACAACTCTGCCGGTTGTACGGATGGCATCAATACTTCAATGGCACCGGCATTATTCATTTCTTCGCGTACAATCGCTTCAACCTTGCGCAATACCCGCAGCCCATAAGGCATCCAAGTGTATAAACCGGATGCCAAACGGCGAATGAGCCCGGCACGCAACATCAGTTGATGGCTAATAATTTCTGCGTCTGCTGGTGTTTCACGCAGGGTCGAAATAGGGAATCGGGATACTCGCATGATGTTGCCTTAAATCCAGTCAGCAAAACGTTAGATTATAAAGGCGCTCTGCGGTTTTTAGAAACCCTTACTTGGCAGCCGGAGCTTGCGTGCTGATAGAATCCACTAGCTGATCCGTGCTTAAAGGTTTGTCGTTGGTATTTCCAGCCATACCAGTCATATTTTTTCCAGCAGGTGTTGCGCTGGTGGTTTTGCCCACTTCTGTTTTATCTGCAGCATTTTCGCTGGTTTTATTAAACATTTCCGGGCGGCAAATCTTTTGAATAGAGGCCTCAATCTCTTTTACTTTGTTGGCTTTTTCTTCTGCTGTCAGAATATGAGGTTCGCCTTTGTCATCTTTGACAGTGACCAGAGCATTGGCTGTCAATTGTTTCAACGCATTAGCCTGATTAGCGCAATAATCTTGATGTTCTGCTTCACTTTTTTTGCCTTGTTCACGCGCTTCTTCCATAGCTGACTTCTTTTCACCTTTCGCCATAGTCGGTGCAACAGTACCTAACTTGCCGGTAGAAAGACGGATATCATCTTCAATGTTTTTGCTTTGGGTATCAGCGGGTGGCGGGGTTTGCGTGTAGTGAATTTCACCCTTTTTATCTGTCCACTTGTACATCTCTGCTTGAGCTGGTTGTTGCAAGCTAATGGCAACCATAAAAGCAGCGGGAATAAACAATAATTTTTTCATGAATTCACCTTGTTAGTGGGTTTGTTATTCACAAGAATATTAGTTTATTCTAATATTCTTCTCTAGGTTGTTCGAACTTCATCTGGGTTAAGGAAAGTATGCCATGAAACATTTATTCCCGTGGTTACTGGTCGTCGGATTGTCTACGCTGGTAGCCTGTAGTCAGGCGGAGCCGCCGCCGACCACTGCCAAACAAACCAAACCAGCCTTGCAAACGGTGCAAGCCAGTGCGGTGGGTACACCGGAACTACATTTTCTGGATGGCCACGTCGAAGCGGTTAATCAGGGTACCTTGTCCTCACAAACCAGCGGTGTCATTGAAAAACTGTTTTATGATGTGGACGATTATGTCGAAAAAGGCAAGGTGGTTGCCCGCATCAAGTCCAAAAATCAGCAAGCTGGTGTCCAACAAGCAGAAGCTGCTCAAAGTGAAGCACGCGCTAGCTATAACGAAGCTCAAGCCCGTTATGTGGAAGCTCAGGCGGCATTTAAGCGTGCCAGTGAGATTTATGCCAAACGCTTAGTGCCTAAAGCCGAATACGATAATGCGGAGGCTAGTTTGAAAGCAGCCGAAGCGCGCGTTCATGCCGCTCAAGCCAAAATGGATGCAGCCACTGCGCAAGTCACTCAAGCCGGTGAACAACTTGGTTATACCACTTTGATTGCCCCTTATGCGGGCATTGTGACTAAACGCCATGTTGAACTAGGTGAGGCGGTTAATCCTGGTACTCCTATTATGAGTGGCATTTCATTGGATGAAATGCGCGTAGTAGTGGAAGTGCCACAACGCTTGATTGCACAAGTGCGTAAAGAAAAGAAGGCGGTGGTATTGCGCGATGGCTCTGAGCAAGCATTGCCAGTTAAATCCCTGACTTTCTTCCCGTATGCTGACCCTAAAACCAATGCTTTCCGGGTGCGCATTGAACTGGATAATGGTGTGCAGGATTTGTTCCCTGGTATGTTTGTCAAAGTTGGTTTTGTGATTGGCAATCAGGCCGGTGTGGTCAGTGTACCGGAAAAGGCTGTAGTAGTACGCAGCGAAGTCATTGGTGTGTATGTCATTAATAAAGAAGGTCAGCCTTCTTTGCGTCAAGTGCGCCTAGGCCGCAAGCTTGATAATGAAAATATCAGTATTTTGGCAGGTTTAGATGCTGGCGAAACCATTGCTTTAGATCCAGTACAGGCGGCTATTTACCTCAAGCAGCAGTCCACGCCAACAGCCGAGGCAAAAGCGCATGAATGAGAGCAAAATGGGTATTTCCGGGCGTATTGCTAAGCAGTTTTTGACCACTGAAATAACCCCACTATTAGCCTTAGTGGGGCTATTGTTGGGGTTATTTGCGGTCATGGTGACCCCGCGTGAAGAAGACCCGCAAATCAATGTTACCTTTGCCAATGTATTTGTGCCCTTTCCAGGGGCGAGTGCTGAACAGGTAGAAAGTCTGGTTAGTACCCCCGCCGAACAAGTGTTGTCAGAAATTGAAGGTCTTGAACACATCTATTCCACTTCTATGCCGGGTATGTCGATCCTGACTGTGCAATATAAGGTTGGTGAAGATCGTACCGCTGCTTTAGTGCGCCTGTATAACAAGATTTCTTCTAATCAGGATTGGTTACCCCGCAATTTAGGGGTAGGAACGCCACTGGTTAAACCCAAAGGTATTGATGATGTGCCCATTGTGGCGCTGACCTTGTGGACGGAAGATCAAAAACGCGGTGCGTTTGAACTGAATCAGGTTGCCCATGCGATTGAGGCTGAGCTTAAACGTGTCCCCGGCTCACGCGATATTTACACCATAGGCGGGCCACAACAAGTTGTGCATGTATTATTGGATGCGGACAAATTAGCTGGGCATGGTATTTCTATTGCCGATCTGCGTATGGCTTTACAGGCCAGCAATTCGGCGCGTGATGCGGTTTCATTGGTGAATAATAATGAGGAAATTCAGGTTCAGGCCGGGACTTTCTTAATGGATGCCAGTGAAGTCGGTGACCTGATGGTGGGTGTGTTTGATGGCAAACCGGTATTCCTTAAGGATGTAGCCGAAGTCAAACGTACTGCCGATTCCCCAGAAGCTTACGTGAGCTTTGGTACCGGTGTGGCTGCTGCGCACAAAGGTTTAAGTTCAAATATTCGCACCCCAGCCGTCACTATTGCTGTTGCTAAGCAACCGGGTACTAATGCGGTGGATATTGCCAATAATGTGATTGACCGCTTTGAAAAGCTGCGCGGTACCTTTGTACCAGAAGGTGTCAATGTCACTGTCACCCGTAACTATGGTGAAACGGCACAAGCTAAATCTGAGAAGCTGATTCATAAGCTGATTATTGAAACCATTGCGGTTGTTTTACTGATCTGGCTGGCTTTAGGGTGGCGCGAAGCCTTAATTGTAGGTGCGGCGGTGGTGATCACCTTGGCGGTGACGCTATTTGCTTCCTGGGCTTATGGTTTTACCCTCAATCGTGTGTCGCTGTTTGCGCTTATCTTCTCTATTGGGATTCTGGTTGATGATGCAATTGTGGTGGTGGAAAACATTCATCGGCATATGCAACAAGGCAATAAACGCTTGTTGGATGTTATTCCTGCTGCGGTAGATGAAGTTGGTGGCCCTACTATTTTGGCAACATTTACGGTTATTGCTGCGTTACTGCCTATGGCGTTTGTATCCGGGTTAATGGGGCCTTATATGTCGCCGATTCCGATTAATGCCAGTATGGGTATGCTGATTTCCTTGGCAGTTGCGTATGTAGTGACTCCATGGATGACGGGCAAAATGTTGGCAAAGGTCGATTTCACACATCATCATGAAGACAACAGCAAATTGCATGGGCTATTTAGTCGCGTTATGTCGCCGTTTCTGGATGACAAGAAAGGGGGGCGTCGGCGTGTAGGTTTGTTTACTGTTATTACCTTATTGATTGTGCTCTCGGCATCGCTGGCGGTGTTTAAGCTGGTGGTATTGAAAATGCTGCCATTCGATAACAAATCCGAATTCCAAGTGATACTGGATATGCCTGAAGGCACTTCGCTGGAACAAACATCGCGCGTCTTAAATGAAATGTCGGATTATCTCGGTACGGTTAAGGATGTCACCGATTACCAGATTTACGCCGGTACAGCCGCGCCGATTAACTTTAATGGTTTAGTGCGTCAGTATTACCTGCGTGAAGGGGCAAACGTTGGCGATATTCAAGTAAACCTCACCGATGCCCATGCGCGTGATAAACAAAGCCACGTGATTGCTTTATCAGTACGACCTGCCTTGCAGGAAATTGCCAATAAATACCATGGTAGTGTCAAAGTCGTGGAAGTGCCGCCCGGCCCGCCCGTGATGTCGCCAATTGTCGCCGAAGTCTATGGGTTGGATTATCCGGGGCAAATCAATGTTGCTAAGCAAATCCGGGGGGTGTTTGAAAAGACGCCGGATATTGTTGATGTTGATGACAGTGTTGAGGCTGGTCAGAAACGCTTAGTGGTACAAGTGGATCGCGGTAAAGCGGCCTTGTTGGGTGTCTCTCAGGATACGATTGCGGCAGCGATTGATACCGTACTGCGTGGCGAAGATGTAGTGTTTCTGCATGGTAAAGGTATTAAATATGCCGTACCTATCCGTGTTGAATTTCCGGTCGCCCTGAAAAACAAAATAGATTCAGTGCTAGCCCTGCGGGTACGTAGTCAATCCGGTGATTTAGTGCCCATGTCGGAATTGGTGAGCGTCAAGGAAACTACCCGTGAATATTCCATCCAGCACAAGGATTTATTGCCAGTGGTGTATGTGATGGGGGATATGGCAGGCAAGACCGATAGCCCTTTGTATGGCATGTTTGAAATCTTTGCCGGTATTAAGGATTTGTCGGTTTATGGCAATGAAATTAAGCAATATTTCACCGCCCAACCGGATGATCCGTACCTCTATGGCATGAAATGGGATGGCGAATGGCAAGTTACCTATGAAACCTTCCGTGATATGGGGATTGC
>CAZCJE010000007.1:49051-63681 GCA_964498805.1 uncultured Thiothrix sp.
AATGGGATGGCGAATGGCAAGTTACCTATGAAACCTTCCGTGATATGGGGATTGCGTATGGTGTGGGCATGATTTTGATTTTCTTGCTGATTGTGGCGCAGTTCCGTTCCTATATGGTGCCTTTAGTCATTATGTCGCCCATTCCGCTGACTATTATTGGGGTTATGCCAGGTCATGCCTTATTGGGGGCGCAATTTACCGCTACTTCCATGATTGGCATGATCGCTCTAGCGGGGATTATTGTGCGTAACTCTATCTTGTTAGTGGATTTCATTAATGAACAGGTGCGTGCTGGCATGCCGCTTAAAGATGCGGTTATCAATTCTAGTGCTGTACGGGCTAAACCGATTGCTTTGACGGCTTTAGCAGCCATGGTAGGGGCATTTTTCATTATTGATGACCCTATCTTTGGTGGGCTGGCCGTCTCGCTGATTTTTGGTATTTTGGTATCAACGCTTTTGACCTTAGTACTGATTCCGCTGATGTACTATATGTACGCGCGCAATCGGTTGGGTCTAATTATGGCTAAAAATGATTAGCCAGCCTTAGTTCTGATACTGGTTGGAGGTAGCAGCCCCACTTACATGGGGCTGTATAGGGGTTAGTGGGTAGTTTGCTGGGTTAAATAAACCACCAAACCCCGCTCATCTTCTACCGCATGGCGCAGGAAATGTTGTAAAGCTTTGAAGCGTTGCAGACAAATATCAAGCATGAATTTATCGTCATCCCAAAAACCTGGATAGATATCAAAATCCATCATGCGCGGTGCATCAAAGTTTTTCGCTAAATCGGCTGGTGTTCTATCAAGAATAGCTTGGGTAATGACTTTAACTTCTTCTGCATCGAACACACGTGCCGGACCATAGCCCATATCAATATCGCCGACATAGGTACCACCATTGAGTAAAAAGGCTTCTGGCATCGTACCGTTCCAGACTTCTTTACACATCAGATAGTGAATCATATGCCAATATTCGCCTAAAGTTTCCTGCAAACGGTAAGTTTCAGGCAATAAAGCAGGCACGGGTTGGAATTCCCCTGTGCTAGAGGAAGGACTGCTTTTTGCCAGTTTATTGTTAGCAGTTTGTGTATCGTTAGAAATCACTGACCATATAAGCCTCGGTTTTTCTAGTAGAACCTCAATATTGCAATCGGCGATTGCAGCAAGATTTAAATGCACACCCATAACTTAGACCCTTGTGAAAATGTCGCAAACATTAATAAAAATTATTTATTTTGGATCGATTAAATTAAACAATTTACCAACAATTCAGTAATTTAAATTGCTATGACCTTGTAAGGGTTCATTCTGTGGAATTGCTTATTAAGTGAACATATTATGGCAATGGTCACCATTTTCCGCTGTGATAATCATCACGCTGGTTTATCAATATTGGCTGCCTACAAAAAAGATGAATAATCTTAACCTATATTAATAAAATTAATCGACATGATTTACCATAAAATTTTATGAATATAATTATAAAATAAATTAATTGTAATTGTTTTGATCCTCTAAACGGCTTTGCTATGATGCAGGCATTCATCACAACAATGAGTTTTGTATGCAAAGTATTCTTTCTCGTATCGCTAAGGAGCTGGCGGTTCAAGAGAAGCAGGTGGCTGCTGCTGTAGAATTATTGGACGAAGGTTCCACGGTTCCTTTTATCGCCCGTTACCGTAAGGAAAAGACCGGTGGGCTAGATGATACCCAATTGCGTTACCTGGAAACCCGTTTAGGCAGCTTGCGTGAACTGGAAAGTCGTCGTTTGACCGTGCTTAATTCCATTCGCGAACAGGGCAAGCTAACGCCTGAATTGGAACAGCAGGTCAATGACGCGCAAACCCGCACGGCACTGGAAGATATTTATCTGCCTTATAAACCTAAGCGTCGCACTAAAGCCCAGATTGCGCGTGAAGCCGGTATTCAACCCTTGGCTGAAGCATTACTAGCTGATCCAACCCTTAACCCGGAAACAGAAGCAGGTAAGTACCTTAACCCAGAGTTGGAGTTTGTGGATACCAAAGCTGTACTAGAAGGGGCGCGCCAAATTCTCATGGAAAATTTCGCGGAAAATCCTGAGTTGGTCGGTTCGTTGCGTGAATATTTGTGGGATCAAGCGGTACTAGAGTCTACCGTAGTATCTGGCAAGGAAGAAGAAGGGCAGAAATTTACCGATTATTTTGCTTACAGTGAAACCTTGCACAAGATTCCTTCTCATCGTGCCTTGGCTTTGTTCCGGGGGCGTAATGAAGGCATTCTTGATCTGAAACTGGATGTGCCAGTAGTAGAAGGTGGAACGCATCCGTGTGAAGAAAAAATGGCGCTTGCCTTTAATATTCGGGACCAAGGGCGGGCTGCGGATCGTTGGTTGCTGGATACGGTACGCTGGGCATGGAAAGTCAAATTGCATGCTCGCCTGAGCACAGATTTGAATCTACGTCAGCGCGAACAGTCTGAAAATGAAGCTATTCGTGTATTTGCGACCAATCTCAAGGATTTGTTACTAGCGGCTCCGGTTGGAGCGCGTCCTACAATGGGTTTGGATCCGGGTTTGCGTACTGGGGTTAAAGTGGCGGTGGTGGATGACACCGGTAAGCTGGTCGATTTTGCTACGATTTACCCGCATGCGCCTAAAAAGCAATGGGATCAATCTATTGCGGTGCTGGCTGATATTTGTGTCAAACACAAGGTAGAGCTTATTAGTATTGGCAATGGTACGGCTTCGCGTGAAACCGATCAGCTAGCGGCTGATTTAATCAAGCGTCATCCAGAATTGAAACTAACTAAAGTGGTAGTTTCAGAAGCCGGTGCTTCAGTCTATTCCGCCTCTGAAACAGCGGCCAAGGAATTCCCAGGGCTGGATGTATCGATCCGTGGCGCAGTCTCTATTGCCCGTCGTTTGCAAGACCCACTGGCGGAATTGGTAAAAATTGAACCGAAATCCATAGGGGTAGGGCAATATCAGCATGATGTGAATCAGACTGAATTAGCCCGCACACTGGATGCGGTGGTCGAGGATTGCGTTAATGCGGTAGGAGTCGATGTAAACATGGCTTCTGCTCCCTTGCTCGCACGGGTTTCAGGGTTGAATCAGGGTATTGCCGATAATATTGTGCAGTTCCGCAATGACAATGGCGCGTTTCGTAATCGCAATCAATTGAAGAAGGTGTCGCGTTTAGGGGCCAAAACCTTTGAACAAGCGGCGGGTTTCTTGCGTATTCGCGATGGTGAGCACCCATTAGATGCCTCTGCGGTGCATCCGGAAGCTTATACCTTGGTCGAACAGATTGCGGCGGTCAATCGTCATCCCTTGCAGGAAATGGTGGGTAATAGCGCATTGGTTCGTCAACTTAACCCCAACGATTATGTAACCGACCAATTTGGTTTGCCGACTATTCGCGACATTCTTGCTGAGCTGGAAAAACCAGGTCGTGACCCGCGTCCTGAATTCGTTACTGCTACGTTCCGCGAAGGTGTGAATGAAGTAGCGGATCTGCAAGTCGGTATGGTGTTAGAAGGCGTTGTCACCAATGTGGCGAATTTTGGCGCGTTTGTGGATATTGGTGTGCATCAAGATGGTTTGGTGCATGTGTCGCAATTGGCGAATAAATTTGTCAAAGACCCGCGTGAAGTGGTCAAAACCGGTGATGTGGTTAAAGTGCGTGTGGAAGAAGTCGATGTGCAACGTAAGCGCATTTCCCTGACTATGCGTTTGGAGGCTCCTGCGGCTGCTAATCAGTCGGCTGAACAGGCACCTAGACCCGCCCGGCGAGAAGAGCGTAAGTTCGAAGACCGTTACGAGCGTCGTTCGGCTAATCCTAATTCGCAAGCGGCTAAGTCAGAGCGTAAACCGGATACACGTTCGGGTGGGCACAAGTCTGCTCCCGCAGCGAAAAAACCGCTCAAAGAAAGTGCACCTGCGGCTAATTCAGCCATGAGTGATGCATTAGCGGCGGCTTTTGCCAAATCCCGTAAATAAGCGTTTGCCATAAAGTAAGGAAGGAAAATTATTCCTTCCTTAAGCTTAATCTACCTAAGCATAACCTAATAAGCATTGCCTGCCCTTTTCTAGCAAATAATCACTTATAATTTAGGACTTGATCGGTAAGTGACTGGCAATAAGGCAACAGCCTTTGTATGCTTCGCACCTTTAATAATCAGCTATTTTGAAGCGGTTTTACCCATGACAACCATGCAGGAACAGTACAACCACAAAACCATCGAGCCAGAAGTACAACAATTCTGGGAGCAGAATCGTACTTTTGAGGTGACGGAAGACCCGGATAAGGAAAAATACTATTGCTTATCCATGTTCCCCTATCCCAGTGGTGTACTGCATATGGGACATGTGCGTAATTACACCATTGGCGATGTCATTGCCCGTTTCCAACGTATGCAAGGCAAAAATGTCTTGCAACCTATGGGGTGGGATGCATTTGGTCTGCCTGCTGAAAATGCAGCGATTAAAAACAATACCGCACCAGCCAACTGGACTTACAAAAATATTGATTACATGCGTGGTCAGTTAAAATCCATGGGGCTGGGTATTGACTGGTCGCGGGAAATTGCCACCTGTAAGCCCGAATACTATCGCTGGGAACAGTGGTTTTTTACCCAGTTGTATGAAAAAGGCTTGGTGTATCGCAAGAAATCCACCGTGAACTGGGACCCGGTCGACCAGACCGTATTGGCCAATGAGCAAGTGATTGATGGGCGTGGCTGGCGTTCCGGGGCGCTGATTGAGCAACGTGAAATTGATCAATGGTTCCTGAAAATCACGGCTTATGCGGATGAATTGCTGGATGAAATCGGCAAAATGCCGGGTTGGCCACAGCAAGTTCGCACTATGCAGGAAAACTGGATTGGCCGTTCTGAAGGGGTAGAACTGGAATTCGGCTTATTGGGTTCTGCTCAAGGCTTGACAGTCTTTACTACCCGTCCGGATACCCTGATGGGTGTTACTTATGTGGCGATTGCGGCTCAGCATCCATTAGCCTTAAAAGTAGCGGAAAACAATCCCGCTTTGGCTGCCTTTATTGAAGAGTGTAAACAGGTCAAAGTAGCCGAAGCCGATATGGCTACCTTAGAGAAAAAAGGCTTTGCTACCGGTAAAACCGCTTTGCATCCGGTGACGGGTGAGTCTGTGCCAATTATGGTCGCTAACTTTGTCTTGATGTCCTATGGCTCGGGTGCGGTGATGGCAGTACCTGCCCATGACCAGCGTGACTGGGAGTTTGCCAAAGCTTACCAATTGCCAATTAAACAAGTGATTGCGCCGGTTGATGGTCAAGCGATTGATTTGAATGCCGGTGCTTTCACCGAAAAAGGCGTGTTGGTTAACTCGGGGGAGTTTACGGGTTTAAGTTCTGAGGCGGCTTTTGATGCTATTGCCAATGGATTGACCGCACAAGGCAAAGGCCGTCGGCGGGTGAATTTCCGTCTGCGTGATTGGGGTGTTTCTCGTCAGCGCTATTGGGGTTGCCCTATCCCGATTATTTACTGCGATGATTGTGGTGCAGTACCCGTACCGGAAAAGGATTTGCCCGTAGTATTGCCAGAAGATGTGACCTTTGATGAAACCGGCGGTTCACCTATCAAGCGTATGCCGGAATTTTATCAAACCATTTGCCCCTGCTGCGGTAAGCCAGCCACTCGTGAAACCGACACGTTTGATACCTTCTTTGAATCTTCTTGGTATTACGCCCGTTATGCTTGCCCGGATAGCCAAAATGTTATGCTGGATGAGCGTGCTAATTATTGGTTGCCAGTGGATCAATACATCGGTGGGATTGAGCATGCGATTTTGCACCTGTTGTACTCCCGTTTCTTCCATAAGTTGATGCGTGATTCCGGTTTAGTGGATTCTGATGAACCATTCACTAACTTGTTAACCCAAGGCATGGTATTGGCAGAAACCTTCTATCGTGAGCGTGAAGGCGGTGGTCAGGATTGGTTCCCACCTAGTGCCGTTAATGTTGAACGAGATGATAAAGCTCGTGTCATTGGGGCGACCTTATTAGCGGATGGTCAGGCGGTTATACCCGGTGGTGTAACTAAAATGTCCAAATCCAAAAATAATGGCGTTGATCCGCAAGAGATGATTGACCGTTATGGTGCGGATACTTTGCGTCTGTTCTCTATGTTTGCGGCTCCACCCGATCAAAGCATGGAATGGTCAGATTCTGGTGTGGAAGGTGCTCAACGTTTCCTGCGCCGTCTGTGGAAGCAGGTGTTTGAACATGTTGCTGCTGGGGCAACTGAAGCGGTCAATTCAGCGGCTTTAGATGAAAATCAGAAAGCATTACGGCGTAAAGTGCATCAGACCTTGCAAAAGGTTGGGGATGATATGGCACGACGTCATACGTTTAATACTGCTTTAGCGGCTAATATGGAATTATTGAATGAAATTGGCCGTTTCAATGATGCTAGTGTGCAAGGTCGAGCGGTACGACAGGAAGCACTGGAAAAGGTGGTGTTAATGCTAGCACCGATTACCCCGCATATTTGCCATGAACTGTGGCGGGCATTGGGTTATCAGGATGCAGTGATTGAAACATCATGGCCAGAGGTCGATGAAAAGGCATTGGTACAAAATACTCTCGAACTGATTGTGCAAGTCAATGGCAAGGTACGCGGTAAAGTGGTGGTAAATGCTAGCGATAGTGAAGAGGCCATTAAAGCGGCGGCTTTGGCGAATGAAAATGTACAGAAATTTACCGAAAACGCCACTATTCAGAAAGTAATCGTGGTTAAGGGACGTTTAGTGAATATTGTGGCAACTTTATGAAATTGTTGATAACGCTTTTGCTGGTCATGGGATTATTAACGGCTTGTAGCGGTGAGTCTTTCCATTTGCGTGGTGAAAAACCATTGCCATTGATTGCCCAGCAAGGTGTTTATCTACAAGGGGTTGATCTACGTAGTGATTTTGGTATGGCTTTGTTAGATGGTTTGGAAGATGCCGGGGCTGTTGTCAAAAAACAGTCAGCAGAGGCGGGTTTGACTTTGGAGCTGGTAAGTTTGCGTGAAAACCGCTCGGTCACAGGCTATTCCTCCACCCGACAAGTGCGTGAGTTCAATCACTGGATTGATGTGGACTTCAAAGTGAGTAGCCAACGCTTACCACAAAGCCTTGCACGCTCGGTACATGCCGAGCGTTCACAGGTCTACGATGGCAAGTATGTGTTAGGCACTGCTGAAGAGGAAAATCTTATCAAAGATGAGCTACGTCGGGAGGCTGTACGGCTTATGCTCTTGCGCTTACAAGCATTGTCGTCTGAAAAGTAAATTTAATAATTAAAAATAATCTTTAAAAATCAATATATTTTATTTTTATAGAGTCATTTTCCGGCCTGCGGTCTAATTATTCCGCTGGCTGGTGCACATATTATTATCATTTTGGGTTACAATTGACGCCGTTATTAACAATTTTGAATAAAATGGGCTTCTTTCTATCTATTCCTGCGTACTAGTTCAAGTGTTAATAACGAATAATAGTAATGAGATAACTCAAGGAAAATCCTATGCAAAAGTATGTTGCAGAATTTTTTGGGACCTTTTGGTTAGTGCTCGGCGGATGCGGTAGTGCCGTATTAGCTGCCGCTTTTCCTGATGTGGGTATTGGTCTATTAGGCGTATCATTGGCATTTGGTTTAACGGTTCTGACGATGGCGTATGCCATTGGTCACATTTCAGGTTGTCACCTGAATCCGGCTGTTTCCATTGGCCTGTGGGCTGGTGGCCGTTTTTCCGCCAAAGAACTCTTACCTTATATTATTTCCCAAGTGGCTGGGGCTATTGTAGCTGGGGGCGTGTTGTACGTAATTGCCAGTGGCAAAGCTGGTTTTGACGTGGCTGCTGGTTTTGCTTCCAACGGTTATGACACCCACTCACCAGGTGGTTACTCATTAGTAGCCGCACTGGTTACTGAAATCGTCATGACCATGATGTTCCTAGTGGTGATTTTAGGTGCCACTGATGCACGCGCACCAAAAGGTTTTGCTCCTATTGCTATTGGTTTGTGTTTGACTTTGATCCATTTAATCAGCATTCCGGTAACCAATACCTCAGTCAATCCGGCGCGTAGTACTGGCGTGGCTATCTTTGTTGGTGATTGGGCGCTAGCACAACTGTGGTTATTCTGGGTAGCGCCTATTGCAGGTGCTTTATTAGGCGCAGTTGTCTATAAATTCATCGGTAGTACTGACACAGCAAGTGCTAATGCAACCGTGAGTGAATAATAAACACTGAAAAGTGAATGAAGGCTCTTATGCCTAGTGTATAAGAGCTTTTTAATTAGGGTTGACTAACAAACTTCATCGGTAATCATGTAGTCGTTGAATTCCTTATACAAATTAAGGCTACTGCTGAAAGTGTAACATGTTGGGAACTCTTATAATCTGGGTTACTTAGCACATAACATAGCCCTAGCTCTGTGCAGTCTGCATAGAATTCATCTGTTCTAATTTGTAGTTAAAACACTATCTTAGCTCGTATCATAGGGGGTCGGATAGACGCACTTATACAGACTCAAATATATTTTAGATCGGGTAAACCCTTAAAGGTTCCTCGTCTGAAAATATTCTAACTCTTAAGTCTTCAAGGTTATACTGCATCTACAGGCCAAGAAATAGATTTTTATAAATATTTGCAAGGTCTGCTACTTTTTCTGGATAGAAGGAGTGTTATTCTAAATTATTGCAGCTAGGATTTATGAAGACACTTTCATATTATCAGGGCAAAAGTAGGTAATTATTGACTGATAACACAATTTTTAAAATAAAAATATCAACTTAACAGAAGAAATGCTTTTAAGCAAAGATACAACTCATGAGGCATTGGTTTCGATCAATAAACCCTAATTTAGAGGAAGAGACACTGTTAAGGTGCAAATTAAAACTAGGAGGCAGTTATGCTTACTTTAAAAGACTGTATGGATTTTTGTGATCTTACAGAAGCAGAGTGCAACGCAATCGTAGGTAGTACTTATGTATCTGGTGTTGTAGCTTGTGCCTTATCACAACAAGCTGATAATTCCCGCGATACTCAGCTATTGAAATCTATGCAAGCTTATCGGGATCATATTGAACAACATACTTATATTGTTAATATGCATCCTCAATTAAGTCGGGCAATGAATCGGACAGCGTCTACACAACATTCTATATAACAGTAAAATTTATTTATATAATTTATACCACAGATTAAATACAAAAAGGCACTGTCACCAGTGCCTTTTTGTTGGTGAATGAAAAAACATTAACTAATCATGAAATATAGATTTTTGAGTAATTTATAATTTACCTTTTAGGAAAAAGAAAACTTAGATTTTATATTTTCAAAGTTAGGTCAATTTAAATATAACCAAGCTTTTAATGCATATAATAGGCTAGAAAATAAATAGCTTAATTTTTACAAGAATCTTGCCCGTACTCGATATCTACGCCTAAAATAGCCAATTTTTTTGTCTGACTATGTGCTGAGTCGGCGCTTTCTTAATTTTGTATTAGACCCATTATGACCAGAATTTCATTCGCGCATCTATTACTTATAATGATTGCTGCCATTTGGGGCAGTGGTTTTGTTGCCCAGCGGGCTGGCATGGAAACACTTGGGCCTTTGAGCTTCAATGCAGCGCGCTTTGTCTTGGCAATCCTATCCTTGTTACCGGTGTGGTGGTATCAGCAACAGCGTTTACGGCGCGAGACAGAGCAAACCGTGGAATATGGTACAGTATTTTGGGCAGGGGGATTATTAGCCGGTACGGTGATGTTTGCCGGTTTTACCTTGCAGCAGATGGGGTTGCAATACACAACAGCTGGCAATGCAGGTTTTATCACCAGTATCTATATTGTGCTTGTGCCTTTGTTAGGTTTGTTATTAGGACAAACAACCCGTTTATACACTTGGGTGGGCATTGGGTTAGCGGTGGTGGGCTTGTATAACTTATCGATTGGCCCAGATTTCAGCATTAATCAAGGCGACTGGCTGGAACTGTTGGGTTCATTTTTCTGGGCGGTACATGTGCTGACATTAGGCTGGTTATCCCCTCGCTTGAAAGATTTGGTTGGGTTATCAATTCTGCAATTTGTTGTTGCTGCCTGTTGGGCGATTATCACCGCGCAATGGTTAGAACAACCGCATTGGGCAGATTTTGTAACCGCCGCTGTGCCGTTATTGTATTCCGGCTTTATTGTCAGTGGCTTAGGCTTTACTTTACAGCTAGTCGCGC
Organism: uncultured Thiothrix sp.; assembly: GCA_964498805.1. Taxonomy (GTDB): domain Bacteria; phylum Pseudomonadota; class Gammaproteobacteria; order Thiotrichales; family Thiotrichaceae; genus Thiothrix. The sequence continues at coordinate 59,287 of CAZCJE010000007.1, forward strand.
AGCGTACTGTTAGCTCAAGTGTTGCAGCTTTGATTTTATCAGGAGAGGCTGTGTTTGCCTTGATCGCGGGTTGGTTATTTTTAGGTGAAGACGTAGGCAGCAAACAATTATTTGGCTGTAGCCTCATGCTGGCTGGAATGTTGATTAGTCAGTGGCCTGAAAAAAAGCAAATTCCACTGACCAGCTTGGATGCGTAATTTAAACCTACTGTTTTGCCGATATTTGCAAGTCTGTAACAAGCGTTTTATGATGATCGCATGAAAAAGATGATGGTTACAGGTTTGATTATGTTAATGGCGCTTCTACCGATTCGCCTAGCGTGGTCGTCGTGTGAACATGTGCAAGTACAGCAACAAGCAGCCCAAATGCACATGAGTGATCATCATTGTTGCCTTGAAAAAAACACGCTTAAAGTAACCAATCTGCAACCGATCACTTGCCATTGTGATCAGTTCCAGCATGCCCAGTTTATTCTTGACCTCCCACAATTGCCTATTATGGCATTTCCTGCTCATAGCCAGCTTTGGTCTGCCTTGATTCAGCCGGTTTTGACAGAACGTGCTGATGTCCTATATCGCCCGCCGATTGTTTAAAACCTGATTGTTCTACGTGATGCCCCTGTAGCAGGGGGTTGTGTGCATGTCGGTTTGTTAAAGCCGACCGTAGCTATACAGGTTTAAACAATGACAAAAGCAATGAATATGCTACTTAGTGGCAGTATAGTGCTGGGTATGTTAATGCCGCCGAGCCTATGGGCTCATGGCGGAGAAGATCATAGTGATCATGCAGAAGAGGCTAAACCTGCGCCGGTTTTAGCTCCTGCGGGTATGACGGGAATGCGCCTTGAATGGCAATCCCCGGATGTGGAATTACTGGGTATTTTACAGGCAGATCAGTTAACGCTGTATGCAGATCATTTCGCTACTAACGAACCGTTGGCCAATGCCAGTATTGAGCTGGAAAGTCGAGGGCAGAAATTAGCCTTAAAGACCGGTGCTAATGGGGTAGCACAAGGCAAAGCGGCTTGGTTAGCCAAACCGGGGCGTTATGAGATTATGGCTACCGTAATCGCTAAAGATATTAGCGATTTACTGAGCAATGCCGTGACTATTCCGCAGCCAACAACCAATACGGCGGCCAGTTCTACTGAAGCAGCGCCTTGGTGGAAGTTTTGGCTGGAAGCCACGATTTTACCCAAGCCTGCCTTTGCGCACGGCGGTGAAGATCATGATCATCCAGAAGAAAATAAACCACTTGCCCCTGTGCCTGTGGAACAGGATAAGCCAGTCAAACTAGCCGATGGTAATGTGTTTGTTCCCAAGCCTGTGCAGCATTTATTGGGGCTACGTACTGTTGTTAGTCAACCGCAAAAGGTAGCGCAAAGCTTTAACTTAAATGGTGTTGTGGTTAATGACCCCAATGCGACGGCGCATATTCAACCAACTCAAAGTGGTCGTGTGCTTGCGCCTAAACAAGGCTTTCCGACGTTAGGCAGTCGGGTTGAAAAAAATCAGGTGATAGCAGTATTAGAACCGGCTGCGAATAATGTTGATAAGGGTGATCAGGAAGACAAATTAGCAGATTTACGTTCACAGCTAACCTTGGCCGAAAAAAATGCCCAGCGTTTGGAAAGCATTGCCGGGGTGATACCACAAATGGAGGTTGACGCGGCGCGCAATACCGTGGATACCCTTAAAGCCCGCTTACAAGCATTACAAGGCAGCCGTGCCCAACAGCCAGAAATTCTGCGCGCGCCTATCAGCGGCATTATCAGTACCACTAATGTTACGCTCGGCCAGCAGGCCAACGCCGGTGATGTGCTGTTTGAAATCATTGACCCCAATCAGTTGCAAATTGAAGCATTGGCTTATGATGCCGCGTTAGTAGGGCAAATTAGCCAAGGTTCTGTACTGATCAATGAGCAAATCTTGCCGCTGAGTTTTGTCGGTAGCAGTCAACAATTACGCAATCAAGCTTTACCTTTGCGTTTCCAAATTCAGCCCTCTGCCTTAAAAGGCGAAGCAGCTGTGTCTGCGTTAGCTATTGGCCAACCGTTGAAAATTACCGTACAGACTCGTGCGCAAGTACAAGGTATTCCATTACCCGCCAGTAGTGTGGTGAATAATAGTCAGATGGAGCCGGTGGTGTGGTTGCATACCCAGGCTGAACGCTTTGTACCCTACAAGGTGAAAGTACAGCCACTGAATGCCGAACAAGTCGTGGTAACAGAGGGGCTTGCCGGAAATAGCATACGTGCTGTGACCCAAGGTGCTGCGCTGTTATCGCAAGTGCGTTAGGGGGTGGTCATGTTTAATACCCTTATTCGGGCGAGTTTGCATAACCGCCTGTTTGTGCTGGTTGGGGCCTTATTATTGCTGCTGTATGGCCTGTTCACCTTGCGTCAATTGCCGGTAGATGTTTTGCCTGATTTGAATAAACCCACCGTCACATTGATGACAGAAGCACCCGGTATGGCCCCGGAAGAGGTGGAGCAATTAGTCACTTTTCCACTAGAAACCGCCATGAATGGAGTTGGGGGCGTGACGCGGGTGCGTTCGGTATCCGGGGTAGGGTTAGCGGTAGTGTATGTCGAATTTGCCTGGGGCATAGACATTTATCGCAATCGCCAGCAGGTCGCGGAACGTCTAACGGCTGTTAGTAGCCAATTACCCGCCGGAATGACCCCGCAAATGTCCCCTGTCAGTTCGATTATGGGTGAAATTTTGCTGATTGCCATGACCGCCGAGCCACCCGCTAAGGGAACGGCTAAAGCGGCAACCCCTATGGAAGTACGCGATTTAGCTAACTGGGTGGTACGTCCGCGTTTACTGGGGATTAGTGGGGTATCGCAGGTCATTCCTATGGGGGGGGAAGTGCGCCAATACCGCATTACCCCGGATGTGGCTAATATGCAGCGTCTGTCGATTAGTTTGCAGCAAATCCAGACTGCGCTGAGTGGCTTTGCGGCCAATACCAGTGGTGGTTTTCTGGAAACGCAGGCACAGGAATATTTAATCCGTAATATTGGCCGTACTACTCGCCTTGACGATATGCGTAATCTGGTGGTGGCGCATAAACAGGGTGTACCCATTCTGTTGCAACAAGTGGCTAAGGTGGATTTTGCGGCCGGTGTCAAACGCGGTGAAGCCAGTTTCATGGGTAAACCGGCGGTGATTCTATCGGTGCAAAAGCAACCGCAGGCCGATACCGTGCAATTGACCCGTGAAGTCGAAGCCGCACTGGCTGAACTCAATCGGCATTTACCGGCTGGGGTCAAAGCGGATCATATTTTGTTTAAACAAGCGGATTTCATTGCCAGTGCGCTTGGCAATGTGCAAGAAGCCTTACGCGATGGTGCGATTATGGTGGTTGTGGTGCTGTTTTTATTCTTGTTGAATGTACGTACCACGCTGATTTCCCTCACCGCTATCCCGTTAGCCTTGTTAATGACTGCGCTGGTCTTTCACGCTGTTGGTATGTCGGTAAATACCATGACTTTGGGTGGTTTGGCGATTGCTTTAGGGGAATTGGTCGATGATGCGGTAGTGGATGTGGAAAATGTCTTACGCCGTTTGCGCCAGAATGCCGCTTTGGTGCAACCACGTTCTGCTTTGGCCGTGATTGCGGCGGCCTCCCGCGAAGTACGTTCCGGCGTGGTATATGCCACCTTGATTGTGATTTTGGTCTTTGTGCCGTTGTTTTTCCTTGCCGGTATTGAAGGCCGTTTGTTTACGCCGTTAGGTATTGCCTACATTGTCTCTATTCTTGCCAGCTTGTTAGTAGCAATTACTGTGACTCCAGTGCTGTGTTATTACTTATTGGGGCGTAACTCGGCATGGTTAACGGGTAAAAATCACGCTGATTCACCGTTAGTGCGTGGGTTAAAACGCTTGGATACGCAGGTATTGCATTGGTCGTTTCGCCATAGCAGCGGGTTATTGGCAATCGCCTTGCTGTTGGTGGTATTAGCGGCGGCTAGCATTCCCTTGTTTCCAAAAGCGTTTTTGCCTGCTTTTAATGAAGGCACTCTAACTATTAGCTTGTTATTACAACCCGGTACATCGCTGACGGAATCCAACCGCATTGGTACATTGGTAGAAAATCTGCTGTTGCAAATCCCTGAAGTTAAACAAGTGGGGCGACGTACTGGGCGGGCTGAACTGGATGAACATGCTGAAGGTGTACATTCCAGCGAAATTGATGTTGATTTGCAGCCATCTAAGCGTGCGCGTGCCGAGGTATTAGCGGATATCCGGCAGCGTCTAGCAGTAATTCCGGCTTCTATCAGTATTGGTCAACCGATATCCCATCGGCTGGATCATTTGCTATCCGGCGTGCGTGCCCAAATTGCCCTGAAAATCTTTGGGGATGACACCGATACCTTGCGCAGTCTGG
>CAZCJE010000007.1:63781-71101 GCA_964498805.1 uncultured Thiothrix sp.
GCCCAAATTGCCCTGAAAATCTTTGGGGATGACACCGATACCTTGCGCAGTCTGGCTACCGATTTGCAAACGCGTTTGGCCGCTATTCCCGGTTTGGTGGATTTGCAGCTGGAAAAACAGGTGCGTATTCCACAATTACAGGTGCGAGTGGATTACAGCAAGGTACAGCAATACGGCGCGACCCCTGCCAGTATTAACCATGCGCTGGAAATCTTATCCAATGGCGCAACCGTGACCCAAGTGTTGGATCAAAATCGCCGTGCCGATGTGGTGATGCGTTTGCAAGACAGTGACCGCAGCGCAGAAGGGTTGCGTAATCTGTTGATTGAAACCCACGCCGGTTATATCCCCTTGCGATTGGTAGCGACCATTGAAGATGGCAGTGGGCCGAATCAGATTGTGCGTGAAAACAGTCGGCGGCGCATCGTGTTGTCGGCTAATGCCGCTAGTGACGCGGATATGGCCGCTATTGTCGGGGCTATTCGCACCGAATTGACTCAATTTCCATTGCCAGAAGGCTATTTCACCCAGTTAGAAGGCCAATTTCAGGCTCAGGAGCAGGCCAATCAGTTAATTGCGGTGCTGGCATTGGTGTCATTAACGTTGATTTTTCTGGTTTTATATAGCCGTTACCGTTCTACCACCTTGGCCTTGATTATTATGGGCAATATTCCCTTAGCCTTGGTTGGCGGCGTGGTGGCATTGTGGGTAAGTGGGCAAACCTTGTCGGTGGCGAGTTTGGTGGGCTTTATTACGCTCGCCGGAATTAGTACCCGCAATGGCATTCTCAAAATCAGCCATTACCTGCATTTGGTGCAGAATGAAGGCGAAAGCTTTAGTCGTGAGATGATTGTGCGTGGCAGTCTGGAACGCTTGACGCCGGTATTAATGACCGCATTAGTTGCCGCCTTTGCTTTGTTACCGCTGTTATTAGCCAGTGATGCGCCCGGCAAGGAAATTTTGCATCCCGTAGCCGTGGTCATTTTTGGTGGACTGATCAGTTCCACCTTACTGGACACCTTATTAACTCCCATCATGTTCTATCGCTGGGGTGAGAAACCCCTGCAATTTTTACAATCTGTTCAAGGAGACTATGATGAAACTGTTTAACACTATTTTTTTAGCAGGCCTGTTGTTAATGGCTGGTCAAGCGATGGCACATACCGATGAATTTCTCGATACCCAGCCTGCGCCACATGGTGGGCAAATCCGTATGACCGATACTTACCATTTGGAGCTGGTGCTTAAGGACAAGGATTTAACGGTCTATGTGATGAATCATGCCAATGAGCCGCAACCGAGTGCGGGCATGGTTGCAACTGCTACCATTTTATCCGATGGCAAAAAAACCGACATTAAACTGGAACCAACTGAGGATAATCAGTTGAAAGGTAGCGGTGATTTTGTGACTAAACCGGATATGAAAGTGATGCTAACGGTGACGCCTGCACCACAAACCGCTCGTTTTACCCCATTCCAGAAAGCCACGAGCGGGTCTGCCGAAAAATCATCGGATGCTGCTAGTGCCAGTGGGCATGAAGGCCATGATATGAGCAAGATGCAAAGCAAATAAGGCTTAGTTGGATGGGCGGGCCATATGTCCGTCCTATTGTCAGTTAGCTATTAAAGGAGAAATCCCATGAAAATCAGCATTGCTAATATGAAATGTGAGGGCTGTGTCGCCACCGTTACACAGGTACTGGCTACTTTACCGGGATGCAGTGCGGCTGATGTGGATTTGGCTTCAGGGCAAGCCATTGTTTATGGCGAGGTCGAACCACAGCAGGTCAAAGATGCCTTGGCTGAGGCGGGGTATCCCGCTACTGTACTGGAGGCTTAGCAGCTTAAATAAAGCCGCTGTCAGGATAGGAGTAAATACTATGAGTACAACAGGGACAACCCGGCTTTCGATTGCCGATATGTCATGTGCTAGTTGTGTGCGTACTATTGAAACAGCCTTGCAAGGCGTTGCAGGTGTTACTCAAGCCAATGCCAATCTTGCCGACCGCACCGCGTGGGTAAAGGGCAAGACCAATCCCGAACAATTGGTGCAAGCCGTTAAAAAAGTTGGTTATAACGCTGTCGTCTTGCATAGGGAATACGGCGGAGATGACATGATGGCGCATCAACACGAACATGCGAAACACCTATGGCGTAAAGCTTGGGTCGCAGGCGTGTTAGGCGGTGGGTTATTGTTGGCAGATTTGTTAGGTCTGTTGCCTGCTGTGGAAGGGGAGGGACGCCTATTTTGGGGTATTACCAGCCTATTGACCTTAGCCACGATGATTTATGCGGGTGGCCATTACTTTGTAGGTGCCTGGAAGCTGCTTACACATGGCAGTAGCAATATGGATACGCTGATTGCGCTGGGTACGGGTACCGCTTGGTTATATTCCACCTTGGTGGTGCTATTCCCAGAAAGCGTACCGTCGTTGGCACGGCATGCTTATTTTGAAGCGGCTTTAGTCATTATTGCATTGGTCAATTTTGGTAGTGCGCTGGAAATGCGGGCGCGAGGGAATGCTAGTGCAGCGATTAAACAACTGATGAAATTACAACCACCGATAGCGCATGTTGTGCGTGCTGGCAAAGAAGTTGAGTTACCTCTTGAACAAGTAGTGGTACAGGATCAGTTGCGCGTCAGACCGGGTGAAACTATTCCTCTGGATGGTAAGGTCGTAGAAGGCAATTCCTATGTGGATGAGTCCATGTTGACGGGGGAATCTCAACCCGTGGCCAAAACCACAGGGGATACGGTGACGGGTGGCACCTTGAACACGTCAGGTACTTTTCTAATGCAGGTTCAACACGTAGGGGCGGATACGGTTTTAGCGCGTATTGTTGAGCTGATCCATGAAGCTCAAAGCTCTAAACCGGCGATTGCGCGGTTGGTAGATAAGGTAGCTTCGGTATTTGTACCGAGTGTGGTGGCAATTGCTGTTATTACCTTTTTGATTTGGTATGGGTGGGGACCAAGCCCTTCCATCAGTTATGCACTGGTAACCTCCATGACGGTATTGGTGATTGCATGCCCGTGTGCATTAGGCTTAGCCACCCCGATTTCAGTGATTACTGGGATTGGCAAAGCAGCGCAATATGGCATTCTGATTCGCAATGGTGAAGCCTTACAGCAGGCAGCGAAACTCGATACGGTGGTATTGGATAAAACCGGCACCATTACCCAAGGTAAACCGATTTTAAATGCTATTTACCCTGTAGAAGGCCAATACTCTGAGCAGATTTTACGGCTTGCAGCCAGCTTAGAACACGGTTCTGAGCATCCTTTAGCTAAGGCTATTCAAGAAGCAGCGCAGGCTAAAGGGGTAAAACTTCTACTGGTGCGTGACTTTCAGGCAATTGCCGGTCAGGGGGTACGAGGGGTGTGCGAGGATAAAACCTATTGGTTGGGTAATACCTATTTAATGGAACAGCAACATATTGATTTTAAGCCATTGCAATCCCAAATAGGCAAGTTCGCTGCCCAAGGGCAAACACCGGTGATACTAGCGAGCGAGCAGCAAGCCTTAGCCGTGTTGAGCATTGCGGATGTGATTAAGGACGACGCCAAACAAAGCATTCAGGCCCTACAACAGCAAGGGTTAGACGTCATTATGTTGACGGGCGACCGTGCAGAGGTAGCAAAACATATTGCTGATGAGGTGGGAATTGGCACTGTACACGCTAATGTTCTGCCGCAAGACAAACTGCAAGTGATTGAGCAATTGCAACAAGCCGGACATAAAGTGGCTATGGTTGGGGATGGCATCAATGATGCTCCCGCCTTAGCGCGTGCTGATGTTGGCATTGCGATTGGCGCGGGTACGGATGTAGCCATGGCCGCAGCGGATATTACTCTGATCGGTAATTCTCTGCGTGGTATTGCGCAAGCGATTGCTATTGCTAAAGCCACCACCCGCAATATCTGGGAAAATCTGTTTGGTGCCTTTATTTATAATACCTTGGGTATTCCAATTGCTGCCGGTATTTTATTTCCAATCACCGGTTTACTGTTAAATCCAATGATTGCTGGTGCAGCTATGGCATTATCGTCGGTTACAGTCGTGACAAATGCGAATCGCTTGGGAGCGAAAGATTTTTCTCAGCTAACAACCTGAAAGTGAAAGGCGCTTGCTCACTGCTTCAAGCAGGCTTTTTTGTTATGCTTGTGCGCTTCAGGTAGTGAGCAAGCAATGAACAAGCAGCAGATTATTAATGTGTTATCACCTTTAGGTGAACCCCGTGACGGTCAGGCATGGCTGGACTATACCGCTTATGGTTTAACCTCAGCCGATGTTTCGATACTGGTTAAGCTGGTACAGGATGACAGTTTTTTAGACGAAGAAGGCAATGCCTATTGGGTACCGCTACATGCTTGGCGTGCACTGAAAGCGTTTATGCCACAAGGGGTTGCTGCCCTGATTGAAGGTTTTAATCTGTTGGCGGAAGACGACTGGGCATTGGAGGAAATTCCCTTAGTAATTGCTGCCGCTAAAGATAAAGCTTTTCAGCCATTAATCACCTTCTTGCAAGATGCAGAGAATGATACAGAAGCTCGGGGGCTGGCTGCGGCTAGTTTGGCGCAAATTGCGCTAGAGCATAAAAATCTACGTAAAACCGTTGTAGATCATTTGGTTAAATCCCTGCAACAAACGACAGCTGAGGATGCTGTCCTCAATGGCCATATTATTGCTCAATTAGTATGCTTGCGCGCTGGGGAAGCTATTGATGCTATTCGAAAGGCTTTTCATGAGCAGCGAGTTGATATTACCGTCGGTGGTGATTTAGAAGATATTGAGATGGACTTGGGTTTGCGCACTGAGCGTTCCACACCACGCCCTAATTATCAACAGCTCGCTATGCAGGAGGATGACGACGATGGGGAATGGGAAGCGGAAGAGCCAGCCATCGCTCAAGTGATCCGCACCGAACCCAAAATTGGCCGTAATGATGTTTGTCCTTGTGGTAGTGGCAAAAAATACAAAAAGTGTTGTATGCCTTAACAACAGTCAGAATGAATTGGCTTTTTAAATCAATAAGTAAAGGAAATAATGACGATGGCATACAGTGGTAATACAGGCATCAAACGCTTGCTAAAAGCAGGGCAATATTCATGGCAAGGCGTGCGGGCAGCTTATAAACACGAAGAAGCTTTTCGGCAGGAAGTTTGGGTATTAGCTGTGGCTATACCACTGGCCTTGTGGTTAGGTGATGATGGTTTGGAAAAGGTTCTGCTGATAGGGAGTATTTTGCTGGTACTGATCGTGGAATTGCTGAATTCAGCAGTTGAAGCGGTGGTTGACCGTATCGGTACAGAAGTACATAAACTATCCGGACGCGCCAAAGATATGGGCTCTGCTGCGGTAACTTTAGCCATTATCAATGCCTTACTTGTTTGGATTCTGTTGCTTTTTTGATGTATGTCATATCGCTAAAATTGAATCTGGAAAACCCTATTTCTGTACCGTCTTCTGTACTGTATTAACATTTTCTTAAGTGGTGTTTTACTGTATGCTTGCGGGGTTATAAGACTATCTCCATTTTTCAATTTTGTTTATTGAGGGTATACGATGGCTCATAGTGCTGCACTCTCTTCAGAGCAATACAACTATGAAATCGTGAAGAAATTTGCGATTGCTGCAATTTTCTGGGCTATCCTCGGCATGACAGCCGGGGTGTACATCGCCTCAGAATTGGCTTGGCCTTTTCTGAACTTGGACATTGCCCAGATCACTTTTGGACGCTTACGTCCACTGCATACCAGTGGTGTTATCTTCGGTTTCGGCGGTAATGCTCTGTTTGCTACATCTTACTATGTTGTCCAGCGTACCTGTCAGGCACGTTTAGCGGGTGGCACTTTCTGGCCTAACTTTACCTTCTGGGGTTGGAACGTTTCTGTTCTGATTGCGGGTATCCTGTACCTGTTTGGTTATACCCAAGGTCGTGAGTATGCTGAGCCTGTTTGGTTTATTGACTTAGCGATTGCAGTTGTCTGGGTTGTTTACTTCCTGGTATTCACTGTTACGCTGATCAAACGTAACCAACCGCATATCTATGTAGCTAACTGGTTCTACATGTCCTTCATTCTGGCTACTGCGTTACTGCACATTTTCAATAACTTGGCAGTACCTGTTAGTCTGACCTCTGCAACCTCATACAGCCTGTTCTCTGGTGCACAAGATGCGATGACCCAATGGTGGTATGGCCATAACGCAGTAGGTTTCTTCCTAACAGCTGCATTCTTGGGCATGATGTACTACTTCGTTCCTAAGCAAGCGGGCCGTCCGGTTTATTCTTATCGTTTGTCTATCATCCACTTCTGGGCACTGAGCTTTATGTACATGTGGGTAGGTACTCACCACCTGCACTGGACTGCTATCCCTGACTGGACTTCTACTTTGGCAGCAACTTTCTCCATCCTGCTGTTGATGCCATCCTGGGGTGGTATGATTAACGGTATCATGACACTGTCTGGCGCGTGGGACAAACTGCGTACTGACCCTATCATGATGTTCATGATCACAGCGCTGTCCTTCTACGGCATGTCCACTTTCGAAGGCCCTATGATGTCACTGAAAAGTGTTAACGCTCTGTCACACTACACTGACTGGACTGTTGGCCACGTACACTCTGGTGCTTTGGGCTGGGTTGCTATGATTTCTATCGCTTCTCTGTATCACATGATTCCACGTCTGTGGAACACCACGTTGTACAGCATGAAACTGGTTTACACCCATTTCTTCATTGCTACCATCGGTATCATCCTCTACATCACTGCTATGTGGGTATCTGGTATTGGTCAAGGCTTGATGCTGCGTGCATTTGACGACTACGGCAACTTAGCTTACACCTTCGTTGAAACCGTTGCCTTCATGCATGGCCCGCTGATTGCTCGTGCAGTAGGTGGCTTGTTCTTTGTATCAGGCATGCTGATTATGGCTTTCAATATCTACATGACCATTGCACGTGCTCAGCAGGAAGAAACTGTTCCAGCTGTTGCTGCCGCTAAAGCTTGATACGGGGAGTAGTTACAGATGTTCAAACACGAAAGTATTGAAACGAACTCCGCAATGCTGATCGTCCTAACGCTGGTAGCGATTAGTATCGGTGGTCTGGTTGAGATTGTGCCGTTGCATTATATCAATGAAACGGTTGAGGATGTCAAAGACCCTACCACAGGTCTGGATCAGGTACGTCCTTACACGCCGCTGGAACAACGTGGTCGTGATATTTATATCCGTGAGGGTTGTTATACCTGCCACTCACAGATGATTCGTCCGTTCCGTGATGAAGACCTGCGTTATGGTCACTATTCACTGGCGG
>CAZCJE010000008.1:0-1291 GCA_964498805.1 uncultured Thiothrix sp.
TGGGTTTATATTTTTCAATGTTAGCAATGCAATCACTTTAGACAAAGGGGCCAACAAATGGAAGCTATTAAGGCCGCCAAACCCACCTTAGTACCTCATTGGAGAACAGCACCATGAGCCATCAACTGTTAAGAAATCTGCTAGAAGCGGCGTTAAACAAGGATCTTTCCCAAAACGAATGGCGCGTATTTGCCGCTTTACTTTACAAAACGCTCGGTTATGGTAAGCAAGTGGACTCACCGCATTGGAATCAGCTTGCGCAATTAACCCACATTCGCAAAGATCGCGTGCAACCCGCCGTCTTGAGTGTGCTGGAAAAAGGCATCTTTGAGGCGCTTGAACTCAAACGCTATCGGCAAACCTATAAGATCCCGGATGTATTTTTCGCCGGGGAAGTGCAAAGCCGTTTTTTTGCGCCCAATATCCCAAAAAATGCCAAGACTACCCGCGCAGTGGTAGCAAAAACCCATTCGCCGGGTACAAACAGAAAGACAATTCCTACAGATTTAAATCACGACAACAGTACACCGCGTGGCTGTGGTGAGAGTGAATTGGTCAAACCAGTGGAATTAAGCGCGAATGATTTTGCCCAACTCGCCCCCGCCCTTGCCAAACTACCCAGCTTTGCACAAAGCATTCTGGATTTGCTGGCATTAGCCATCCGCCAAGGCACTATTCGCACCACTCCAGTTCGCTTAGGTTTTGGCCTGATCAAACAGGCGCAAGCCGGAAATTTGAATACCTCCGCCCTGCGGACCCAACAACAGCAAACAGAACAACAAACCGCAACTCAACTTGAGGCGCAAATGCAAGCACTTAAACGTGAAGCCGCTGCTATTACCGCCATGTATCAACACGCGAGCATACCTATACCTGAAGATGCAGCAACCCGTATTCAACTCTTGGCAAATCAATACCAAGCGTTAAAAGCACAGCGATCTGTGCAAATAGCAGAAGATGGAAAATAGCTGCCGCAGCAATGCCTAAATGCGCTGGTAGGAAATGAACAGATAAATGGGGATGGCGAATAAAACAAATCTGCCAAAACCAATGGTTTTGACAGACTTGCCTGCCTGAAAAGCGTTTAAGTTAAAACTAAATTAGCGGGTAACCAAACGGGTATAGCAAATCCAGTTGGAGTTAGGATAATCGTTTAAACCATCCAGTACTTTGCCTTCACCGTAATAACGCAATGGCACCAGAATACTGTTTTCCAGATCAGAATGACTGGTAGAACCAGCAGGCTGAATAGGCAAACCATAATCTACCCCTTGGTAGTTATGTTCTGCAT
>CAZCJE010000008.1:1391-47584 GCA_964498805.1 uncultured Thiothrix sp.
TAGTTATGGAAGTGGCGATAACGCCAGTCTTTGTCACGCAAGCCGCCATCATTGGTTTTTTCTTCCCAGATCAAACCAGTGGTTTTGTCTTTCACGCAAGACCAAGAAGTCGCGGTAGCCGCCAGTTCATTACCCATGCTATCCAGCTTGGTATAGCGTTTGGAAGCAGCCGCAGCCACAGCGGCTTTGGCATCTTCGAGGGCAGCCTCAGCAGCCGCCTCAGCCGCTTCAGCCGCCGTTTGCGCCGTTTTGGCTGCCGTAGCGGCTTTAGTTGCATCCGCAGCAGCAGTGCTAGCTTGTTCAACCGTGGTGGCCGCTTTAGCAGTGGTTAATGCTTTGTCAGCCGCTGCTTTCTGGGTGGTAGCAGTCTGTACAGCTAAAGTCGCTTTGGTGACCTCTAAAGCCGCTTGATCCGCAGCCGTTTTCGCATCAGAACTTAAGCTCACTTGTGCCGTTGCCTGTTGGGAAGCGGTTTTGGCATTGGTTAAGGCAGTAGTGGCAGCCTTCAGAGCATTCGCAGCAGCAGTCGCAGCATCACTAGCGGTTTTCTGCGCCGCCTGAATATTAGCGGTGGAAGCTAACTGCTTGGCTTTAGTCAACGCTTCTGTGGCAGCCTTAGCAGCGGTTTCCGCGTCCGTTTCTGCGGTTTGCGCAGCGGTAGCGGCAGTCGCTGCTTGTTTCGCCGCATCGGTTGCCTCTTGCAAGGTTTTAGCCGCTTGCGCTGCCTGCAAAGCGGTTTGGGCAGCCGCTAATTGGCTGGCAGCTTCCGCCGCTGCTTTAGCGGCTTTTTCCGCTTGGGTTTTAGCTTCAGTGGCAGCCGTGCTAGCAGCAGTCTGGGTTTCTGCTTCTTTAGCGGCATCATCTGACGCGGTTGCAGCCGTTGTCTGCGCGGTTTTAGCGGCGGTAGCGGCGGTACTAGCCAGCTCAGCAGATTTAGCTGCCTCTTGTCGTGCTGCCGTTATCCCTTGTTGGCTGGTATCAACACTCGTACTGCCTCCGCTACTATTACCACTATTATCCGCTGTATTGGTACTACTACCCCCACCGCCTCCACCACAGGCGGTTAATACACTGGAAATTAAAATACTGGCCAGAACTAGACCCCTCGATTTATTCGTTCCCATATTATTAGGAATAAATTTATTTATTACATCCATAGAATATAATAATCCTTGATTGTATCTAAAGAATGGGTTTATGGTTGAATTAAATATTATAGCAGTCATTAAAAAAACTGCTTGATAAATATAATCTCAAAACACCATAAATGATTTTCTAGTTGAATTGACAACAAAAATCTTTGACCAGATTACGGTATAATAGGTAGAAAATAGATAGAATCAAAAATACGATTAATGGCATTATTAAATAAATAAATGGAAAGCCGGGTTTTATGAATACACCAAAATGTTTAGCGATTGCTACACGCGGCGAGTCTGTCTTGCAACAGCGTGCTAAGGAAGTGACTCAACTGGATGATCCAGAATTACAAACCATCATTGACAATATGCTGGTAACGGTCAATGCGGCTAATGGTGTAGGGCTAGCAGCGCCTCAAGTTTTTATACCCTTACGCATTATTATTGTGGCATCAAAACCTAACAAACGTTACCCGTTTGCGCCGTCTATGCAACCGCTGGCCATGATTAATCCGCAAATCCTTTGGCAAGCCGAGGAAACCCTCTGTGGCTGGGAAGGTTGCTTAAGTGTGCCGGGGTTGCGTTCACAAGTTAAACGTCCACAGCAGATCCGGGTACGCTACCTAGATAGGCACGGTATACAGCACGAAACCGACTATAGCGACTTTGTCGCCCGTATTATCCTGCACGAATGTGATCATCTTGACGGCAAACTGTTTCTAGATCGCCTCGATGACACCGATGAGGTTATTACAGAAGAAGCTTTTCAGGCATTGTTTCCGGATTAAGTCTTAAAATTTGTATACCAGCTCAATTCGGTTACGTCGCAAGCGTAGGCGTATTGGCTTTTTTTTGCTTTGGGGCAAAAGGCGCTCGGTTAAGCCGTCTTGCACATTGTCACGCAAGCGTTCATAGGAAAATGCTTTTTGCAGCCCTTGGCTACATTCCGCCGCCAACACGCCCCATAAACACTCCTGACGTATACTGCTGGTAGTGGCCAGATCTATGCCCGGACGAGCGGCAATAAACGTCTGATACGAGGTAGTCACGGATTCGACCGGTAAACGCGTCGTGCTACACCCTGTTATGACACATAATACAACCGCGGCTGTCGGCAACAGTACGATTCTTATCATTATTATCATCCCCTAAGGTTAAAGCGATTTTTTGCTTGAGAACCATTAAACGCCCAACTTTCCTTGCACTTCCAGCAATGCCATGACTACCGGTTGCAGTTGAGGCTTATCTGTCTGTTGCTCTTGCAACATTAACTGTAAAAATGTCAGATGTTCCGCGATATAGCGTAATTGCCGCGGGGAAGCGCCACGTCCCATCGCTGTTTCATATTCCAACAATACCGCTTGTAACTGGGTAGTTTCATCCAAACGCGCCCCAATTAAATACAGCAATAAAGTGTATTCGGCACGCGTAATACCGGTTAAGAAACTCCCCACATGCTTGTCATTGTCATGAATGCTTTGCCGCGACTGATCCAGCCAATATTTCAATTCTTGCCGATCCAGTTGCTCAAGATTGCCACGCAGATAACGCACTACACGCGCGGTTAACCAGTTAATAAGAGAATAGCCAATAATCGTGTTAGTTTTTTGCATGGCAAATTCGTGGGCTTTTTTATAAGCCGCCTCCATGGCTTGCAGGGCACGATTACGCTTGTGTCCCTCAAGCATCATGGCTTGGCGTTTCCAAAATTTGCCTTCATCTTCAAAGCGTTGCAGGCTGTTACCGAGTTTATCCAGCAAGTGCAGTATTTTTAAACTTTGTTGCATTAAATCCGCTGGGGTGGCGGCTAAACGCGCTTCGGGGGCGCTGGCTTTACCTTGGAACCAAGCCAATGCCCAAGCGGTTTGCAGACTGATTTTATCCTCCAGTAAAACAACCGGGTAATCCGCCTGTGGAGCCTCCAGTGCAGCATTGTAAGCATCGACGGCTTCGGCAAACATATCCAATTTGCCGTAAGCACTGCCGATTTCATACAAAATAGAGGCGTGATTGAGCCATTCGGCCGGTATAGAACGATGCAAACGTTGCAGACGCTCTTTCAGGCTTTGAAATTCTTCCACTTGTGCGTTTTCGGCAGCATTCACTAGATTTTGTAAGGCTGCACTGACTTCCACTTCAGCCACAAAGCGCCAGCTATGGGTGTCATCACCACTTTTAGCTTCACTGTGGGGACGGCGATTCATTAATTTGTAATCAGGGTCGCCGTAACACTGATAAGCCCCCCAGGTATTGGTATCGGCGTGTTGCTGCCAAGTATCCCAACGCGCCATTAACACTGCATCGCCAAACGGATGCCCTTTGAGCAAGGCGGTGTAACAACTTTCGGCAAATACTTTGGCTGCTGCATCATCAATCGCCCAACCCGCCGCAATAACTGCCCGCACGCCCATACTAATCAGTTCCTGCGCCAGACTCGCCGCCAGTTTTACCCGATCTGCTGTTACAGCGGTTTGTTCGGATACGGTCAAATGATCTAGCTTGGCTAAATGGCAGCAATTGATAAAAGCCAGCTCGGGGACTTTACGCATCTGACCAATTTCTACCGGAGTGAGAAAAATACCATTGCCCAGTACCATACCCGTTACCAGTAAATCACTGTCTTCATCCGCTTGATAACGATAAACCCCATGCCCCGCTAGATGCAGGATTTGATAATCATGGCTATGCAAGGATTTGAGAATAGCCTGCGCATCCGTGCCAATTTCGCGCACTACATGGCTAAAACCACCGGCCTCTAGCAAATTAGCCACTGCCATGGCTTCCTGTTTAGCCGCTTCCAGACGCATAAAATTGCCATCCACAGGCGGGTCGCCAATCACTAAAGCAGAGCGTTCCACCGTAGTCACCACTTGCTGGCGATATTGGCCGACTTGTAATTGTCGAAGCACGCCAATCCGCACCGCCAGTGGCTGGGATTCCACATCCAGGCGGTTGTAAAGCAATTCCCACGGATAACCCGCTGCCTCCTCATCCAGTACCAGCACCAGATTTTCAGTATTAGGGGCTTGGTCTTTTAACGCCGGTGGCAATAACAATTCAAACAGGATTTTGCCAGTATCAGGGTCGTCATGACTGGAGGCCACCGCTTTTTCAATAAACTGATCGACCAGTTTGCGCTGAGTGGCTTGCAAGGTCAGTTCCGCCCGCGCTTTATCGGTAAGGGTGTTATATTTCAAACCACTGCGATCAGCGGTAATTTGTACCCGCCGCCACCAACCGGGTGGATCGTTATACATAACTCGCCGCCGATTCCCCGGTAAGGTTTGCATTAAACATTTCACGGTAAAATCAGCGCGAAACTCGGGCAAACTAATGAAATCTTGAATCAGACGGGCTGCCTCCACTGCTCGGTCTTCATACAACTCGATGAAGTCGAGTAACTGGATACGCAGGCGAATTCCACGTTCGGCCTTATCTAAGGCCAGATTGGTTTGGCTGACGGCGCGTAAAATAGCCGTGAGGGAATCCCCCAGACTGATACTGCCGCCACCAACCGTACCAACTAAAAGCGAGGCAATGTGTACCGGGATAAAGGCGGTTTCCGCTTGCACTTCCAGCGCATCTTTATCCAGCTTATCGCGAAATTGCAGACAGTAATCCAACAA
The DNA here is from genome assembly GCA_964498805.1 of uncultured Thiothrix sp. Taxonomy (GTDB): domain Bacteria; phylum Pseudomonadota; class Gammaproteobacteria; order Thiotrichales; family Thiotrichaceae; genus Thiothrix. The sequence goes on from CAZCJE010000008.1 coordinate 6,157, forward strand.
GCCGCGCGTGTAGGTCGTGGTTAATAAACCGCTAGTAAGCTTGCCGACTTCACCAAGACCAATCACCACTGCCCCGGCCGGTCGTTTGCCCGGATTCAGAAACACATGTGAAGTCCCCAACGCCCCCGGATACAAGCCCAAACGCAATAATTCACTCAATCGTCCTTCTAAAGCGCGATCAATCACCGATTCTGCACTGAGTATGGAATCCCCTTCGTAGTGCCCAACCACAACCGGATGTGCGGCATATTCCAGATTGCCATGCCAGACGCGAATCTCTACCGCTGGCCTGACTTCTTCCTGTGTCAAACGGGTGTGATACCCCAAAGCAGCCGCGACTAATTCATCTGCATCCGGGAATAATTCAGTACGAATGACAGGCAACCACAGTTCGCCGGTATTGCCCACAAACGGCGGGCTTTGTTCCAGCTGACGCGCAACACCATCATCCAGCAAATATTGAATGGTTTGGAAATGATCCGGGTGGCTGGCCATACGCCCGTGTTCCACTGGCATATACCAAGCTGGCAACCCGACTGCGACACTGTTCCATAAAGTAACACTGTCCCCTTCGGCGCTAGCACTAAATTGCCAGCTATCATCGCGTTGTTTGAGACCATTGGGGGTTAAGCTGGCGCGACCATGCACATACAGAAAGCGTTGGGCATCTAAATCGACTTTACTTAACTGCTCACGCACTTGTTGAGCATTGGCGAGCAACTCCCGTCCCGACCAATTGGCAAAACGCTCTCCTAGCAATGCTTGCCAAGGGGCTTCCTGCAAATACTCAGGCGGTAATAATTCCAACACACCCGGATAACTAGCAAATTGCGTGACTAGATTAGCGCCTTCTTGTGCATCCAGTTTGCCATCGAGCAAATTTAACAAGCTTAATAAACGATGTTGGCCACTGAGTAATTGCACCGCGGTATAAGTGCCATTTAGCGGCGTACCGAGCAATACGCAACGGCATTCCGCTTCTTCCCGCAAGCGTTGCCACACATCCGGTACTTCGCTAAGCATTGCCAAAACCACCAACCCACCGCTGGAATGGGCCAATAAGCGTATAACCAATTGACGACCTTCCGCCTTAGCTTCATCCAGTTCGCGTTCTAATGCTTCACCCAGCCGTCGCCCCGCATCGAGGAAGGAACGTCGCCAGTCATAAGCAAATTCCACTACCCGATGTTTGTCATCCAGCAAATCCAGTAAAGGGCGATACGCCAACTCCAACAAGCCTTCGGCTTTCACCCCAGCCTGTTGCGTCTGTAGGGTTGCAAAATCTCCCCACGAAAGCGTGGCCATATCCAACCATACCGCCTGACCATTCACCTGCAATGTAGAACCCATAAAACCGGGCAAAAAATACAGCGTGCTGGTTTTGTCTTCCGGACGTAACTTGATAACAGAGCGGCTTTGACTTGGGGTAGCTTGGGAATAAAGCGGGCGCAAGCGAGCATCGCTATCCGGTTGTTGCAAAGCATTGAGAATGCGTTCCCGTACTTGTGCATCGCGAAAATAACTAAAATGGCTACTATCATCGCGCTGGTCCAGATAAAAGCGCATGCCTTGCAGCCGCTGCGCCCCCCCATACATACCGGCAGTATTCACCACATAGTCATTATCCTCACCGAAAAAGCGATTGGTTGCCCACTGTTTCAGTTGTCCCAATAAACTGGAGGCTTTGACATTACCGGCAATAATACTTAAGTCAGAATCCAGCTGTATGCTGGAACGATTCAGTAAGCGTATTAGCGGCGACGTTGGCATCAACGCCTCCAAACCCGGCAGCGTGGCTGGATTGCGCCGTTCTGCTATCACGGCCATTAACACCGTACGCAAATAATCCGACAGACGTTGCAAGCGTTGTGATGGGATAAAGTTCAGCACATTGCATATCAGAGAAATGCTGTCTTCAAGCCGTTCGGTTGCCAGTACGGTACCGCGCCCTGGGCAAGCTACGCGTACAAAACTTTCAATCTGAATAGATTTATTACGCAATAACTCACCCAGTTCCTGCAGTCCCTGTAGTTCCAGCTGCCGTTGGTTATCCGCAAATGTCGCCAATTCTTCCTCGGCAAAAATAACGTCACTGCTTATATATTGCCCTTTAGAAGCCGGTGTGCGCCTTTTTAAACGTCCCTGACATAACAGTTCACCTACCAAACCACCGCGTGAATGGCTAATAATGTGCACTCGACTATGCATAGGTAATCGCCGTACTACCTCCAGAGCATTCTGGATCGGGCTTTCCGTCATGGTATGGTGTTCAAGGGTAAACACTTGATTACCATACGGGGCGAATAGGCGTTGCAGATAGGCAGGCGCATTGTAGCCTTGGCGAGATTCCCACAATTCACCAAAACTGCCATCCGTATTAGAAAAGGTGCCGTGAATAAATAAGAGAATGGGTTTGCGGGTATCCATACTGCCGATGTCAAGCAGTGGATCCAGTTGCAACTGGTTGGTATTAGCACACCGATACAAACCGGGTTTATCCACCTGCTTGGTCTGCAGTAAATCTATCAGGCTTTCCTTAAGATTAGGGGCTGGCTCGACTGACAATACCCGTACATACTTTAGAATCAACCCTAAGGCACCACGCTGTTGGCTTTGGGCAAAACTGAAAGGGGTTAGCAAAAAGCCGCTATTACTATCGCGGGATAAATCCGTCGTTGTTTGGGCTGGTAAATCAGCTGCTTTTAGCCAACGTTTGTAGCCACCTTCAAACTCCAGCTCTAGCAAAGTATCCGGGGTAAGATCAGTCAACTCCACCGGCTTAGCCGCACCACGCACCGCTTCTAGTAGTACCTCTTGCTTATAGGTCACGGTTAATACGTCGCGATAAGCTTGTGTAGCACTAGGTGAAAGAGTTTGCCCGGTCAGCTTGCCACTGATTTTAATAGAGTCCATGAAGGCTGCCCCTGAAATATTTTTAACGCCTGTATGTTTTTTAGTACAAACCACTTGCTCTTGCTTTGCTGGTGATGAATGCACTAAAGAAATCATACCTTCAGTCTATCCGATTTAAGTTTGTATAAAAATTATACTAAAACTTACGCTGTGTGTATTTGTTTAAAAATAAATCAATTTTTTCAGCCAGCGTTTATGCAAACACTATTGGCTTAAAAAATAAACAGAAACCAATCTAATCCGCATTAAAATTTATAGATTTTATGAATCTAGAACGTAAGTTTAATTATTATTAATAATAAATTTTACAGACAAAAAATATCAGACAAATGAATTTAATTGCGATAGAAATCGAAGCAAACCTAGCCATTTATATCTTTATAAATCAATCACTATTAAATTTTTTAACTTAACGCATGAAATATATCTCAACCCACTAAACCCTTAACAAAATGTCTTTTTTTAGCCTTCACTTACGATAGAAACTCCTAAAAATTTTGTTACATCGACCCTCTGTCAACTATTGAGCTACGGTTGCCGGTATGAATCCACTATAATTGAACAGATTTGAATTTAACCGGCGACAGGAATTCGCGGGAGTTTTGGTGTTATGCCATTTTCAAACCGGCCTGAAACAGGCACAACCATTGAACCTATGCAAAATTACACCGTACTAGCAGAACGTTATGCCCTACTGCGATGCATGGCAGAAACAGCATTAGGCAAGCTGTATTGGGCACAGGATAAACAACATAGCCAACACAATGGCGCTAATGCCAACGTTCTCATTTTCACCGTCTTACCTGCTTTGGCCCAGCAAGCCACTTTTGAACAAGCTCTGCGCCAAGTGTTACCCAATTACCAGCGTGCAGATACCTCTAATCCAGTGGTGGTCAATCATGGCAAAACGGCTAATGGTATCCGTTGGTTTGCCATTCAAAATATCACGGGTATGTTATTGTCCGAGCGCTTACTGGAACTGGATGAGCGTGGCATGGCGCTTGCAGATGCCTATCCCCTACTTGAAGACTTGACCGAAGCTCTTGCTTGTCAACGTCCATTGGGTATTTTTGGTTATCTGGAACCCGGTGCTGTCTTACTGAGTGATAGTGGCCCGCTGCTGCTTGCCGCCCCTGTTGCTTCAGCTTTACGTATTGCTAATACCACCAATAGCGAACCATTACGCCAGACTCTGTATTCACGTTACCTAAGCCCGGAAATTTTATTGGGTGACACACCTACAGCTGCAGATGATACGTTTTCATTGGCTTGTATTGCCTATCACCTATTGCAAGGACAACCACCATTTGGCGTGCATAGTCCATTGGAAGCGGTAGTACGCAATATTTCCCCCTTACCTAGCCGTAAATTACCCCAAACTGTCTGGACAGCATTACAACAGGGCTTAAGCATGCAACGCGCTGCCCGCCAACCGGACCCCATGACTTTGTTACAAGCCTTGCAATCTCGCTCACAGAAAAAGTTCTTACTGCCTGTAGCCGCTCTTGTTGCTGCTAGTGCAGTGGCTTTTACTACCTATCACTTATTATCCAATTGGCAGGATAAACCCGCTGCGGTTACGCCAGAAGTGACTGCGCAATCTGCCCCTACTCCAGAGCCGACTACGCCACCTGCTAATACGTTATTAGTCGATGAAAAATCTGCTCCTGAAGTGCCCGATAAGGAAGCGCCACAGTTCGAAATTGATCAGCTTGCTGCCGAGGCCAAAGAACGGGCTGAAGCGGATCAGAAAGCGGGTGATGTGGTTGCTACCGATGAAGCTGCTGCCCAAACCACCAGTATAGGTAAACTCCTTGAAAGCGCCACTGAAGCTATCCGCAAAGGCCAACTGCTTAGTGATAATCCGGATAAACCTGCTGCTGTGGATTATTTGCGCAAATTACGCACACTAGAACCGGAAAATGCAACGGCGCAAAAACTTTTGACGCAAATGGTGAATGACCAACAGGCTGAAGCTGAAGCCCTATTGGCTGATAAGCGTCTGGATGAAGCCAGTCAATTGCTGTCAACTGCGGACAAACTAATCACCGAATTTAGTCTCAATGATAATCTTAGCCGTCAGGTTAAACTTGAAACCGAGATTAATGAGCAAAAACGTCAGCAAACGCTTGAAAAAGAAAACCCTGCGATCAACGCCAGTACCGAAACTGACAAGCCTACTACCACCGATAAACCCATTGCTGATAACACCACAACAACACCCGCTACTGAGGATAAATCAGCCTATATAAATGATGCTAAACAGGCACAAGAGGAAGCATTGGCCTATCTGCGTAAAGGTAATACCTCTAAAGCACGTACCTATCTTGATCAAAGCCAGTCGCTCATTAGTAAATATCAGCTAGATAAACTGGTTGAAGAACAGATTGCACTGGAAAAACGTTTCCGCGAAACACCAGATACCGCCAGCATAACCGCCTCCAGCCAAGAACAAGGTAAAACCAACGATAGCACATCTAACAAAGCAGCTAATGAGACAAGTACTGGCAATAAAATAACAGCTGCCAATAAAACGGATAGTCAGACAGCCTCCCAAACTGAATCTACTCAGCCTGTTGAAAGACCTGTACCTAATCCTACCCGTAATACCGTAACCGTAGTCAGTACAGTGCCCCCATCCGAACCAGTAGTATCTTCTGCTAATCGGAGTGCAACGGCAGAAACAGCGGCACCAGAGTTTGTCTCATTACCGAATACAGAGCAGAAAGGGGCTGTTACTGCCGCTACAACGGAAGTTAGCCTTTCCCCGGATATTCCGGTACGTGAGGCCACCACTACGGAATTGCCGCCTATTCAGTTAGACGTTCCACCGGCGCGCCCACAAAGATCTAATCGGGTAGCGGTAGTACCCGCTAATGCAGCCCAGTCACCCGACGCTGGTGTTGAAGTCACTGCGTCTCCACCGGCCTCTAATCCTCGTAATATGGCAAGATCAACGCATGTTCCAGACCTGATAGAACTGCCTATTGAAAGCATTGATGCTAATCTGCCAAACCCGGCCAATAATCGCTAAAATCCTTTTAACATGGGAAGGCAATGGTCTTCCCTTATGGCTTTTGGTGAAACATTTATATCCATCTTTAAAGAAATAATGCTTATCCATTTTATTCCTCTTATAAATGGATAAATTTATCTGTTTAGCGGTTCCTTCCTTGCCGGATCATCGATCCACATTAAATTTTTATAATAAAGTGTTTAAAAAATATTCAATTTACACCGCATAAGCGAGTGGATTGATCGCATTTTAAGCTTTAGCATCTATTATATAAGCGCCTTTGTTTATCCGAATATTTCCCGTCACTAATAGCTCAATAGATATACTGTTAAGATCGATTAGTTTTGTTTAATTTTAGTGCAAAAAAAATCGCCCAAATTACATTTGTCGATAGTAATTGACCCTCAATCAAAGAAAATCTCCATATAGTTACTACAATAAGGTTACTGTGCAGTGTATCTATAATCACTGCCTATGAGTTGTCTGTGTAGTGTCAGCCACACCAAGGCAATAATTAAGATAAATAATAGGATTAAATCTGGGAGTAAATAATCTATGTATTTTGCCTGTCAAGCTAGGATTCGGCCTGTTCGTGTGCGTGCGCTTTCAGCAGTCATTAGTAGTATGCTTGCTCTTATAACACTCACTTTATCAACGCAAGCAAAAGCATTACCTTGTGATTTTCAAAATGGGGATGTATTTACCGATATTTGCGCTTATATAGAAAGCGGCCCTGTGCAAATCGGTGGGCTTTTAAAAGTTCATGTTTCTAGTAGCCGTCCACAATTTAATATTGCCATCCGTCGAGCCGGTAATACAGATAATCCGGTATTACAATCCACTTCTTTTAATAATGGCACTCACTATACTACCTCCACCACTAAATATAATGGCCTAAACTGGGGTAATGCTCATATTGTTAATATTCCAGCCACTTGGAAAAGTGCTATCTATGAAATCAGCTTAAATAACGGGCTTGAATCTTACCCTGAATTTGTTGCGATCCGCTCTGCTACTCCTGGCTCTACCTCCAAGATTCTAGTGCTTGACAGTCTACCAACCAAAATTGCCTATTCTTCCATAGGTGGTAAATCCCTATACGGCTTTAACTCTACTAATGGGAGTGCGGCTACTGAAGTTTCCATGGAACGCCCTACCGGACGTGGTCAATGGTCTGAACACCGTGATTTTGTCGCTTGGTTAGATAGAAAAGGCATCGCCTATGAAGCTGCGTCCATGATGGATCTTCATCGTGATCCTAACCTGCTTAAAAACTATAACTTAGTCATTTTGGTCGGTCATAATGAATATTGGTCAAAAGAAATGCGGGATAATTGGGATAATTATCTAGCAGCGGGCGGCAATGCCGCGATTTTTAGCGGTAATACTATGTGGTGGCAGGTGCGCTTTAGCGATGATTATAAGCACCTGATTTGCTATAAAGACGAAAATCATGATCCACTGTATGGCAGAGATAATGCTCACGTGACCACTTTATGGAGTCACCCTCTTATTAACCGGCCCGAGAATTTATCTATTGGAGTTAGTTTCAGAAATGGCGGTTACCACAATTATACCGAAGCGGGTGTGCAGTATTACGTTAAAAATGCTCGCGAAGATAACGGTACTAATGGTGGCTTTAAAGTCACTGACGCTTCTCATTGGGTATTTAGTGGTACTGGTTTAACGAATAACGTGGTATTTGGCCGTGGTGATGATATAAGCAGCCGTCCTATTGCCGGTTATGAAGTGGATGGTGCCTTGTTTAAAATGACCAGTGGCAAACCCATCGTTACCGGTGAAGATAAGACTCCTACTAATTTCCAAATTTTAGCAATCACTCCTGCTTATGCCGTTAATTCGCCCTATGATATAGAAGGCGTGATACCTAATAATTACAATGCCCAAGGGTGGGGAACAATGGGCATTTTTAAACCTTCTGCCACTAGTGGCACTGTTTTCGTTGCTCCTACCATTGATTGGGCCGAAGGTTTAAATGATCCTCAAGTCGCGCGTATTACCGAAAATGTGCTTAATCAATTAAAGAACCGTGCACAAGCTGTCGCTAATACTAATACTGTTACCACATCACCATCCGTCACTGTTAATCCTTCGACTACATCACCTATAATTAATTCAGCTAATACGGCCACAACAGTTACCACCACATCAACTCAGACTAATAATACTTCTGCTCCTGCCATTCAAAACAATGCTTCTATCAATGCAGTTGCACCCAATATCACTACCTCCTCTCTTACCAATACACCCGCTGCTACAGCTGTTCAAGAGAGTTCGTCGGGTAGTGGTGGCGGTGGTTCTGCTACTCTGTTAACACTAGCAATTGGCTTGATTATGTTGATTTATAGAAATTTTAAATCTACTTATAAATAAATTATTTAATGAAAGCATAAAAAAAGTTTTTATTATAAGTTTTTTTACCATAAAATCTTATATATTCAAAATCTCTATTGATCAATAGAAGATAATAAGTATGATAAATTTGCGGAGTGTTCTATGACTAATAATTCCACTGAAAGTCCATCAGTTGCTTTTCCCTTACTTACCCCAGGTCTTTTAGGATTAGCAATGCTTATATTATCACCACAAGCGATGGCTATTCCGTGTGATTTTAAAAATGGTGACGTATTTAACAATATTTGTGCTTATATTGAAGCCGGACCCGTCCAAACCGGTGGGCAACTTAAAGTGCATGTATCCACTAGTCGGCCCAACTTTGATATACATATGCGTCGCGCTGGTAATACAAATGCTTATTTGCAAACCTTCTCTTTTACCAATGGTGTGAAATATACAGCTGCTGATAATTCATACAATGGTCTTAACTGGGGAAGTGGTCATACTTTACAAATTCCTGCTGACTGGAAAAGTGGCATTTATGAGTTAAGTTTTAATAATGGTGTTGAATCTTACTCAGAGTTTGTCGCTATTAAGTCACCACAGCCTGGCAGCTATTCAAAAATCCTGTTGTTAGACAGTTTACCTACCCAAATTGCCTATTCTCCTATAGGTGGCAAATCGTTTTATGGCTTTAACTCCACCAATGGTAGCGCAGCCCACGAATTATCCATGGAACGTCCTACCGGCCGTGGGCAATGGTCTGAACATCGTGAGTTTGCTAACTGGTTAGACAAAAAAGGCATTGCCTTTGAAGCCGCCTCAATGATGGATCTACAACGTGATCCAGCCTTATTGAATCACTACAATCTGGTGGTTTTGATTGGGCATAATGAATATTGGTCCAAGGAAATGCGTGATGCTTGGGATAGCTACTTAGCTACCGGCGGCAATGGTGCCATTTTCAGCGGTAATACCATGTGGTGGCAGGCGCGCTTCAGTAGCGACGGTAAACATTTGATCTGTTACAAAAACGATGTGACTGATCCTATGTTTGGGGTTGATAATACGCGTGTAACTACCCTGTGGAATAAATCACCGATCAATCGCCCGGAAAATTTGTCTACCGGGGTTAGCTTCCGTAATGGTGGCTATCATAACTACACTGAAGCCGGAGTACCTTATTATGTCAAAGGTAGTGCTACGGACGATGGCTCTTATGGCGGCTTCAAAGTTGCCGATGCTGCGCATTGGGTGTTCAGTGGCACTAACCTGAGCGATGGCAAGGTCTTCGGACGTGGGGATGGCGTCACCACTCGCCCTATTGGTGGCTATGAAGTAGATGGGACTTTATTCAAAATGGTCAATGGCAAGCCTGTAGTGACAGGTGAAGATGCCACTCCAACCAACTTCCATATTCTAGCCTATACCCCTGCTTATGCGGTCAACTCACCTTCCGGTATCGGCGGTGTCGTGCCAAACAATTACAATGGTCAAGGCTGGGGCACTATGGGTATTTTCAAACCATCCGCCAATAGCGGTACGGTCTTTGTTGCCCCAACAGTTAGCTGGGCAGAAGGTCTGAATGATCCTCAAGTAGCTAAAATTACCGAAAATGTGATCAACCAACTTAAAACCCGTAGCCAGCAAAATATGAATGGTGGAAGCACCAATACTTCCACCCCAAGTAGCACCTCTAACACAGGTACATCTAATACTGGCACGACCACCGATAGTAGTACAAGTACGACAGCGAGTAGTGGTGGCGGCGGTGGTAGTACCACTTTGTTCACTTTACTGGCAGCAGGATTAGGTATTTGGTGGGGACGTAAGCGTCAACCCTAATCCAATCGCTTCTTAATGAGGGCGTCGGGCCACAAATGCGGACACCGGACGCCCATCATCTAAATACTCCACTGCATCCAACAAAATTTCCATATTCGCAAACACGCTAGCTAGCTCGCCGGGTTTTAACAAATAATTGGGATTACGCGGACTGCCAAACTTTTCTGCTCCTTGCATGAAAGTTTGATAAACCACCACACCACCGGGTGCTACCAGTTGTTGCAAGGCCGGAAATAATGGCCGATGCAAATAGCGCGCTACATGAACCAGATCAAATCCTGCTTCTGGCAAATCAGCAAACGGATTTGGGGCGGTTTCCATATCTCGCAACAGTGTTTGGATCGATACTTGATTACGCTTAGCCAATGCTTCAGCACGCTGTAAAGCGCCTGATAGATAATCAATGCCTAACATTTGCCAACCTTGTGTGGCTAGATACACCATATCCCGACCTGAACCACAGGCAATATCCACGCCTTTGCCTGGCTTTAAATCATGATTAGGCATTAAAACATTAACAAAATACTCCAGTAATGGAGACGGTTGCCATAGCCGTCGTTGGCATAAACCTGTTATCAATTCACCTTGCGCTTGTAATTGTTGACGCAAACTTTCAGACCACAGTAATTGCTCGCTAATCTGGTAACCCTTACTGGTTAAAAAATCATAAGCTTGCTGTAAATCTGCTGCTTTACCACATAAACCTAGCGGTATCGTGTTTCTGGGTAGTTCATGCATACGCTCAGACAATTCTGCTACCGGAATCGAATAAGCTTCACGACTATGTCCCTGACAAAATTCATCCAAAGAGCGACAGTCAACTAACGGTGTTAATTCCATGGATATGCCTTATTTCAGTGCACCAATATGAACATTTCGACGATTTTTGAGTCAAATAGCAAGCGTTAATCAAATCTAAAAATTAAACAGGGCTTTTGTATGCGTATTGTTACACTCAGTTTTATATTAAGCCTCTATTGTTGGGCAACTATCAACCAGGAAGTTTATGCCAAACCTACTAAGAAGTTACCCACTCCGACCTCTACAGCTATTACGTGGCAGCCGGGTTGGCAGTGTGGACGCGTAATAGCACCCTCCAAGCAACTCATTACTCAACTGTTGAAAAATCACGCTCTACACGGCTATACCCTTAATGGTGAAGCTTTACCGGTATTGGTTGGTCAAAGTCCTGAACAGTTAGGGGCCATTTTATTTGTCAAACACAAAGGCAGCTGGCGCAGTTATCCCATTGCCCAGGGCGGTTTAGTACTAGCCGCGTATAGTACCGCAGCTTACAATCGCATAGTGTTGTTTGCCACTTGGGGCAAACAAGGACTAGGAAATGATTATTTAGCCATCCATGGCAAAGATCAGTTTGGCAGCTTTAGTTGTACGCCAGTGCATTTACCGGCTGAACTGGATCGTCCTGACTGGGGCAATCAATACCCGGGTCTGCATGATTTTAATATCTTACCCGCTGGTACTGGCACACTCATTAGTGCTGCTTATTTGCAAGAAGGTCGTAAAACCGTCAAGCATTGGTATCATTATCAAACCAAAGACTGGGGTAAAAGTTGGAGCGAAGCCAAACGCGTAGCTGCTCCTACGCAAAAGGTTCTAGGTGTATTCAAACCTTTACAAGAAACGCCTGCGGCAGCGAACTTAGTAAAAGACTTATTGAGTAATGCCCGTTGAATCTGTGGCCTCATGAGTTGGGAAATACCACTACCATTTGGTATTCAAGACGAGTATTGGCATTAGTTAACCAAAAATTCTGCACGGTTAACTGATGCCCTTCGCTACTAAAGGTTTGCAAATCATAAGTATCACGCGCTGCACTGGTATCAAATTGCCGGGAAGTCGGAATTGCCTCCCATGCTAATGTGTGAGTGAAACGCTCACGAATGTAAGCTACTTTATCAAGCGCATCCAGACGGTTATGGGTAATCAACTGTGCCAGTTTTTTCTGCATAGTCACATCATCCACAGGCGCAAAGGTATAATCAGGCTGCCACTCAAGATAGCCCAGTAGCCCATACAATAATTCACCGGATTTATTTTGTTCAGCACTCACCCTCTGTGGTAGGGCAGCCAACAGTGTAGCCATCAATAACATTATTAAGCCTGTCCAGACAAAACCCGGCACAAACCGCTTAGAAGCGGTTTGATGCGGCACTAACAGTTCCATGTTTTTTCCTACCTTTCTGACACTCTACAAAATTATAGGCAATAATAAGAAAAATGAATGATACCTTAATGGTAGGACATAAGAGAATCTGTTTAGTTCGAGAAATTTTGCTCAATATAAGTAAAAACGGTTAATAAACTCATGGCTTCACCACCCATTGGGCGTCCGGGACGCTCACGGTTGTTCCAGGCCATAATGTCAAAATGGGCCCAAGGAATGGATTCAGGAACAAATTCATTCAGGTACAAGGCAGCAATAATAGCTCCCCCATAACTGCCGCCACTGTTGGCAAAATCCGCTACCTTGCTTTTCAAATTATGAAAATAGGGTTTATGCAAGGGCAAACGCCAGATCAATTCGTTTGCAGCAATAGAAGCCTGTTCTAGCTGAGCAGTCAGTTCAGTGTTATTGCAGAAATAAACCGGGATTTCTGTACCAAGGGCTGTTCTAGCCGCACCAGTGAGAGTAGCAAAATCAATAATTACTTGCGGCTTGTGCTCAACCGCTTTGGTTAGCGCATCACACAACACCAACCGACCTTCCGCATCGGTATTATCAATTTCAATCTGTTTACCTACCCGTGTCGGTACCACATCCCCAGGGCGGAAAGCATTACCACTCACAGCATTATCAACCGCTGGAATCAATACCTGTAAATGCACCGGTAAATTGAGCTGCATGATAAGTTGGGCAAGCCCCAAAGCATGTGCTGCACCCCCCATATCCTTTTTCATCAAGCGCATGTAAAAGGATGATTTCAGGTCAAGGCCGCCGGTATCAAAGCACACGCCCTTACCGACTAAAGTAATAGCAGGATGGTCTGAATTACCCCATTCCAGTTCCAATAAGCGGGGCGCATGCACACTTGCACGCCCAACTGCATGGATCATCGGGTAATTGTTAACCAATAGCTCTTCGCCAATTATCTGCTGGAAGCGCGCGCCATAGGTAACTGCCAGCTTTTCAGCCGTCGCCGCCAAATGCTCCGGCATCATGTGATTAGCAGGCGTATTGATGAGGTCACGTACTAGCGTAAAAGCCTGTACTACAGCCTCAATACGCGGTATTTGCTTGGCCACATATAACTGTGGGGTAGACTTATCGTCGGTCTTGGTAAACTGCTTGAACTGATAACAGCCTAAACCCCAGCCTGTACTGGCTATGACTGTTTCTTCATCAGACCAATCACTAACCAAATGATAGTGACCAACAGGCAATTTACGTGGTAGAGCGCCAAGCGCCCACATCACGCCGTCAGTAGGGTCATAGCCAGCCATGACCTTACCAATATTGCCTTGGCTATCGGGAATGGTACAAATTTGTCCCGCTTTGGCAGAAAAATCGTTCTGCTTAAGCCATTGCACTTCAAAAGCTGACAAAGTTGACAGGCAACCCTCCCACGTCTGCGACGTGAGAGGGTAAAGTGCTATGGAGTCGGGCTGTTTTTCCTGACTGAACATTGGCAACAAATCCTATTTAAGCTTAGCGGCTACAACCCTGCCACCAGCACGGTACTTGATTAATGAAATTCAGTACCGCCTGATATTTAGGAGCTGCATTTGCTGGTTGGGTAATATATTCCTTCAGACCCCACGGACCGTGTTTGGTAAAGGTACGAGGCGCTGTATAGAGCATCATGAGGTCGCCACCTTCTGTTTTCCAACCACTGAGGAAATTGGTATAGATTCCTTGCATACGTTGGTCACGATTAGCGGCGAACAATAAAGGATTAGGGAATTCATCATCAGTCTTGGTAGTAAAATCTACCAAGCCTTGACCACCTTCATACGCGATCAATTTCACGCCGTACTTGTCGGTAATGGCTTTTTGCATACGCACATAGCCCATCACCTTGGCATGTGAGTAACGATAGTTGTCATCAGTAATCAAACGGAAGGCATCATCTACACTCTTAATGGTACGCACTTCAGCATGTCCCCCAAATTCGTAGGGGCCAATCGCAAAGGCATCCGCGTGTTTGTAGGCATCCTTATGGCTGAGGACAATGTCAGTCAACTTGTCGTTAATAGTCCAGCCAGACAAGACACGTACTAAACGCTGCGTACCACCGAATACATCCTCCCAAATCTTGAAGATTTCCACAGAACGCTGTGAGTAATATTTGAAACCAGCACGTTGAGCATTGGTATCCAGCCCTAAACGCATACCCATATCAATCATGTAATTGCCTTGGGTAAAGATGGTATTCCACGTTTCGTTACTGTATTCAATATGCGGTTTGAGATTGCTATTGAGGTGCTGTTTCACATACAGCGCATATTGACGCACAAAGTTGTCATCCGCCTCATGTGGCAGGGTAAACCAAGGGTCTAGATTCAGACGATTAGCCAGTTCCACCTGAATTTCTAGCGGCACACCGCGAGTGCCTTCTTTGCCCCCCCAAGTGGCTTTACTCACTTGGTTACGCTGCTCCCAGGTACGCACCGGGCTACGCGTAACCCCACTCATATTCATAAAACGCACTGCCCGAAAATCTTTCATGAAATTCATGAAGTCCGGATTAAAAATAATGCTGGCATAATTCTCAGCAAATGATAGGTAATTACCACTACACTGATTAGCTGAGGTCACGCGTTGGAATGGATTGTTGGCACAAATTCCACCCGGTGGCAAAATGCGGATATTGCGCACATGATTTTGTGGATTACTGCGGGTAATCAGCAAAGACGCATTCAGTAAACTGTCCTGCCCTGCTGCAATATTAATTAGATCGACACCCGGTTTGTGCTCCACTAAGGAAGCATCATTCATATACTGGATATCACCGTCCCCCTCATATAGCACCGTATAAGTACCTTCTGGAACGGTATTCGCAGGCAGATTGGATAAAAAACGTGAACCTGCTTGTCCACCACGTAAATCCGTCGGCCAACCATTAGCGTCATAAGCAACGGCTCCTTTAGTTAACCAAGGCCTAGACTCTTCGAAGGGAACAGCTGCACGGAACAAATCAAGAAAAGGTACACTGGAATCGCTTTCCGTCACTTCATTGGTATTAATACCAACAGAGGAAGTCGAATTGCCTTTATAGGAAGCCAGTTTACCAGCGACTATACCCGCGGTACCCGCCTGACCTTCGCCGGGTACCGAGCCACATCCAGATAAACCGATTAATAGACAGCTTCCGAGCGCTACCCCTTGTATTGTTCTGAACAGCATAATGAATCCCTTACTAAACATGCTTGTGATCTTAACTAACTAGCCGCGGAGTCTAGCATGCACTGGAGGGTTCTGCGATTAATTTGCCTGTCCCGAATCCAGCCATTACAATTGCGCCCTCATTGAATCTAACACTGACTATTTGTGGAGTACACAACGTGGCTATTGAGCAAACTATTTCCATTATCAAACCTGACGCCGTGGCTAAAAATGTAATCGGCGAGATCTACAGCCGCTTTGAAAAAGCTGGCCTGAAAATTGTTGCGGCTAAAATGCTGCACCTGAGCAAAGAACAAGCTGAAGGTTTCTACGCGGTACACAAAGAGCGTCCTTTCTTCGGTGACTTGGTTGCATTTATGACCTCTGGCCCTGTCATGGTACAGGTTCTGGAAGGTGAAAATGCAGTTGCTAAAAACCGTGAACTGATGGGCGCTACTAACCCTAAAAATGCTGAAGCTGGCACTATCCGCGCTGATTTTGCTGATTCCATTGATGAAAATGCGGTTCATGGCTCTGACAGCCTGGAAAATGCGAAAATCGAAATCGCCTATTTCTTTGGTGAAGAAGGCCTCTGCCCTCGTACCCGTTAATTAAGAGAACCGTTATCTGTGTCTGATACTGTCAACAAAGTCAACCTGCTGAACTTTAGCCAGGAAACGCTGAAAGAATATTTTGCCTCAATCGGTGAAAAGCCTTTTCGCGCCACGCAAGTGATTAAATGGTTGCACCAAATGAATGTCGACAGTGTCGACCAGATGACCAATCTTAGTAAATCCCTGCGTGCCTTTCTGACCGAACATACGGTCATTCAGGCGCCAGAGATCATTATTGATCAGCACTCTGCCGATGGTACGCATAAATGGCTATTGCGCTTAGCCGATGGCAATGCCATTGAAACGGTTTTCATCCCTGACGATGATCGCGGTACCTTATGCATTTCCTCGCAAGTCGGCTGTGCTTTAGACTGTACTTTCTGCTCCACCGCACGCCAAGGCTTTAACCGTAACCTGACAACTGCCGAAATTATCGGGCAGTTATGGGTTGCCAAGCGTACTTTACAACAAGATCCCAAAGGTCAGCGTGTTATTACCAATGTGGTGATGATGGGCATGGGTGAACCATTGCTCAATTTTGACAATGTGGTAAATGCTCTGCGCCTGATGCTGGATGATAATGCCTATGGCTTAAGCAAACGCCGCGTGACGGTCAGTACTTCAGGGGTATTGCCCGCTTTAGAGCGGCTAGCAGATACGCTTGATGTTTCATTAGCCGTTTCCCTACATGCGCCTAATGACGAATTGCGCAATAAATTAGTTCCTCTGAATGCCAAGTATCCTATAGAACAATTACTGGCGACCTGTCGACGGTTCCTTGACAAAAAAACCACCGAACGTAACCATATTACCTGGGAATATGTGATGCTGGATGGGGTAAATGATCAAGAGGAACATGCACGCCAACTGGTGGCATTGCTGAGGGGCATTCCGTCAAAAATCAATCTGATTCCTTTCAATCCTTTCCCAGATACCCGGTATGGGCGTTCCAGCAATAATCGTATTCACCGTTTTCGTGATATCCTGCAAGCGGCAGGTTATACCGTAACTACTAGAAAAACACGGGGCGATGATATTGATGCTGCTTGCGGGCAGTTAGCAGGCAAGGTCAACGACAAAAGTCGTCGAGATATACATTTCGCCCGTATTGAACGGGAACATTAACAATGAAAACAAAGTCCTATGGACTGCTGGTATTATTAGTCAGCAGCCTCGGTGCAGGCTGTTCTAATACTCTCTCTAATAGTGCAGAGTCTGGTAAGGCATCAGACTATTACACGCAATTAGGGGTAGGCTATCTACAAAAGGGCCGCATTGATCTGGCTAGCATGAATTTAGAAAAAGCGATCAAGGAATCCCCTTCATCCTCTGCTGCTCATCACTATTACGCCTTGTTGCAACAACGGCTAGGTAATAATGATTTAGCCGGGCAACATTTTCAAAAAGCCCTCAAGCTCAATAACAAAGATTCAGAATTATTGAACAATTATGGTTCATTTTTATGCCATAACACTCAATATGATCAGGCTGAAGCGGCTTTTTTAGCTGCCTTGCGTGATCCTCTGTACAAAACGCCAGAATTTGCCTATACCAATGCAGGGGTTTGTATTGGCAAGAAAGGCGATAAAGCTCGGGCGGAAGAATATTTCCGTCAAGCCTTGCAGGCCAATGCTAATTTCCCGGATGCGCTGTATCACATGGCTAAACTCAATTATGAAAAAGGCAATAATGCCAAGGCACAAGCGTTTCTTTACCGTTATAATGATGCTGCACCTGCAAATCCGGATGGCTTGCTGCTTTGTTACCAGATACAAACTGCTATGAATGAAACAACGGCTGCTAAAAATTGTGCTGCAAATTTGCAGGCGCAATACCCTGACAGCCAAGCAGCAAGCCAGCTTAATTGATATCAACTGTCGGAGAGGACACGTGACGGAGACAAACACTGTATTGGATGAAACACGCTCTGCAGCAGTGCAACCGGGTGATCTGACCGCTAAACTGGTTGCCTACCGGACCGGTCGGAATATGGAACAAGAACAAGCTGCCGAAGAAATGCATTTGCCTTTGCATATTCTGCGCGCACTTGAAAAAGAAGACTTTGCTCATTTACCCGAGTCGCCGTATGTGCGTGGTTATCTGCGTGGTTACGCGAAATTGGCAGAGAAAGATGATCGCGAGCTGATTCGTATTTATGAAACTTTGTGTGGTGCTGACCCTGATGCGGTTGGCCAGAAGTTTTCATCAGCCAAGTCTCATAATAAGGTTAATCAACCGGCACTCTCTTCCTCTACCCTGAAATTCATTATTTTTGGTAGTGTAGTGCTGGTTCTAGGGTTAATTTCCATGATTCCTGGGGTGCGTGATTGGGCACAGAATACATGGTCTGATTTTTCAGCTCAAACCAATGCGCCGGAAGTACCACGCCCACCAGCAGCTATTGATACTTTTGCCGCTCAAAAGGCAGCTGAAGAAAAAGCGGCAGAAGAAGCTCAGGCTAAACAAGAGGCCACTGCAACACAGGCTGCGACCGATAACTCATCAAAAGCCGCTACTGACACACCTGCTGCTAACGCAGCAAGTAACGAACCAGTAGCAGCTGAGACTAAACCTGTAAGTACCGAACCAGTAGCAGCTGAGACTAAACCTGTAAGTACCGAACCAGTAGCAGCTGAGACTAAACCAGCGAGTACCGACAATACCGCAACAACCCCTATTGCTACTACTACTGAAACTGCATCAGCGGCTTCTACAACAACGACTGCCGCGTCTACCACACCAGCCAGTACTACCGCCACACCGGCAGCAGCTACTACCGCCGTCAGTGCAACAACACCTGCCCCAACTGACCCCGCGGCATTACCAGCAGGAACACCGCCTGTTGCAGGCACCCCCACTACGACTGACCCGAATGCTCCGCCGACAACACCACCGCAGCCAATTGCGGGTGAAGTCACAGTAAAAATGGAATTCAGTGAGGAAGTTTGGGTACAAATCAAAAATGAAGGTAAGAAAACCGTGTTCGAAGCTCTGAATTCACCTGGTTCTACTAAGGAATTCAAAGCGACAACACCCTTAAACTTCAAAATCGGTAATGCCAATGGTGTCAAAATGTACCTGAATGGCCAACCGTATGATCAATCCCCCTATATCAAAGGCAGTGTTGCCCGTTTCAAGGTTGAATAACAACACACATGGCTAAAAGCATTCAATCCATCCGCGGGATGCATGACATCCTGCCGGATGCTACCCCGACTTGGCAGTATTTTGAAAATACCGTCCGCCAATTGCTCAGTGGTTATGGCTACAGCGAAATCCGCATGCCATTGGTGGAACAGACGGACCTGTTTAAACGCGCGGTCGGTGAGGTGACAGATATTGTTGAAAAAGAAATGTATACCTTTGAAGACCGTCAAGATGCAGAGAAAGGTGAAGCACCGTTAAGTCTTGCCTTACGTCCAGAAGGTACTGCTAGCTGTGTGCGTGCAGGTATTCAACATGGTCTGATTTTCAATCAACAGCAACGTTTATGGTATACCGGCCCTATGTTTCGGGGTGAACGCCCGCAAAAAGGCCGCTATCGCCAGTTTCATCAGGTTGGGGTCGAAACTTTTGGGATTGCTGGCCCGGATATTGATGCCGAACTTATCGCCATTGGTGCGCGGTTATGGAAAATTCTGGGTTTGAATAATATCGAGCTGGAACTCAATTCACTCGGTACTTTGGAAGCACGCTTAGCCTATCGGCAATTGCTGGTGGAGTATTTCAGTGCACATGCAGAGCAACTGGATGAAGATTCCAAACGCCGCCTGCACACCAATCCTTTGCGCATTTTGGATAGCAAAAATCCTGCTATGCGACAGCTGGTAGCGGATGCTCCCAATTTGCATGATCATCTGGATAGCGAATCGGCTGAGCATTTTGCCCAGCTAAAAACATTACTGGATAGCATGGGTATTGCTTATCGAATTAATCCCCGTTTAGTCCGTGGCTTGGATTATTATTCTCGCACTGTCTTTGAATGGGTCACAGATGCACTCGGTTCACAAGGGACAGTGTGTGCAGGAGGCCGTTATGATGGTCTGGTGGAACAACTTGGTGGCCGCCCGACACCCGCTTGCGGCTTTGCTATGGGGGTAGAACGCCTGATTTTATTGATGGAAGCTCAACAAAAACCAGCGCCTGTTACCACACCTGATATCTACTTTATTGCCGCAGGCGAAAAAGCCCTACCCGCAAGTATGGCTATTGCCGAACGTTTACGCGATGCCTTCCCGCAGCTAGTGTTAATTACTAACTGTGGCGGTGGCGGCTTTAAACCACAAATGAAGCGTGCAGATAAATCACAAGCGCGTTTTGCCCTGATCTTGGGGGAAAATGAGCTAGAACGCGGGGAAATTGCTTTCAAATCCTTGCGTGACAGTGGCGAGCAGATTAACCTGCCTATCAATGATCTGGTGAATCAACTGGGTCAATATCTTGAAAAAACAGCATAATTTTTAATGAAGCATGGGGCCTAAGGAATGACTGATTATCAAACAGATGACGAAAAAGTTGAAGAACTCAAAGCGTGGTGGAAGGAAAATGGTACTTCAGTCATAGTCGGGATAGCGTTAGCTGTCGTCGCTTTGTTTGGCTGGGAATACTGGAAAGAGTGGAAAAATAATACCGCCGCTGAAGCCTCTTCTCTGTACACACAAGCCAGTAATGCTGCCAAAACCGGTATTGATAAAGCTTTACCTGATATTAAAAAATTGCAGGACAGCTATTCTTCTACCCCATATGCTGCCATTGCCTCGCTAAAAGCGGCCCAGCAATACGCTGAACAGGGTCAGTACGAGCAGGCGGTTAGTGCTTTGCGTTGGGTTATTGATGAACAAAGCGATGAAGGTTTCCGTAACTTAGCGAATGTACGCCTAGCCCGAGTATTGCTGGCTATGAAAAAGCTCGATGAAGCCTTGCAGGTCGTTAATCAGCCTTATCCAGCGGCTTATCAATCTTTGCTAGAAGAACTCAAAGGCGATATTTATGTTGCCCAGAACAAACCTACTGAAGCTCGGGCTGCCTATGACAAGGCTCTTGCTACGAATGCCAGTGGTTCAGCAGATTTTATCAGAATGAAACGCGATAACCTCGGTCAGGGATAACCAGCCATGAAACGCATGTTCACCGGCCTTTTGTTGGCTGTAATGGCCACCGGATGCAGTACCTTCCAGCAAGCGACTTCACAAGTATTGCCTGCCAAGGATACTAATCCACCCAAACCTTTGAAGGAATTTCGTCCTACTGCCAAAGTGGGAACCCTTTGGCAAGTGAGTACAGGCAGCGGGTCGGGCCGGGATTACGTGCATATCAATCCTTTTGTTGATGCCACTATGGTCGCGGTAGGCGGCGGGCGTTTGGTGAGTGCCTGGAATAAAACCAATGGGGCGCGGTTATGGCAAACACCCATTGATGAAGAAGTTACTGGCGGTGTCAGTGGCGGCGAAGGTAGCGTTTTCGTTGGTACAGGCAATGGTAATGCCATTGCTTTAGACAGCCAAAGCGGTAAAGTTCGCTGGATTCAACAACTCAGTAGCGAAGTGTTAGCGGTATCGCCGCCAAGTAATGGTATTGTGGTTTTCCGTAGCAGTGATGGGCGTTTATCAGGTTTGTCCACCCAAAGCGGTGAGATTCTCTGGCAACAATTACGTCAAAGCCCGGTCTTATCTCTGCGTGGTGCAGGCACGCCTATTTTAGTAGGGCGTATGGTTATTGCCGGATTTGACAATGGCGTAGTCACTGCATTTGATTTACAAAACGGTCATGCCTTGTGGGAAGTCACCTTATCCATTCCGCGTGGCAGTAGCGACATTGATCGTATTATTGATGTCGATGGCAAGATCAAAGCATTAGGGGAAGCTCTGTTTGCGGCTAGTTACAATGGCCAAATTGCTGGTATCAATATGCGTACCGGCAGCATTGGTTGGTCAGCCCCCTATTCCAGCTATGCAGGCGTAGATGCTGACCCAAATGGTTTATATACCACCAGTACCAATGGGGATTTATGGAAACTGGAACCCCGTGAAGGCAAACCTATCTGGAAAATGGATGACTTCGAACGTCGTCAACCGACTGCGCCAACCTTGGTTGGTAATTACGTTGTGATCGGAGATAAAGAAGGTTATCTGCATTGGATCAACACCGCTAGTGGCGAAATGGCAGCACGTATCCGCGGTGATAATGCTGGCTATACCACCTCTCCTGTACTGGATGGCAATGTTATCTATGCTTTTGGTACTAGCGGCGTACTATCAGCCTTTAATAGCCAATAATTGTTGCCAAGCAGGATGCGCTGCAATCGCCTGTAGCGCCTCCTGTAACAGCGTTTTACCCGGCTCAATCCGTGGCCATGTAGATAGGCCAGATGGATGCGGCAAAGGTGCTACCTCCAACTCCCTGCCGTTTATAATCACACGATGACATTTACCTACTACATCCTCAAGTTTTTTGATCGGTAAAAACTGAGCGATTGCTAGCTTTCCGACCAAAATAATAAGTTTTGGCTCTAATAATTCAATTTCTTTGTGTAACCAACCAGAGCAATTAGCAATTTCTTGTTCATCAGGTAGACGATCGCCCCCCTTGGGATGCTTGCCGGGAAAACAACGGCAAACTGCACACATATAGACACGCTGGCGGAATGTGGTTTCATCCAAACCAATACTGGCAAACCATTTAAATAAGGTTTTACCGGCGGTCCAAGCGAATGGATAACCGAATTCACCCTCCCGAATACCCGGTGCCTGACCAATAGACATCACCGGCGATAACACCGGATTACCCACTATCACCGGACGAATCATATTCGGGCATAACGTGCACTGGCGTAATAGGGTTTGATGTTCAACTAACGTGGGATGCGGCAAGATGATATCTTTCATGGATAGATAGAAAATGCTAAAACAGTTTTCATTGTAAAGGCAAAGGAAACATCATGTCTAAAGCCGTCTTTCTTGACCTTGGTAGTACCAGTCGTGATGACTTGGATTTGACCCGTTTACAACAAGCCTGTGGTCAATTGCAGCTTTGGGACACGACCACACCTACCGAACGTGTGGCACATATTGATGATGCTGAGATTATTATTAGCAATAAAGTGGTCTTGGATGCCCCTTTACTACAGGCATTAGCTGGGCAAATTAAACTGATTTGCGTGGCTGCTACTGGCACCAACAATGTGGATTTAACCACCGCACAGGCATTGGGCATCCCCGTTACCAACATACGCGATTATGCTAGCCAGTCGGTGGCTGAACACACCTTAGCTCTGATATTTGCTCTACGTCGCCAACTAGTGGCTTATCATCAAGCGGTACACAATGGGGCTTGGCAACACAGCCCACATTTTTGTCTGTTAGACTACCCCATTCATCCATTAGCAGGCAGTACAATCGCTATTATTGGTTATGGCACATTAGGCAAGGCAACAGCTCAACTGGCTAGTGCTGTGGGTATGAAAGTGGTGATAGCCGAACAACCCGGCCAAACCCTACGTACCGGACGTGTGCCTTTTGAAGATGCGTTGGCCATGGCCGATATTGTTAGCCTGCATTGCCCCTTAACCGAACAGACCCGGCATTTAATCAATGCACAACGTTTAAGCTTAATGAAACCTACGGCCTTATTGATTAATACTGCTCGTGGGGGGATTGTTGATGAATATGCTTTGTTGAGAGCTTTGCAGACCGGTCAATTAGGCGGTGCGGGTATTGATGTACTGGCTCAGGAACCTCCGCAGGAAGATTCCCCATTATTACAGGTCAGTTTGCCCCACTTGATTGTCACCCCGCATATCGCTTGGGCCAGTCATCCAGCGCGCCAAGCACTGATTGATCAGCTGACAGACATTATTGGTCACTGGCATAAGGGTGAATGGCAGAATCGAGTGGTTTAATCTTTCTTTTTGCCACCAACAGGCCGGGCAAACGGGCTTACATTGCCAGCAATGCCGCCATCAAGAGAATGAATTTTACTAACACCGGGCTTTTCCACTTCATCAATACGAATGACAGAATGGATGGGAATAAAACTGCGTTTGACCGCTTCAAACTCCGTTTTGAGGCGTTCTTCACCGGGGTCAATCACTACGGTACTTTGAGTACCAAACACGATTTCTTCCACCACCACAAAGCCATACAAATCTGACTCATAGACTTGGCGGGCAAAGATTTCGTAAACCTTATCCTGATTAACAAAAGATAGGCGGTAAATACGCTCGCTCACTTAATGCCTCACCGAAAAAATCGCGTAGTTTTAGCAGAAAACAGGGTAGAAGTCACGACTTCCACCCTGTAGACAAGTCTATTCCTCCTCTAAAACCAAGGAGAAAGCCTTATCATTACTGACTGGTCAGACGAGCATCAATAATCTGCTTCCACTTAGCAGGGCCAGTGTTGTGTACGGATACCCCTTGACTGTCCACCGCAACTGTTACCGGCATATCCTTGACCTCGAACTCGTAGATTGCTTCCATACCTAACTCTGGGAAAGCCAACACTTGCGAGCCAATAATGGCTTTGGATACCAGATACGCTGCACCGCCGACTGCCATCAGGTAAACCGCGCCATAATCCTTGATTGCATCAATAGCAATAGGGCCACGCTCAGATTTACCGATCATACCCAGCAAGCCAGTCTGGTCCAAAATCTGGCGGGTGAACTTATCCATACGCGTGGAAGTGGTTGGGCCTGCTGGGCCTACTACTTCATCACGTACAGGGTCAACTGGCCCTACGTAGTAAATAAAGCGGCCTTTCAGATCTACTGGCAAGGATTCACCCTTGTTGAGCATATCCACCATGCGTTTGTGGGCAGCATCACGACCCGTCAACATTTTGCCAGACAATAGCAAGGTTTCACCCGGCTGCCAGGTTTTAACATCTTCTGGTGTTACGGTATCTAAATTAACACGACGCGATTGCGCACCGCCTTCCAAGGAAATTTCTGGCCAGTTGGAAATATCTGGCGGAGTCTGCAGAGCAGGGCCTGAACCATCCAGTGCAAAATGGGTGTGGCGAGTCGCCGCACAGTTAGGAATCATGCACACAGGCAAGGAGGCTGCATGAGTCGGATAATCTTTGATTTTGATATCCAAAACAGTCGTCAAACCACCCAGACCTTGTGCGCCTAAGCCGAGATTATTTACTTTCTCGAATAATTCCAAACGCAGTTCTTCAATACGGTTTTGCGGGCCACGCGCTTGCAATTCATGAATATCGATGTGTTCCATCAATGCTTCTTTAGCCATCAGCGCCGCTTTTTCAGCGGTACCACCGATACCAATACCAAGCATACCCGGCGGACACCAACCAGCGCCCATAGTCGGAACGGTTTTCAACACCCAATCGACAATGCTATCGGAAGGGTTAAGCATGACCATTTTGGATTTGTTTTCAGAACCACCGCCTTTGGCAGCAACGTCAAATTCGACTTTATCACCGGGGACGATTTCGTAATGAATAACCGCTGGGGTGTTGTCTTTGGTGTTTTTACGTGCACCGGCTGGATCGGCCAAGATGGAGGCACGCAGAACATTGTCAGGGTTCATGTACGCACGGCGTACACCTTCGTTAATCATGTCAGTCAGGCTCATATCGCCTTCCCATTGCACATTCATACCGACTTTGACAAATACCGTCACAATACCGGTATCCTGACAGATAGGACGATGGCCTTGCGCACACATACGGGAATTCACCAGAATCTGGGCAATAGAATCTTTTGCCGCTGGTGATTCTTCACGTTCCCACGCTTTATGCATGGCTTCAATGAAATCAACCGGATGATAATAGGAAATGAACTGCAACGCGTCAGCAACACTGGCAATTACATCGTCCTGCTTAATAATAGTCATGACTCTCTACTCCTTCTAATGATTCGGTTACTGCGGGCGGAGTAATATATTATGTTTTTAAGGTCGACAAGCGTATTGGAAAACGGGCATTGAATCCAGTCTATTTAAGTCTGGCAATTAATGCCTGGGCAAAGCGCCTGCCCAACTCCATTTGCCCGGCGGCATTGTAATGAATCCCATCACTGAGTTTACCCAAACCCGTGGTGGAAACCATCAAGGCATTGCCTAACTGACTTTCCGCTAATTGCTGTTGATGACGAACCGAAGCAATGGAATCCGTAAATGCCGGATGCTCCATATCCACCTGCCCGTATACGAATAAACTATGCGGGGAATTCAAATCCTGGCGTAAATGGTTCACCAATTGAATCAACTGGGTACCATACTGGGCAGCCATTTTCACATTGCTTTGCGCATCGCTTTCGCCTTGCATCCAAACAATGGCATCAACTTGCTGAAACGTGTGTTCTTCTTCCGCAAACCCAATTTGGCGCAATAATCCCTTGTACAGTGCCTGACCAGGCAACCATTGACGAATGAAACTACCCGACGCAGCCTGCTTAACTAAGATAATCTGGTCTTTGGGAAAAGCTCTTGCTAGCTCATGAGCAAGCGTTACTTCCGGGCCAAAATAGGCAAATCGGGTTAAGGGATGAGGTCGTCCCTGGGAAAAATAACTGACATTCGCTGGTTGAGTTTTATAAGCTGCTGGTAATTCAACCGTTCTACCCCGTCCCATCATATTGGATTGACCTGCTAACACAATGACCCTTTCCTTGGCCCATACACTTGTGGTAGCAGACATCAGCAATCCCAACAGGAGTAACACACTCCACACTACACGCATCTTCGTCTTCCGCTTGTTTGACCTATTGAATCTAACATAAATCTGCCAGTTTGCAGACGTTTCAGCTACGCTAGTCCCCTGACCAGCGGTGTTAGACTGGACATAATTCGCTTCAGATAGTCTAATTCTTGAATTGAATTAATCCACAAGAAGCATCAAATATGAGCGAAACAGGCAAACCTCTCAATTTTCTCGAACGCATTATCGAAGAAGATCTCAAAAACGGTACCACTACCGAAGTCAAAACCCGCTTTCCACCCGAACCGAACGGTTATCTGCATATTGGTCATGCCAAATCCATCTGGATTAACTTTGGTTTAGCACAACGGTACGGTGGCAAATGTAACCTGCGTATGGATGACACGAATCCGGTTAAGGAAGATGAAGAATTCGTCGAATCCATCAAAGAAGACGTGCAGTGGTTAGGTTATCAGTGGGATGGCAATGTCCGTTATGCTTCTGACTACTTTGATCAGCTGTATGACTGGGCGGTTTACCTGATTAAACAAGGCAAAGCGTTTGTCTGTGATCTCACCGCTGAACAAATGCGTGAATATCGCGGTACGCTGACCGAAGCTGGTAAGGAAAGCCCTTATCGCACGCGTTCCATTGAGGAAAACCTTGATCTGTTTGAACGTATGCGCGCTGGTGAATTTGCCGATGGTAGCCGTACCCTACGCGCTAAGGTTGACATGAGTTCATCCAATATCAATATGCGCGACCCGGTTCTATATCGTATTAAAAAAGCCAGCCATCATCAGACCGGTGATAAATGGTGTATTTACCCATCCTACGATTACACCCACGGTCAAAGCGATGCTATCGAAGGTATTACGCATTCCATTTGTACACTGGAATTTGAAGATCATCGCCCTCTGTATGACTGGTTTATTCAGAATCTGCCCGTCCCGGCTGAACCGCGCCAGTATGAATTTTCCCGCCTAAATGTTAACTACACCGTTACCAGCAAGCGCAAACTCAAGCAATTGGTGGAAGAAAAGCATGTTGATGGCTGGGATGACCCGCGTATGCCTACCATTGCCGGTATGCGCCGTCGTGGCTTTACCCCCAAAGCCTTGCGTACTTTCTGTGAAATGGCCGGTGTTACCAAAGTAGACGGCGTGGTGGACATTAGCATGCTGGAATACGCGATTCGCGAAGACCTCAATGCCAACAGCCCACGCGCCATGTGTGTATTGCGTCCGCTAAAAGTTGTTCTGACCAACTACCCCGAAGACAAAACCGAAATGATGACAGCAGCCATTCATCCCCTACGGGAAGAAATGGGTACACGCGAAATGCCGTTTTGCCGCGAAATCTATATTGATCAGGACGATTTCCGTGAACAGGCCAACAAGCAATACAAGCGTTTGGTAACCGGCAAACGGGTACGTCTGCGCAATGCTTATGTGATTGAGGCTGATGAAGCTATTAAAGATGCGGATGGCAATGTTGTCGAGATCCGTGCCCATGTTATCGAAGGCACCCATGGCAGTGACCCAGCAGATGGCATCAAACCTAAAGGCGTTATTCACTGGGTATCGGCTCGGGACAATATCGATTGTGAAGTGCGTCTGTATGACCGCCTGTTTAATGATGTAGCCCCGGATGCGGGTGGTAAAAATTTCCTTGAGTTTTTAAATCCGGATAGTTTAAAAATTCTGCATCATTGTAAAGGCGAAATTGGGCTTAAAAATGCTACGCTGAAAGATAGGTACCAATTTGAACGTGAGGGTTATTTTATTCTAGACTCAAAGCTTTCCACCACCGACCAACCTATTTTTAATAGGATCATTGGCCTGAAGGATACGTGGGAAAAAATGGAATCGAAATAAACGTTCATTATTTTGGCGATTAATAAGGAACCAAACCCTATGACTACCACTTTGATCAATGTGGCTTGTAAACTGGATTACACCGTTGAAACCCCGACCACTTTTGTCTTCAGCATTGTACCGGCGAAAACGGATTTTCAGAACCTTCAGCAAGAAGCCTTGACTGTCACCCCTTTCATTCCAGTGGAATGGCTAGATGTCGGAGAATTTGGTAGCCGTTTGGTTCGTTTTCAGGCTCAGCCGGGGCCATTAACCGTCGAATATAATGCCAGTGTTAATTTGATGCCGGTTAAAGATCAAACCCCACAACTGCAGGAAGTCAGCTACGGGATTTTGCCACCAGAGGTATTGCCTTACCTAAATCCAAGCCGCTATTGCGAATCTGATCTACTTAGCGGCTTTGCTTACAAGGAATTTGGCAGTTTGCCAATGGGCTATGAACGGGTTAAAGCTATTACTGACTGGGTTTATAACAACATAGACTATGTTTCTGGCAGTACCGATGCGTTCTCAACTGCTTGTGATGTACTGCTGCAGCGGGCTGGTGTTTGCCGTGACTTTGCACATTTGAGCATCTCCTTCTGCCGTGCTTTAGGCATTCCAGCCCGTTATGTCGCCGGTTATGCCCCTGAGCTACAACCGCCGGATTTCCACGGCTTCTTTGAAGCTTATCTGGATAACAAGTGGTATCTGTTTGATGCCACCCGTTTGGCACCGGTGAGTGGCTTCACACGCATTGGTACCGGTCGTGATGCAGCGGATGCTTCCTTTGCTACCATTGTGGGTAAAGCCACTATGACTGGCATGATGGTGTCTGCGGTAACCGCTTCTGGCCAAAGCATTGAAGAAACCGGTGAAGCGGTTTCTACGGTTGCAGAATAACTTGGTTTTTGCTCTCGCACGTTAAAGTCCTTTTCACACACTTTGTCGGAAACTTGATATGAAGTTTCCGGCAAGGCTTGATACCTATTAGCCTCGGGTTATATAGTTGCAGCTTATGGCAACCCCAAGTATTTCCTGCCTTTTTTTTCAACAAAAATAATAATTTAAGGCTAACCCCATGAATCTTAAACGCTTGGCTACTGCAGCAGCAGTGGTAATCTGTATTTCCCCTATCTTCATGAATTCAGCACTTGCCTCTATTCATACCGATACTGCCTCGGTTGCGAATCCCATTGATGGTGTCAAAATGACCACTGAAGTCTTGGAAACGGCAGATGTTTCTGCCTCTACCGAAGACAATACAGTATTAGCAGCCTATACAGCGAGTGAGGATGCTACACCTGCTACCGATAGCACTGAAGTAGCTGTGGAGGCAGAAAGTGGTATCTCTAACGAACAATTGCAACAAATGGCTGATTCTATGGATGAATCCGCCAATACCAATAACACCGAAGCGGTTGAAGCGGCCTCGGCTGATAACTCAGGAGAAGAGGGTATTGCGATGGTGACTGAGGATACCGCGAATGCGCCACAAGCGACTGATCCCAATCTAGAAGCCGAACAATTAGCCTATAGCCTTGAAGCAGCCGTCCCTGCTACCAGCGATGAACAGGCGAGTTCTGAGCAAACTACTGCTGACCAAACAGCCAATCAACAATAATCGTGTATTCGCTAGTCAGGGTTGAATCAACTGATTCAATCCTGACCTGATGGCTTGGCTAGGGTCTGACCCATAATAAAATCAATGGCAAAGTAAACAGACTCAGTAAGGTCTGCCCTGTAATTAAGACCGCCATCATCGCTGCATTTCCCCCTAACTGGCGTGCTAGAATATAAGCAGATGAAGCCGTAGGTAACGCTGCAAACGTCACTACTACACTAGTCATCACTGCATCCAATTGTAACCAGCGGCAAACCCCATAGAATAATGCTGGCAATACCAATAACTTAATCAGCGATGATCCAAGCAAGGTAATGCCTGACGCCCGCAAAGCTTGTAGATGCAAACCTGCCCCTACCGCCAATAATCCAACTGGTAACGCCATTTGTGCTAATTTATCCAGCACAGCCCACAGCACCATAGGCAAGGTGAAAGGTAATTGATGCAGAATTACCCCCAATACGCACGCCACAATTAAGGGGTTTTTCACAATCGCTAGCAATAAAGCGTGTGTGTGTAACTGACCTTGGGCATAACGCGCAAAGACTGCTATACACAACAGATTAATCAGCGGAATCATCACAGCAATTAAGATAGCTGCCATTGGCATAGCTTGAGCTGGTAAAGTAGCTGCTACTAATGCCAAGCCAATAAAGGTATTGAAGCGGATACCTCCTTGAAAAAAGGAGGTGAAATCGGCCCCATTCAAACGCAACCAAGGCTTGAACATAAAGCACAGCACGGTAGCCACTAATGGAATAGCAGCAGCCAAAGCCAACAATAAGC
Organism: uncultured Thiothrix sp.; assembly: GCA_964498805.1. Classification (GTDB taxonomy): domain Bacteria; phylum Pseudomonadota; class Gammaproteobacteria; order Thiotrichales; family Thiotrichaceae; genus Thiothrix. The sequence continues at coordinate 37,177 of CAZCJE010000008.1, forward strand.
CCGCTTCGGTGTAATCGACATTGGCCTTGGCTAAATCCTTCACCAATAAAGCCGGAAAAAGTATGTAATACGTGGCTTTTTCCGCCTCCCGCCAAAAACTATCCGCTAAAAAACCACTACGACGAGCAATATTACCCAGTATCAATAAGGCAAATACCGGCACAATAGCAATTAACAGGCTAGCCATTTAATCGGGATATAACTTAGCTAAGCCCGCAGTCTGCCGGGAAGGTAGGGTTGGGCTGATTGGCTTAAATGCCTGTAAAGCCTGCAATAAGGCATTACCCTCCCAAGGTGTATTAGAACGGGCGTACAGCGCTGTATTGAGCGCATCAATTTCGGCTTGCAATGCAGGCGAAGCTTGCGCACGCAAATGGGCTAGTAACGGTGGATGCATATTCAAACCCACTTCCATCCAGTGGATAAGACGGTCATGCGCGGCTTGCGGCTGATGTTGCAAACAAGCTTGCTCAAGCTGTTGCCATAACGCTTGCGTAGAGGCTGCCTTAGTAGGTGTAGTAACAGAATTAGCCTTACCTGTTACTGTCAAGGGGTTGGCTTTACTTGGTTTAAACCAACGCCATAATAGCCATCCTAAGCTAATCAACACCCAAAATAGCAAGAATGCGGCGGCCAGTTTGTCCCATGACCAGCTATTCTCCGCTGCCCTTGTTGAGGGAGTCGCATTGGCTGGTGGCGTATTTTGACTGCCGTTAGCCGCTGGTGGCGCAGGGGCTGGCATGGGCGTATTGGTGACAGGTGCCGCTTGCCCTCCCGTAAAGACCATTTTGACCGGGTCTAATTTGGCGACTTCGGCTTGACCAGTTTTGCTATTCCACCAATCGATCTTGATTTCAGGCAAGGTGAATTCCCCATTATACGGCGAAACAATCACCCATTTTTCTTGGCGAATCCCAATCACACCGTCATTATTGATTTCATTATTCAAATCGGGCTGATTGGCATAAGCCTTAATACCGGCGGGAATATCCAACTCCAGTTTCGGCAACTGTTCAGCCGTTAAACCATCCGCCACTACCCCTAGCGTTAAATTTACCGGTTCACCCGCTTTGAGCTTATCAGGAGGCGTTTGCCAGTGAACATTCAGGGAAATACTTTTAGCCGGTAACCATTGTTTACCTTGATAGGCAGCGGGTTGCGCCTTGATTTCCAAGGTAATTGGCTGGGAAAAACGCTTAATAGGACGCCCTAATAGCCCAAACGGATCCGCAAACGGGTCAAAACCATTGCCATTATGACCGGAGAGGGCGTCATCCAACATGCCTTCAAAACTGGCTCTGCCGAGTTTCAACTCGCCGCTTTGCTGTGGTACTAAGATAAAACGGGCTTCTAGGGTTTTGTAATTGCGGCCATTATGCATACGACTGCCCATGGTGTAGTTACCCAATTGCTGCAAACTGCCTTTGCCTGTTTCAATACTAGGTGGACTAAATCGCCAAGTTTGTTGCAATGACACCGCATAATACAGACGCTGGGTAATAATGATCTGTTGTTGCACATAAGGCTGCTTAGGTTCAACCTCTACTTCTAACAATACATCATCATTCTGGGATGCATTCGTTGAACCATTCGCTGCAGACGAAGGTTGATCCGTTACCTGCAAACTCAAGGCTGAACTGCTATCACTACCAAAACGAATCGCAGGTACATGGATGGTGCCAGTTTTGCGCGGGTATAACGTCAATTCCCACACCGTTTGCACATTAGTCTGGCCATTGATCATGCTGATATTGTTGCTTTGAGAACGCCCGCGTATCTCAAAATCCTGTTCTAGTGGGGCAAAATCTGGTTCGGCACTCACAATACCTGAAGCGGTGAATGACAAAGAAACGGCATCTCCAAAACTAACCGGATTACGATCAAACTGGGCTGTTATATTGGCTGCATATGCCCATAAAGGGCTACACCATAGAACAGCTATCAGGAGCAACCTTACCATGCTTCACCTCTTGGCTGAAAACCATGCTGCTGATATTGATATTGAAATTTGCGACGCCACAACCCTGCTGGGTCATCCGGAATCCGCCGCAACCATTGCTCGGTGGCTTGCTGCTGTTCACGCTGCTGCATAGCCTGTTCAGCTGTTAACGGCTGCTCATCCCCAGCGTTTTTATTTTGTTGCTGCGCCTGAGCTTGCTTAGCAGCGTCTGCTTTACCCTCATTAGCCTTTTCATCAGGCTGACCTTGTTGTGCTGCTTGCTCATCCTGCTTGCCAGTATTGTTTTTATCCTGCGCTTGCGCTGGATTAGCCGGATTTTGTTGAGATTGGGACGAGTTATTAGGCGAGTTATTTTGTGAACCTTGCTGCTGTTGCTGACCAGACCGGTTTTGCTGCGCTTGCTGATCCTGCTGTTGCTGGTTATTTTGTCCAGACTGCGCTTGGGAAGCATTATTCTGCTGCGGGTTGTTTTGCTGTTGATCCTGCTTTTTTTGCTGTTCCAGCGCTTTTTTCACCATCTCCAGATTAGTTTTGGCATCTTGCAAATTAGGCTCAAGCTTTAAAGCCTGTTCATAAGCCTTAATCGCCTCTTCAAACTTGCCTTGTTTGGCCAAGGCATTCCCATAGTTATAGCGCCCTACCGCACTATCGCTTAAGTTATATAGCTGTTCGGCATTGGCATAATCGCCTTGCTTATAAGCTGCGGCTGCTTTCCAAGAACGATTTTCAAATAATTGTCCTGCCTGACTGAGCTGCCCTTGCTGCATAGCTACTTGACCTTGCTGATCAGGTGTTTGCCATAAATCCGCCCAACCTGCTGCATATACCGGTTGCGGTTGCGGTAAAAACATCACAACCAATACTACCCCTAACCAGCCACGTCGAAAAGCCAATGCTGCTAGCGGCAATAAAATCAATATCAACCAGTAACCTTCATTCACCCAAGTATCAATCTGCCGTCCCTGACTGGTTACTAACGAATCGTTAACTTGTAACTGCCATTGGCCACTCAGCTGATTTAAATCAGCATCACCCAACGCGGCATGTACATACAAGCCGCCACCTGCACGGGCAATCGCCTTAAGATCATCGCTATTGACCTTAGCCATAACCGTTTTGCCGGTATTATCGCTTACAAAACCACCACGGGGTTGGGGAATAGGTGCCCCCTGATCACTGCCAATGGCTAGAATTGATACCGGATACCCTTGATGTGCCGATGTCGCAGCAGCCTGTTGGGCTTGTTCAACATCAGCACTGCCATCAGTGAGTAATAGAATATTGCCCTTGCTCATACCCGCTTGTTTGAGCAAATCATCAGCCCGCTGAATCGCAGGCGTGAGCAGACTGCCTTGAGCTGGCATGATATCAGGCGTGAGATATTTGACTTGCTCTTCAATCGTAGCCCTATCATCCGTTAGGGGCGAAACCACAAACGCATCCCCGGCGAACACAATCAGAGCCGTTTGACCATCCTTGCGATTTTTTAGCAAATCTAGCAATTTGAAACGGGCAACGGTCATACGATCAGGCTTCTCATCTTCAGCACGCATGGAAGTAGAGAAATCCATGGCGACCACTAATGCCTGCTGATTCTGGAACACAGGCACTTCCCGTTTTTCCCATGCAGGCCCCGCCATCGCTACCACAGCCAATAACAAGGCTAACGATAACCATACGCTTGACCATAAACCGCGCTGCCCTTGTTGGCCACTGAGTACAAATGGCATCAGGTGTTTATCAACAATAGGTTCCCAGTTACCTAATGATTGGCGATAAACCAAGCGAATTCCCCACAGAATGGGAAGAACCAACAATAACCAGAACCATTCCGGATGCAAAAAATGTAGATTGTTCATTCCTTTACTCCGGTTTTAGGCGTAAAACAGCTACCAACAGAGTCAAAGCAAAGGCTGCCAGCAAAGGCCAGCGGAATAATTCCTGCTGCGGTCGCCAATGCTCGGTTTCATGTTCGACAGGTTCAAGACGATCCAATTCCGCGTAAATATTTTGAAACTCTTCGGTATCCCGCGCACGGAAATATCTACCACCGGTTTTTTCAGCAATACTTTTGAGGGTACGTTCATCCAAATCCGCTGAGGGATTCATCAACTGAAAACCAAATACGCTACGCATTTGATCATTTTCCGAGCCAATGCCTATTGTGTAAATTTTTAAACCGGCTGCTGCCGCCATATCCGCTGCTTCTAATGGGCTAACACTACCAGCGGTATTGGCCCCATCGGTCAATAAAATCAGCACTCGATTTTTTTGCGGATTCGCTTGCAAGCGCTTGAGCGCTAAGCCAATGGCATCGCCAATCGCAGTACGTTCACCTGCCAAGGTTAAGTAGGCTTCATTCAGCAGTTGCAAAACGGTTTGACGATCAAAGGTTAGAGGTACTTGCACATAAGCTTGATCACCAAATAACACCAAGCCAATACGATCGCCCGTCCGTTTGCGAATAAATTCACTCGCCACCGCTTTGGTCGCTTTTAACCTATCCACCACCTGACCGTTAAGGAGGAAATCTTGCTCCTGCATGCTGCCAGATAAATCCACCGCCATCATCAGATCGCGTCCCGCCATGGGAATGGACACGCTATCCCCTACCCAGACAGGCCTTGCAGCCGCGCCCACCAAAAAAATCCAAGCAATAATGGCCGCCAGCATGGCCAATAGGCTTTGCCAGGAGTGGCCACGCCCACCATCGCCTTGGCGAAAATCCTCCAGAAACGGCACTCTTAAAGCGATACCCGCTTCTTGATTAACGGCTTTTTTGACAAAGCGACGTACCAACCAGGGCAAAGGCAATAGAATAAAGGCCCACCACCACAGAAATTCATACATGGAAGTGCCCTCTTTGCAGATGTATCCACGCACGTACCGCCTTAACTAGGGCTTCAGCATTGACGGCATGTTCGGGTTGATACGGCAATTCTGTTAACAAATGGTCAAATTTGCCTTTAAACAGATTTTTCCCGGCTTTCTGATCCAGAAACTCTAGCCACCTGCTCCCGGTATAGCCGGATACTTGTTGACGCCCATACAAGCTAATCGCAATCCGCCGCAATAACACGGATAACTCTCGCACCAGCACATTGCCCTGCTGCGCATATTGGCGTTGCAAGGTTTCCAATTCATGTAAAGCCGCTTGCAAACCCTGCATACTTTTATGCCATTGCCACCAACGCCAGGCTATCCAACCCACGATTGCTAAGATCACCAACACTAATAGCCACCAACCCGGGGCAAGTGGCCACCATCCAATCGGCGCTGGTAAATGAATATCTTTAAGCGGTAACGCTTGCGGGTTCATTTTAGCCCCCAAGACAATTTCAATAAGCGTTCATGAGTGCTATCGGCGGTGGAAAGCTGTACCCAAGGCACGCGGTAATTGCGGCTGAAATCCTGCAAACTGCGGTAAGCCTGTTGATGACGCTCAGTATAATGTTTACGCCATAACTGCTGCCCCAGATTCACCCACAGTTTTTGCTTACCATCGGTTAAGCGGACATTGCCTTGCGCCGGTGGTTGTTCTTCAAACGGGTCATGAATAGAAATCAAGGTCAGTTGCGCATGGCGGGTAATCAAAGCCAATTGACGCAAGGCCGCCGGAGTGGTTTTACGGAAATCGCTAATGACAAATACCTGGCTACCGGCTTGAGCTACCCGCCGCAAACGTGTCCAGCTGGCTTGTAAATCATTTTCTTGCTGGTTCTCGGCTAATACGCTACGAGAGCGCCCGGATTGGGTTAAATCACTTAACTGACGCAAAAAGTGCAAAGCTGCGGAACGACTGCGCGAGGGTTTGAGTTCGACATGCTGACCATTTTGGATAACACCGCCAATGCGATCCCCTTCATCCAAGGTTTTCCATAACAACAATGCTGCTACTTCAGTTGCAATAACCGCTTTAAAACGCCCCCGTGTGGCAAAAAACATAGCCGGACGTAAATCCACCCACACCATCACCGGCTTTTCGCGTTCTTCCTCAAACACTTTGGTATGTACACGTCCGCTGCGCGCGGTAACACGCCAATCAATCGTGCGAATATCATCACCCGGTTGATAAGGGCGCGATTCAGCGAAATCCATTCCGCGCCCCTTGTAGACCGATTTATGCAAACCGGCATGGCGGGCACGAATATGCTTTTTCGCCAAATACAGGGTATTGAGCTGGGATTGCAGGCGTAGAAGGTTATTCAGGGAACTAAAGACAATGCCATCCCCGTTTTGGTTAATAGTGACAGCCACTGGTACCGCCATTAGGGTACAGCTACTACTGACAATAATTCATCAATCAACTGATTGGCTGTCATGCCATCAGCCTCCGCTTCAAACGTCAGCAGCAAACGATGCCGCAATACATCGTGTGCCACTGCCTGAATGTCTTCAGGGGTGACAAAATCCCGTCCGGCTAACCATGCATAAGCGCGCGCACAACGGTCAAGGGCTAAGGTCGCGCGTGGACTACCGCCATAAGCAATCTTACCTGCAAGTGCCTTGCTGTAACGCTCCGGAGTACGGCTAGCCAAAACCAATTGCAACAAATAGGTTTCAACCTTATCAGCCATATACACATTCAGGACATCCTGCCGGGCCATGCTAATGTCTTCCCGGCTCACCAGCGGCACGGGTTTTTCCTGTTCGTGCCGTACCTGTTGCATGGCCTCCTTACGCCCTAAATGCAAAATGACTTTTTCTTCAGCAGGCGTCGGATAATCCACCACTACATGCATAAGGAAACGGTCTAATTGCGCCTCTGGTAAATGGTAAGTGCCTTCTTGTTCAATCGGGTTTTGCGTGGCCATTACCAAAAACGGTTCTGGCAAACGCCAAGTCGTACCAGCAACCGTAATCTGACGCTCGGCCATGGCTTCGAGCAAAGCAGATTGCACTTTAGCCGGTGCGCGGTTAATCTCATCAGCCAGAATCAAATTGTGAAACAACGGGCCTTTCTGAAAATGGAAAGTACCATCATTGGGGTGAAAGACTTCAGTGCCAGTAATATCAGCGGGCAATAAGTCTGGTGTGAACTGGACGCGGTGAAAATCACCTTCCATACCCTGCCCCAACATTTGGATGGCACGGGTTTTTGCTAACCCCGGTGCACCTTCCACCAATAAATGCCCGTCTGCCAACAAAGCAATCATTAACCGATTAATCAAGGATTTCTGACCAATGATTTTGCTCTGTAAATACTGGGCTAATTTGTCAAAATTTTCTTTTTGGTTCATGTTGGCAAGCCTATAGTAAGTAGGGCGAAATATACGCGTCCTGTTTGCGACCTTTCAAGTTAATCATCGTTAATCCGCTAAGACCTACAAACATGACTATTCAAGAACAAATTGAACAAAAAATTCAGCAAGCTATTCAACCCGACTTTCTCGAAGTCATTAATGAAAGCCATATGCATAATGTCCCAACTGGTTCAGAATCGCACTTTAAAGTGACAGTTGTCAGTGGTGATTTTCAAGGCATCCGTCTGATTGCCCGTCACCAACGCATCAATGGCATTTTAGCTGAAGAACTGAATGGAAGAATTCATGCGCTGGCATTACATACACTCACGCCAGAAGAATATTTCGCCAAGGCGGGAAAAGTGGCAGATTCTCCCTTGTGTTTGGGAGGCTCAAAACAATCCTAAAGTTAGTGAATATCCCCATCAGAAGGCAGAAAAATGGGGCTTTCTAAACCTATAAATCAGTATGCTTGCGTGCTAATCATCTTCACACATTGCAAAGACATCGTCTTCACCGCGCAGGCAACAATGCTCTTACCACTAAAAAAAGCAGGGTTGTGGCTCAGGCAACCCTGCTGGAGCAATGCTATCTAAGTTACTTAGCTAGCTTTGAAGGGTAACTAATCAATCTATCTAAACACTAGGGTTTGCCATAGCTTAAAGCGATGCCTGATGCACAGCAGAACGAGAAGTAGGCATTCTGGCCGGGAACATACGCGCAATCATGCTCGCTGTATCACCCATACGATAGACTTTATTACGTGGTACTTTATGATCTTCCATCAGACTTGCTAGGGTAATTTCACCCAAGAAAGCGTAAAACTGTTTACTCAAGCTAGCCCACATGTTTTGCACGGCTACTTGTTCTTCAACACTGGCAGATTTACGACCGTATTTGATAGTCATCGGGTCATCTTCAGCAGCTAAGGCAATATCCGCTAGATTAATATCCTCAGCTGACTGGGCCAAACGATATCCACCGCCGGGGCCGCGAATGCCCTCTACCAAACCTTTATTGCGTAATTTGGCGAAAATCTGTTCTAGATAAGATAGGGAAATACCTTGTTGCTCAGCAATATCTGTCAAGCGCAAGGCACCTTCATCATCGTGAATGGCTAAAGTGAGCATGGCCATGATGGCATGTTGACCTTGTGTAGATAGTTTCATGTTTGTCTCCTGTGGGGCTGTTCTTTTCCTTGACAAACACTATACCGCTACTCAAACATAAGAAAAATTCGAATTTTTTACAACAATACTTCGAAAAAACTTACCAAATCCTCAAGCAATCGGAGAACGTCTTGTTAAATTACAAACACTTATACTACTTTCGCGAAGTTGCCACTGTTGGCAGCATCGCTCGTGCCAGTGAAAGCCTGCACTTAACACCCCAAACCATCAGCGGTCAGATCAGTATGCTAGAAGAATCGCTTGGTACAGAACTCTTCCAACGCAATGGTCGTCATTTGGAATTAACCGAAGCCGGTCAAATCGCGCTTAAATACGCTGATGATATTTTTCAAATTGGTAATGCATTAGAAGAGGCTATGCAACATTACCCTAAAGGCGGCACCCAATTGCTGCGGGTAGGCGTTTCTGATGTCGTACCCAAAGCCATTGCATATAAACTACTAGAACCGGCTATGAGCCTGACCAAACCAGTACGTATAGTCTGCACAGAAGGCAAACTAACTGATCTATTAGCCGAACTAGCCGTGCATCGCATGGATCTAGTGATTGCTGATAGCCCTATGCCTGCAACCATTAATGTGCGTTGCTTTAATCATGAACTTGGAGCCAGTTCTATCAGCTTTTTTGCCACTCGCGAAGTCTGCGAGCAATTAAGCGGTGAATTTCCTTATTGTCTAAATAATGCGCCCTTGCTGATTCCCAGCGAAGGTACGGCTATGCGCGCCAAATTGCGCCAATGGTTTCATGATCAACAATTACACCCGCGTATTGTTGGTGAATTCGATGACAGTGCCTTGATGAAAGCCTTTGGCATGGCCGGAACCGGTATCTTTATTGCTCCGAGTGCTTTAGAAGATAGCACGCTGCATGAACAAACTACCTTAACGTTATTAGGCAGAGCAGAATCGGTACGGGAGCAGTTTTTTGCGATTTCTATTGAACGGCGCATAACCCACCCTGCGGTCATGGCTTTGACCAAACACGCGCAGGGTTGGTTACAAGTGCCAAAAAAAATCGCTTAATTACAGGCCGAAATCAGCGGCATTCAACCCTAAGTCGCGGCACAGTTCGCGGATGACTTGCTTTTCGCTGTCATCAAAATTGCCATCCGCACTACCGATAGCAATACATACCCGCACCATCAGGCGCGCGGCATCCGCTTTGCTACGCAATTTGCCAATCAGTTTGAATGCTTCTGCTTTGCCGATTTCAGCATCAAAGGCAAAGTTATCCGTAACCTTATTGAAAACCGCGATAACATCGGCGGTTTCAAATACCTTTAACTCCTCGGACTGCTGGATGAAACGCATCATCTTTTGTTTTTCATCGGAACCGATATTGCCATCGGCAGCAGCCACCAGAGCACAACCGGCAACACACGCTTCCATAAATTCACGATTGCGGAATTTGCTGACTTCTTGTGTCAACTGGTTACGTACGTCAGCTGCTTTCTGTTTTAATGAATCAAAAAATGACATCAAATACTCCTTTTAGGTAAGGCCCGTTAGTTAGTTTATTTAGTTAATACAGCTAAGAATCCACGTTATACAGGATTGATCTTGGCAGTGCCTAATTATGCCATCAAAATACGGTAATGATCAGGATTTACCCTTAAGCATATCCAGATTGCGTTGAGCATCGGCATTACCGGCGGCAGCAGCCTCTCGAAATAGCCTCTCAGCCGTCTTAGCATCCTTTTTCACACCATTGCCCATGACATACAGCACGCCTAAGTTATTCTTGGCTTCAATAAAACCAGCCTTAGAGGCTTTTTCATACCAGTACACGGCTTGAGCGAAATCTTGCTTTACCCCTCGACCGTCTTCATATAACAGACCAAGGTTGTATTGGGCATTGGCATAGCCCTGTTTAGCTGCCTGTGTATACCAATGCGCGGCTTGTTCCAAATTGACTGGCATACCGCCTAAGCCATCTTCATACATAGTACCAAGCATGAGCTGGGATTTTTTATCACCATCCTCCGCAGCCTGTTTGATCGCACTGGCATCGTCTTG
>CAZCJE010000008.1:47684-69643 GCA_964498805.1 uncultured Thiothrix sp.
ATCAGCCATTTCGGTATCAGCCATTTCGGTATCAGCCTCCATGGTTTTTAAGGAGGCAGGTAGCGCATTGACAGGCGGCAACTCTGCCTGCGCATTAGCGGGTTCTTCTAGCTCTATTGTGGTAATGGTTTCTTTAATCGGTGCAGGGGCAGGTTTAGGTTTAGTATCAGCCTTCGCTACCGCCGTGGGTTTGCTAACTGCTGGTACTGCACTTACAGAAGGAGGGGCTACAGCCATAGGTGTCGCAGGCGTTGGGTTATCCTGTTTGACTTCAGCTATAGCTGTTGTTGCAGGAGCGCTCTCAGGTAAGGAATCCAAAGCTAAACGCGCCGCTTCGTGCCCTTGGGCAGCGGCTTTCTGGAACCATGCTTTGGCTTGTGCAGGGTCTTGATTGACATACTGACCATTGGCATACAGCAACCCCAAACCGTATTGTGCTTCAATATAACCGGCTTGAGCCGCTTTTTGCTGCCAATCCAAGGATTGCTTAACGTCTGCTTGCGGATTGTCATCACGTCGATAAAACAGAGCCAGCTTGTATTGAGCTTCAGGCTTACCGCTTTGTGCTTCAGTTTTCAGACGCGTAAATTCATCATTGACGCTGGTTTCAGTACGTTTACGGTTGCGATACCAATTTTCCACACTGGTATGTCCACCTTGCGCTACCTCTAGGCTTGCCGCATCAACCGACCGACCAACTGCATCTGGGCGTACTTCCCAAGGTGGAGGCGTTTCATTTACCGTGCTCTTTTCAATGGGAGCCAAGGTTTTATCGACCGCCCCGGCAGGTAGGGACATCATGGTATAACTGATCAGCAATAGCGGGGTCAGCAACCTTAACCTGTTGTTTTTAATGGTTTTTATGATTGTCATGGCAGCCTCGGTAGACAGTCTGGGCAGGAGCTGAAAGGTAGAAAAGATTCAGACTTATCACGTCGTTATAATTATTGAATGGTTTTATATCCTGTCTAAGCCTAACACGACCTGAACGACTAACCGTCTATCCGCTGTTGCTATAGCTATTTACGCCACTTGTGACTATCCCCTACACTTGGACTATGAATGATGAACTGTTATTGCGCTATAGCCGCCAAATTTTGTTGCCTGAAGTGGATATTGCAGGCCAAGAACGTCTGCAAGCTGCCAAAGCCCTTATTATTGGCATGGGAGGTTTAGGTGCACCCGTTACTTTGTATCTAGCCGCCGCCGGTGTGGGGCAATTAACACTGGTCGACTTTGATAAGGTTGACCTGACTAACTTGCAGCGACAAGTCATTCATACCACCGCCCGTATTGGCGAGTTGAAAGTAGATTCTGCGGCAGCCACTGCTGCTGCCTTGAATCCACAGGTGAAGCTACACACTATTAGCGAGCGTTTACAGGACGAGGAACTATTAGCGGCTGTACAAGCACATGATGTCGTCATTGACTGTAGCGATAACTTCCCTACCCGCTTTGCCCTCAATCAGGCTTGTAAAACAGCCGGGAAACCCTTGGTATCCGGTGCTGTCATTCGTTTAGAAGGTCAGATCACCACATTTGATTTCCGCCGCCAAGATGCACCTTGTTACCGTTGTTTGTATAACGAAGAAGGTGGCACCGAAGACACTTGCAGCACTAATGGCATTCTCGCCCCGGTCGCTGGCATTATTGGTAGCATGCAAGCCACCGAAGCCCTGAAAGCCTTGCTGAATTTGCCCACCTTGAATGGGCGTCTGTTATTGCTCGATGCCAAATACATGCAATGGCGTGAAATGCGTTTGCGCCAAGACCCGCATTGCCCAGTCTGTTCTGCTTAAGCATGCCACATCCGCTCATTGGCTTCCGGTCAATACATAAGCAACCGTAAATGCAATAAAAATTGCAAAACAATGTCGTAATTCCTTGCAGGTTGTCTGAGTTTGCTAGAGTGCGGATAATAGGCTGTTTTAGTTCGCATAACGACGGATACGATGGCAGGCAAAATTTTTATTGAAACCCACGGTTGCCAAATGAATGAATACGATTCAGCCAAAATGCTGGATGTATTGCATCACACACAAGGCATGGAACTTACCAACGACCCTGAACAGGCGGATGTCCTGTTAATGAATACCTGTTCGATCCGCGAAAAAGCACAGGAAAAGGTATTTTCACAATTAGGGCGCTGGAAGAAAATTAAAGAACGTAAACCGCACCTTATTATTGGGGTCGGTGGTTGTGTTGCCAGTCAAGAGGGTGAAGCCTTACGTGCACGCGCCCCGGTGGTGGATGTCGTGTTTGGCCCACAAACGCTGCATCGCCTGCCTGACATGATTCGGCATGTGCAAACCGAACATGCGCCGATTGTGGATATATCCTTCCCGGAAATTGAGAAGTTTGACCACTTACCGGAACCGCGTGCCGAAGGCCCAACCGCATTTGTTTCCATTATGGAAGGCTGCAATAAGTATTGTACCTACTGTGTGGTGCCTTATACCCGTGGCGAAGAAATTTCACGCCCCTTTGATGATGTTATCGCTGAAGTTGTGCAATTGGCAGCGCAAGGGGTGCGTGAAGTCAATTTACTAGGCCAAAATGTCAATGCTTATCGCGGCGTGATGGAGGATGGATCACTAGCCGATTTAGCGTTATTGATTACTTATGTTGCGGCAATTGATGGCATTAACCGTATTCGCTTTACCACCTCGCACCCGAATGAATTCAGCGATAACTTGATTCAGGCGTATGCTGATGTTCCAGAATTGGTTAATCATCTGCATTTGCCAGTGCAAAGTGGTTCTGATCGCATTTTGTCTGCGATGAAGCGTAACCATATGGCGATTGAGTACAAATCTAAAATCCGTAAATTACGCGCTATTCGTCCCGATATTAGCTTATCATCCGATTTCATTGTGGGTTTTCCCGGCGAAACTGAACAGGATTTTGCCGATACCATGAAACTTATCAATGATGTAGGGTTTGACCATAGCTTTAGTTTTATCTATAGCGCGCGCCCTGGCACACCTGCGGCCAACTTTGCCGATAACGTATCGCTGGAAGTTAAAAAAGCCCGTTTGCAACACTTGCAAGCACGCATTCTCGAACAAGCCAATGCTATTAGCCAAGCCATGATTGGTACGGTGCAACGGGTATTAGTTGAACGTCCGGCTAGAAAAGATTCGACACAACTAGCGGGCCGTACCGAGAATAACCGCGTGGTAAATTTTGATGGCCATGCGCGCTTGATTGGCAAATTCGTTGATATCCGCATTACCGAAGCGCTGCCTAATTCCATGCGTGGGGTAGTTGTCGCGGTAGAAAGTGATGAGGGCTATATGCAAATGCAGCCAGTTGCTTAACCAATAGTTACAGGCTGTTATTAAAGCGTATTAAGATTGAAGCATTTGAAAAAACAAGAAATTGGTTTGAACTGCCGTCTTTAAAAGGCGGCAGCTCACTATGCGCAAAAACTAATGACTATGAATGTTTATTGAATTTGTCATTCAGAGTATCCGCATTCATTACCTGATAAGCCGGGCAATAACCCATGAAAGCGGTTACCAACAAAATAATGCCAATAATGGAAAGCACCCATGCGCCTTTCAGGAGAATGCCCAAAATAAGCAGGACCACACCTGCACCCAAACGTAAATTCTTGTCCTTGGTACCGATATTTTTTTGCATGACAAACCTCATTGTTACTAGGGTAAAGACTTAGGTGGTATCAGTGCCTACTGTTGCGCTCACGGCTTTAGCAAGCACGGTTAAATCATGTTAGCATCCCCTCATCCAATAATAGGCAACACCCTGAAGAAAACATGGAATTCCAGAGCGCTATAAAGAAAATCATTGCGAACCAACCTTTCACGGCTGAGGAAATGCGCCAAGCGATGCGCAGTATTATGACGGGTGAAGCAACACCAGCGCAAATCGGCGGCTTTTTGATTGGCCTGCGTATTCGCGGTGAAACCGTTACTGCCATTAGTGCCGCTGCTAGCGTGATGCGGGAATTATCCACCCGCATAGATGTAGACCCGACCTTTTTGGTGGATACCTGCGGGACGGGTGGCGATTCTTCCGGTACGTTTAATATCTCTACTGCGAGTGCTTTTGTAGTCGCAGCAGCAGGCGGACGGGTTGCCAAGCATGGCAATCGTTCTGTCTCCAGTAAATCCGGTAGTGCAGATGTACTCGAAGCTGCGGGCGTTAATTTGAACTTGACCCCCACTCAGGTCACACAATGCATTAACGAACTAGGCATTGGTTTTCTGTTTGCCCAATTGCATCATAGCGCCATGAAACATGCGATTGGGCCACGTCGTGAACTGGGTGTGCGTACCATCTTTAATTTGCTTGGGCCTTTGACCAATCCAGCCACCGCCCCCAATCAAGTACTGGGCGTGTTTGACAAGGAATGGGTTACACCGATGGCAGAAGTGCTGCAAAGCCTCGGTAGTCGGCATGTAATGGTGGTACATGCACACGATGGGCTGGACGAAATCAGTATTGCTACTCCTACCTCGGTGGCCGAACTGAAAGAGGGTCAAATCCATGAATATGTTTTGCAACCGGAAGATTTTGCCCTACCGCGTGCCAGTCTGGATGAGATCAAGGTTCACAATGCCCAAGAAAGTTTGGCTTTGATCCGCCGAGTGCTAGCTGGTGAAAAAAATACCGCACGTAATATTGTCTGCCTCAATGCTGGTGCCGCCATTTATGTAGCAGGCTTGGCCAACAGTCACGCTGAAGGTATTGAAAAAGCTCAGCACGCGCTTGACTCCGGCGAAGCCCTTAAACGTATGCACCAATTGATTGAATTAACCAACCGATTTAAAGCCTGATGAGTACACCCGATATTCTGCAAAAAATCCTGCACACCAAACAGGAAGAAATTGCCCTTCGCTCTGCCCATACCCCATTGCCACAAATCCGTGCCCAAGCCGCAACCGCCGACCCGGTACGTGGTTTTCTGCACGCTATGCAAGCTCAGGTTGCCTGTGGCAACCCGGCTATTATTGCTGAAATCAAGAAAGCATCCCCGAGCAAAGGTGTCATTCGCGAACAGTTTGACCCGCCTGCTATTGCCCAAAGCTATGCTAAAGCGGGGGCTGCCTGTCTTTCTGTTTTGACAGATGCGCATTACTTTCAGGGCCATGAAAGCTATCTGCAAGCAGCGCGTGCCGCCTGTACGCTACCAGTTATCCGTAAGGACTTTCTCATTGACCCGTATCAGGTATATGAAGCACGCGCCATAGGGGCAGATTGCATTCTGTTGATTGTGTCTGCCTTAGATGATGCGCAATTGGCCGATTTATATGCTTTGGCCACTGAATTGCAGATGGATGTGCTGATTGAAGTGCATGACCGGGCTGAACTAGAACGGGCCTTATGTCTGAATGCCCCCATGATTGGCATCAATAACCGTAGCCTGCGCACGTTTGTCACCCGTCTGCAAACAACTCTTGATATGCTGAACGAAGTACCCAAACAGGTGTTACTGGTCACTGAAAGCGGTATTCATACCCGTGTGGATGTCGACCTAATGCGTGAACACGCGGTACATGCCTTTTTGGTAGGGGAAGCATTCATGCGTGCCGATAATCCTGGCGCGGAATTACAAAAACTATTTTTCTAGCGAGCGATTATGTTCATTCACCCAAACTTTGATCCCGTTGCCATTTCTCTTGGCCCATTGAAAGTGCATTGGTACGGACTGATGTACGTGCTTGGCTTTTTGGGTTTCCTGCTTCTGGGTAAAAAGCGTGCTAAAGAACCCGGTAGCCTTCTCACCCCGGATAATATCGATGACATGATGTTCTGGGGAGCAATTGGAGTGGTTGCCGGTGGTCGTACCGGTTATATGCTGTTTTACAACCTCAAAGGCTTATTGTCAGACCCCTTATCCTTTTTCCAAGTATGGGATGGCGGCATGAGCTTTCACGGTGGCCTCATTGGGGTGATTGTGGCTATGTTTCTATTGGCACGTAAATGGAAACTGCACTTTTTCCAATTGAGTGATTTTGTAGCTCCGCTAGTACCGATTGGCTTAGGTTTTGGGCGTATTGGCAACTTCATCAATGGTGAATTGTGGGGGCGTCACACCGATATGCCGTGGGGTGTCGTGTTTCCCAAAGTGGATAATTTACCCCGTCACCCTTCCCAGCTGTATCAAGCCTTTTTGGAAGGTATTGTGCTGTTTGTGTTGCTCAACTGGTATCGCAAAATGTCTCCGCCTATGGGTGCGATGTCCGGTTTATTCCTAATCGGTTATGGAGTCGCGCGCATATTGGCAGAATTTTTCCGCGAACCGGACCAGCAGATTGGTTATCTGGCGTGGGGTTGGTTAACCGAGGGCCAATTACTCAGCTTGCCTATGCTGTTTATTGGCGCTTTCTTTATTTGGGGTGCATATCACCGGGTTAAAGGAGCTAAGGCGTGAAACAATACCTTGAGCTAATGCGCCATGTACGTGAACACGGGGTAAAAAAGCAAGATCGTACCGGTACCGGCACCGTATCGGTCTTCGGTTATCAAATGCGCTTTGATTTAGGTGAAGGTTTTCCACTGGTTACCACCAAACGATTGCACCTCAAATCCATTATTCATGAGCTGCTGTGGTTCTTAAAAGGCGATACCAATATTCGCTATCTAAAAGAAAATGGTGTCAGCATTTGGGATGAATGGGCGGATGCACAAGGCGAACTCGGGCCTGTGTATGGTTATCAATGGCGTAACTGGCCTACCCCGGATGGTCGGCATATTGATCAAATTACCCAAGTGCTTGAACAACTGAAAAATAATCCGGATTCTCGCCGCATTATTGTTAGTGCCTGGAATGTGGCCGATATTGAGCAAATGGCTTTGCCACCTTGCCATGCGTTTTTCCAGTTCTATGTCGCCGAAGGCAAATTATCCTGTCAGCTGTATCAACGTAGTGCCGATATTTTCCTAGGCGTCCCCTTTAATATTGCCTCTTATGCCCTGCTCACACTGATGATGGCGCAAGTCACGGGCCTAAAGCCAGGTGATTTTGTGCATACTTTAGGCGATGCCCATTTGTATCTGAATCACTTGGAGCAAACGGATTTGCAACTATCCCGCGAACCGTATCCGCTACCGCAAATGCGGCTAAATCCTGATGTACATAACCTGTTTGATTTCACCTATGACGATTTCAAACTGGTGGATTACCAACATCATGCGCATATCAAAGCAGCGGTCGCAGTCTAAATGACATAAAAAAACCGGGCATTAAGCCCGGTTCTTATTTGGCAATATTGTTGCTATCAATCAAGGGTGAAAATACCCGGAATGGCCGCTTTCAGCACATCTTTGACGTGATTCGCTAAGACAATATCCAGCTCTGCCCGAACTTCAGAGGGTAATTCGGCCAAATCTTTTTCATTCTGCTTAGGCAAAATGATATGGCGTAACCCGGCGCGATGGGCCGCTAGCACTTTCTCCTTAATACCACCGACTGGCAATACCAACCCTGTTAGGGTAACTTCACCCGTCATGGCAGTATCACGACGTATCGGCTTATTGGTATACAAAGAGGTGACCGCGGTAGCCATAGTTACCCCAGCAGAAGGACCATCCTTAGGAATCGCTCCAGCTGGAACATGGATATGCACACGGCCTGTCGTATCTTCAATTCCCAATAAATCGGCATGCGCTTGTACCCATGCATGAGCAGTTTGCGCAGACTCCTTCATCACATCGCCTAATTGACCGGTCAGATGCAAACCATCACCCTTGGGCAAGCGCAAAGCCTCGATATACAGTACATCGCCGCCGGTCGGTGTCCATGCCATACCCGCAGCCACACCCGCAGGCATTTCTTTACGCGCCTCTTCGGGTGAAAAGCGCTGTGGCCCGAGCAAATCTTCCAGCTGTTCGGGTTGTACAGGGGGCGGAATGCTGCTATCGCCTTCACGGGCAATTTTCAGGGCTAACTTACGCGCTACCCGGCCAATCATGCGCTCCAGATTACGCACCCCGGCTTCACGGGTATAACGGGCAATCAGGGTTTTAAGCGTATTATCTGGCAGCCTAAACTGCTCTGGTTTTAAGCCCACCTCGCGCTGTTGACGCTCTAACAAATAGCGCTTAGCGATTTCCAGTTTTTCCTCTTCGCTATAGCCAGACAACTGAATAATCTCGACCCGATCCAATAAAGGTCCCGGTAAAGTATCCAGTGTATTGGCTGTCAAAATGAAAAAAGTCTTGGATAAGTCAAACGGCAAATCCAGATAGTTATCATGGAAGGTATTATTCTGCGCTGGATCCAGAATCTCGAGTAAGGCCGAAGCCGGGTCACCCCGGAAATCACGCCCGAGTTTATCCACCTCGTCTAGCATTAACACCGGATTATGCGCCCCTGCGCGACGCATGGCCTGAATAATGCGCCCTGGCATAGCACCAATATAGGTACGCCGATGCCCCCGCAATTCGGATTCATCGTGCAGACCACCCAAACTAAAGCGTTCAAACTTACGGTCTAAAGCGCGTGCAATCGATTGACCTAACGAGGTCTTACCTACCCCGGGTGGCCCTACGAACAACAGAATCGGCGCTTTGGCGGTAGGATTCAGTTTCATCACCGCCAGTTGTTCGAGAATACGTTCCTTGATTTTGCTCAGACCATAGTGATCGGCATCAAGTACTTCACTAGCACGATTAAGATCCAATTGATCATCAGTCTTTGCTTGCCACGGCAATTCCAGAATCAAATCCAGATAATTACGAATGACCTGATAATCCGGTGATGCCCCCGACAAGCGTTGTAAACGCCCTAATTCGCGCTCAGCTTCTTTACGTACTAGCTCAGGCAAAGTCGCTTCATCCAGACGCTTGCGTAAATCCTCAGTTTCGGCTTTTTCCGGGTTATCTTCGCCAAGTTCATTCTGGATAGCGCGTAATTGCTGGCGTAACAGGTGTTCACGCTGCTGTTTGCCCATCTCAGTTTGTACCTGACCAGCAATTTCCTGCCGCAATTTCAGCACTTCTAGTTCACGAGTGTAGAATTGATGCAGAATTTGCATCGCCTCCATAACCTGATCAGCTTCCAGAATACGTTGCGCTTTTTCAGTATCAATAGTCGGCAACATGGTCAGGAAATAAACCATTTGTACCGGGTCTTGCATCTGACGCACCACTTGCTCAAGGTCAAAGCCTTGGGCAGTTTGACTTGCCTGCTGATATTGGCGAGCCAAACTAATCAATTCGCGCTGCATCGCTTCGGTAGTTGGGGTATTTTCCCATACCGGCATCGGCAAACGTTCCAAAGTGGCTAACGAATAATTCCCTTCCTTGCGGGTATCGAGCATACGCACACGTTCAATACCTTGCAAAATCAGTTCAACCGTATCATCGCCCCGTGCCATACGTTTGATCACCGCACGCGTGCCAATAGCAAATAACTGATTTTGTTCGGGTATATCAGCATCAACTTCGCGTTGAGCAAAGACGGCCAATTCTTTATTTTCACTTTTTAAGGCTGCTTCTATGGCTGACACAGATACCGGACGCCCTGCTGAAAACGGTGCCACAGCATACGGATACAGCACTGAATTACGTAACGGAAACACAGGCAATTCAACTGTGTGTTGAAAGTCAGTCATAGTTTGTTATTCCCCTAACAGAATCCGTACTAGCAACATGCCGTTACGGAAATCGGTCAAAAAACGTGCTCCTTCAATCGAAACGGGAAATTCAAATACGCGCTCAAATTCCCCATACGCAATCTCCAAAGATTGCAGCTGAAAACCGGCCTCACGCGCCAAATCAACGCGACGCCCGCTGACACTTAGGAAATTGCCGTTAATATTGACCTTAATGTCCTCCTGACGGACACCAGCCAAATCCAGTTTGATCAACCACCCATCCCGACTGCGATAAACATCAGCTGGCGGTTTCCAGCGCAAAGCCTGAATACGCCGCTCCATTTTTAAGTGCAGTTGTCGGGTTAAAAACACTAATTCGTCAGAAAAAGGCATGACAAGCGGCTCCTAAACGTTCAACAGTAGTAGTTAAACAATTTTTACCTGTAGTAGTATGTGGTTAGTATTAGCAGAAACAAGTTGAACGCTTGGTAATATGCTTTAATAGGTATATGAGCAAACCAGAAAGTGATTATTTCCTACAACAAGCTGTTTCGACTCTGCCAGGGGTGACTGCATCTTTGGCTGAAAAACTGGCAAGGCTCGGGATTGTGCGGGCAATGGATTTATTGTTTCACCTGCCCTTGCGTTATCAGGATCGCACTCGTATTTACCCGCTTGAGAGTCTAACAGTAGGCCAGGAAGTACTGGTGGAAGGTGAAATCGAATTCACTGAAACCGTTACCCGTGGCCGTACTATGTTGCTGTGTCATATCAGCGATGGCACTGGTCTGTTATCGTTACGTTTCTTTCACTTTACCGTGGCACAAAAATACAGCCTTAGCAAAGGCGCACGCATCCGCTGTTTTGGCGAAGTACGTCAGGCCGGGATGCGCTTGGAAATGGCGCATCCGGAATACCGTCTGCTGAGTGGCAATCAAACCATTCCGGTAGAAAATACTCTAACCCCTACTTATCCGACTACCGAAGGCCTGCAACAACGCACCTTGCGCCGTTTGATTGATTTAGCCTTAGCACACGCAGAAGAACTGCCAGAACTGTTACCTGCACATGTGGTGGAATGGCACCAATTTCCCTCACAGGCATCGTGTTTGCGAATGTTGCATAATCCGCCCCCTGGAACCGTAGTAGACTCCCTTAAACCGATTCGTTTAGTGTTTGAAGAATTGCTTGCCCATCAACTTGGAGTCCAGCAAGCCCGCCATGAACTTAAGCAAGTGCTGGCCTATGCTATGCATGAACCTAATCACTTATGGGAACGTTTGCTGCATTCCCTGCCTTTTAAGCCTACCAATGCCCAACAGCGGGTGATTAATGATATTACCCGCGATATGCAACACACCACACCGATGAACCGGCTGATACAAGGTGATGTCGGCTCGGGTAAAACGCTAGTAGCAGTAGCAGCCGCCTTGCATGCGATTGCCAACGGTTTTCAAGTCGCTTTCATGGTGCCAACGGAATTATTGGCCGAACAACATTACCAAAACTTACAACATTGGCTGGAACCGTTAGGTATTGAAACCGTGTTCATTTCCGGCACTCAAACCCCACGCCAACGCCGTCGCAAAGTCGAAAATCTCTTGCTAGGCATAGGCAATATTGCGGTAGGAACCCATGCGCTGTTCCAGAATTCGGTCGAATTTCTGCAACTCGGGTTAATCATTATCGACGAACAACACCGTTTTGGCGTACATCAACGCTTTGCCTTACGTGAAAAAGGCAAACAAGGTGACAGTTACCCGCATCAGCTAGTGATGACCGCTACCCCGATTCCGCGTACCTTGGCCATGACCGCTTATGGCGATTTGGATTGCTCAATTATTGATGAATTGCCACCCGGTCGTACGCCCATTACCACCGTCGCTTTGAGCAATGAACGCCGTGATGAAGTGATTGAACGTATTGCCGGGGCTTGTCAGGAAGGCCGTCAGGTTTATTGGGTATGTACGCTCATTGAAGAATCAGAAGCCTTGCAATGTGAAGCTGCTGAAAATACTGCAGCTTTGCTGCATGAACGTTTGCCGCAGGTAGAAGTCGGCTTAGTGCACGGGCGTCTACATGCTAGCGAAAAAGAAGCCATTATGCGCCGCTTTAAACAAGGTGACATTCAATTGCTGGTCGCTACTACTGTGATTGAAGTGGGCGTGGATGTCCCCAATGCTTCTTTGATGATTATTGAGAATGCTGAGCGCTTAGGTCTAGCACAGTTGCATCAGTTACGTGGCCGGGTAGGGCGTGGTTGTGTAGCCAGTAGTTGCGTACTGCTGTATCAGGCACCGCTTGGCAAGATTGCGCGTAAACGCCTCGATGCTATGCGTACCAGTACCGATGGCTTTGTGATTGCTGATATTGATCTGGAATTGCGTGGCCCCGGTGAAGTACTCGGTACCCGTCAAACCGGCGACGTACGTTTACGTATTGCCAGTTTGGTACGGGATCAGCATTTATTGCCAGCGGTACAAGCGGCTGCTCAGGAAATCGTTGCCAAATACCCGGAACGCGTCGAACAATTAACCGAACGCTGGTTGCAAAAAGTTGGCGAAGATACCGCTACACGCTTTTTCCAAAGCTAATTCACGTTGAAAAGTCATTGATATATTGCCTTTACCGGCCTTAAGAGCTTGGTTAACATCCCTGACCCAAGGACATTCTGCCTAACGCTATTGTTTAAATCACGGCCAGCAGGCCAGCTTGCCAACAGACAAGCCGCAACCAAGGACACCAACCATGAGTAACATTACCATTATTGGCGCAGGTTTTGCCGGATTGAGCGCCGTGCGCCAATTGCGTCAACTCGACAAAGACGTCAACATTACCCTGATTGCCCCACGTGCTGAATTGCATTATTTGCCCGGTATTATCTGGATTCCAAATCGTTTACGCACTCGCGAAGATCTGATCGTGCCGCTGGATAATTTCTTTAAACGCATGCGGGTTAACTTCCATCAAGCCAATGTAACTGGCCTGCGTGATGGTGGGCGTATTGTAGAAACCGATAAAGGTGATGTGGCCAATGATGCGCTGATGATTGCCTCAGGTGGGCGTTTTATTAAAAAACTACCCGGGATTGAACACGCTATTACTCCGTGCGAAGGCATTCACGCTGCCGAACAAATCCGTGACCGCTTAGAAGCATTGCAAGGCGGCACCATTGCGATTGGTTTTGCCGGTAACCCCAATGAACCCAGTGCCATGCGTGGTGGGCCTATGTTTGAATTTTTGTTTGGCATTGATACGCTGCTGCGCCAACAAAACCGTCGTGATAAGTTCAAAATCGTCTTTTTCAGCCCTGCTCCGCAACCCGGCAATCGTCTTGGCCCTAAAGCGTTAGCCGGTATCATGGCTGAAATGGACAGACGCGGCATTGAACGTCATATCGGCCACAAAATGAAGGGCTTTGAAGCAAACAAAGTCAAAACTGAAGGCGGCGAATTTGCTGCTGACCTGATTTTGTTTATGCCGGGTATGACGGGTAATTTGTGGTTTGATAATACTACCTTACCGCGTTCTGAAGGGGGTTTGGTCAAAGCAGACCGCCATTGCAAAGTAGAAGGCTGGGATAAAGTCTATGTGGCGGGTGATTCAGGTAGTTTCCCCGGCCCCGATTGGATGCCTAAACAAGCGCATATGGCAGATTTACAAGCAGAAGCGGCGGCCAAAAACATCTTAGCGGACCTGAAAGGTCAACCCGCTAATGCCACTTTCCGGGTGGAACTCATGTGTATTATCGATGCCGTCAATACCGGTACCTTGGTGGCACGCAATGAGAAACGCTCGATTTCGCTACCTTCAAGCCGTGTGTTCCATTGGCTAAAACGGGGATTTGAGTGGCACTATCTGCGTCAGTACCGCTAAAATCCAAAATGAACTGTGTAGTTAGTTGACAAGGAGACTCCATGCAAACCTCGCTCGTTTTGACATTGCTTGGCCCAGACCGCGCTGGTCTGGTTAATTCCATTGCTGAAGCTGTCAAAGCCCATCAGGGTAACTGGCAGGAAAGTCGTATGGTGCATTTAGCAGGCCAATTTGCCGGTCTGGTGCATGTTTCCTTGCCACAAACGCAAGTCACTGACCTCAAACAGGCTCTGCAAGTGCTGCAAAATCAGGATTTACAGATTCTGGTACAGGAAAGCGCCATTACGGATAATCCCCGCACTTTGACCCATTTAAGTCTGGAACTATTAGGGTTAGACCGCCCCGGTATTATTCACGATATTACTCGTCAATTAGCGGCCTTGAATGTGAATATTGAAGAGCTTGAAAGCGAACAGCGGGCAGCGCCTATGTCGAATGAAATGTTGTTTTATGCGCATTTGCAATTAGGCTTACCACCAGGTGTTACCGCTGAAGACGTACAGGGGGTATTTGAATCCATGCCTGACCCTTTAACGGTGGATTTAACCTTTAGCCAGTAACAACTAAGGTTATTACTACCAAAAAAGCAGTACAGCTTAATTAAGAAGCCGTACTGCTTATTTATAATCCCTAGCCCTTATCAGCCTAGCCATCATTATTCTTTAAATAATCTTTGGTGATTTTAAAATTGTAAATTACTTAAGCATTTCAGAGTTGATTAAAAATTACTAATAAAGCAATCATTTACTATTGATAAGCACGAGCCAAATTATTAAAAAGCTTACGACTCATACCCGTAATACGCAAAAACTTTTCTAATTCTTCTGCTAAAGTAGACGCTTGATAGGACTCTTGCATAACTAGCGAAGAAAAGCCAGTTGCTGATGCAATAGCACGATTTACCTTAAATAATTTAAGTGGTTCATTCCTATAAACTTTACTAAACTCTTCCATTAGTTCTTCCTGCAGAATGATCATCGCTCCTGTCATGAATTCAATCGGTAATTTTACTTGCACATGTACATAACCTACTTTATACATATGCTGGGTATATTCATCCCCAAAATCACTAGTGAATAATTCATGCAACCAACTCACATGAGTTTTCTTCAAAACCTCTATCCTATCAATCAAATAAGGTTGTATTTTTGGAATAATAATTAAACGAGCATAAAAACGATTAGTTACTTCTTGCAATTGTAGTTTTACGTCTTCATAAGCCGTCTGTAAGGTAATTATTTTCTCCTCATCTAAACCAGAAAATTGTTTCGCATACGTACAAAGTGCCTGGATATTGATATTCTGCATAGTATCCCTCCCAAAACAGATTAACCATAACGCCTTAGGCAGTAGTTCATTAGCTAAATACCTAAATTCATCCTATTCTTAAAGAATCTATGTTCTACAAACAAATAAAATAAATTCATCAATTAGATCTACATCCATCTGCTTGGACAAGGAGCCATCTTTTTAATAGATTTAGATAGGGACACAAGCCAATTTAACCAAGGCAAAACAAGCTTTAAATAACCAAGTTTACAAAAAGCACTTAAAAATGAAACAACTTATGTTTTTTAAATAATGGTTATAATGGAAAATAAACCCCTTATTTAACTTTTAATCAAATCATCCAACCTTGTTAAAGAATGGCAGTGGCTTTAATCTGTGCGAATACTGGCATACCCGGCTGTAAGTTTAGTTGAAGAGCGGATTTATAGGTAACATGAGCTAATAGCGCCACACCGTTAAGACTCAGGCGCACAAGCGTTTGGCCTTCATCATCATGGGCTACATCGGTAATAATAGCGGGTAAAGTATTGAGAATACTGGTTTGTTCCGGCTTATTCAGGGCAATACTGACATCCCGTGCATTCACACGCAAACGCACACGGCTACCTAAGACTCGCTGCGGCTGGTAAGGCAAACTGATATCCCCCCCAACAAATAGCGCGTGGGTTAAATGAAAAGCGGGTTCGTGATGCGTTAGGTTTACCTCCAATACGCTAGAAGCTTCTTTACCTTGTGCTAGCGGGGAATCCAAACGGGTCAGGGTTTGTTCTAAGGTGCCGCTCACTTTGACCTTGCCCGCTTCCAACATCA
Source organism: uncultured Thiothrix sp. (assembly GCA_964498805.1). Lineage (GTDB taxonomy): Bacteria > Pseudomonadota > Gammaproteobacteria > Thiotrichales > Thiotrichaceae > Thiothrix. The sequence continues at coordinate 63,227 of CAZCJE010000008.1, forward strand.
GCAAATAATCCGCTAATTGGGTGACTTCTTGCGGCGAATGCGTCACATATAAAATCGGTATTTCCAGCTCATTATGCAGACGGCGGAGAAATGGCAAAATTTCCTGTTTGCGTTTTAGATCAAGTGCAGCCAAGGGTTCATCCATTAATAACACTTTAGGACAAACCGCCAATGCCCGCGCTATAGCAACCCGTTGCCGTTCGCCCCCAGAAAGTTTTGTTGGCATACGCGTGAGTAAATGTTCAATGCCGAGCAATTCAACCGCTTGCTCTAGTCGCTCTGCATCACAGCCCCCTGATGCGCGCTTAAGCCCGTATTGCAGATTCTGGCGCACATTTAAATGTGCAAACAGACTAGCTTCCTGAAACACATAGCCTAACGGGCGTTTATGCGTAGGCCAGAAAATAGCCTGTTGGCTATCCTGCCATACTTCGCCATTAACACTACACAAACCTTGCAAAGCCCGTTCCAGTCCAGCAATACAGCGCAATAAAGTGGTTTTACCACAACCAGAAGGGCCAAAAATCGCCGTGACACCGCGCGCTGGTAGGTTTATATCCACATCCAGCGCAAAATCGGCTAAGGCTAATTTAAAAGCAGCGTGAATACCCACCATTAGTGTTTTTTCCAAGGGTTCGGGGTCAGGGTGTATAAAGCCAGTAATACCGTGAAGGAGAAGATCAACATACCCGCTGATAACCAATGTGCCTGCGCGTATTCACCCGTTTCTACATGATTGAAAATCTGCATAGAAATGACACGGGTTTTATCAGGAATATTACCACCAACCATTAATACCACCCCAAATTCGCCAATCGTATGCGCAAAGCCCAAGATGGAAGCCGTCAGAAAGCCAGGGCGTGCTAACGGTACGACTACGCTAAAAAAGGTATCCAGCGGACTAGCCCGCAACGTAGCTGCGACTTCCAGCGGGCGTGTACCAATCGATTCAAAGGCATTTTGCAGCGGTTGAATCACAAAAGGCAGGGAATAAATCACCGAAGCAATGACCAAACCCTGAAAAGTAAATGGCAAAGTCCCTAACCCGAGTGCTTTAGTCAGTTGCCCAACAGGGCCATGCGGCCCCATCAGTACCAATAGATAGAACCCTAGTACCGCAGGCGGCAATACCAGCGGTAAAGCCACCAAGGCACCTACAACGCTTTTCCAGCGCGAATGGGTGTGTGCTAACCACCAGGCTATGGGCGTGCCTACTAGAAGTAAAATCAAGGTGGTTAGGCTCGCAAGCTTCAGCGTCAGCAGAATAGCGCCAAAATCTTCATCACTTAGCATCAGATGTCGCCCATGTTGGTAATTCATAACCATAAGCTTTTATAACCGCTTGAGCTGGTTCAGTTTTTAGATAATCCATAAGGGCTTTAGCAGCTGCATTGTTTTCCCCCGTTTTCAGTAAAATAGCATCCTGATACAACGGTGCGTATAAATCCTGCGGTACCATCCAACCAGACCCTTCCGCAATCTTGCCATCCTTAATAACCTGCGATAAAGCCACAAAGCCCAGCTCAGCATTGCCACTACTAACGAATTCTTTAGCTTGGGCAATACTTTCACCCTGTACCATTTTCGGTTTGAGAGCATCAAGCGCGCCTAATTTCTCCATCACATTCATAGCCGCTTTACCGTAAGGAGCAGTTTTTGGGTCAGCAATGGCAATATGTTCAAAACCACCTGTTTTTAGCACATTTCCTTTGTCATCCACCAAATCAGGCTTGGCTGACCATAGCACTAACTTGCCAATCGCATAGGTATAACGACTTTTCGGTACAGCCAATTGCTCGTTTTCCAGTTTAATCGGGTTTTTCTGGTCGGCTGATAGCAGCACTTCAAACGGCGCACCCTGTTTAATCTGCTCAACAAATTTACCCGTAGCACCAAACGACAATACCGCTTTATGATCAGTCGCTTTAAAGAAATCTTCGGCAATTTTTTCCATCGGCTTGGTAAAATTAGCCGCAACTGCCACTTGCACTTCGCCTGCCCACGCCATAGAAATGCCAGTTAATGACAATACACTTACCGCTAAGGTTGTTTTGAACCATTGATGCAACATACTTTTGTTTCCTGTATTGAGTTGAGAGAAAGGCAAATGGATTAATCGGGAAACCCGTTATTACTGCTTACTACATAACGAAACCGCAAAAAAACAGCCGTATTGGGCTAAACAGCTTTTGACTGTACCGTTATTCTCAGCATTAAGAAGATACTGCCAGAATGACATGGGAAGATTTAATCAAAGCGCAAGCCTTGTCGCCTATATTCAGTTCCATATCCTGAATACTGTCATTGGTGACAATAGCCACCACGTTTTTACCACCGGGTAGTTCAATTACCACTTCACTATTAACGGCACCTTCTTGGCAACTCACTACAGTGCCACGTAAAGTATTACGCGCACTGGTTTTAATTTTGCCATCGTCCTTAGCCACAATAACCCAAGGTGCCTTAATCAAGGCATACGCTTGTTTGCCAATATCTAAATCCAAATGATCAACACTGTTATTGGTAATAATCGCCACGATTTCATCAGAACCGCCAATATTCAGGGTTACCTCTGCATTGACAGCTCCTTTAGTAATATGAGTAACGGTGCCGAGAAACTGGTTACGGCTACTGGTTTGCATATCGAATCTCCTGATTAATTGAAAATACTGCTCCACGTTATCAGCGACTTGACCCAACTGCGCGAGAATACGAGCGTGTTCCTTTTCCATGTGGCGGTAAACCATTACCATGCGTCGCCCATAAGGGGTCAGGTTAGTACCCCCTCCGTATTGCCCACCGGCTTGTCGTTCTACCACGGGCTCGGTTGAGAGATTATTAATAGTCAAAACCGCTTCCCATGCAGCCTTATAACTCATACCCATCGCCTTGGCAGCAGCGGAAATGGAACCACTGGCATCAATCCGTTCCAGCAATTCCAGATAATCCCACCGTCGACCATGCCGAAGCGGGGTCTGCAATAGATGCATTTGTAGGGACATATCCGTCATAAAGCCTCCGTTATTACTACAAAGTACATAACGCATGGTAAAAATGTTTTGCTTTATCTATCAATAGGCAATACCTGTGCCATTTTGACAAATTCTTATAATTCAAAAGCTTATTTTAAATTCGCGGTAGAAAAGTTTGTGAGTATGTATGGAAAGTTACAATTTATGGGTCGGGTTAAGACAAATCGCACTATGGGAGCGCTCATTGAAGTAGAAAGGGGAACGAGCAGTAGAAAAGACAACAGGTTGAAGACCTGCTACAAGGCTGCTGCTGTCAACATGAGTCATTAGGAGAGCAATTAGGTAAATATCAGCAAAGGACAGACAACAGCACAAGTAGCAGAATCAAAACGTGAAACGCTAGATTTATTCAGTAGGTGAAGACATATCAAATAATTGGCGCAAATTTTCTTTAACACCATCATTAGCTGCAATCAGCTCACTATCTGCATAAGCATTACGTGGCGTATAACCAAAAATTTCATTAAAACGTGAAAAGTCAATGCGGAAGCTTTCGCCTTCGACATAATAGGATAATAGTTCAACCAGTGGCATTTCCCGATCATTGTTAGGGCGAATGGTTTTAATAAAACCCTGCCGACTTAACTCTGTTACCCCGGTAACTTTGCGTTGGCTATTGTTTTCATCCGTTAAATACCAGGCAATAAAACCGCGTTCTTGTGACTCCAATTCATGATCAATGGAGTGTAGAGTAAAGGTCTTGATCATCGCTGTTTCTCTATAGCGGGGGATAGCAATAAAATTAACCTATCATAATTTTTCTGTATGTAAGATGAATTTAAACTATAGCATTGCACTAATGTTAGGCAAAAACGAGAGAAATTTGACGAACGGCTGTGCCAAAATTAATCAAAAACACCAAGTAATTCAATAAAAAAAGATCTACTTGCTATTTAAACAATAGGCAAGAATATTATCTTGCATAATTTTGTACCGCCTATTAATGACTGGTCTTAGATAACATCCTGTCTAGGCGAGAGTGGTCGAAAAAGTAATTTATTAATACAAAAGAGGCAGAGAGCCTGTCACTAAGAAATGTGGCAGGCGTTGAGAAGTTTACTCTTCAAAACCTTGGGCTAACCATGAGGTCAAGGTTTCATAAAACATAAGATCAACCATTTCTTCATGAATAGCTTCCTCCAAATCAGCGGCATTCACATTTTCCAGCTCACCGCTATTGGCCTTTTCCAGCATTTCAGCACGGACTTGTTGTAGATAAGCCAGAATGTCTTCCGCCTCACTGCGCTCAATTGGCAACAAACTATAGCCGAAGGTATTCATACCATCCGGTAAGGCTAACAAACGGGCAGCAAGACACATGTTTTGCGGCACACTGGTAGCTTCGGTCACAACATTCACGGGCGCATCATCACTGCCTAAACGCCGTACCTGTGCGTATTGCCCTGGTTTAAGGCCGACAACTTCCCAAATAGCCAATTCGGATTCAGATAAGGCTTTCAGATAATGACAAGCATAAGAATCAGCACTTTGTTCCACACGAGTACGCATAAATTGTTGTAAGACTGATTCGCCTTCTTCGTTGAATTCGGTATTGACAAAATACTCAAACACATGCGCGTGCGCCATCTGCCCTAATGGCTGCTCATCGAGATAATCCAGTATATCCTCTTCACCAATTTCCAGCATTTCAGCAGCGTAATCAATGGCATCAGTAAAGACTTGCACCATAGCTTCTTCCCAAGGTGGGCTAGCAATATGAGCGCTTAATAGTTCCATGGCAGCATCGATTTGTTGCTGTTGTTGCGGTGTGATCATGGGTAATTCCTTCCGGCAGTGGTATGAGGTTTATGTTTCCGTTATAGCAAACATGGTAACATGCTAACTTCAAGGCTGTATCATTTGTGTTTGCGTTCTCTTAAAGCCGCTAACTTTTCGCTTATTTTTAGCTCAAGGCCTCGTTGCACAGGCTCATAGTAGCGTCGACCTCGCAAAGTATCGGGGAAATAGTTTTCCCCCGCTACATAGGCATCGGCTTCATCATGCGCATAGTGATAGCCTTTGCCATAATCTAATCCCTTCATGAAAGCGGTCGGGGCATTGCGCAAATGCATAGGCACATCCAACGACCCGGATTGTTTAGCATCCTGCATAGCCAACTTAAACGCTTTATAAACCGCATTACTTTTAGGGGCACACGCTAGATACACCACGGCTTGTGCCAGTGCGAGTTCGCCTTCCGGGCTACCTAAACGTTCATAGGCATCCCACGCATTCAATGCCAATTGCAAACCCCGTGGGTCGGCATTGCCAATATCTTCACTGGCCATACGCACCACACGCCGGGCGATATAGATTAGGTCACAACCGCCATCGAGCATGCGGCACAACCAATACAAAGCTGCATCTGGGTCAGTACCGCGTACCGCTTTATGCAAGGCTGAAATCTGCTCGTAAAATAAGTCGCCGCCTTTATCAAAACGTCGCCCTGATTCAGCAATTACTTCAGCCAAGGTAGCCGCGGTAATACGCAAGCCTGTAGGCGTTTCTTCCGCCAAATCAGTAGCAATTTCCAGCCAATTTAAGGCGCGACGCGCATCGCCATCCGCCGCTACCGCTAAGCTAGGCAATACCCCTTCTTCAGCCTGAACGTATCTATCCGCCAGACCTCGTGCGCGATTCTGTAGAGCATGGTGTAAAACTTGCTCAATATCAGGCGGCGTTAAGGCACGCAGGACATAAGTACGCACTCGTGACAGTAAGGCATTATTCAATTCAAAGGATGGGTTTTCAGTGGTAGCACCAATAAACAGCAAGGTGCCATCTTCAATATGTGGCAAAAAGGCATCTTGTTGCGCCTTGTTAAAGCGATGGACTTCATCAACAAATAAAACCGTAGCCCGATTGGCTTGGACGCGATTTTGCCGCGCTACATCAACCGCAGCACGAATCTCCTTAACCCCAGCGAGTACCGCTGATAAGGTCAGAAATTCAGCTTGCCAATAGTGAGTAATCAGACGGGCGAGTGTGGTTTTCCCTGTCCCTGGTGGCCCCCAAAACAGCATAGAATGGGGGCGGGCTTCTTCAATAGCGCGGCGTAACGGCTTGCCGGGAGCCAGTAAATGAGCTTGCCCGGCATATTCATTCAGTGTAGCCGGGCGCATACGTTCAGCCAGGGGGGGCAGGGAAAATCCCATAATTATCAGGAAGCTTTACCAATCACATCCACACCTTGTGGTGGGGTAAAGTTGAATTGATTGGCATCGATATTGATATTGGTGCGAACACCTTGGAACTTGATATAAGTTTGCTGCTTGAATTTGTCATTCAGAATCATTTCCTGAATACCATCCGCACCAATGCCTAAATCCATGGTCGTGAAATCGGAATCTTTCTTATGCGGCGTTAAACGGAACCATTCCAGATT
>CAZCJE010000009.1:0-54052 GCA_964498805.1 uncultured Thiothrix sp.
GTGGGTGGTTCCTTATTGTCGATTGGTTCCGCTGCTGGGGTGGCACTGATGGGGCAGGCACGCGGTATTTACACCTTCAATGCTCACCTTAAATGGTCAGGGGCGATTTTCCTTGGCTATGTGCTGAGTATTATTGTCCATCTGTGGATTAACTAAATTCTCTTTGCTTAGCCACGAGTATCCCATGTCAGCCCTATAGGTTGGCATGGGATTCAGTGTTTAACCCGTCAATGACATAAAAATTTGCGGGAGTCGTTCTGGTAGCCGCTGTATTTTGTCAATAACGCTATAACGTTTGCCAAAAATATCGCGTACATACTCATCAGCACGCGGGTCAAGGCTAATGGCATAGGTGTAAATGCCTTGCTGACCCAGTTCTTTAACCGCTTGGCGTGTATCCTGCAGCAGCCATTGCGGGTCATGTACATCAATATCGGAGGGTTCGCCATCAGTAAGTAATAGCAGAAGCTTTTTATCTGCGCTTTGGTGTTGCAAGTAATGTGCGGCATGGCGCAAGGCCGCTCCCATACGGGTGGAATAACCGGCTTGTATCGCCGCTAAGCGCCCTTTGACTTCATCATTCCAAGCTTCACGAAAGCCCTTAATGTGCTGATAGCGCACTTCATGACGGGTATTGGAGGCGAATCCGGCGATAGCAAAAGGGTCGCCTAATGCCTCAATCGCCCAAGCCAATAACGAGACGGCTTCTTGGCTAAGTTCCAAAATACTTTGGTTACAACCAGGCGGGGTTTCGCTAATGGAGGCAGATAAATCCAGCAGCAACATCACAGCAATATTACGTCCATCGTGTTGATGGCTCATATTAATGCGGGTTTCTGGATTAGCTCCGCATTTAAAATCAATCAGCGCCCGAATGGCAATATCCAAATCCAGTTCGCTACCCTGTTCCTGATAACGCACCCGTTGGGAATGTTGTGGTTTGAGTAAATCGACAATCTGCTTAAGTTTTTTTGCCAGCGCCGCGTGTTTAGCCAACAAGGTATCAATGTGCGTTGGGTTGCCTGCCGCATGCAGATTTTCATACACGCTAGTCCAATCCGGGCGATAGGTTTGCGTCATATAATCCCATTCAGGGTAATGACGCGGTGGTAAACCTTTCAACTCCGCTTCAAGAGCCGCTTGGGTGTGCTGCTCAAAACTTTCTTCTTCATCGCCTTCCTCCATAAATAGCCACAAATGCCGGTTGTCATCACGGTAAGGAATGGCGGTATGGCGAAAATACACTTGCGGTAATTGATCCGATTGCAGGCGGGTTTTGGCGATAAATTGCAATGCAAGTTGTACCATATCAGCAGTCGTGGTTGACCCTGTTTGCATGAGAGCATGAAAGCGTGTGGCAAAATCATTGACGGTAACCTGCTGATAAGCATGAGCGGGATTCAAAATAGCCCATGACAACATAGCCAGGCGATGACGCAAACAGGATTCAGTGTCGGGATTACATTCGGGTTCTAACGGTATCGGATGCAAAGCGGTAAAAATACGCCGTAACCCCGGGTAACGTTGCATAGCTAACCATTCCACCCGGCTATCTTCTAAGCATTCAATCGCCAAACGTTGGGGCGGGCTGAAATTATCCACCACCACTTTAGCTGACCAACGCTTGTGGGCTGCCATGTGCGCTAAAACTGCCCGATAACGATCAATGCCGCGAATACCCTGATAGTCATCAAAAATATCGGGAATGTGCATGCCAAAATCATCAAAATAGGCTTGCTGGGCGTGAGGGGCACGAAAATCAATGGAATACGGCACTAAATGGTCGCTAACTTCCCAGCAGGCTTGCAAATAGAGATTGAGTTCGCGCTCATGATGGGTAAATAAGGTGCCATGCCGTTCGTGTTGTAACATGGCTTTGCTGTCGGCTGATTGCAGGCTGAAATATTCCTGTTGGCGAGGCGGATGATGGGCGTAATTGCGTATGCCGTATTCAATCCAGTTTTTGAGCCCGATTAGGGTCAGCTGATTAATTAGATAAGGCATTTGCTGCAATAAATCTGGCAAGGCCGGACTCGGCAAACTTTGCTGGAAACCGTGTACGCTACCAGTGGTACGCTGCATCATGTCAAACAGCAAGGCAATGTAATGTTCAAGCAATTCTTCACTGTCTAAACGGCGCGCAACTTCTGGCAATGCGGCTAAAAACGGGGCAATCGCGCGGCCATTAGGGGTACGTGATAATTGCCAAACGGTTTGGCTAATGCGCTTGAGCATGCTTTCGCCCAATTGATGAGCAATTGCAGGCATTTCCTGCAAATAGGTCAACACTGGCTCAACACCACGGCCAATCTTGCATATTAACGCAGCACCGGCCAGATAATCTTCTATACCTTGTTCTGTCAGTAAGGCTTGCGCTGCTTGCATACAGTCAGCAAATACTTCATCCAACTGTTTGAAATGACAGTTTAGTTGAGTGCGATAGTGGCTGAGATCTGGCACAGTTGAGGACATAAACACTCCAGCACGCAGTTATTAGCCAAAAATCACATCAATAGCGTGATACAAGGTACTGCGAATATCTGCATCATCTGTAATCGGGCTCACTAAAGCCATGCGACAGGCATCGGTAGCACTAATGCCAGCGCGGATTAATTGTCCGGCATAGACCAGCAAACGGGTGGAAATACCTTCATCTAACCCATGTCCTTTGAGATTACGCGCTGTATGGGCAACCTGTACTAGCTTGTTAGCCATATCCGCTTCAATGCCAGTTTCTCGTTGCAGAATACGCGCTTCGGCCTGTGCTTGCGGGTAATCAAAATCAAAGGCTACAAATCGCTGTTTGGTGGATTGCTTAAGATCCTTCAGCAGACTTTGATAACCGGGGTTATAGGATATGACCAGTTGGAAATCGGCATGAGCTTTAACGATTTCGCCTTTTTTATCCAGCGGCAAAGTACGGCGATGATCTGTCAGCGGGTGAATGACCACGGTAGTATCTTGACGTGCCTCGACAATTTCATCCAGATAGCAAATCGCGCCAATACGGGCGGCAGTGGTTAGGGGGCCATCCAGCCAGCGCGTACCATTAGCTTCCAGTAAATAGCGCCCCACTAAATCAGAGGCGGTCATATCTTCATTGCAAGCGACGGTAAGCAGCGGTTTGCCTAATTTCCACGCCATATATTCGACAAAACGTGATTTGCCACAACCGGTAGGGCCTTTAAGCATGACGGGTAAACGCGCTTGGTAGGCGGCGGTATAGAGTTCTACTTCATTCGCGGTAGGCTGATAAAAAGGGGCTTGCTGAATCTGGTATTGGCTAACATCAGTCATGATTGCTGTCTCAAGGCGACATGGAGATAACACAGATAGGTAAAGCATTAACGCTTACCTATCTGTACAAAGAAGCTGGTTTAGGCTTAACGATGAATACCCAGCTTTTCACGCCAACCCGGATACAGGTTATCGGCATCTGTGGGGAAGGATTCAAATGCCCGAGCAAATTCACGATGTTCTTTGGCAAATTCAATGGGGTCAGCACCGGATTTCCAGCAGTCATAAGCCTGACGCAGCGATGTAGCACCAGCGGCTGGGCTATCGATGTGCCCATAACAACCACCCCCAGCCGTATTCAATAAATTGCCGTGACCGAGGTTGGCAAAGAAACCCGGTAAGCGTAATGCATTCATACCACCGGAAATAATCGGTGTAGTCGGTTTCATGCCATACCATTTTTGGAAATACACCGGCCCTTGGCATTCGTCGCGTTCAATCATGTACGCAATAACGCGATCATCTTGGGCACCTTCCATTTTACCATAACCCATAGCGCCGACGTGGATACCCGAAGCGCCTTGTAAGCGAGACATTTTCGCCAGCACAAAGGCTGTATAGCCGCGTTTGGTAGAAGGAGAGGTGACGGCACCGTGACCCGCTCGGTGATAATGCAAATACTGGTTAGGGTATTGGCGGCGTGCAGTCGTGACCATACCGGGGCCACCAACATAACCGTCCACTAAGAAAGCGACTTTGTCCGCATCGGCACCAAAGGTTTCCAAGATGTAATCCGCGCGCGCACACATTTCATAATAGTCATCGGCGCTAATATTGGCGGAAAATAGCTTGGCTTGCCCGGTTTCATCCTGAGCGCGTTTCATCGCATCGGCCACCAATGGCATGAGTTTTTTCAAAGGTGCAAACACTTGATTGCCCTGAGGTTCATCATTCTTGATGAAATCCCCACCTAGCCAAAATTGATAAGCCGCTTGTGCAAATGGTTCAGGGCGCAAACCTAATTTGGGTTTGATAATCGTACCGGCAATATAACCGCCATCTTTGATAGGCCGACCCAAAATACGCCACAAATCAGTAATATCTTTGGAGGGGCCGTCAAATAACTGGATTACCCGCGCTGGCATATAAAAATCAATCATTTTCGCGTAGGCAATATCGCCCATACCCTGATTATTGCCAATAGTGAGGGTCAAAAACGAGACCATCATCATACGTCCATCGGTAATATTGCGGTCAAATAAATCAATCGGGTAGGCAATCCGCATGTCTTCGTTGGCTTCATCAATGTAATACACCAACGCATCCACGCCCTTGGTGAAATCATCGGTCGTACATACCTCGACATTGGTACCGGTAGATGATTCTGCAGCAAAATGAGCTGCTGCCTGTAGATACCCATAACCAGCTTTAGGTTTCATTTTGTAGGCTACCAGAATATGCTTGCCGCCCGCGATTAGCTCATCTTCCTCTAGGCTAAGGTCTGCATAGCGGTTGGATTGGTCAAGTCCCATGGTTTTCTCCTAAGTCAAATCGTGCAATTCTGGGGAATTGCCTTTAATTATAAGTTACGTCAAAAAACTAAAATTCATTTAGCCTGTTTTAAAGAGCCAAAAATTTGGCGTTATGTTTTTTGTTGTCTGTTGGATGTGTCTCAGCTGACATGCAAGGCGGATTGACTTTGCCTATTTTCTTGCATCAAAGCAGATTTTCTAAACAATAGCCCTATAAAAATTTACTCATTTTCCCGTGACTCCACCAGCCATTGGTATACAAGTCAAGCAACTGGAAAGTTATGTCAGGTTATGACTTACGCTTGGGGAATTGTTAAGGCTAAAAACAACCCAGCCATTTGTCACTATCCCTTAGAGCGTGTCAGTATAGAAAGGAGTAGTGGCCTATAATTGGCTAATCAGCTTCACGGAGATGCAAACGCACGTCATGAAATTATGGAATGGTCTTTTGTTGGTGGTTTCGGGTGCTTTATTGATAGGCAGTGTCAAATCGTTGCTAGGTTATTGGCAATACGATGAATTGCCTGCGGATATTCCTAAGTTGATGTTGCAACAAGTCAATGCTGATCAGGTAAAAGTTTCCATACAAGAAGCCATCGATAACGGGCAGCCGGAAGATGCCCGTATGTATCTGCAACTGGCACAAACCTTTGGCTATAACATTGATCCAGCCCCCTATGAACAACAGCTTCAGGCATTGGAATCACCGTTAAACAAGGCGGTACGTGGCGCTAAGGATTTTGCTAATGGCTTTGTTGACGGTAAAGGTGAAAGTGGTGCCGGGGTCGCAGGAGCCGTTACTTCCGATTTTACCGTCGTTGGGGATGTGCGTGATTTATGGGAACAGTACCAGTTATATGCCAAAGGCCAGCCCGTTAATGAATTGATTGTCACGCTCGCAGGGGTGGGGGTGGGCTTAACCGCAGCAACTATGGCTAGTAGCGGTATTGCCGCTCCTGTGAAAGGGGGCGTTTCCACGACCAAAGTCGCTGCCCGCTTAGGGCATATTACCCCTGATTTTCAAAAAGTCCTATTAAAGCAAGGTACAAATGTCTTTGATTACAAAGCATTTATGAATATTGCCCAAGCAGAAAAAAGCATGGATGGTATCCGTAAAGCAGCCGTGCGTGCTTATAACCCAAATGCATTAAGGGCACTCGGTCAGACCGCCGAGCAAGTTAATAATATGCGCAAGGCCAGTTCGACAGCTGATACCGTTCGTCTATTGCGTTATGTCGATAATGGTGATGATCTGGTTAGAATGGAAAAGCTTACTGTACGTTATGGGGCTCAAACCAAAGGTATCATGAAATTTTTAGGTAAAAGCGCCATTGGTACCATGCGTGTGTTGCACAAATCCATGGAGTTGCTGGTGAGTGCTATTGCCTCAGCATTGTCCATGTTGTCATCGTTAGTTTCATTAAGAGGGTTATTTAGTCGTGCGTAAAAAAAATGATCAACTTTAAGACTAGATTGAACTTTGAGCAAAAATTAAGTTCTAACTACGATAATATTATTATTATTTCGGTGTAGTGAACGTCCATGGCATTTATGACGCTTGGGGAAGCACGCCATTTGGTTTCCCGTACAGGCCTAGGGGCAGAATGGACTGCCATTAAACAACTAGAAGGTCGATCGCGGCAGGAAGCTGTTGATTCGATCTTAAATCAGCCGCCAGCAGGCTTGTTAAGGCCACCTGCCTTGACACCTTGGTTTAGGTTGGAACCTATGCGCCTAGCAGATTTGCAAAATCGCAATACCGCTTGGACTATTGCGCAAGGTGAGGGAAAACGTCTTCAGGCTTGGTGGATTGAACAGATGTTGCTGACCAAAACGCCGTTCATAGAACGGATGACCTTGTTTTGGCACAATCATTTCATGTCTTCTATTCAAAAAACTTTGCAACCTAGCCTCTTATATAAACAAAATCTGTTATTACGCAAATATGCACTTGGCAGTTTTGACACTTTGCTGCATAGCATTGCGCGTGACCCCGCCATGCTGGTGTATCTGGATGGCTACCAGAATGTCAAAGCGCAGCCTAATGAAAATTTTGCCCGTGAATTACTGGAGCTGTTTACCGTTGGCCGTGGGCATTACACACAGGCTGATGTAAAAGCTGCTGCTCAAGCCTTCACCGGTTGGGGTGTCGATGCCCAAGGTAATTTTGTTACCCAGTCTGAAAACCATAGTGTAGAAACGGTAACTTTTTTAGGAAAAACCGGCCGTTTTAATGGTGATGACATTATAAAAATTCTGTTAGAGCATCCGCGTACTGCGGAACGCTTAACGGAAAAATTCTGGAAGACCTTTGTTAGTAGTAATCAGCCTAACCCGGCGATTATCAAGGCATGGGCCGCTGAATTGCGCCAATCGAATTATAATATTAAGCGCCTGATGCGAACTATTCTTAATAGTGATGCCTTTTGGGTACCCCAATATCGGGGTACGTTGGTGAAATCACCGGTGGAATTAGTCATAGGTACAGTGCGTACGCTACCTTATCCACGCGAATCGACTGAAGAAATGCTGAATCTTTGTCGTTTGCTTGGGCAGGAGTTATTTGATGCGCCAAACGTCAAAGGTTGGGAAGGCGGTGAAAACTGGATCAATACGCAAACCTTGTTAGTACGTACCTCCTATCTGGCTAAGTTGACACGCGGTAGTCTGAATGAACAGAGTAGTGGCAGCAATGCCGGTTTTCCCAATGCTACCGAGGCAGAAATCATTGACTGGTTATTGCCGGTTAAACCTTTAAAACCTTTACCCACCACACCGGGTACACGTCGTCTGGTACATGCCTTGTTGCTTGATCCGGCTTTTCAGGTGACTTGATAACCTGCTAATGTGGAAGTGTGTTAAATGAATCGTCGAGAATTTCTGGAATTGGCAGCTATGCTGCCCTTGATGGGTCTGGCCTCTACCTCTACAACAGCGGTACAGGCTGCTGCTGGCGGTGCAGCAACCAAAGCTGCCCGTACCACTAGCCCGCAACGTATTCTGGTATTGATTAAACTGGCGGGGGGCAATGATGGCCTAAATACGCTGATTCCACATGCCGACCCACTTTATTATCAAATGCGCCCAACCATTGGTGTACTCAAGCATCAGATACTGGATATCGGTGACGGTATGGGTATGAATCCCTACCTGAAAACCTTGTTACCTTGGTGGAATGCTGGGCAATTGGCTTGGGTGCAAGGCGTCGGCTATGCGCATGGTGATTTATCCCATTTCCGTTCGAGTGATATCTGGGAAACGGCTGTTAGTGCGCAAAACTATTCCTCTATGGGTTGGCTTGGTACCATTTTGCCGGGTTGTAAAGCCGGGTTACACGGTATTGCTATTGGTGACAGCCTTGGTCCGTTAGCGGGTAAAGATTGTTACTCCATTGCGATGCGTAGCCCACAAGCCTTTCTCAGTCAGGTGGGTTTACTGGAAGATATCGAGCCTGCTAGTACTAATCCTGCGCTCAATCATCTCACCACCATTCAACGTCAGCTATATAGCGCCGGGCAGCAACTTTCGCAGAAACTGCAACGTCCTGCGGCTTTAGGCGTCAATTTTGCCAGCAGCGAAATTGGCCGTGATCTGGAATCGGTCGCGACCATGATTCTCAGTGGAGTGGATTCTGCGGTTTATACCGTTACCTTGGGTGGTTTTGATACCCACAGTAATCAACCGAGTGTGCAAGGTAACCTATTGCATCATTTGGCAGGCGGCTTGGATTCTTTTGCCCGTGCTATGCAGCGCGGTGGGCGCTGGAATGATGTCATGGTCGTGACTTATTCTGAATTTGGCCGCCGCGTACAGGAAAACCATGCCAAAGGGACTGACCACGGTGCAGCGTCCGTACAACTGGTAATGGGAGGACGGGTCAGAGGTGGATTATACGGCGATAAACCTGCGCTCAATCAGCTGGATAATGATGGTAATCTGCACTATACAGTCGATTTTCGCAGTGTCTATGGCACCATTGCCCAACGTTGGTTACAGCAGCGTAACCCTTGGAATCAGCTCAAAACCTTAGCATTGGTGTAGTTTAAGTTTGACAGGCTTTCCGGCATAATCCGCCCTCCTGCAACCAAAGCAAGATAAAGGCTGCTCTATGTGGTTCAAAAATTTGTATTTATTGCGTTTAAGCCCTGATTTTTCTCTTGATACAGAGGCTTTGCAAGAAACATTAGCTAGCAAGCCCTTCCTAGGCTGTGGCAAAGATCAGCGTGAAGCCAGTGGCTGGGTTTCCCCGTTTGGGCGGCACAGCGAGCAATTGATTCATGCTGCTAATGGCTACGTATTACTGACCATGGCTCAGCAAGAGCGTATGTTACCAGCCTCGGTGGTACGCGAAGAGCTTGAAGAGCGCGTCGTAGAGCTTGAGGCGAAAGAAGCGCGCAAACTGAGTAACCGTGAAAAGAAAGATTTGCGCGAACAGATCGAGTTTGAATTATTGCCACAAGCATTTACCCGCACGCGCAAACTTGATGCATGGCTAGATGCTACCCATGGCTGGATGGTGGTTAATACTTCTACAGCCACTCAGGCAGAACGTTTAACCAAATTGCTGCGCACCACAGTAGGCAGTTTGCCAGTGGTTCCCCCGAAAACGGATATTAGCCCCGCCAGCCTTATGACCCATTGGTTAGCAGAAGGCAAATTACCGGCTCCATTTACCTTTGGCGAAGATTGCGAATTGCGTAGTCAGGGTGATGAAAAGAGTGTGGCGGTATTCAAACGGCATGAGTTAACCACTGAGGATGTGCACACTAATCTCGAATCCGGCAAGCTGGTGTCTAAACTGGGTTTGGTATGGGATGAAAAGATCAGTTTTATTCTCACTGATGAGCTACAGATTCGCCGTGTGCGTTTTCTGGATGTATTGGCGGATAGCATTAAGGATGCTGACCCACAATCATTTGCCGAAAAACTGGATATTGAATTTAGCCTGATGACGGGAGAAGTCACCAGGCTATTGGCTGATTTAATGCAGTGTTTTAAAGGCTCTGAGTCAAGCCAGCACTAATCGCTTCAATACGTGCCTGCTGATCCGCTAAGGCATCAGTAGGCATACCACCAAGCTTATACCACTGTTTGAGCAAAGGAATGGCCTGTTCAACCGGACTTTGGGCTTCCTTACGGCTACGCATGGCATCACGCATCTGCGCAATCTGATATTCCAGACGCGCTTGATGGAATTCTGCCGGTGTTTCTAGGCCCAACAAGATTTCCAGCTGCAAACACAGGCGCTCACCTGTGGTCTGATTGGTGTGTTCGGTAGCAGCATCTGGGTCAGCTTGTTTGTTAAGAACCGACTGTTCCGCTAATGCTGTCAGCTCATCCAGTTTGCGTTGCTTACGCTCCAGCGCTTGCTGCTGCTTTTCTGCTTCCAAACGGGCGGCTTCTGCCAGTTGTGCCTGATAAGCCTCACGTTTTTGCTGACGTTCCTCACGAATACGTGCAAATAAACCATCAATCGGTTCGCGGAACTGTTTCCACAAACGTTGTTCATCCGCCGGACGCGACGCTAGCGTAATCTGCCATTGGCCCTGTAGTTGTTTGGCCTGCTCTACAGCTTTGCTGGTTTCTTTCATTTCCAGCAGCTTTTGCGCTTGCTCTACTAGCTGTTCACGCGCTTGCCAGTTACGGGCACGTTCCCGTTTGAAGTGCTCTTCGAGTGCATCCATGGCTGCATTGAAGCGGTCATTAACACTTTTCCAACTTTTGTGGCTAACAGTACCGGCTTCTTTCCATTGCTTACGCACCTGATTGACCTGAGTTTGCAATTCCCGCCAATCAGGATTTTCCCAGCTTGTTTGGGTATTCAGATTTTCCAGCTGTGCACACAGCGCATTACGCTGGTCAAGATTAGCTTCGCGTTGCTGTGCCTGTTCGGTGAAATGCTGTTTACTCGGTTCGTAAGCAGCAGTCACTGTAGCATCAAAGGTTTTCCATAAGGTGCGTTGCTGGCCCGGTTCCATATGCGCCAATTTACGCCATTCACTGCGCAGATTTTGGACTTGTTTAGCCCGTTCCTGTGGATCAATGTCATCATCCGAACGTAAATGTTCAGCGGTTTCAATCAGCTGCTTACGGGCCTGATCCGTACCCCAACGTCGCCAATCCTGCAATTCACGGATATAAGGCGTCAACATTTGGATACGGCGTTGGAAAAACGCTAAATCAGAAGCTGGTAAATCAGGCGTCTCTTTCAGGCGTTGTAGGAACGCTTGATGTTGAGTAATAGCATCGCTGTATTGTTCGGTTTCCAGACTGTGTTCCAAAGCCTGTAATTCTTCGCGCAGGGATTTCAACATGCTGTCGCGTTGGGCTTTTTGTTTGTCCAAACGGGCATTCAGGGCATCCATGGAGCGATGGAAGGATTGTTCTAACTCGGCTAAGACGCTACGTAAGCCATGCGGACGTTTGCTATTAGTCCAGTCACTTTGCAAGCTGAGTACCAGTTTACTTTGGACAGGTTTATCCTGACGACGCAAGCTATCGGCTTTTTCCGCTAGCTGAGTCAGTTTTTCAATAGCCTGCAGGTCATCAGCTAAGCTAGTGCGTAAATGACGCAGACGTTCATAAGCGGCTTGCCATTGCTTTTCTAGCTGTTCTTGCTCAGGAGAAGGTAAACTTTCCTGTTGTGACCAACGTCTATGCAAAGTACTCAGTTCAGTATCGAGACTTTCTAGCGTATAAACTTCAGGTGCATCCTGCAATTGTTTCAACAAACGAGCGGATGCTGCCAAAATTTCCTGACGGGCTTCACGTAAGGGGCGAACTCGCTGTTCATGTTGTTCATGCTGCTGCAAACGTTGCTGGAAATCATCCAGTGCTGTTTGAAAGCGGGTTTGCTGTTCAACAGACGCCTGTTTAGCCAATGGTTGCCAGCTTTGTTGCAACACGCGCATACGCGTTTTGTCTTGTTCCCAGGTTTTGGTTTTACCTAAGGTTTCGGCTTCAGCACACAGATGAGTGATCTGGTCTTCAAGCTGTTGACGTTGCTGGATGTGATCAAGGCGTTCTTTAAGCAACTGGCGCAAACGCTTGTTATTTTTGCCATGCTGCTTGTCGAGCGTTTTCAGTTTTTCTAGATCTTCAATCCGTTGAGCAGCCTGAAACTGAATATCTTTCAAGTTATCGTGCAGAGCAATGTCATACAGCAGTTCTTGGTCTTCAATCTGATCAAGTGCAAGACGACGTAATTTGTTACCGCGCTCGCTATCGCGGGCAATGCTGCGGATTAAAGCAGGGTTTTGCAGCCATGCAAAGACATCAGCCAGCAAGTGATCGTGTTTATGATCACTGGAAGACAGACCAATGACTCGCTGTTTGGCTTTTTCTGCCACCGACCCAGTGGTATGACCAATCTGGATCAGGGTAGGTAAATGGTTCAGGCGCATGATGGCTTCTGTGCGCACATTTTCATCTGGGTCGGTTTGCGCTAGCTTAATCAGCTCAACGCTATCTCCCGCTAGGGTACTAAGGGCCTGAATACGTACCTTAGCGTCTTTGTGCTGCCATTTGGGTTTAAAAAAATTTGCAAGCATATTATTTCACACGCATTCCAGGTTGCGCTCCACTATCCGGCGTGAGGATAAACAAATCCTTACCACCCGGTCCTGCTGCTAGCACCATGCCTTCTGAGACACCAAAACGCATTTTACGTGGTGCTAGATTCGCTACCATCACGGTTAAGCGTCCTTCAAGATCGGCGGGTGCATAGGCTGATTTGATACCTGCGAAGACATTGCGCGTTTCGCCACCAAGATCCAGGGTTAGCTGTACGAGTTTATCCGCACCTTTAACTGCCTCTGCTTTGACGATTTTGGCAATACGCAAATCAATCTTGGCAAAGTCATCGTATTCAATCAGCGGGCTGATAGGATCATCCACCAGAGGGCCGCTAGCCGTTACGGTGGCTTGTTGGGGTGCAGGCATGGCCTGTTTATTGTCTTCGATCATGGCTTCAATCATGCTAGTTTCTACACGAGTCATCAGCGCTTTGAAAGGGCTGATTTCATGTGCGGTCAAAGGGGTGTTGATACTGGCCCAGTTCAGTGCGCCAGCATTGAGGAATACTTCAGTATCAGCGGCCAATTGCGGCAGAACCGGTTTGAGGTAAGCCACAATAGCACGGAACATATTAATACCTTGGGTACAAACAGCTTGTACGTCAGCAAGGCGTTCTGGGTCTTTGGCTAATACCCACGGCTTTTGTTCATCGACATACTGATTGGCTTTATCAGCCAAGGCCATAATGTCGCGCATGGCTTGGTTGTAACGACGGCTTTCATAGAACTCAGCAATGCGTTCAGAGGCATCAATAAATTCTTGATACAAAGCCGGATCTGGCAAAGTTGCATTTAGCTGATTGGCAAAGCGCTTGTTAATGAAGCCAGCGCAACGTGAGGCAATATTCACGACTTTGCCGACCAGATCACTATTCACGCGTGCAACAAAGTCTTCCAGATTCAGGTCAATATCATCCACGCCATTGCCTAATTTACTGGCAAAATAATAGCGTAGCCATTCGGGGTTAAGATGTTTCAAATAACTTTCAGCCTGAATGAAGGTGCCACGCGATTTGGACATCTTCGCGCCATTCACTGTCAGGAAACCGTGGCAGTTGACCGCTGTTGGAATGCGAAAATTGGCTCCATGCAATAAGGCAGGCCAGAATAAGGTGTGGAAGTAAGCGATATCCTTGCCAATAAAGTGATAGACCTCCGCACTGGAATCTGCTTTCCAGAAAGCATCAAAATCCAGACCAATGCGTTCACACAGATTTTTGAAACTAGCTAGATAGCCAATCGGTGCATCCAGCCATACATAGAAATACTTGTCTTCGGTATCTGGAATCTTAAAACCCCAATAGGGCGCATCACGGGATACATCCCAGTCACTTAAACCTTGATCAGAAGCAAACCATTCCATCTGTTTGTTGGCGATTTCCTTTTGTACTGCACCGCTAGTAAGGAAATCACGCAAGAAGGCTTCAAAGTGACTGAGTTTGAAGAAATAGTGTTCGGTAGCTTTTTCAACCGGTTTGGTACCGGAAATAACCGACACCGCATTCTTCAGATCGGTAGGGGAATAGGTAGCACCGCATACTTCGCAGTTATCGCCGTATTGATCTGGGGAACCGCAACGTGGGCATTCACCCTTGATGAAACGATCCGGCAAAAACATCTGAGCCTGTTCATCATAGGCTTGGCGGATAGTGCGTTTTTCAATATGACCGTTATCACGCGCCGCTTTATAGATGTACTCAGAGAAATAACGGTTTTCTTCCGAATGGGTGCTGTAGTAATTGTCAAAGCCAACATGAAAACCGGCGAAATCGCGTTTGTGTTCTTCACCAATACGAGTAATCAGTTGTTCGGGGGTAATACCTTCGCTTTGAGCACGTAACATGATCGGCGTACCATGCGTATCATCTGCGCAAACGTAGTAGCACTCATGACCACGCAGTTTCTGGAAACGAGCCCAGATATCAGTCTGGATATACTCCACCATATGGCCTAAATGAATGGGGCCATTAGCATAGGGTAAAGCACTGGTAATGAGGATTTTTCTTATCTGCATGGCGATCTGTCCTGCTTCTTTCAAAGCGGTTGTCTTGTATCCTTAATGAGGGCGAAAGGGTATCAGGTTGCAGGGGTTTATGCTACCTGCTAATCCTTGAAGCGAATGAGTAAGTGATCGCCCTGAACCTTAAGGCTTTGGATACGTTTGCCCACTTCCTGCCAATGCTCATTAGCACCTGAAACATCCTGTCGCAGATCCAGTTGATTAACCGGGGTTAGCCATTGTGTAGGCAGGTCAAATCCTTGGGGGCGCACCTGGGTAAATTGCACAACTGGATGATCAGTCTGTGATGGCCAGATAACATCAGCACGGCTTTTAACGCTATCACCACCAATAAAGGGAATATCCTTCTGAATGGGGATTAATAGCGTGGCTTTAGTTAACGAGCCATCCAAATCAACAGCTATTTGTTTACCACGTGTTGTATAACGTGCTAACAAAGCATTCAATTCTTTTTCGCTAAGGCTGATTTCTTGGGTGGAAGGGGCTAAAGAGGTTGTACTAACTCGTTGAAGTACAGCAGTGTTATTGGTTGTTACTACCGTATTATCCATGCTCATAGCGTTAAGCTTTTGTTGTAAGATTTGTTCTTCCTGACTATTCAATGTGACAGGACTTAAAAACCGGGGAAACAAATAATACTTACTAATCCATACAGCAACACTGATAATCAGCAATAGTGCCAATAAAATCAGGCCTGCCATATGCAAACAACCTATTTTCTGGTCATGGTTATCTTTATGATCCATTGTCGCTCCGTGCAGACAAATATTTAAATCCGTTTGTAATGCCCGTTAAGATGTCGGGTAGCATAAAACATGCGGGTACGTTCACAAAAGTCTATTGAAGTCATTTATTAGCTAATTAGCAGAAGTATCATGTCGGAATTTGACCTAATTCAGGATTTTTTTCAGTGGTCGCATATGCCTGATTCTGTACGAATAGGGGTAGGCGATGATGCAGCCATACTACGTGTGCCTTTGGATAAGGAGTTATTGATTTCTGTCGACACATTAAATGCTGGCGTTCATTTTCCACTGGAAACGCTTCCTCATGCCATTGGGCATAAAGCCTTAGCGGTTAATCTAAGTGACCTAGCAGCTATGGGTGCAGACCCTGCTTGGTTTACGTTGGCAGTTTCCTTACCTCATGCTGATAAGCAATGGTTAAGTGAATTTGCCCGTGGATTAAAATCCCTAGCCGATGAACACAAGATTTTCCTGATTGGCGGTGATACTACGCATGGGCCGCTGAGTTTGACTATCCAAGTCATAGGGTTTGCGCCGCCTAAGCGCGCTTTACTGCGTAGTAACGCACAACACGGCGATTTGGTCTGTGTTTCTGGAACTTTAGGCGATGCAGCGGCGGGTTTGGCGGTAGTTCAACAGCGTTTGTCACTACCTGCTGAAGCAGCGGATTATTGTGTAAAGCGCTTGAATTATCCCACCCCCCGGCTATTACTAGGACGAGTGCTAAGGGATTATGCTCATGCTTGTATGGATATTTCCGATGGCTTGCTAGCGGACTTAGGCCATGTTGTCGCGCGTTCTGGAATAGGCGCACAACTGAATGCGAAATCCATTCCCTTTTCACCCGCTTTGCAAGCCTTAACAGAAGAGCAGCGGATGCCATTCGCATTAACAGGGGGGGATGATTATGAATTGCTATTTACTATCGCACCAAGCCGTTTTGCTGAATTGCAACAAGCAGTTAAACATTTACAGACGCCGCTGACAGTGATCGGAGTAATGGATAAAAATCTATCTGAAGTGAGTATTGATTATACACTTTCAAGTCATAAGCGTGGTTATGATCATTTTTCTTGAAGCTGATGCTTGTCGAGGAACCTTTCCGCCTATACCATTGTCTACCACAACAAGAATTACTTATGGGCATATAAAACAATGCAAAACACTCTCAAACTGGGCGCTGCCAGCCTTACTCTGGCAGCATTAATGTCAGGCTGTGCGCCAGTTCCAACTACTGAGACACAAACAGGGGCAACTTACGATGCTAGCGGTGCACCAGCCTCATCCGGCTATACTGCGCCTGCTACCACTAACAATTACTATAATCAGCCGCCAGCTGCTGGAAATGATTATAGTGGTGGCAATTATGGCGGTGCGACAGCGACTTACAACGGTGGTGGCAGTACCGATTCTTCCTATTACGATTATTCAGCACCAACTGGTAGTAGTGGCGGTTATTCCGGTAGCACTTACTCCGGTGGCAATAGCTATTCTAGCGGCGGTAATCCCGGTAGTAGTTACTCAGGTGGCGGTAGTTATAGCAGTGGAAATGCGGGTGGTAGCTATGCCGTACAGGTCGTAGCTAGCTCTAGTCGTAGTACCGCTGAAAATATGCAACGTCAGATGCAATCTATGGGGTACTCGGCGGTGGTAGACCCAGTAGGTGGTTTGTACAAAGTACGTATTCCATTTAGCAGCGAAGGTGAAGCCAAATCAGCCCTTGGCCGCATTCGTTCAACAGTACCTGATGCATTCTTTACCATGCGCTAAGCGTCTATTTAGTGCCCTTAATTATGCCAAATAATCAAGGGCACTTACGTTAGTAATCAAATTTATCCCGTTCTTCCACAAGTAACACCCACATTGAGTAATAAAGTGATAAAAAATAATTATTAAATTGGTGTAGTCTTTAAAAACCATGAACATCTGTAACCCCCGTATTTATTACGCCCTGTTTGCCGTGGGGATATTAGCGGCATCTAGTGTCGAGGCAGGCTTTTATCGGTGGACGGAATCTAATGGTGAAACAGCTTATTCGGATGTAGTGCCACCAGCCGTTTCGCAAAAAGGTCATAGTGAGCTCAATCATCAAGGTATGGTTGTTAAAACAATCGCTGCTGCCCCAACTTCTGATCAAATAGCCGAACAAAAACGCCGTGAAACGCTCGGCAAATTGCGTGATACCCTGCATAACTATCAACAAGAGCAAGATGATTACTTATTGGCTAATTATGCGGATGTCAATGAATTGGAAGCAGTCTTTAAAAGTAAGCTAAGTCTTTTATCACAAAGCAGCCGTTCTTTGCAGGAGCGTCGGGGTGCATTGTTACAGCGTTTGCAGGCGGTTAAAGCCCAATTAGCTAAAATGACTGAACCTGCTGAACATACCATCATGCAAACTTATATTCAGCAGGCCCAAGAGACTTTAGCCAACTACGATTATGCCCTGCAGGAAAACCAAACAGAGCAGGATCGGTTGCGGCAAAAGTATGAACAAGAGCGGATCCGTCTAGCGGAATTGCTCAAGGCGTCACCATTGTCCCCACGCCCTGATCCGTCAAAAGCTCCAGTAGGACTGCATGCGGAACTCGCCCGTCAATAATACTGGCACTTTTGGAACCAGCGGCTAGGGCGTCAGTAGCGCACGCCAGTTTTGGCAGCATGCCACCTTGAATGGTGCCATCAGCGATCAAACGTGCAATATCACTTTGGCTTAAGGTGTCCAGCAGATTGCCGTCCTTGTCTAGTACACCAGGCGTATTGGTTAACAGCAATAAACGTTCAGCATTGAGAACTTCAGCCATTTTACCAGCTACCAGATCAGCATTAATGTTATAGCTTTCCCCTTCAGCGCCAACACCAATCGGGGCAATCACTGGAATAAACCGATCTTCTTCCAGCATGCGTACGACACTAGCATCAATGCTAATGACTTCACCTACATGGCCTAAATCAATGATTTCAGAAGGCTGATCTTCAGCAGCTTTACGTTCCAGCATCATTTTACGCGCTAGAATCATATTGCCATCCTTACCGGTTAAACCAATCGCACGGCCACCGGCCTGATTGATCATATTAACAATCTGCTTATTAACCAGCCCGCCAAGCACCATTTGTACGACATCCATGGTTTCGGCATCGGTCACGCGCATACCGTCTACAAAACGGCTTTCTTTACCAATTTGTTTGAGCAAATTGCCGATTTGGGGGCCACCACCATGGACTACCACAGGATTAATACCCACTTGTTTGAGCAAAACGATATCCTGCGCAAAGCCTTGTTGCAGGGACGGGTCGGTCATGGCATTGCCACCGTATTTAACCACAATGGTTTTACCGGCGTATTTTTGGATATAAGGTAATGCTTCGATCAGGATAGCAGCAGTATTGTGCGAAATGCTGTTCATGGCCTTTATCTTGGATTGGAAAAGGTTGGGGATTATACCGTAAGCTGTCGTATTTTTTTCATTTCTCCGTCCTTAAATAAGAGTTGTTTAGGAAGCTTTTGCAGGTTACAGTCTAGGACGGAGTTGACAATAAGTTAGAAATTTACCAGAGGAGTAATTTAATGAGCAGAGACGTTGTTGTATTAAGTGCTGTCCGTTCCGCGATTGGGGCATTCGGTGGTTCTTTGGCAGAGATGGATGCCAGTGAA
The DNA here is from genome assembly GCA_964498805.1 of uncultured Thiothrix sp. Taxonomy (GTDB): domain Bacteria; phylum Pseudomonadota; class Gammaproteobacteria; order Thiotrichales; family Thiotrichaceae; genus Thiothrix. The sequence goes on from CAZCJE010000009.1 coordinate 18,765, forward strand.
CTCGGTGGTGCTGTCATGAAAGAAGCGGTCGCACGTTCTGGTGTTGACCCTCAAGCTATCAACTATGTAACCGTTGGTAACTGTATCCCAACCGACTCCCGTTATGCCTATGTATCCCGTGTAGCTTCCATTCAGGCTGGTTTGCCTATGGATTCTGTTGCTATGCAATTGAACCGCCTGTGTTCATCCGGTTTGCAAGCCATTGTGACCACTGCCCAAAACATTATGCTCGGCGATGCCGATTATGGTGTCGGTGGTGGTGTAGAAGTTATGTCTAAAGGCACTTATATGTTGCCAGCCCTGCGTTCTGGTGCACGTATGGGTGATACTTCAGCCATTGACAGCATGGTTGCAGTACTGACTGACCCGTTCGGTGCTGGTCATATGGGTATTACCGCTGAAAATCTGGCTGCTAAATGGAATATTAGCCGTGAGGAGCAGGATGCATTAGCGCTTGAATCTCAGCGTCGTGCCGCAGCGGCTCAAGCCGAAGGCCGTTTCAAAGAGCAGATCGTACCGATTGTGAAAAAGACTCGTAAAGGCGATGTCATTTTCGATACCGACGAGCATTTAAAGCCTAATACCACGATGGAAACGCTGGCGAAAATGCGCCCTGCGTTCAAAAAGGATGGTACTGTAACAGCTGGTAATGCTTCTGGTATTAATGACGGTGCATCTTTCTTTGTACTGGCAGCGGCTGATGTGGCAGCTAACTCCGGTCATAAGCCAATGGCACGTCTGGTGTCTTATGCTGTTGCTGGTGTTTCCCATGAAATCATGGGCGAAGGCCCAATCCCTGCTTCCAAACTGGCTCTGAAAAAAGCAGGTTTGAGCTTGGATCAGATGGATGTGATTGAGTCCAATGAAGCCTTTGCGGCTCAGGCTATTGCGGTAGCGCGTGGTTTAGAACTGGATATGGCTAAAACCAACCCTAACGGTGGCGCAATTGCATTAGGTCACCCAGTAGGCTGTTCTGGTGCCTTCATTGCTACCAAAGCTATCTATGAGTTACATCGTACTGGCGGTAAATATGCGCTAGTAACTATGTGTATCGGTGGTGGCCAAGGTATTGCGGTTATTTTCGAACGCCTGTAATACCGTTTGGTCTCACGACTGAAGAAAAAAGCCACATAACGTGGCTTTTTTCGTTTCAGGCTAAGGATTATGAATCGCTTTCAGTATCATCATCGGTCGCCGCTGTTTTCATATACTGTTTGTAGTTATCACGGAAGTCGCGCAAATTATCGCCTAACATGTGGCGAAATTGTTTGCTCAGATAGTCCATGGATTCATCCATGTCTTCAATAAACTCAGCCCGATCTAGGGATGATGATGCCACTACAAAGGCATTGAAGCGTGCCGCCGCATATAACATTGCTGCTGCTATTTTGCCTGCTTCGGCATTTTCCAAGGCACCATTGGCTAGTTCTACGAATTGCTCGGTTAAATCCCAGAATTCCTGATCATTGTCTTTTTGGCTAATCTGTTTTTTGCTCATACGCTTGCTCTTAAGTTGCTAGATGTCCGTATTAATGACGACCTGAATGCCCAAAGCCACCTTCACCGCGATCAGACTGATTAAACTCAGCTACTTGTTGCAGTTCGACTTGCACGACTGGCACAAACACCATTTGTGCAATACGTTCACCCGGCTCAATAGTGAAACTATCCTTGCCACGGTTCCAACAGGAGATCATTAATTGACCTTGATAGTCCGAGTCAATTAAGCCCACTAGATTGCCTAACACTACCCCATGTTTATGCCCTAATCCAGAACGTGGCAAAATCACCGCAGCAAGGCTAGGGTCACCAATATGAATGGCCAAACCGGTAGGAATTAAACAGGTATCACCCGGATGCAAAGTAATGGCTTTATCTAAGCAAGCCCGCATATCCATACCGGCAGAACCGGTTGTGGCATAAGTAGGCAGTGGAAACTCTGTACCAATGCGTGGGTCAAGAATCTTGTATTCAATCGCTGTCATGCAACCTTCCGTTGGTAATAATGATGGGCAATCAGTTTCATCAGTTCTTCGGCTAATTGTTGTTTATCCATTTCGGGTAATGAACAATGGCCATCTTTCCACACCACTTCCAGGGCATTCACGGCTTGATCAAAGGCTTTGCCATCCGCGACTGAATTAGCCGCAATCATGTCAATGCCCTTACGTTCCAGCTTACTGCGGGCATATTCCATGAGGTTGTGGGTTTCAGCGGCAAAACCGACCGTAAACAGATTGGGGTATTCCTGTTTAATGGTAGCTAGAATATCGGTGGTTTTTTTCATTTCCAAATGCAGCTTATCCGCATTTTTTTTGATCTTATGGTTGGCGACATTGACAGGCGTGTAATCGGCTACGGCGGCGGTGGCGATAAATAAATCAGCTGTTTTGGCGCGTTCATAAGTGGCTTTAAGCATATCAGTGGCTGATTCAGTAATCACACGCTGGACACCGGGCGGACAATCTAAAGCCACATGCCCGGATACTAGCATGACTTCAGCTCCCATTTGCGCGGCTGCGCGAGCGACGGCATAACCCATTTTGCCCGAACTGCGATTGGTCAGAAAACGTACCGGGTCAATCGGTTCGCGGGTCGGGCCTGCCGTAATCAAAACGCGCTTGCCTGCTAATAAGTTACTGGTGGCACAGCATTCTTCTAACGCTGCCAGAATCGCAGCAGGTTCCAACATACGACCAGGGCCAGTATCACCACACGCTTGTTCACCTTCGGCCGGGCCTGCTACTGTGACACCGCGATCCATCAAGGTGCGTATATTATGTGCAGTTGCGGCATGTTTCCACATTTGTTGATTCATTGCCGGAGCAACCATCACGGGGGCGGGTGATGCCAGACAAACTGTGGTTAATAGGTCATCTGCCATGCCATAGGTCAGGCGTGCGATGACATTGGCGGTCGCAGGAGCAATCACAATAAAGTCAGCCCACCGTGCCAGTTCAATATGCCCCATACCCATTTCTGCTTGTGGATCAAGTAATTCTGTGTGTACTGAATTACCCGATAAGGCTTGCATGGTTAAGGGTGTAATGAATTGCTGGGCTGATTCTGTCATGCAAACACGCACATTGGCTCCTTGTTTGCGCAGTAAACGTATCAGTTCGGCGGCTTTATAGGCTGCTATGCCGCCACTTATCCCTAAAAGAATGTTTTTGCCGGGGAGAAATGACATAAGATTTGAGTCTATCCCATGATTAACAATAAGAAATACTATGGCAATTACTGACTGGCCTATTGATGAACGCCCACGGGAAAAGTTAATGTCCCAGGGGGCGCAAACCCTGTCTGATGCCGAATTGTTAGCAATTTTCTTGCGGGTAGGTGTCAAAGGGAAAACGGCCGTCGATCTGGCCCGCGAGTTATTGCAAAATTTTGGTAGTTTACGCCAATTATTTGACGCAGATGCACAAAAATTTTGTGCAACTCACGGTATGGGTGAAGCCAAATATGTACAATTACAAGCAGTACTGGAAATGTCACGGCGGTATTTGGCAGAAAAGTTAAAGCGAGGCGACCCGTTAACAGACCCTGATGCGGTACGGCATTATCTGACTTCCAAATTGCGCGATTACCGCTTTGAAGTGTTTGCCTGTTTGTTTTTGGATAATCGCCACCGTGTCATCCAATATGAAGAATTATTTCGTGGCACTATTGATGGTGCTTCGGTTCATCCACGTGAAGTCGTCAGACGTGCCTTGTACCACAATGCGGCTGCCATCATTTTTGCCCATAATCATCCTTCGGGAGTAGCCGAGCCCAGTCAGGCCGATGAGCGAATTACCCAGAAGTTAAAAGAAGCCCTACAATTAATTGATGTACGCGTATTGGATCACTTTGTGATAGGTGACCACATCGTATCCTTCGCAGAACGAGGTTTATTATGAATAACAACGACACTGAAAATAAAAGCTTGACTAGCCAACGACGTAGTGCCGAAAAATGGCGCAAATTTGATGAGGAACTGAAGTCGCGTTTGCAGGAACTCGACTCCCAAACCAAAGCCTTACAGAGACATTATCAGGAAAGAGCAAAAAAACCGACTTCCAAAGACTCCTCTTGAGAACAGACTAGACTGTTGCAGCATAGCCTGTTGAGTCGTTAGGTTAGTTTAGACCCCTGCCATTTTCACAAACGCACGCTTTGTGGATGACGGATGAGATTTTCTGGGTCAAATTGTTGCTTGAGTGTCTGCAAGCGTGGATAACTGTCACCATAATACGCAGTTTCCCAATGCGCTAAATCAATATCTGGATAATTGCGATAGTGCGCTTTGATACCTGCATTGGTTAACAGCGTTTGAATATCGTGGACTACCGCTTCAGCCTGTTTGGTCTGAGTGGCATTGTCATAATAAGTTTGCAACTCACCTAGAAAACCAAACTGACGATGCGGATAAGCGGCGGTGGTTGTTAAGGATGGATTAGCAATCGCACCGCCTAACGTATTAATCTGCAACAGTGTGGTGACTTTAGAACTGGCAATTTTCTGGCAGATAGTGAGCAAAATCGTTTTTAAGTCACTAAAACCTTGGTAATAGCCTGCTGACACATTCTTGAAGTAGATAGGTGCCGTACCGCCCTTATAACGTTGAATACCCTTAAGGAAGGGATCTTTGCGTGGTGTCATAATGTCATTGGCATCGCGTTTAAGGCCATTCAGCACGGTTTTGAGATCGCTACTGGAACTATCGCTAGTATCTGTAACCAGAACCGTGAGATTTTTGCCATTTAAGACCCAAGAAGAATAAGCCGTATTTGGCAAGGTTTTCATCAACTCAAACCAGCGTTGTGCCAAGGCAGTGGCTTTATCTGCGCTTAAATTTTGGTATTTGTAGCGATAACTGGTGAAATAGGTTGGCGCGGCATGGGTGGTGAATTCAAGCTCAGTAACAATCCCAAAATTACCATTGCCCCCGCCTTTGCATGCCCATAATAGTTCGGCATTATCTTTAGAATCATGTACTTTGCCTTGCCCATCTACCATGCGTACTCGTTGTAGACTGTCACAGGTTAGGCCATGTTGACGCGCAAAAAAACCGTAACCACCACCTAAGGTTAAACCGGCTACACCAACACCTGCGCAAGAACCCGCTGGAATCAGCCGATTGTACTGGTTGAGATATTCATACACGCGCCCGAGTTTGGCTCCCGGCTGGATAATAAGTTTTTTGCTCGTGCGGTCATAACGGGCAGCTGTCATAGCAGAAAGATCTATCATTAAACCGCCATCATTGGTGGAAAAGCCTTCAAAGCTGTGTCCACCACTTTTTATAGCTATTGGCAGTTTGGCAGCTTTAGCATAAGCAACAGCTTCTTGTACCCCTTTTTCATTCGCACAAACTGCTATTATTTTCGGCATAGCTGTAATACGTTTGTTGAAAATTTGCCGATGTTGTAGGTAATCCGCTTCCGAACGCGCTAGAAAACGCACATTGTTGGTGGAAATGGGGTGAGTGGTATCGGCTTGACTGAGGCAGGGAATGTAAAGAATGGGTAGGCTGGCAGTAATGGCTAGAGAGCGTTGCAGAAAATGACGGCGGTGTCGGTTAGGCAGGTTTGTTGGCATGGTTGTGTACTCCCTTAGGATTGGTGGGCCTTAAGTATAAAAGGAATCAGTAACCTGATTCCTTTTGGAATAGACAACCAGAAAACTTATTTGGTTTTCAATAAATCACGAATTTCGGTCAGCAGAATAACGTCTTCTGCGGGCGCAGGAGGGGCTGGAGGAGCAACTTCTTGTTTGCGTTTGAGTTTATTCATGGCCTTGATGGCGAGGAAAATAGCAAAAGCCACAATCATGAAATCAAATACTGTTTGCAGGAAGTTGCCATATTTAAGGACGACAGCCGGTATATCGCCTTGTGCTTCTTTGAGTGTAACCGCTAAATCGGTGAAATTGACGCCGCCAATCAGCAAACCTAACGCTGGCATGATGATATCTTCTACCAAAGAAGACACAATCTTGCCAAACGCAGCACCAATGATGACACCGACTGCCAGGTCCACTACATTACCTTTCATGGCAAATTCTTTGAATTCACTCAAAAAACTCATATTTATCTCCTGTGTTTACTATCGAAAAAACTATAAGAAGCCCGAAGGTAATTTTATTTTAGATGAGAGAAAAAGGTTTGCAGAAATTAATTTCTGAGTGTGCTTTTTACACCGATAAACGCTCTGTCGTCGGCTACTTATAAATGGTTCATAGCAAAGACAGTCTTGATGAAAAGACATTTATAGAAATGTCTCTGTCAATGGAAAAGCCGTTAATTTAAAATTTTTATTAAAAATAATTTTTGTTTTATTGATGAGTAGATTTGGATTGAGCTTGAATGAAATTGAAGAATTTAATAAAGGATTTTAGCTGGATACTAAATTTTGATCATTCAAATTTTTCACAATAAAGCACTGCGTTTGATCTCAAGATAATGATTTACTAAATCAACCGATAAATGCGTAGGCGAGGTATCCAGACAGCGGATCCCCACAGCGCGAATGCGTTCGAGCGTGGCTGTACGTATATGCAGATATTCTTCTACTGCGGCTTTATGCAAGGCGTCTTCCAGATGATGCACGGGTGCTTCAGCGGCTTGGTCAATGGCTTGTTCGCGCATACTAGCCAGTAATACCAAATGACGTTTGCGCAGAATATGTAAAGCGGGTAATAAGTCATCCAAATCTTCATCGCGCAGATTGGTTAATAAAATGACTAAGGCACGTTTTTTTTGTCTAACCAATAATTCAGTAGCTGCTTGAGCGTAATCGGGTGCTTGAGGACTGGGTTGCAGGTCATATAACGCATTAAGCATATGTTGGATATTATGCTGACCTTTGTGGGCGGGTAACCAGCGACTTGTACCTGCAAAGCTACCCATGCCAACGGCATCGCCTTGTTTGAGTGCGACATAGGTGAGCAATAACATGGCATTGAGCGTATGGTCGAAATGCGAAAGATGATTGTCTTTAGCCATCATGCGGTGACCGCAATCGAGCAGAAAGATGATTTCCTGATCACGTTCATCCTGATACTCGCGGGAAATGGCTTTGTGCATGCGTGCACTGGCTTTCCAATCAATTTGACGCAGACTATCACCTTGCCGATATTCGCGTAGTTGATGAAAATCCTGACCTTCACCGCGTCGCCGCTTTTTCATAATACCCAAGTGGCTAAGGTGATTGTCGGTTGCCATCAGCGCATATTGAGCAACGGCAGCAAAATTAGGATAAACCTTAACCTCTGAATGTACCGGCAACAAAAGATCATGCCACCACAATTGCCAAGGTGAACGCACTCGTACCTGTAAACCGGCAAATAGTAACTTGCCACGTTCATGTGCAGTCAATTCATACACAGGTTCGGCGTATTCATGCGGCTTAAGAGCGAGCGTAAGCGGAAAACCTTCAACGTGCGTATGCAAAGGGTAATGATCATAAATTTGCAAATACAGGCGACGTTTACCCGGATTATGAATGCGTAGACGAATAATACGTTTGACACCCAAGGGTAGCGAAGGCGGTACGAATCGTTCACCGACAGGGGCAGTTTCTGTCATGAGTCCAAGTAAATCTACCAAGGCCAGCAGCAGACTCAAACCTACACTGCCATACCATAGCGGCAACAGCGGTGGCTTGATGCTGGCTAGGGCAGCGATAGCGGCGTTGAAACCTAACAGGTAAAAGCTACGGCGTGCAGGCAGAATCATTTGCGTGGTGCTTCAGTCTTATCCAAAATGGCATTGATGACATGATCGGTGGTATAGCCTTCTAACTCCATTTCTGGGGCAAGCGAAAGACGGTGACGCAAAACCGGCAAACAGATTTGTTTAATGTCATCGGGGTGGACAAAATCGCGTCCTTCTAATAAGGCATGAGCACGTGCTGCGCGGATTAGGGCAATACTGCCACGCGGCCCGGCACCGAAACGCAAGCCTTGCCATTGCCGGGTGTTGCGGGTAATGCGCACAGCATAATCCACAACCGCGGCATCTACGGCAATACTGGCTGCTACTTCCTGCATCTGTAATACCTGTTCGGGGGTAACAACTGTTTGTAAATGGGTCAAGTTGAAACGATCGCCAATCTGATGATCCGTGACCACGCTAATCATGCTGGTTTCTTCTTCCAATGATGGATAGCCAATGAATACTTTCAGCAAAAAGCGATCAAGTTGCGCTTCTGGTAATGGGTAAGTACCCTCTTGTTCCAGCGGATTTTGGGTTGCTAAGGTCATAAAAGGCAAAGGCACCGGATAGGGATGGCCTTCAATAGTAACCTGTTGTTCCTGCATGACTTCAAGCAAAGCGGACTGTGTTTTAGCGGGAGCACGGTTGATTTCATCTGCCAATAATAAATTGGTAAAAACCGGCCCTTTGCGCACATTAAAGGTCTGGTTTTGCATATCAAACAGCACATGGCCGCTGATGTCCGCAGGCATAAGATCTGGCGTAAATTGGATGCGTGCAAAATTGCCACTGATGGTTTTAGCTAAGGCTCGTACTAGCAAGGTTTTCCCCAAACCCGGTACCCCTTCAATCAGAACATGTCCGCCCGCCAGTAATGCTACCAAGGTTTCGCGTACCACCGATTGTTGGCCAATCAAAGCTTTGCCGATTTCTTGGTGAATCAATTCAGCTAAAGCACTGGCGTATTCGAGGGTCAGGCTATTATTTGTCATGCTGTTTCCTTATGCCTGGATAGAGTTGATTGACCTTGTTGATAAAGGTTTGATACTGCAGGTCATGATATTTAGTAAAACGTTTCCACATAAATAGGCCACTGGCTTGGATATGCTCAAGAATGCGTCGTCTTTCAGGAATGGGAGCGGGCAACAGTGGGCCAAAGCGGGGCGCTAGCGCCAATAAAGTCAGGGGTAAAAACGCTGCTAAAGTTAAGACTAATGGCCAAGCGTGTTCCCAAATCAGTTGCCAAAGTGCGGGCATGTCATCCTGATGCACCAGCCACACGCTAGGCGGTGTTTTATATTGGCTATGCACCAAATACCATAAAAATTCCGCGTGGTCATAATCCTTGATAAAACTGTTACCAATAAAATCCAGATTGGAAACCAAAGTAACGCGGCCTTTGCCGTGACGTTGTTCTACCAACCAATCATTACGGTTATAAGTGGCCTGCGTAATGGTGTTTTTTTCAGCATGCAGGGCGTAGAAAAAGTTGGGATCCACCTCTAGCGAGGTGCGCATACCCGGTAATTTTACTTGCAGCGGTAAATCAGCATCATCCGGTAGGATATAATTGCCAATGGAAATCCCCAAGGCTTGTTGTAATAAGTCTGACTGTAAAGTAGTGGGGGTAGATGTGGCCTCTTCATTATCCGTTTCGGCCGCGTCAGTCGGTGTACGCGCACGGGTGATTAGATGTCCACCTTGTTCAACCCAATCCAGCAAAGCCTTAATTTTTTGCCGCGATAGGGTAAAGCGTTCAGTATCAATAATCAGCACACTGTTAGAAGGTGGCAAGGTGGTCAGGGTATCTTTGCGTTCTGCGGGAATCCCCATACGTTTGAGGAATAAACGCGCCGCTAATAAATGATTGGTTTTAGCTTCACCCTGAAAACCGATTTGTTCTTCTGTTTCTTTCAATTCAAAGTTATTTACAAACCACAGGCTACCTAAAGCCACAGCTAGCACCACAAATAGACCAATCAAAATACGCTGGAGTGTCATATTTTAACCTCAGCGCTCGCGTTAATAGCAAATTTTGTCCAGTCTGCGAATAACGGTGTAACCAATTGTGCTGTCGGTGTGCGATGCGCATAAGCGATTTCCTGCCATGAACGTGTCACAGCGGTTAACCAAGCGAAACGTTGCCCTGTCAGTTGTTGGCGTGCTAGTTGCAAAATATCGCCTTCGGTATGACTGCTGTGAACGGGTAATTGGTCATGACGGGTCAGATACATTAAGGCAGCCCGGTATAACAGGCTCAAAGCTTCACGGTATTGACCTTGTTCCCATAATTGTTGGCAAGCTTGAGCAATATCCTTTGGTAAGGATTCGGGGCGAATATCCATACCAAACAAGACATCGGGTGGGATAGCAGCCTCGGCTGGCTTTTTGAGAGGTTTAAGCATAGCCAGCAATTGCCGCCGGTAAATCAGAATGAGCATGATCAAACCAATCACTATCACCCACAACAGGCTTTTCATTATCATCGCAAACAGCGTTTGCAGATTTTGCGCTAACTCGGTTGGTTTGGTGTCTTCCACTGTGTCTTTGGAGTTCTTGGGTAACCATTGTTGCACTTTACGCACCCGTACAAACTCATCCTGTTGCATGACTTCATCAATCTGGATGCGCGCAGCTTCTGGCGGTAAGGGTTTGCTGGCTATGATTTCTTCATGTGTCGAAGGCGCTGCCCAAGCGGACATTGGCGTGGTTAGGATTAAGCCTGCAAGCAGCATACTGATAACGAGTGCTAGCGTGACAGTCGTTTGGGTCATGGCTTGTAAACGGTCGGCTAAACTGCGGAAAGCCAGTTCAATGTCCCAAGCTTCCAATTGAGTACGCCGGTTTAAATAGAGGCTGAAACTAGCAGCAAGGTAAAAAGGCTCAATAATCCAGATAGTGACGGTATAGACCAATAAATACAGCAAACTACCCCAGTATTGCAATTGTGGGTCAAAACTTTCGGTAAAAGCAGCGGTAATGTAATCCCACGATTTATCTGTTGGGTCTACAAATACAATCAAAGCATACAGACTGAAAATCAGCACATATTCTAAATGAGCACAGGCCACAATCAGCCACACGGCATAGCTATAAGCATGCAGATGTAATAAGTGTTGCCGAGCTTTACGTGCTTTGCCGCGCAATTGTTCGAGCTGCCAGATGGGTAAATTAAAACCTCGACTTGGGGATAAACGTCGCCATGTTAGGGCTGCAAATAAACCAGTATGACTGAGTAAATGGGGCAGTTGATTGACAATACTAGCGGTTGAAACCGGTCGGTTAAATAGACGCTGGCTGTAAATTTGCAAGAGTACACGGTCATATAATGGCTTTAGCCACCATACCAACAGCGGCGCATAAGGCTTAGCAGTCACTGGTAATAGAAACCAGACCAAAGCACTGATACTGAAGAGCAGTAGTGTCCAAGTTGGCCAGACATCACGCCAGTAGTGCTGCACCATGGCGAAACCTAAGTCGACTGCTTCCCAGGCAGAACGCAAACGAATGTGGGTGGTAATGTCATCCAGTCTCATGTGCCTACGCTCCTAGCGGACAAGGGCTGGCGACCTAATAAGGTAAAGTAGGCGAGTACCAATACCCACAACAGGATACCGACACTGTATTTAATATTAACCGGAATCCACACCTGTGATGACCAAAAAGCTTCCACGAAGGCAGCCATGATAAACAAAGTAGCGGAGCCGTAGACAATCTGAATAGCTTCAAGGCTATTATTGCGCAAAGCTAAAGTACGCGATTTGCGACCAGGAAATAATAAAGCAGCGGCTAAACGGAATCCTGCGGCACCGGCTAGGACAATCGCGGTTAATTCAAAAGCACTATGACCAGAAACAAACCCCCAAAAGGTTTCAATGTAACCTAACTGGGTTAAGTGCCCTGCTACGGCCCCAATGACTAAACCGTTATACAACAAGAAAAATAGGCTACCCAAGCCGTACAATAATCCACCAGCAAATACCTGAAAGCCAATACTGGTATTATTGCGAATATAAAACCCAAACATCAGCACATCGCTGTCGGCTTCACGTTCACGGCCAAAACGGCTGGTACGGTCTGGATTGTACATCTCTTCCATGCCTGCGACTTGTTGGCCATCCAGCACCGAATACACCAATTCGGGTTCAAACTGAATAGCGGTTAGAATCGCGCCAAAGCTGCCAAAAAATAGTAGGCAGGATAGCAAGAGTGCTGAACCGGATTGACGTACTGCCTGTGGTAGCCCACGCAGATAAAATTCCGCAATGCGATGTAAAAAATGCAAGCGGGATGTATATAAACTGTTATGGCCACGTATAACCAACTGATTCAATTGCTGAATCAATAACGGGCTATACATGCGCGATTGGGCTAAAGCCAAATGATGACATAATTGCCGGTAAGCGCGTGGAAAATCCACTACAGGGGCCTGTAAACCGCGTCGCTGGCGTTCCTTTTTACCCAGTTGTTGATAATCCAGCCATTCTTCCAGTTGTTGCCACAGCGCTTGGTATTGCTGGATGAACTGCTCCTGTTTCATACTTTACGCCCCCCAACCAGCCACAGGGCAATGCCTTGTAGGTAATGAATGGCATTGTTCTGTTCCTGAATTAGTGGCCTGACTAATTGGGCTAATTCTTCCTGACGCGCAACCGTCAAGGTGTTACTGCGCTGGGCGAACAACATAAGCGCTTGTTGTTCATGCAGAGTAAGAGTGATAGGGGGGCGAATGGGTTCTACTTCCAAAGCGGCTTTTAAGCGTTGGTCATTCCCCTTAAGCTGCAATTGATGTAAGACCACAGTATCAGCAGCCAAATCCCCAAGGCGCTGAAAACGGCGATTAAGAATCATACTGACAAAGCCAAAGCCGTATAACAGCGGTAAGAAATCCACCACTCGTAATAAATTACGTACTAAAGAGGCTGCGGGTGTTACAGGGCTAGCATCGGCTTGTGCCACATAAATCTGTAACATTTTTTTACCCGGTGTTTGCCCCTGATGACGTAATTCAAAGTAGACCGGGTAAAACCATTCGAGCAGAAACAATAAAATCAGGGCGATGCCAATACCCAATTTGCCGAGAATACTAAGCGTTATAAATAATAAAATGCTGATACCGCTACGCAGCAGTAAATCCAAGAGCCACGCTAGTAAACGTGGTACTGGGCCTGCAGGTGAAAGCTCTAGGGCTATTCCCTCAGGGGTATTGACGGTATAGACAGTATCCAGTCGCATGCAAATGGTTAATTCCTTGATCCACTGGTTATGTTTGTTTATTTGTCATCAAGGATGAAGACCCTGCGTATTGATGTCAACTATCAGGCGACGGAGTTAAAAAACTAATGGGTAGGCTGGCTATTGAATATTGATGTCGTTATTGCTAAGGACTTGGGTCCATTTCAACGGCTATTTTATGGTAAGCCGCGGCCAGCCTGAAAAATGCTTCCTTAGGTTCCCATGGCATATCGGGATACATTTTACCCGAGCGCGAACTATAAGTTTTCACCACACTGTAACTAGCGGTATCTAAATCGTATTTAACGGTATCTTCATGGGGATAACTAGGGGCGCTAAATGTAAAAACAAAGGCTCCCGCGAGGTGTTGCTGCTGAAAAATGGTCAATAAGTCCATCAGATAGTCGGCTTGTTCGTCTTCATCTCGTACCATCTCTTGTTTGAGTTGAGGGGGCGTTGTACGCCAATCCACGATCGTCCAGCCAAAGCCACCTTTATCCGCTGCACCTTGATAGGTGCAACAGCCAAATTCTGTAATAACGACGGGTTTGTCTTGTTGCTGATAGGTTTGTAATGGTTGTTCATAGTGCTTTTTATTGTGGGCATCACGGTAATAATCTAGGCCAATGAAATCAAAAGGTGTCCAATCAATTTTTTCCCATGATCCTGCGCCATAGCTGAGTGAGCCGTGAAAATGCGCGCGTATTTCATCGCAAGCTTGAGCTAGAAATTCATTCAGGTGCTGGTGAAATGAACCCTTGAATACCGTGCTTTTCAATAAACGCAAAGGATTCATCAAGGTTTGCAACCGTTCTACAGGAGTTGTCCCTTCCAATAAGCCCTGCATGAAAGCAGACAGTTCAACACCTAGCAGAAACACTAGTTCGGTTGAGGGTGATTGCAGACGTAAAGTTTCAGCGGCAGCGGCGCAGTCTTGTAAATAAGCAAGGGTAGTAGAGGGAGTAGCATTTTGTAAACTGGGTGAAAACCATACTTTTAGTCCTAAAGATAAAGCGTACTGACTGGCCATAATCAGGCGTTCAATGCTTTCACCGGCTATCCGAATTGCGTTGCAATGCAGATCATCTTTGATAATGCTTATTTCCCGCTCGACAATAAGTGGATCAAAGGTGGCGCGTGTCAAGCCACCGTGCGTAGTGGGGGTCCCTACATCGTAATGAATGCCGTAATACTTCATGTGACTGACTCCTTGGAGTTGATATGACAATACGGATTCTGCTGTATGTATCATGAAAGGCTACGCAGTGCTGGTAAGAGTAGTCATCATAATGATTAAGCCCGCGCATTTTGGCTGACCTTCTGTCTTGCCTTGGCCTTCAGATTTGTCTGGCTTTTCTAAACTTTACCTTTTCAACTTCAAGGAAATCGTCCATGCGTCAAATGTCTCTGTTAGGCCTTATGTTGCTGTGTTTGAGTGCCTGTAACAATCCCACCCCAGTGACGACAGCGGATTCTGCATCGGGTGCTGTACCCATCAGCATGCCTAATCCGGCTTCGGTTAACTGTATTAATGCTGGGGGAAAAGAGGTTATGCAGACACGGGGCGATGGAGGTGAATATGGTGTGTGTGTATTTGAAGATAATCGCCAATGCGAGGAATGGGCACTGTTTCGCGGCCAATGTCCAGCAGGTGGGCTGAAGCTAACCGGCTATATCACCCCAGCTTCCCAGTATTGTGCCATGACAGGCGGTGAATACGCAGTGGTAGCAGCCGATAAAGGCAGTGAAGACCAGGGAACTTGTAGCAAAGCCGGTAAAACCTGTGATGCACAGGATTATTATAATGGTAAGTGTGATCTTTAAGGCTTAAAGCGGTCCCTAGGTCCACAAGGGCAATACGGATATTGCCCCTGTGGTTATCCACAGCCGGAATATTAATTAGTTAAGCAGTTTGATCACGTCAAAAGCATCCATAGTGCCCATAGCAGTGCCGTTACCATCGTATTGAGTGCCTTTACCAACCATTACGCTAACTTTGCGCTTGTAATACTTAGAAGGCATTTCAGCGACATCATTCCAGGCCTGACATAAACTAGCCGTACATAAACCAGCATGTTCTACGCCTTTTTTGTCACGAATAGTCAGATAACAGTTATCACCACATTCATAGGAAACAATCACGCCTTCGAGCGTTTTGGTAGTGGATTTAGGTGTGGGTTTGGTATCGTTAGTCGCTGTTAATGCTTGCAAATAAGCATCAAATACATATCCTTGCGCGCCTTGCCACTGGATTTTAACCCAACGCCCATTGCGGCCACTGATGGAATCCGTTTTGCTGGTTTTTTCAATAATCTTGACTTTACCGCCGTAAGGTACCGTACCTAAATTGGGGCCTAATAAATCCGGTGTGCTATGTACGACCAAATTCGGTTTGGCAGTAGCTTTATACCAGCCATAGTTACTGCTTTTAGTACTGGTGATTGTGTTTGTCGGTTTTTTATCTGCAGAATTGGCAATAATGTCATTTAGGGCACTAGTACGTGAAGTGTAAGCATCCTTAAGGCATTGAGTATCCAAACAGGCATCACGTTCAGCTAACCAATCGGCTTGTTCTGACTTTAAGCCCGCTTGATACGAGGTGACTGCCATGGCTTTTTTAAAGGTGAGCGCCATAATCTCATCAAGATTGGATAACTGCCGGGTATTGCAAATCGTTTTTTCCGTCCAGGTTTTAGCTTTAGTGCAATCAAAACTTGCCGCATGTCCCACTAACGGCACTAGCAGCAGTGTACTTAGAAGCAAAGACAGGGTTTGTTGTTTCATTTGGTAAACCTACTTGGCTAGAAAATCCTTATTATTGAATACTGCCCTGAAAATACCAGTGCGTGGCGATAACAAGGGATGAAATATGCAAAAAACTAGACAAAAATCTGTCTTATCAGTTCCAGCATTCTGGGTCTTTTTGCTTATCGCATCGTCATAACGATGATGACTAAGCAAGTAGGTAGGATCGAAATTAAAAGCGGAGTTTTAGAATCAAGGTGCAGGGAAGCTAAGCGGTCTTGGGTGAAAACCCTCTACCCTTGCGGGTAGAAGGTTTGTCAGTGGACTATAACGAGCGTTATTCCATTTCGACGACTAAGTCACCCTGTTCAACCAATTCACCCGGTTGCAGGTAAACGGCTTTAACTTTGCCAGGGTAAGGCGCGGTAATGGTGGTTTCCATTTTCATGGCTTCGATCACGAACAATGGTGTGTTTTGCTCGACTTCTTGACCCGGTTTGACCATCAGTGCGGACAGTTTACCTTGCAGTGAAGTACCAATTTCCTTATCACCCGCGGCTTTGCGGTTGCTGGCTTTGGTGGGTTTCACGGACAAATCACGGATTTGCACGGAACGGATCTGGCCATTGAATTCGAAGGTAACCAAACACATACCGTTTTCATCAGCAGGGGAACGATACAGCAAACGGATAATCAGTACCTTGCCTTGGCCTAGCTGTACGGTAACTTCTTCATTCAGTTTTAAACCGTAGAAGAATACTGGGGTAGGCAAGTGACTGAGGCTGCCGTATTCCTGTTGATGTTTGTAGAAGTCACGGAAGACCGCTGGATACATCTTGTAAGATAGGAAGTCCAGATAAGTCTGTTCAGGGTCAAACTCTTGCTTGAAGGCTTCGAATTCGGCTTCCAGATTAACCGGTTTGAGGTGATCATTCGGGCGACCACCATACGGTTTTTCGCCTTTAAGAATAATGTCGCTCAATTCAGTCGGGAAACCACCCGGTTGTTGACCCAAACCGCCTTTAAACAGGTCGATAACGGAATCCGGGAAGGCCAAGGTCTGGCCACGTTCCATCACATCCTGTTCGGTCAGGCCGTTGGAAGTCATGTAAATCGCCATGTCGCCGACAACTTTGGAAGAAGGCGTTACCTTAACGATATCACCGAACATACGGTTAACCACCGCATAGTTCTCTTTAACTTCCTCAAACTTGTGTTCCAAACCTAATGCAATCGCTTGTGGACGCAGGTTGGAGTACTGACCGCCCGGAATTTCATGGTTATAGACTTCCGCTGTACCGGCTTTAAGACCAGATTCAAACGGATAGTACATTTCACGCACGTCTTCCCAATAGTTAGCATAGTCATTCAACGATTTGAGGTTGAATTTCTGCTCGCGTGGTTGACCTTCCATCGCGGCGATCAAAGAGTTCAGGTTGACTTGTGAAGTCAGACCAGACATAGAACTCATACAGCCGTCGACAATATCCACACCGGCTTCAATCGCTTTGATCAGGGTAGCCGCCTGAATAGAGGCGGTGTCATGAGTATGCAGGTGGATAGGAATGCTGACAGTTTCTTTCAGTGCCGTAATCAGTTTGGTAGCGGCATACGGTTTCAGCAAGCCTGCCATGTCTTTTACTGCTAGTGAGTGCGCGCCTGCATCTTCCAGCTGTTTCGCCAAGTCGAGGTAGTATTGCAGGTTATATTTGTAACCAGGGTCAGTGCGTAACACATCGCCGGTGTAGCAAATCGTACCTTCGGCAATACCGCTAGTGCGTTCACGCACGACCTGAATAGACTTGCGCATACCTTCGATCCAGTTCAAGGAGTCGAAGATACGGAAAACGTCGATACCGTTTTCCCAAGACTTTTCAATGAAAGATTCAATAACATTGTCTGGATAAGCGGTATAACCGACCGCATTAGAGCCACGGAACAACATCTGGAACAGAATGTTAGGAATGGCTTCACGCAACAGTTGCAGACGTTCCCATGGGCACTCGTGCAAGAAGCGCATAGCGACGTCAAAAGTTGCGCCACCCCACATTTCCAGTGAGAACATCTGCGAATGATTTTTAGCCAATCCTTCCGCAATTTTCAGCATATCTTCGGTACGTACCCGAGTGGCGAGCAAGGACTGATGCGCATCACGCAGGGTCGTATCGGTATAGAAAATGTTGGGCTGTTCTTTAACCCATTGGCAGAATTTTTCCGGACCCATTTCGGTCAACAGATTTTTAGTGCCTTTTGGATAATCACCCACTTTGTCAAATGCAGGCACAATAGGTTTACGGAAATGCTTGTGCGGGTCGACGTACTTGATATCCGGGTTACCATTGACCGTTACATTGGCAATGTATTTCAGGGTCTTGGTACCACGGTCAAAGCGCAGCGGGGTGTGGAACAGTTCAGGATGGTTATCAATGAAAGTAACTGTGCACTTGCCGTTGGTGAATACCGGATGCTCGAGCACATTTTCCAAGAAACCGATATTGGTTTTAACCCCACGGATACGGAATTCTTGCAAACCACGCAGGTTACGACGAATCGCCCCTTCTAAGGTACGGCCCCATGCGGTTACTTTTACCAGCATAGAGTCAAAGAAAGGAGAAATTTTCGCACCCGGATAAGCTGCACCTGCATCCAGACGAATACCAAAGCCACCGGTAGAACGATAAGCAATAATAGTACCGTAGTCTGGTTTGAAACCATTTTCTGGGTCTTCAGTGGTAATACGGCACTGTACCGCATAACCATTGCAGGTAATGCTTTCTTGTGAAGGAATAGCGATTTCAGGGTCGCTCAGTTTAGCCCCGCCTGCGATCAGAATCTGGCTACGCACAATATCCACACCGGTGATTTCTTCGGTGATGGTGTGCTCTACCTGTACCCGTGGGTTAACTTCAATGAAGTAAATATTTTCGTCTTTGTCGACCAAAAACTCGACGGTACCGGCACAGGAGTAGTCTACGTGACGAGTAATCGCCAGCGCGTACTTGTACAGATTATTACGAGTTTCTTCCTTTAGACCCGTACTAGGCGCGACTTCGACCACTTTCTGGAAACGGCGTTGGACGGAACAATCACGTTCATACAGGTGTACCAGATTACCGTAAGTATCACCCAGAATCTGAATTTCAATGTGCTTAGGTGAATCAATGTACTTTTCGAGGAACACTGTGTCATCACCAAAGGCTTTTTTCGCTTCGCTACGCGCATCGTTATAAGCGCGTTCCAGCTCTTCGGGTTTGCGCAATACACGCATACCACGACCACCACCGCCTGCTGCTGCTTTCATCATCAGTGGGTAGCCAATGCGTTCAGCTTCCTTGCGGGCGATTTCCAGCGTGGTTAAAGGTTCTTTACTGTCTTGAATAATAGGCAAGCCTGCCGCAATCGCATTTTCTTTCGCTGCTACTTTATCACCAAGCCGTTGCATGGCTTCTGGGGATGGGCCAACGAAAATAATGCCTTCTTCACGACAGCGTTTGGCTAATTGCACGTTCTCAGACAAGAAACCATAACCGGGGTGAATGGCATCCGTATGGGTGCGTTTAGCAACAGCAATGATTTCCTCAATATCCAGATAGGGTTTGAGAGGCTCGTCATCTTTGCCAATCTGATAAGCTTCATCCGCTTTGTAGCGATGAGGAGAAAAGCGGTCTTCGTGCGTATAGATAGAAACGGTCTTGAGCTTTAGTTCTGCTGCTGCTCGCAGGATTCGGATCGCAATTTCGCCACGGTTGGCGACCAGGAGTTTCTTGATTTGCCGGGTCATGGGTCTACCTTAGGTGATAATGAATCAGATTGCCGCTAACTGCACGAGCACGGTCAATAGCCATGCTTTTCTTGTGACGATAGTTTGCGGGAGTGATAGGCTAGTGTAAAGCGATCTATTCGATTGCTTGAGGTGGGAATGCATGAAAATCTGACAGCTTATCGGGAAATCATGTAAGTCCGAGCTATTTTTGTTATTGTTGTGGCTCGGTACTTACATGTACTACATCGCGGCTTATTTTTATTATTCACCACTGCATCAGGCTTTGTGTCTGCCAGTCTGTTTGCCCCACAAACAGGCTGGAGCAGTTGGTTGTTATGCGCTCATCTTACGGATTTGGCCTGAATCAGTACTTAATTATTTTTATAACAAATATCGTATAAGTAATTGATTTTTATTGTTTGATGCTTCATCTGGCGTTCATTATTCAATCAGAGCCACTAAATCCTGCTAATTGATACAAGCGTTTTGCCTCATTCTCATTTTTTGCTACACCATTTCCCTGCTTATACATCAAAGCCAATGTGACTAATGCCCCTTGCAAGCCTTGTTCTGATGCTTGTTGTAACCAATAAGCCGCTTGCTGGCTGTCTTGTGTAGTGCAATTACCTTCTAAATACATAAATCCTAAGGCATGTTGTGCCAGCCCATAGCCTTGTGCAGCAGAGGCCTGCATTAGTTCAAAGGCTTGTTGCGGGTTACGCTCGCCCGCTAATCCATACTGGTACATCATAGCGCACAGGTGCTGAGCAATTTTGTGGCCTTTTTGGGCAAATGGCATCAATAAGGGCAGAGCTACTGCAAATTGTTTAGTATCGAAAGCCGATTTAGCGATTTTAAAATCCATGGATTCAGCATCAGATGATGACATGATGAATTCCTCCTATCTAAAATTGATAGCCATTATCTTAGCCTATGTTGCTTAGGCATCGGTTATTTATGCCGACTTGACAGGTTCAATCATACCTATCAAGGTCAGGTACTCCGTTTTTTTGCCTTGTAAGGATATGTCATCATGACTGATCTCGCCCCGATTGCTAATCCAACCCTGCATATGCGCCAGTGCCTGCAAAAAGTCGCCACTGGCCCAGAGTACAGCAAGGATTTAAGCTATGCCGAGGCTTACCATGCTATGCGCCATATCCTCAGCCATGAAGCTGACCCAGTACAGGCGGCGGTTTATCTGATTGCTTTACGCATGAAACGTGAAACTGATGAAGAGTTTCGGGGCACGTTACAGGCCTTGATAGACACGGCCACTATTAGTACCGCCCAGGTCGATGAAGTGTTAGATATCTCTGACCCGTATGATGGTTATAACCGGGGTATACCGGCTTCCACTTTTGTCCCCGCTGTTTTGGCGGCCATGAATATACCAACGGTGTTACATGGTGCCGAACAAGTCGGCCCCAAATTTGGCGCTACCCATTACAAAATTCTGCAAGCGGCGGGTATTAATGTTGCTTTGACACCCACACAAGCGGTTGCCCAATTGGAAAGTATTGGTTGGACGTATTTAGACCAACGTCAATTCGCACCTTTATTGCATGATTTGATTCCCTTGCGCCAGCGCATTATCAAGCGACAAGTCTTGACGACGGTGGAAAATCTGCTTGGGCCAATTCGTGGTCAGCGTAAAACCCATTGTTTGGGTGGCTATGTGCACAAGGCCTATCCAGCTATTTATGCCTCATTAGCGCGTCATGTTGGTTTTGCAAGTGCTGTGTTTGTGCGTGGAGTAGAGGGTGGCATTATTCCTTCATTGCAACAGACCGGTAAGTTGTTTTATTACCAAGGTAGTGGAGAAGAGCAACAGCTTGATCTTGACCCGGCTGACTTGGCGATTGCCGCGAGTTCGCGAGCCGTGCCTTTGCCGGAAGATTTCCCATTAGTGGCAATCGGTGGGGATGAGAATGTCATGGCGGTGGATAGCAATGCCCTCGCTATGTTCGCCGCTAAGCTAGGCTTAGCCGCTTTAAATGGTGAAAAGGGGTTAATGTATGACAGCATAGTCTATGCTTGTGCCATCGCTTTAACTCATTTACGCCGTTACGATTCCCTAGCAAATGCAGCAGCAGCTGTTCGTCAGGTACTTGATAGTGGTAAAGCGTTAACCCGTTTTAGGGCAGCTACTTAAAACAACCTTGTGAAGAGGGGTTGACTTTTCATATAACCCTACTAACGAGGTTCAATTAAGTGTCTTGTCATTGTCGTGCTTTTCCATACGTTTGTCTGAGTTTGCATAGGTGTCGTTAAAACTGTGAATCACAATCAAGTCAATAGCTTTGCAGATTGTATAAACGGGTAATTGATTTTGATTACACAGCTTATAACGGCCACCAGTGAATTATTCGATATTATCCCCGCGTGGGATAAATTATCGCGCTACGCTCTGGAGCCTAATGTCTTTTACGAAAGTTGGAGCCTGTTGCCAGCGTTAGAACGTTTGGTACCAGCAGCGGCACAGGTCGCCATTTTGTTGGTATGGCAAGATAAAACCCATTCGCAATTATTGGGTCTGTTTCCTTTAATTGAAGAACGAACCTATCAAAAATGCCCGGTATGCCATTGGACTAACTGGCTGCATTTGCATTGCCCGCTAGGTACGCCGCTGATTCACCGTGATCAGGTTATTCCTACCCTGAAAGCCTTGTTTGAATGGCTGCATGAAGATTCCAATGCCACAGTTTTTTCCTTACACAAACTGCCCCTAGAAGGGGATTTTGTTAAACATCTGCGTGTGTTTGCGCATACCCACGGCCATTTGCTGGATGAGCAGGATACCTGGGAACGGGCTATTTTGCAGGCAGGGCAATCAGCCGAAGATTACATCATGGGATCACAGCGCAAAAAAAAGCTTAAGGAATACAGCCGCCTGCGCCGACGTTTAGAAGAGTTGGGTGAACTGGAATTTCAGGTGTTATTGCCCGGTCACTATAACCATTTGCACCAATGGGTAAATGAATTTTTGCAACTAGAAGAACGGGGTTGGAAAGGATGTGCCCTGACAGCCTTATCTTCTAAGCCAGACGAACGTCAGTTTGCGGAAAGTTTGATACACAATGCTGCCGAACGTGGGCAATTAATGATGCTAAAAATGATGCTAGATGGCAAAGTCATTGCTATTAAGCTTAATTTACTCAGTGCTACTCAAGGCGCTTATGCCTTGAAAATTGCCTATGATGAACAATACGCTGCTTATTCACCCGGTGTACTGTTGGAGCTGGAAAATATCTACACAGTTTTGGATGATACCAATCTCAGCTGGATGGATTCTTGTGCAATACCTAATCACCCTATGATTAATAAGTTATGGAATCAGCGTCTGAAAATGGTCAATCTGCATATCAGCACCAATCGTCCGTTAAGCAAAACCCTGATGCACACCATGCGCTTGCTTAAGAATGCGTATTCCTATTACCGCAGTGTTTAAAGTCAGCGTAGGGCAAAGGATGGCCTGCTTTCTACCTGAATCCAACCTGTATGGCAAACCTGTTGTCCGAGGAAATTTGCCAAAACCCCTATTTACGTCATAAAACCCGGATTGAATGCTGCACAGCCATATCTAATCAGATGGCAAAGATTTAATATTCGTTGTTTTGAATTTCGCTATACGTTTGCGAATAGGTATTAGGGAATTTGCTGAAAAGGGGAGAACTTATGAATTCCAATAACCCGCGTTTTGTCAGTCTGCTTACCCGTGATACGTTGGCCTTAGTGCTTGCAGGTGGACGCGGCTCAAGGCTGTATGAGATGACTGATAGGCGTGCTAAGCCTGCGGTCTATTTTGGTGGAAAATTCCGGATCATTGATTTTCCCCTGTCCAATTGCGTCAACTCTGGGATTCGCCGTATCGGTGTATTGACCCAGTACAAGGCTCACTCGTTAATTCGCCATTTGGTGCATGGTTGGTCAAACTTTCGCAGTGAACTCGGTGAGTTTGTTGAGGTTCTGCCTGCTTCCCAACGTATGTCTGAAAACTGGTATGTAGGTACAGCCGATGCTATTTACCAGAATCTGGATATTGTCGAAGCCTTGAATCCTAAGTACGTATTGGTGCTAGCGGGTGACCATATCTACAAAATGGACTACGGCGAAATGCTCGCTCATCACGTAGAAAAAGGTGCGAAAATGACCGTGGCGTGCCTGACGGTTTCATTGGAAGATGCTAAAGGTTTTGGCGTGATGACGGTGAATGACAATCAGCAAGTCATCGGTTTTGATGAAAAGCCTGCTAACCCTAAGCCTATGCCGGGTTCTGACAAGGCGCTGGCTTCTATGGGTATCTATGTGTTTGATACCGATTTTCTGTTTGAACAACTGCATAAAGATGCGGCGCGCCCTCATTCAAGCCGCGATTTTGGAAAAGATATTATTCCTTCTATCATCAATGAATTCCCGGTGTTTGCTTATCCGTTTGTGGACCCTGAAACGGGTGAGCAACCCTATTGGCGTGATGTGGGTACGCTTGATTCATTCTGGGAAAGCAATATGGAATTGGTATCTGTTGACCCAGAGCTGAATCTGTATGATGAAAAATGGCCCATCCTAACGTATCACCGTCAGTTGCCATCTGCTAAATTTGTGTTTCAAGACCCCGGTCGTGAAGGTAAAGCCCTGGATTCGATTGTGTCAGGTGGCTGTATCATTTCCGGCGCGGCGATAATCAATTCCCTGCTGTTCTCCAATGTTCGTGTGCATTCCTATTGCACCGTTAAAGAAACGGTGGTATTGCCGGAAGTGGTGATTAACCGCCATTGCCGTATTACCCGTGCCATTATTGACCGCGGTTGTGTGCTGCCAGAAGGAACCGTGATTGGCGAAGATCCGGTTGAAGATGCCAAACGCTTCCGGGTAACACCAAAAGGCATTACCCTAGTTACCCCTGAAATGCTCGGTCAGAAAGGCTCATTCAGCGTGAGCTGAGTCATGATCCAGCAATAGAATGGCATCTGGAAGGGTTACCTGTGCAATCGGTAACCCTTTACCCCGTTGCCACTGTTGTAAAGCCTCGCGTTTACTGCGCCCTGTAACCAAAATCAGCTGCTGACGACAATGCTGCAAAGCAGTTGTAGTCAAACTAACCCGATCCGGGGGCGGTTTAGGCGCATCGTGTACCGCCATCGTTAAGCTCTCAGGAATGTTATGCCCCGGAAATAGGCTGGCGGTATGCCCATCTTCTCCCATGCCCAAAATCACCAAATCGAACGGTAGTTTGGTAGCAATATGCTGGGCATAAAGTTCAGCCGCACCTTCCGCACCCTGTTCGGATGGAATAGGGTAAATATTATTAGTCGGTATAGGTACTTTTGACAGCCAAGCTAAATGGGCACAGCGTGAATTGCGTTCAGCATGGTTAGACGGTAAGCAACGTTCATCGCCCCAAAAGATTTCCCACCGATCCCAATCCTGATGGGTTTGAGAGAGTAATTCATAGGCACGAGTGGGGGTAGTGCCACCAGCCAACACAAGGCGGAATTTGCCACGTTCCTCAATGGCTAACTGGCCTAACTGGGCAATAGTCAGATAAGCCTTGACTGCTACGGCTTCGGCATCAATAAGAATTTCGGTATTCGCAGGCAACATCAGATTTTGTCTCCTTGCAAGTTCATATCATAGCGCCAGACGGGTTCTTCGCCTGCAAACAACAGGTCAACTGCTTTAGGCCCCCAGCTACCGGCGACATAAGGCTGAGGCGATGAGGTATTGTGTTGCCAATGTTGCAGAATAGGATCAACCACGTTCCAGGCTTCTTTGACTTCGTCATAACGTAGGAACAGCGAACGGTCTCCCTGAATCACATCCAGCAATAGTTCTTCATAAGCATCTACCTTACGTTCTTGCGGTTTGGCGACGGAAGCATCCATAACGATTTGACGGGTTTTTATATCGAGTCCCGGTACTTTGGCGGAAATTTCCAAGCGGATAGCATCCTCAGGCTGAATCCCAAAGAGCAGCCAGTTCACAGGGCGTTTGCCGGGTTTGGGAAATAGGTTCATAGGGGGTTCTTTAAAACGTACTGCTACCATAGAACGACGCACTCCTAAGCGTTTACCAGTACGCAGGTAAAACGGTACGTCACGCCAGCGCCAGTTATCCACATACAGCTTTAAAGCGGCAAAGGTTTCGGTTTGGCTAGCAGGGGCGACATCTTTTTCCTGCCAATAGCCCGGTACGCTTTCACCCTTGATTTCCCCAGCCGTGTATTGACCACGTACAGTATGGGTAGCGAGTTGCTTTGGCCCCATAGGGCGAATCGCGCGTAATACTTTTACCTTTTCATCCCGTAATGCTTCGGCATTCATGGAAACGGGTGGTTCCATGGCTAATAGGGCTAACACTTGCAATAGGTGGCTTTGGATCATGTCGCGCATGGCCCCGCCGCTTTTATCGTAATAATTGGCGCGGCCTTCGACGCCAACCGTTTCCGCATGCATGATTTGCACATGATCAATATAGTGTCGGTTCCACAATGGCTCGAGCAGCAAATTATCAAAACGCAGGACCAACAAATTTTGTACCGATTCTTTGCCAACATAATGGTCAATGCGGTAAATCTGCTCTTCTTGCAGGTGTTGATCCAATTGATGCTGCAAATCACGCGCTGAGGCAAGATCATGCCCAAACGGCTTTTCAATCACCATACGTCGCCAGCCATGATTTTCTGCCAATAAGCCTTGCTTGCTTAAGCCTTGGGTAACAGTGATATACAAATCCGGGCTGACCGATAGATAAAAAATCACATTGTTTTCACAACCGAGTGTGCTGATCCAATCCCCTAAGCTTTGATAAAAAGGCGGTTCTGTCAGGCTACCGGCTAGGTAATCCAGCCTCTGTATAAATTGTTCAAGGCAATTATCTGCATCAATACCCGCTGTTTGTAATTGTTCACGCACTTGTGCTTGCCAGCTTTCTCGCGTAAACGGTGTTCTACCGCAACCAAGGATGCGTACATCAGCGGCGAGATGACCGGCTTTATCCAGTTGATATAAAGCTGGTAATAATTTGGTGGCGGCGAGATTGCCGGTGGCACCGAAAATCACATACGCATGAGAAATAGTGTTACAACTCATAATAATTGTTCCTCATGACCATCCTCACTCCAGTGGGTATGAAAATGCAGGGCAGGATCACGATCAACCCGCTGGTAACCGTGAGCACCGAAATAATCGCGTTGTGCTTGCAGAATATTCGCAGAGCCATTAGCGCAACGATAGCCATCATAAAAGGTCAAGGCTGAAGCCAAAGCCGGTGCCGGAATGCCTTGAGTCATAGCCAAGACGACTGCTTGACGCCAACCCATTTCTGCCTGTTTCAGTTCCTGAGCAAAAAAGCGGTCTTGCAGCAAACTCGCCGGTACGGGCTTACGCGCAAAACTGGCTTTAATGTCATCCAGAAAGCGGCTGCGAATAATGCAACCGGCACGCCACAACAAGGCAATATCACCATAGGGTAAATGCCATTGGTAGGCATTAGAAGCTATTTGCAGCAGCATAAAACCTTGCGCATACGACACCAGCTTGGCGGCATAGAGCGCATTCTGCAAAGCATCCAGATACGTGTGTTGTTCCTGAGTGGGTAAAGGCGTAGGCGTACTACCCAAAATCTGCGCGGCCGCTACCCGTTCTTCTTTACGCGCGGATAACATACGGGCTTGTACGGCTTCACTAATCAAGGTCAGGGGGACGGCTTGTTCTAAGGCATCAATGCAGGTCCAAAGTCCTGTGCCTTTTTGCCCGGCACGATCGAGAATTTTGTCGACTAAAGGACTGCCATCGATATCTTTGCGACGCAGAATATGGCTGGTAATTTCAATCAGGTAGGATTGCAACTTACCTTCATTCCAACCGCCAACAGTATCGGCCATGGTTTCATAATCCAAGCCCAATCCATAGCGCATCAGATGGCAAACCTCGGCAATTAATTGCATATCGCCATATTCAATGCCATTGTGCACCATCTTCACATAATGACCAGCGCCGCCATCCCCTAACCATTGGCAACAGGGTTGGTCATGTGCCTTAGCTGCAATGGTTTGAAACATGTCGCGAATCAATGGCCAAGCGGCGGCAGCCCCACCCGGCATTAGCGAAGGGCCATGCCGTGCCCCTTCTTCACCGCCGGACACACCCATCCCCACATAATGGATACCTTGTGGCGTCAGATGTTGCCAGCGTCTGTGCGTATCTAGGTAGTGCGAGTTACCACCATCAATCAGAATATCGCCGGGCTGAAGTAATGGCAGTAATTGTTCAATGATGGTATCGACAGCTTTGCCAGCGGTGACCATTAATAAAATAATGCGCGGCGTCTCCAATTGCGCTACGAACTGCGCCAATTGTTTAGTACTAGTAATGGCGCGGCCTTGCGCGTGTTGTTGTATGAACGCTTCAGTGTGGGCATAAGTACGGTTATAAACGCAAAGCTTATAACCGTGGTCACTTAAATTTAGGGCGAGATTGGAACCCATAACACCTAATCCAATCAGGCCAAGGTGTGCTCTCTCCATGCTTACCTCATTAGCGTGATGCTTAGCGCAGAATAGAAAAAAATTAGCTTTATTTTGTCGATGATTGGGTAGAGGTTTTTAAGCTATTAGCATAACGCCATTGCGTAGGTCGGAAGCAAATTCCATGATTTCTGCAGCGTGGTAAATTAACCCGATCCAGCGTACAGTTCGTATTGAATAATAAAGATTATAGAAGGGGAGTTTTATGCCATTACCCGCACTACCGCCCTCATTACGCCGGTTGCCGCCGGTGCGAGCCTTGAATTTGCACTCAATGGGTTGGGTGCCAGTCGGTTTGTTTGTCATTGCCGTGTTGCTTTGGATGTCTTGGTATACCGTACCCAGTGATTCCGTAGCGATTATCCAGCGTTTTGGTAAGTTTCAAGCTGAAGTGCCACCGGGCTTACATTTCAAAATTCCACTAGGCGTGGATGTGGTGACTATTTTGCCGGTCAAACGCCAGCTTAAACAGGAGTTTGGCTTTTTTACGCCGGGTTCCACTAATCCTGATCAATATTCAGATAACCCCGAAGAAGAAGCTCCTATGGTCACGGGTGATTTGAATGCAGCATTGGTGGAATGGGTAGTGCAATACCGCATTTCCGAACCGTTTAAATACCTATTTGATGTACGCGAACCGGGTGCGACTTTGCGCGATGTATCTGAATCGGTCATGCGTGAAGTGGTCGGTGATCGCACAGTTGATGAAGTGATTACCATCGGTCGTCAGGAAATCGAATCCGAAGCTTTAACCCGTATGCAAAAACTGGCTAGTCGTTATGGTATGGGGATTAGCATTGATCAGGTGCAATTAAAGAATATTAACCCGCCTGCACCCGTACAAGAATCCTTTAACGAAGTGAATCAAGCGCAGCAGGAAAAAGAACGCCTCATCAATGAAGCGCGTCGGGATTACAACAAGGTGATTCCGTTGGTGGAAGGCGAAAAAGATCAACGGATTCGCGAGGCAGAAGGTTATCGGCTTAAGCGTATTAATGAAGCAGAAGGCGATGTAGCGCGTTTCAAGGCAGTCCTAGCGCAATACCTGAAAGCCCCGGATGTCACCAAACGTCGCCTGTATCTGGAAACGTTGCAATCGGTCTTGCCGGATGTGAAAAACAAAGTGGTGGTAGATGAGGAGATGAAAGGCATATTACCACTGTTGAATCTCAACAAAGCCTTACCTGTGGAATCCGTACCGACTGCACAACCACCACAATCTAATATACAAGGGGGCGCGCAATGAATCGCACTACCTTAATTCTGGGCGCTATTGTTGCTTTTATCCTGTTTAATTCTTTCTATACCGTGGGTGAAGCCCAACAGGTGATTTTGACCCAGTTTGGTCGACCTGTCGGTGACCCGGTGACTACGGCTGGTTTGAAAATGAAAATGCCATTTGTGCAAATGGTCAATCGTATCGACAAGCGTATTTTGGAATGGGATGGCAGTCCTTCGGATATGCCGACTAAAGACAAGCTGTATATTGCCGTCGATTTATTTGCCCGTTGGCGTATTACCGATCCGCTGCAATATTTCTTGCGTATGCGCGATGAACGCAGTGCGCAATCACGTCTGGATGATATTTTAGGCAGTGAAACCCGTAATGCGGTAGCCAAACATGAGCTAATTGAGATTATCCGTACCACTAAAGATCGCGTACCGCTCAAAGATCCCACTTTGACCGATGGTGATACCGCCAATCAAACCATTGGCATGCTGGTGCCGATTAACAAAGGGCGCGAAGCGGTTGAACAGGAAATCTTTAAAGCCGCAGCAGAAAAGATCAAAGTCTTTGGCATTGAATTGCTGGATATTCGCTTTAAGCGCATTAATTATAATGCCAGCGTACAGCCCAAAATCTTTGAGCGTATGATTAGTGAACGTCGCCAAATTGCCGAGCGTTTCCGCTCTGAAGGCAATGGGGAAGCGGCACGTATTCGCGGTAATATGACCCGTGAACGTGACCGTATTCAATCAGAAGCCTATCGGCGTGTGGAAGAAATCCGTGGCGAAGGGGATGCCAAAGCGGCTGAAATCTATGCCAATGCTTATAACCAAAGCCCCGATGCGGTGCAGTTTTACCAATTTACCCGCACGCTAGAGGCGTATAAAGCCGTGGTAACACCGGATTCCACCTTGGTACTATCAACGGATAGCGATATCTTCAAATTCCTCAAAAATGTCGGCAACACAACGCCTGCACCGCAGTGACAATAGCGACGACTTTGGTAGGGAAAGCTATACGCTAGCGTCAAGGTTATTAAGAATATTGGAGCAGTTGCGGTGCAATCGCTATCATGTTGGTTTGATTGAATTGGGAGAGTGGCATGCGGATTCTGCATACGATGTTACGTGTGGGCGATTTGGATCGCTCTATTGCCTTTTACACCACGGTGTTGGGCATGACTTTATTGCGCCGTAAGGACTATCCGGCGGGTGAATTTACCCTGGCATTTTTGGGCTATGGGCCAGAATCTGAACAGACGGCGTTAGAGCTGACCTATAACTGGGGCGTAGACAAATACGAACTGGGTACAGCATTTGGCCATATTGCGTTGGAAGTGCCTGATGTGTACGAGGCCTGTGAAAAAATGCGTGCAGCCGGTGGCAAGATTATCCGCGACGCCGGGCCTATGAATGCTGGTACAACGATTATTGCTTTCCTTGAAGACCCGGATGGTTATCAAATCGAATTGATTGGCGAAAAATCCTAATCATTATTAGCCAGTCAGAACCCGACTTGCACTTAGTCGGGTTCTCAGTATCACGCCTTAGTGATTAGGTGGGTTGGTAGGGGTTTGTTCTGGATGAGTGAATTCTTCCGGTTTGGTACGCAAGCGCCGGTCAATTAGCACCTTAAAGAAGAAGGGCACAAAGAAAATTGCCAAAAATGTTGCTGCCAACATCCCACCCATAACCCCTGTACCGACCGAATGACGCGCCCCCGCGCCTGCACCGGTGGAAAAGGCCAATGGCACTACGCCTAAAATAAAGGCTAGTGAAGTCATAATAATCGGGCGGAAACGCAAGCGTGCCGCTTCCATTGCCCCGGCGGCTGCAGGCCAACCTTCCTGTACCTTAAATAACGCGAACTCAACAATCAAAATGGCATTTTTCGCCGCCAGCCCCAATAGGGTGACTAAACCAATTTGGAAGTACACATCATTGGTCAAACTAGCTAGATGCACCGCCGCTAATGCCCCAAAGGTACCAAACGGTAAAGCCATCAACACAGAAAAGGGCAAAGACCAGCGTTCATACAAGGCCGCTAGAATCAGGAAGACCATTACCACCGCCATGGCCAATGCTAGGGTGGAACTGCTAGCTGCACGTTTTTCCTGATAAGAAGCACCCGTCCAGTCATAGGTAAAATCCTTGGGCAAAGCTGTTTGCGCGACGTCTTCCACCGCTGCTAAGGCTTGCCCTGAACTTACACCCGGAGCCCCTTGGCCCATCATCTTAACCGCAGGTAGGTTATTAAAGCGGTCGACTGTATCCGGCCCAGACGTGTAGTCAATACGGGTAAAGGCAGATAAGGGCACCATTTCACCATTGGCACTGCGTACATACATGCGGCTAATATCTTCTGGTGTTTTGCGATAGGAACTGTCGGCAGACATTAACACTTGCCAGGCGCGCCCATATTTATTGAAGTCATTCACATAGTACGAGCCTAAAGCCGCTGCAAGGGTATTGAAGGTATCATCAAGCGTTATGCCTAATGCTTTGGCACGTTCACGATCCACATCGACAAATAATTGCGGGGTAGCGGGTTTCCACAAACTTTGTACCTGACCAAGCATAGGATTTTGCTGAGCAGCGCCCTGAAAGGTTTGCATGGCTGTAGCTAATGCTTTAGTGCCGCCTTCGCCTTTATTCTGAAGATAAAACTCAAAGCCGCCGGTGCTGCCTAAGCCAAAAATAGCAGGCGGATTAAAGGCTAATACCAAAGCTTCTTTGATATGCGCGGTTTTGGCAAATAATTCACCAACCAAGGCAGTTACTGGAACATTACGTTCATCCCAGTGTTTTTGGGTGACGAAAATGGTCGCGGCACTGTTTTTATAGCCGCCACCAATGAAGTCAAAGCCGGTAAAAGCCACCACATCCTGATTAAACGGGTTGGATTGAATGGCTTTGAGCACTTCATCCATGACTTTATCGGTACGTTCGAGTGAAGAGCCTTCCGGCAAATACACCGCCGCAATGTAAAAGCCTTGGTCTTCGTCGGGCACTAAGGAGGTTGGGGTGAAGTTCCACAACGTAACGGCAATGCCTACCATACCAATAAACAATAACAGTGCTACTAAAGCGCGTTTCAGGAGAAAGCCAACACCACCCACGTAATGATTAGTGACACGACTGAAAAAGTTATTGAACCAAGTAAAAAACCGATTCGTGCGTTTGTGTTCATGTCGCAAGATCATGACACATAACGAAGGCGTCAGAGTTAGGGCGACTATCCCCGATAATGTCACCGCAATGGAAATGGTCACGGCGAATTGGCGGTAAAGCTCACCCGTTAAACCACCAAGAAACGCAATCGGAATAAACACCGCTACTAAGACCAATACAATTGCCACGATTGGCCCGCTGACTTCTTCCATAGCCTTGATGGCAGCCGCGCGGACTTCCAACCCTTCTTCGTGCATGATGCGTTCAATATTTTCCAGTACCACAATGGCATCATCGACGACAATACCAATTGAGAGCACCATGCCAAACAAAGTCAGGGTATTGATCGAGTAGCCAAGCATATACATACCCGCAAAGGTACCGAGCAGTGATACCGGTACAGCCAAGGTCGGGATTAAGGTTGCCCGCCAGTTTTGCAGGAATAGGTACACCACTAAGAACACCAACGCCATGGCTTCGCCTAGGGTTTTTAAGACCTCACGAATCGAGACTTCCACAAAGCGGGTCGTGTCATAAGCGACTGTATAAGACAGGCCTTGTGGAAAACTGCGTGCCAGTTCATCCACAGTTGCTTTAACCTCTTCTGCCACACTCAGAGCATTAGCACCCGGTTGTAGGAAAATACCGACTAAGGTGGCCGGTTTGCCATTGATACGGCCAATAAAATCGTAATCTTTGGAGCCTAATTCAACCCGAGCAATATCCTTCAGGCGTAACATTTCACCATTAGGATTGGCGCGGACAATAATATTTTCAAACTCTTCAACCGTGGAAAGCCGCCCTTTGGTCGTGACGCTATACACCATTTCCTGATTGCCACCATTAGGCGCTTGCCCCACTTTACCGGCGGCAAACTGGGCATTTTGTTCATTCAGGGCTTGGGCTACGTCGGCAACTGTTAGGTTTAATTGCGTCATGCGATCCGGTTTCAGCCAGATACGCATGGCATAATCCTTAGCACCAAAGATTTGCACATTGGTCGTACCGGGAATGCGCTTAAGTCTATCCAGGACGTTTAAAGTGACGTAGTTGGAGGTATCAAGATCATTAAAGCGCTGATCAGGCGAGTAAAAAGCCAGAACCTGTAGAAATGAGGAGGAACCTTTTTGTACCGTCACCCCTTGGCGGCGCACTTCTTCCGGTAAACGCACTTCTACCTGCTTGACGCGGTTATTGACATTGAGCGCGGCTTGGTCAATATCAGTACCGATTTCAAAGGTGACGGTAATGGTAGTGGTGCCATTTGAGGTGGAACTAGACGACATATAAATCATGTTTTCCACACCGTTAACCGCATTTTCAATCGGTGTGGCTACGGTTTGTGCGACCACTTCTGCGGAAGCACCGGGGTAAACGGCAATGATTTGTACCTCGGGCGGGGCGATTTCAGGGTATTGCGCAATAGGCAAAATACGCATGGCGGCAAGCCCGGCGAGGATGAGGAAAATCGAAATAACAAACGCAAAAATAGGTCGGTCAATGAAATAGCGTGCAAACACAGGCTGCCCCCTTTATGGTTTGGCTGGCTGTTCAGCCGCCGCTGGTGCAGCAGCGGGAGCCGCTGCATTGGCTGCTGCCGGGGAAACCAATTGCACTGGCATACCCGGGAAGAAAATACGCGCTGTGCCGTCGACAATCACTTGTTGCCCCGGTTTAAGACCCGAACGAATTACCCAGGCGTTATTTAAGTCGCCTTCGAGTTGCACCCATTCGCCCACTTCCACCGGCTGTGGTTGCGCAATAGTCATGCCTTTATCATTTTGGCCCACTACATACACGTATTTGCCTTGCGGGTTATCCAAGACGGCGCGTTGCGGTACCACCAATGCTTGTGGGCGTTTAGCCCCTTGTAGAACCACCCGTACAAATTGCCCCGGTAATAGTTGGCGGTCACTGTTTTCAATGGTGGCGCGCATAGCAACATTACCGGTTTGCTGGTCAACCTTGTAATCCTGAAAATTCATGCGTCCGGTCTTGGGAATCTGTTTGCCAGTCGTGGTTTTAAGAATGACTTCAAAGCCTTGTTCGGGCAATTGTAAATGGCCATCGGCCAACGCTTGGCGCAAGTTTTCCTGCTCACGCTCGGCAATACCAAAATCCACATAAGCCGGGTTAGTTTGGGCAATAGTAGTCAGTAGACTGTCGCTACCGGCTTGTACCAAGCTGCCTTTACGTTTTAGCGCACGACCCACAATGCCGCTAATAGGGGCGGTAATACGCGTGTAACCAAGGTTTATACGAGCGGTACTGACACCGGCTTCGGCCTGTTGAATAGCCGCGTCGGCTTGTTGCACCGCTGCTTTGGTTAAATCCACTTGGGTAGCAGCATCATCACGTTGACTTTGGCTGAGTAATTGACGCTGGGTTAAAGGGGCAACTCGTGAGTAATCCAGATTAGCCTTTTTCAGCTGTGCATTAGCCTGTTCTCGTTGTGCTTTAGCGACGGCCAAAGCAGCAACCGCCTGATCAACCGCGGCTTTGAATGGGGCAGCATCCAGTTCAATTAGGGGTTGGCCCGCTTCAACGGCGCGTCCTTCCTCAAAATACTGTTTTTCAATCACGCCATTGACGCGTGCATGTACCTCAACTTCATTGGAACCGGCGATCTGACCTGTGTATTCAAATGTAATCGGAGCATCACGTGGTTCGACAGCAAAGGCAGTCACTTGTGCCGGTGGTGGCCCCTCTGCTTGTGCACTTTGTTCACCTCCAGCATTCTGCCGATTGCAGCTAGCTAGCAATAACAACAGGCAAATTGAACCAAATCGTCGGACAGCTAAATTCATGCAGGCCTCTTTTTGCAATGGGCGGGATTTTTCAGGCTATTGTAGTCGTTGTAACAACCGTACTAGGTAGAATCCTGAGATTCTACAAGGTTGAATACAAGAGAAGGAATATAG
>CAZCJE010000009.1:54152-66581 GCA_964498805.1 uncultured Thiothrix sp.
GTACTAGGTAGAATCCTGAGATTCTACAAGGTTGAATACAAGAGAAGGAATATAGACAAAAAGACGGAATTTAGCTCGCCTTAAATAGGACTTTAAATAGACTTTTAAATAAAAATATAAGGATTTTATTTTGCTATTTCAGCTGAAATTTCAAATAGACTGTGATGCTTTTTGTAGGGGGTGTCCGAGTTAATTTGACGGTGAAAACAGCAGGTTCTTGGCTCGTTGTAAGTAATAATATTGGAGAGGTCTGTGTCAAATTAGTATGTAAAATAAGCCCATCTGCAAACGGGCGTAGAGTAAATTCCTGAGGAATGGGGATGCGTAAGCTAATATTTTGAGCAAAATTCGCTCCCTTATTGTGTAGTTCGATTTTCTGTAATACGCACTCACCCGGTGCAAGATTCTGTATGGTGGGTTGGTAAGGTGCAATGGGCGTATCGCTACAGTGCAAGCTTTTAGCCTGTGTATAGTCGAGTGTCAGCAGTGGCTGTGACCCTGCCTGCAGTGGAACACTGATCACAAAGACACAAACAAGGGCAAGCAGCGTTACAACCGCCAGCAAACGAGGCAGACGCATGATGGATTCTCCTGCAATTAGACAGGAGTGTAGTGAATACGCTGGATTACTAACGGTTATTGGTCTTGAAATTCAACGCATTCATCGCTTGTCAGGCGTGTGGATAATATGAGCGCTTCATAATACGCAATAGCTTGTTTTGAACTTTCTTTGTGCACAAGCCTGTTTGCGGACGTAATCCTGACTATTATTTTCCGCTAATTGTTAAAAACTGGGATAGGAGAGAAATTCCCTAAGCGATTTAACAAATATCCTCTCCTAATTTATTATAATTAATTTTTATAATAAGGTTTTCAAGTTTCATGTTTAGCGACACAAAATATAGTGTTTGGGCGTTGCTAATCCCTGTGCTTTGGTTGCTCACCTTTAGTGTGCCCCATTTGGATCAGGGTGATTTTCGCACAGATACAGGGCGTTATGCGGCTGTTGGCTTACAAATGTGGGACCGGGGTGATTTGCTTTTTTCTTATACACAACCCGAATCACCGTATTTTCGTAAGCCTCCATTAGGTTTTTGGATTCATGGTGCTGTGATGAAACTGTTTGGGGTTGACCTGACAGTGGCGCGGGCACCTTCGATTGTGGCTGCGCTTGGCACACTGTTACTGACCTTCTGGTGGGTATTGAAACAGGGAAATCGTACTTGGGCGTTTGCGACTGCCTTGGTATTAGCGATTACTTATGAGTTTGTGCGCCGTACTCGGGAAATTTCTCTGGATCATTGGCAATTACTATTCATGCTAGCGGCTACGATAGTGGTATTGCAGGCTGTACAGCGCCGTGAAAATGGGTGGGGAGGAGCAACCTTAGCCGGGGTATTGTTTGGTTTATCATTATTGGTCAAACCGTTAGGTGGTGGGATTGCTTTTGGTATTGCAGGTTTATGGTTAATAGCCACACGGCGTTTGGATAAGCGTACTTTTATCCAGATGCTATGGGTATTTGTAGTCATGATGGTGGTCGGCGGTGCTTGGCATGTGTATATGTATGCTGAATTTGGGCAAGCATTTATTGACGGCTATTTAGGCGGTGAAGTCATCGATCGTTTGGAAGGCGAAGTGAATCCGGTTGGTTGGAGTTATTATCCGCAATTGTGGCTTGCTACCTATTGGCCTTGGTTGCCGATTTTTTTGTGGGGTCTGTTTGCTGTTTACAGCCAACGTCAGCAACAACGACCGGGTGAACGTGATGTGCTGTGGCTGGCGCTGATTTGGTTAGTGATGTGGGGGCTGGTATTGATTTTGCTTCCAGACAAGCGCCCACGTTATGCGTTAGTGATATATCCTGCGGCAGCCATTATTAGTGCCTATGGTCTGATGAGTTGGAGCTGGGCGAAAAAATGGCTGGAAAAAAAGCCTTCCCTGTGGCAAGTAATAGCACCGTCGCTATTATTAATGATCTTGGCGGTGGCACCGTTACGGGTACAAGCCCCGGCTGATCCAGACTGGCAAGCTTTATTTGCCTGGATGGATACTCAGGGTATTGAACCAAAAGCGTTGTGGGAATATCACATTTATGACGGCGATGCCGGGCGCTTTTACTTGCGCTACCGTCAATGGCCACATGCAGCGATTGATCGCCTAACGCTACAACCTAAGCCTGTGCCTAGCGGTAGCCTGTTATTGTATACAGATTCCATCCAGCCCCCTCAGACGCAAACGGTGTTATTTCAGGCGGGTAAATTGACGGTAGCACGTGTGCCTGATTAATGGATAGGCATTTTATAGGTTATGTTATTAAACAGGCAGGAAGACTCAGCGGATGAAACGATTTCATTGCACCTGTGGGCAAGAGGTTTTTTTTGAAGACAAAATTTGTCGTGCATGTGGCGCTTCATTAGGGTTTAGTCCGACTACCTTGGAGATGCTGTCTATTCCCGAGAATAAAGCGGCCAAACTGTGGACGAATAATCAGAAAACTGTGTTGCGTGCTTGTGCCTTGCGTAATCATCCAGTCGGTTGTAACTGGTTAGTGCCACTGAATACCGAGGAAAAGCAATGTATTTCCTGCCGTTTGACCCGTACTATTCCTGCGCAGAATATTCCAATCAATGTTCAACGTTGGGCAATACTTGAGCAGGCTAAACGCCGTTTGATGTATTCGCTATTAACCCTGAAGTTACCGATTGTTGGGCGCAAGCAAGACCCGATAGCCGGGTTGACCTTTGATTTTCTGGAAGACCAGCGCACCAATCCCTTGGTTAAAAAAGCCTATATAGCGACAGGGCATAAGAAAGGCACTATCACTTTGAATGTGGCGGAAGCGGATGATACTCATCTAGTCAGAACGCGCATTAAAATGAATGAGCGTTATCGCACCGTACTTGGGCATTTACGCCATGAAATTGGCCATTATTACTGGGATAAACTGATTCGTAATTCGCCTTGGTACCCGCGTTTTCGACATTTATTTGGTGGTGAGGAAAACTATCGGCAAGCATTGGATTATTACTATACCTATGGGCCAATTCCTAATTGGGAAAAGCGTCATATCAGCGCCTATGCCAGTTCGCATCCGTGGGAGGATTGGGCCGAAACCTGGGCACATTATCTACACATTATGGATACGTTAGAAACCGCAACCAGTTTTGGGGTTATTAAACATCCACCCTCTACAGATGTCAGCGGCTTTCATCTGCTCATGCAGGAATGGCGTCAGTTAACCATTATGATGAATTCATTGAACCGCAGTATGGGGCTTGCAGATGCTTACCCCTTTACCTTAACCCCTCAGGTTACGGTAAAACTGCGGTTTATTCATCAGCTGATTACGGAATCAGAAGGCATGTAAGGAATCATCAAAGCTGACATGATCATCCATGCGCGGCATAGAACGGAACGCCTGCGTTAGTTTATTCGCCCATTCGTGACGAATGGAGAGTAAATAAGCATTTTCAGCATCAAACTTATAATGGCGCGGATTGTAGAACTGGTCGCGCTTATAGATCAGTACTTCAATTGGTGGACCCACACTAGCGTTACTTTTCATGGTGGAATCCATGGAAATCAGCGAGCAAACTGCTGCATCCTCAAGCGAGGTATCGTGATTAATAAAGCGGTCAAGCACGGGTTTGCCGTATTTACTTTCACCGATTTGCAGGTAACGGGTTTCCTCAGAGGTCGTAATGTAATTCCCCTGCGGGTAAACCATGTAGATGCTAGGGTCATGGCCTTGAATCTGGCCACCGAGAATCAAGGTGGCATCCGGGATAAAGCCCGCACGTTCACTGTGTTTGCGAATGCGGTTAACCAGTACATCCCCCAGATATTCCGCAATATCCGCCATATAATTCAAGGTGTTAATATTATGGGCTACCCCTTCTTGCACATCGCGGCGTATCTGATGCAAAACCCCTTGGGTCGTGGCCAGATTACCCGCGCTCATAATCACCAGGCAGCGGTCGGGGTTGGTAATGCAGCGATGCATTTTGCTATACGTACTAACATGGTCAATACCGGCATTAGTACGCGAGTCGGAAGTCAATACAAGACCGGAATCAAGCGAGATGGCTATACAGTATGTCATGATGGTTTAGCGTGGTTGATGTTCAACA
Source organism: uncultured Thiothrix sp. (assembly GCA_964498805.1). Lineage (GTDB taxonomy): Bacteria > Pseudomonadota > Gammaproteobacteria > Thiotrichales > Thiotrichaceae > Thiothrix. The sequence continues at coordinate 58,286 of CAZCJE010000009.1, forward strand.
AACTTATTAAAGTATTAACCCTAGGTCAATCATCTCTTGCTTGTATTTGTTGCATTTGTAACAACAATAACTTTTTTCGGTGAATTCCTGCATATGGCAATTTGGTTTATTTCTGATCTACATCTAGACGCTAGTCGTCCAGCTATTACCAATCTTCTTCTGAATTTTTTGCAAGAAATTCAGGAGCAAGCAGAAGCGCTTTATATTTTAGGCGACTTCTTTGAGTATTGGGTGGGTGATGATAGTTTGGACAATCCACTAACCATATCGTTCCAGCCAGTCTTGCAACAATTGCGTGTTCTCAGTAATAACGGCACTCAGCTTTATTTCCAGCAGGGTAATCGCGATTTTTTAGTGGGTGAACGTTTTGCCGACACCATTGGCTGTACGTTATTGCCTGAACAGCACATCATAGATGTTTACGGTACCCCCACATTATTAATGCACGGGGATAGCTTGTGTACCGATGATATTGCTTACCAACAAGCGCGGGTAATGTTGCGTAACCCATTGTGGCAGAAGCAATTTTTATCGTTACCCTTGGCAAGTCGTATTGCACAGGCGCAAGCCATGCGCGCCCAAAGTCAGCAGGCTATGCAGAGCAAAAGCGAACAGATTCTGGATGTGAATTCGCAAGCAGTAACAGAGGTATTGCAGCAAAATGGTGTGCAACAGCTTATTCATGGCCATACCCATCGCCCGGCTATCCACGAGCTACCCATGGCGACAGGTATAGCCAAGCGCATTGTGCTAGGTGACTGGCATGAAGATCGCCTTAGCTACGTGCGGGCGGATAGAAAAGGGTTAGTATTAGAATACTAAGCAAGTGATGCGTTAACAGTATTTCAGAAAAGAATTTTCGTAGTGCAATTCAATGGACTGCCTTCCCACCTTTAAAAAAGGAAGGCAGTCACTTTAAGTAATATTAACTAAGCAGTTCCGCTTTAACCTTATCAATATTAATATGGCGCACGTCTTTGCCTTTGACCAAATAAATGACGTATTCGCAAATATTTTTACAGTGGTCGCCAATCCGCTCCATAGAACGGGCACACCAAGTCACATTCAGGCTATCGCGGATATTACGTGGGTCTTCCATCATGCGCGTGAATAGCTGCCGGGAAATTGCATCAAATTCAGCATCCACTTGCAGGTCATTGGTGACTACCTGCATGGCTTCTTTCACATCCATGCGTGCTAATGCATCTAATGTATCGCGCAACATAACTTTGACGTGTTCGCCGAGGTGGCGCAGAGAATTGAACAATTCCCCTGAAGTCGCGGTTTCGGAAATTTCTACGGCATAGCGGCCAATTTTTTCAGCTTCATCGCCAATGCGTTCGAGATCAGTAATGACCTTGATAATGGTAATAATCAGGCGCAGATCGCTAGCAGCTGGTTGGCGACGGGCAATAATTTCCGCACATTGTTCATCCAGAGCCACTTCCATCGAATTGATTTCATAATCCGAATAGGCGACTTTTTCTCCTAATTGGCTATCACGCTCCAGCAAAGCTTTGATGGCATTGGCTACTTGGGTTTCTACCAAGCCGCCCATAGTCATCAGTTTGCTGCGTGCATCATCCAGTTCCTGGTTGTACTGGTGGGATGTATGTTGTGTTGTATTCATATTTTCCATACCCTACCGCCCCCTTAGCCGAAGCGGCCAGTGATGTAATTTTCAGTAAGCTGGTGCTGCGGGTTGGTAAAAACCGTTTTGGTGTTATTGACTTCAACCAGCTTGCCCAGATGGAAATAGGCCGTACGTTGTGAGATACGCGCAGCCTGTTGCATTGAGTGTGTCACAATACAGATTGTAAAACTTTGACGCAGGTCGTCAATCAACTCTTCAATGGTCGCAGTCGCAATTGGGTCCAGTGCTGAGGTTGGTTCATCCATCAGGATGACTTCCGGGCTCACGGCAATGGTACGCGCAATACACAAACGTTGTTGTTGGCCGCCGGATAAACCGGTACCGGGTGAAGTCAGCCTATCCTTGACCTCATTGAACAGACCCGCTTTAGTCAAACTTTGTTCCACAATATCATCCAGCTCAGCGCGATTATTGGCTAAACCGTGCAAACGGGGGCCATAGGCGACATTATCATAGATGGATTTAGGGAATGGGTTAGGCTTTTGGAATACCATGCCGACACGCGCACGCAGCAGTACCGGGTCTTGGTCTTTGGCATAAATATCTTCACCATCCAGCGTAATATCACCGGTTACTTTAGTGCCAGCAATGGTGTCATTCATGCGATTAAGGCAGCGCAAGAAAGTGGATTTACCACAACCTGATGGGCCAATCATGGCAATCACTTCATTGCGGCCAATATCCAGGCCAACATCAAAAATGGCTTGTTTACCACCTGCGTAAAACACATTGACATGTCGGCAGCGGAATTTGCTCGCCTGTTCATCCAGTAAGGGTTTACCTACGGTGCCGGTAATTTCGTGGGCAAATTCCTTGCGTTCACCGCCAGCAGCCTCACGGGCTGGAGCCACAGGAGCTGTCATATTCAGGGTTGCTTGTGTCATAGGATTACCAACGTTTCTCAAACTTTTTACGCAATACAATGGCCAACAGATTCATGATAATCATGAAGGCCAGCAGAATAATAATGGCGGCGGAAGTGCGCTCGGTAAAGGCACGTTCCGGGCTATCCGCCCACAGATAAATTTGTACCGGCAAAATGGTGGCCGGATCGGTGACGGCGTGGGGTACATCGACGATAAATGCCACCATACCTACCATTAGCAATGGCGCGGATTCACCGACCGCATGCGCCATACCAATAATGGTGCCAGTGAGAATACCGGGCATGGCTTGCGGCACGACCTGATGAAAAACCGCCTGAGTTTTAGACGCACCTAAACCTAATGCTGCTTCACGCATAGAAGGTGGAACCGATTTCAATGCCGCCCGGCTAGCAATAATAATGGTCGGTAAAATCAGCAAGGTTAAGACAAAGCTGCCTACCAATGGGGATGAACGCGGCATACCAAAGATTTGGATGAAAATCGCCAAGCCTAACAAACCAAAGATAATGGAGGGCACTGCCGCGAGGTTATTAATATTAACCTCAATAAAATCCACCCAAAAATTATTTTTTGGTGCGAATTCTTCCAAATAAATCGCGGTCATGACACCTAGCGGAAAAGCGAACAACAGGGTCAGGCTCATGGTGTAAATCGAACCCATTAAGGCACTGAGAATGCCTGCTTGTTCGGGTTCACGCGAATCGCCACTGGTAAAGAAGATGCTATTGAACTTACTGCTCAGACGATTTTCCTGTTCCAGCTTATCCAGCCATACTAACTGAAAGTCCTTGATACGCCGATCTGCTTCTGGCGCATTACGATCCACATAGCCTTTGTGGTACATGTCAATTTCATCATCCGCCAATAACCACACGGATTGTGTGCTGCCAATCAAAGCGGGGTCGGCCATAACCATGCGTTGTAACTCGTATTGAGCATCATCGCTCACCAAGTTTTTCAAAGCTTTTTTCTGTTTGCGTTCCTGTACATTAGGAATCAATGTATTAAGGCTTTCGCTAATAGTAGCCGCATAATTGGCCGCTCGTATCTGTTCTGGTGTCGGGTTAGCTTCTAATCCTAAGGTTTGGGCATCCAGTGTTACATCCAGCTTGATATAAGTGCTGGTAAATGCTGGTAAGCCTTTGCTGAAGATATTAATCATGAGCAGCGCCAAAAACAGGATGCTCAGGCAGATAGACACCAGCCCATACAAGCGGAAACGCTTTTCGCGCGCATAACGCTTGTTCAAACCAGCGCGGACTTTTTCAGTAGTAGTACTCATACTGGCTCCGGTTTATTCGTACTGTTCACGGTATTTGCGCACAATATGCAGCGCAATAATGTTCAGAATCAGGGTGACCACAAACAGGGTCAGACCTAAAGCAAAGGCCGCCAAGGTTTTGGCACTATCGAATTCTTGGTCACCGGTTAGCAAGGTAACAATCTGTACAGTTACCGTGGTAACAGCTTCCAAAGGATTAAAGGTTAGGTTGGCGGATAAGCCTGCCGCCATCACCACGATCATGGTTTCACCAATTGCACGCGAGGCGGCCAATAAAAAAGCCCCGACAATACCCGGTAAAGCCGCAGGCAAAACGACTTGTTTAATCGTTTCGGATTTGGTCGCGCCCATACCATAAGAACCATCGCGCATGGATTGCGGTACGGCATTAATCACGTCATCGGAGAGTGAAGACATGAAAGGAATAATCATCACCCCCATGACTAAGCCAGCAGCCAAAGCACTTTCGGAAGCCACATTCAGGCCCATGCTTTCACCAAGGCTGCGGATGAACGGGGCAACCGTCAAAGCAGCAAAGAAGCCGTATACAACAGTTGGAATACCGGCGAGGATTTCTAAGGCTGGTTTGACATAAGCACGTATTTGGGGGGTGGCATATTCCGACAAATAAATGGCTGACATGAGACCTAATGGCACTGCAATGCCCAAGGCAATACAAGAAATTAGCAAGGTGCCAACAAACAAAGGAATCGCCCCAAATGAACCTGAGCCACCCACCTGATCCGCCCGTAAAGCAGTTTGTGGGCTCCAATGAGTACCAAATAAGAAATCGGTTAAAGGAATCGTGCCGAAAAAGCGTACGGACTCAAACAGTACAGATAGTACGATTCCCACGGTGGTTAATATGGCGATAGATGCACAGGCAATCATCACATACTGCAGAACTTTTTCTACCTGATTACGCGCGCGCGTGGCTGGTTTAATAAAGCGCATGCCCACAATAGCGCCAATCACGGCTAAGGACATAACCAGTATCGTTTTGGCAATATTGCTAATGGATTGCAGTTTGAGGTATTCCTCAGCCGCCGTTTTCATCACTGGGTCGGAAGCACCCTGCGCCCCATTGGCTGCTAGACTATGAATCTGGTTGATAATCAGGCTTAGCTGATCACTAGACTGATTTTGCAATTCAGGCGGTAAATGCGTCAGTGTCATTTGGGTAATGATCGGCGTCGCCGCTACTGTCCACAGCAATAAGATGGCTAAGGCAGGAAGGCTCGCCCACACAGCCAGCAAATAGCCATAATAAGCTGGCAGCGAATGCAGGTTATTACCGCCCCCACGCGGGTTACGGGTAGCGACTGCTAGGGATCGTTTGCGGCCAATAAAATAGCTAAAGGCGGCAAGTGCCAGCAAGGTTAGCAAAATGCCCAGTGTGCTCATGAAAACTCCATTCAGGGATGAATCAGACAGGCAAGAGGAACGTTGCCGCGATTGTAGGCAGGAAATATGACAGTATTGTTACAGAGGGTTGAAGGTTTTATAGCAAATCGCTAATAGGTGGCTGAATGAGGCAACGTTCACTTTAAGATATTTGATGACCGCCTTGAATCAAGGTGAGCGGTTGGTCGATTGGTTCAGCACTGGCTAAAGCTGGGGTAGATTCTGCCTGGATTTCTTTATCCAAAATGGCTTGAACGGTTTGCTGTGGATTAGTGGCAATGTCGGTTAGCCACTCATCGCTAAAGCCAGTACTGCTTTTAACTTGCTGCGCTTGTTGTTGTTGCTGTTGATTACCTTCCCAAAAATGCCGACGAATCTCGGCTACCGTGAGTTGATCAAGCGGTACCCGTAATAAGTAATGCGGGGTTTCAGGGCTGTCGTCGCGGCTGAGAATGCCGTAGGCAATTAGATCCTCTACTGCCGCATTAATTAAAAAGCGCGGTACCGCAATGGTTTGACGCAATTCACTTAAGGTCGGTGGTGATTGTTTGTGTCGGAAGCGTCGACCGATTTCCTGTAAAACGGCTGCTGCTAATAATTCACGGGTTTGCACACTGCTTTCGCGGGGTTGTTGGGGTAAATGCACCGCATCCGGATACTGCATGTAATAGGCTAGACGAGCACCGGTTAGGACAATAATCCAGCCGACATACATCCACAACATGAATAAAAACAAGCTGGCAAAAATGGAATAAATAGCGGTCTGTTGCCCGGAACTGACCACAAAAGCCGCAAAAGCCCAACCGGCAATCTGCCAAACCAGCCCAGCAAACAAGGCTCCGACCAAAGCTGCCTGCGGTTTGACCCGGGTATTGGGTATGAATAAATACAAAAACGCGAAAGCTAAAATGATCAGCATAGCCGGGCTTAGTTGCACCACTGTGGTTAAGAGCCAGCCAAACGGTTCGACAGTGGTGATGGTTTGCACAAATTCCATTTTAATAATGGTGCCCCATAAGCCAATGCCGGAAAAAATCAGAATAGGGCCAATCAATACCACACTCAGATAATCACGAAACTGGGCTAGAAATGAGCGCGATTGTTTGACATACCAAACATAATTGAAAGATTCCTCGATTTTCTGCATCAAGGTCACCACGGTATAAAGCAATGTCGCCAGCCCCGCTACCCCTAACACACCCACTTGCACATTATCGACAAAGCCTAATACTTGCTTGGTGAGCTCTTCGGCTTTATTACCCAAAGGCGATAACAGTTCCAGTAACAAAGGCTCCATTTGGTTATGCACACCAAAGCCTTTTAATACTGAAAAACTCAACGCCAACAAGGGTACTAAGGATAATAAAGTGGAATAAACCAACCCGGTGGCACGTAAGGTAATCTCACCTTGTTGCATATCGTGATACAACGCAAGCGTAAGCGACTTGAGAAAGCCGGGTAGGTCTTTAGTCATAGTTTGTATTCTAATGGTCCAGTGGTTGTTGGCCTGAACGTTGCAAGGCTGCTGTTAATTGGCGCAAAACTTTGATTTCATCGAGTAAATCCAAGGCCAATGCAACCCCCGCCATATTCACCCCTAAATCCCGTTGCAAACGCAAAGCGGTTTGTACCCGTAATACACTTTGGCCACCAAATTGCCAGCGTGTAGTGGTATGACGGCTTTCTAACGGTTCAATAATGCCATGTTCAACCATCAACATGATCTGTTCGGCAGGTAATACACAGCAATGGCACAATTCTGCAAGGGTAATCGCCTCGCCGTTATCGACCAACATCCCACTAAGCAGTTCTATGTTATCCCCGGTCATTAACGTACTCCCAATGCTGAACGTGGATTAAAGCTGCCGGCCTGTTTTTGCAAGGCTTCGTACAAGGCTTTTTCCTCTTCACTGATGTGCTCAGGTAACACAATTTCTAGGGTGACGTAAAAATCACCCGGTTCTTGCGTTGGAATCCCACGCCCTTTTAAGCGCATACGTTTACCACTAGACGCGCTAACGGGGATTTTTAAATCCACGGTACCAACGGGGGTAGGGACTTGCACCCGGCTACCTAAAGCTGCTTCCCACGGGCTAATAGGCAACTCGATGGAGACATCCCGACCCTCTACCTTAAAGTGTGCATGCGGATTAAAGGCGATTTCCAGATACAAATCTCCTGCTGCACCGCCGCCAATACCGGGGCTACCCTGACCTTGTAGGCGGATATTTTGGCCTTCACGTACCCCTTTGGGAATTTTGACATTTAAGGTACGCTCGACCACATGCGGACGACCGTCTTCGCTGAGTTCGGTAGAACGCAGGCTAAGGCTGCGATTTGCCCCTTGGTAGGCATCTTCTAGGTCAATATGCACTTTGGCATGACTGTCCTCACCCCGCATTTGCCAGTTGCGGCTAGAGGTATGTCCACCCCCCATGCCAGCAGCACCGCTGCGAAAACCGCGCCCAAACAGGCTTTCAAAAAAGTCGCTATAGTCTTCCTGGCCTGAACTGGTATAACCACCGCCGTGGAATTCAAAGCCTTCATTCCAATCCGGTGGCGGTTGAAAGCCCTCTTGTCCGGCTTTCCAGTTAGGGCCAAGTTGATCATACGCGGCGCGTTTTTCTGGGTCCTTGAGTACTTCGTAAGCTTCGCCGAGTTCTTTAAATCGTTCTTCGGCATGCGCTTCTTGGCTGACATCAGGGTGATATTTACGCGCTAGTTTGCGGTAAGACCGTTTGATGGCATCCTGCGAGGCATCTCGTTCCACCTCGAGGATTTTATAATAATCCTTGTATTCCAATGTGATGTCCGCTCCTGTGGTTAAACCTCGACAAGCAGTTAAAATCTGCTCACCCTACCATCAACATAAGGGAAGGAAATACGGTTTCAAGCCTATTGCTGGTGGCCAAAACTACACATTTATTATGCAGATTCGCCTCTGCTTTCCACCTATACTTAATGCCATCTTATATAGCCTATAAGGTGGTAACCTGTGAATAATAATACCGGTATAGACCCGGCACCGATGACGTCATGCAAGGATTTAAGCCGCCGCCAGTGCTTACA
>CAZCJE010000010.1:0-19404 GCA_964498805.1 uncultured Thiothrix sp.
CACCCACTGCATGCTCCCCAGACTTTGTGATCCACGTCGAAGCCAAGTCGCCCCCGGAGCTAAAAATCTGTTGGATTGGTGATTATATACATCGGCAAGCCTAATGTCATGCAGTTCTGACTAAAGGAGTTTTTGTCCGGTTTTTTCCCAATCTTTTAGGAAGGCGGCTAAACCTTTATCTGTTAATGGATGATTGTATAACTGCCAAAGGATTTTAGGTGGCACAGTAGCGACGTGTGCGCCTGCTAAAGCGGTTTCCAATACATGATTAGGGCTACGGATGGATGCAGCTAACACTTGGGTCTTGAATTCAGGGTAATTGGCGTAGAGGCTGAGAATATCTTGGATCAGGTTAATGCCGGATTCGCCGACATCATCTAAGCGGCCCATGAAAGGGGATATATAGGTCGCTCCCGCTTTAGCTGCTAGTAAGGCTTGTACCGCACTGAAGCAGAGAGTGACATTGACCATTGTTCCTTCTGCTGCCAAGGTTTTACAGGCTTTAAGCCCCTCTACTGTCAAAGGCACCTTGATACAGACATTATCCGCAATGGAACGTAAGACTTCAGCTTCTTTAAGCATGGTAGGCGTATCGGTTGCTAACACTTCTGCGCTCACCGGGCCGGGTACCATCGCGCAAATTTCCCGTACCAATGCTTTGAAGTCTTTACCAGAACTAGCTACTAACGATGGGTTAGTGGTTACCCCATCCAGCATACCGGTCTCTACTAGCTGGCTAATTTCATTGATATCGCCGGTATCTACAAAGAATTTCATGATTTTCTCCTCTGATAGGCAGGGTGAGATTGCTGTTGTCATTATAGCAGCTCTAATAGGCCAGTGATTTATCACCACAGATTGTCAGTTAACTGGACCTGTTTTGAGTCTCGAATGTAAGTCATTAAGCCTACTATTATCATAAATTCATTTATTAATTTTAGTCGAATTTTATCCTTGAAATGATTATTTTTTGTTTTATTTGATTTAAAAATAATCTTTTTGTATAATTTTTATATGGCAATTTACATTATTTAAATAAACAGAAATGATTAAAATCCGGGAATTTAGATAGCTCTTGAAAACTGGATAATGACAATAAAATGATCAATGTTTTTTGAAAAATTGCTTAATATACAAGCGCGTAGACGATAATCCTTTTTTATTCAAATAATATTATTTTTAAAAATGAATAGAAATTTATTGTTAATGTTTATTAAATCAACATCGTTAATTTATTCGTTTTAATTATTCATTATAAATATTGAAATAAATAAATAAATCGTGCATTTTTAGTGCAAATTAAATAGGCAGACATAAATGTCTAGTTTAATTTTTAAACATTTACGGTGTCTAATGTCCGATAAGAAAGGAATCGTGTATGAAAATCAAAAGCAGGATTGTTTTAGCAGTAGCAAGTGCACTTATCATAGCAGGTAGCTTGGTTAGTTCAGTATCAGCTGCGCCTAATTCCGATAAAGCCTCTGCAAATGACGATAAAGGGTGGGGATTGGATAACAAATATCTGACTTCGCTAAGTGGTCTGGATGAACTTGGAAGAAGTAGTCTGTTGGCTAATTTCTTTGGCACTAAATTTAATGCTGTTAAAGGCCAGGTGAATAGTGGGTTGGCTTCTAAGATTGCGCAAGTGTCTTATCATGTTAGTAATAGTTTTAAGCTGCCGGTGAAACCACGCATTTTGATTGATAAGGTCAGGGAAGTGTGGTTACTTCAAGATGGTACTGTGGTAACTATTTTCTTGGATAAAGACAAGCCATTTTCTTGTACAGTCACCGGTCAAGGCAGTAGCTTGGTTTGTGATGAAGAACCGGTCAGTAAAGGTTGATTCTTTGCTCAAATTTATCCAGCCACCGTTATGCCTTTGGTGGCTGGATAATAAGCTGTGGTTAGGGACGTATCGCCGTTTCTAAGGGGGGATGGGTTGCCAATTGCCACAGTAAGCCCATGCCAACCAGCATAATAACGGCTGCCATTAATAATCCACCCTGATAATTCCCGGTCGCTTCGGCAATATAGCCTGTCATAGCCGGGGCAATAATCTGTGCGACGCCATAACTAAGGGTCAGACGTGCCATAGCCTTAGCAGGATTAGCGGGGTAATAGCGGCCAATCACGGTTAAAGTCAGGCTGACAATACCAATAAAAGTACCACCATACAAAGCCGCACTGAATACGGCTACGACTGGATTTTGGCTAAAAGCAGGCAATAATATGGATAGAATTTCCCCAGAAAAAGCTAGTTGCAAGGCACGCATACCTCCGGTGCGGCGGGCAATGCGATCCCACATAAAACAAGCAGGGGTGGCGGCAATACCGACTAAAATCCATACCCAACTACCCCAACCTTTAAGGGCTGGAATCTTTTCCACCATTGCGACAGTAAAGGTAGCACTAACCACGAAACCAAAACCGGCACAGAAATACATGGCAATCATCAGCATTAGCCATTGACGTGAGGGTGGCGTTTGTTCTTGCTTAATTTGGGTATGGCTAGCGGGTGGTTCAGGTAACCATAGCCAAGCCGGAATAAAAAATAATGCACCTAAGATGCCCAATACCCACCATTGTTCAGCCCAATTCAAATGCGCGGCAAGCATGAGTACCGATACCAGTCCGGATACTAAAATACCACCACCTAAACCGCCAAAATGAATACCCAATTCTGGCCGATGACCATGCCGCATGAGCCAGTTCAGCATGAGTCCTGACCCTATTAACAGGCCTGCTGCGCTACTTAAACCGGCGATATAACGCAAAATCGACCAGATAATCATATTCTGGGTAAAAGCCATTGCGGTAATACTCAACACCGCTAATACCAGACCCGCGCGATACAAACGATATTTAACATGCAAACTACTGATGGATGCAGCCAATAAAGCGCCACTCATGTAGCCCATGTAGTTAAAGGTGGCTAGCCACCCACCGGCGACTTCAGTCAGCCAAGTTTCAGCGCGCATGACTGGCAATAATGGTGTATAGGCAAAGCGGGCTAAACCTACAGTCAGAATCAGGCTACAAATACCCGCTAGTAGCACTTTCCACGTTTCATTTGGTGTTGACAACGCCATTAAACATACCCTTTTGGTCAACTTTTATGAGTTTGAGTGTAATCGGTGGTTTAGGCGCTTGTCGTGCTTTTTATGCACTCAATAGGTGCTTTTAGGGTAAATTGTTAAAACACAACTAAATGGATGATACCGCGTACCAGCAAGCCAATCATTGCCCCTAGCAAAGCCCGTTGCATGACTTCGCCGACTTTAGGACTCGCGCTGGCAAAAATAGCCACGCCGACAATATCCAGCGGATTGGTAGCAAAGCCGACCATACGATTCAAATCTGTCGCAGTAAGGTTGCCTTGATGGATAAGGTCAATCGTGACTCCCATGAATGCCGTACCGCCAGCAATAAATTTAGTCACCAACGGTAAGACAGCGGCATCCGGTAAATCCAGCCAAGCCATCACGGGGGCCAGCAAACTGCTGATATAAACCATGGCACCGGTAGCTTTAAGGGTATTTACAAAGCATAAAGCCAATACCAGCATGGGAATGGAATTGACGACAATGCGTAAACCTTCCAAGCCGCCATCGGCAAGGATACGCACGGGGTTTTTATGCGCATGCTCACTTGGGTGCAAATCAGCATTGGTAATGGTTTCGACTTCCCAACCGGGGCGGCGTGCAAACCCATAATAAGTTACCGTTGCTGCTACTAACCCGCCAATAATAGATGTTATCAAAGCAGTACCAATCTTTAGCCCCACCGCCGCCATTGGGAATAAGACATTGGCTTGAGTCATGACCATAATCATAGCTAAGGTGGCAGCAATATGGCGGCTTGAAGTACCGTTTTGGCCCATGATGGTAAAAGTCGCCACGGGAGCGGCAAAACTCACCAATAACAATTTAACCGCAGCAAAAATACCTAAGCCCGGAATACCAAACCATTTTACTAGTGGACTTAATATTCTTGCTAACCATGCCAAAATTCCCCATGCATCCAATAGCTTCATCAAGGCTAGCATGACTATCATAATGGGCAGCAGGGTGTACAAAGCCAAATCAACCCCGGTACGTCCAGCGTCCAGAATGACGCGAATAATAGCTTCCATACGGACTAAACCTTATTAATGATGAGAATAATCAGATTGTAGGTAGAAATAGGTTGCCCGCCAATCCGTTAGCAGCTACCAATGAGGTTGATGGTGAGCTTGCGCTAAACGTCCTAAGGTAATCAATGCGCGTTCCAATTCAGCGCTCCACGGTTGCGCACAACTGAGTCGTAGGCAATTGCGATATTTTGGGGTAGCCGAAAAAATTTGCCCCGGCGCAATGCTAATGTTTTGCTGTAAGGCATGCTGAGTCAGTTGCAAGGTATCCACTCGCGAGGCTAGTTCTACCCATAAGACAAAGCCCCCTTTAGGTTGAGTCACGCGCGTACTTGGCGGGAAATACTTACTTAAGGCATGCGTAAACAGTTGCACTTGTCGTAGATATTGGCTCCTAACCTGGCGTAAATAACGTTCATAACCGCCGTGAGCAAGAAAATCCGCCAATGCTAGCTGTGGCAAAGTAGGTGCAGCTAAATTAGTCACGTATTTGAGGTATTCGGCACGCTGTAGATAGTGTTTAGGTGCAACCATCCAACCAATACGTAAACCTTGCGCAATAGTCTTAGAAAAGGATGAACAATAGATAATGTGGCCTTGGGCAGGATTGGTTTCAAAGCTCAACAGACTGCGGGGGCGTTCGCCACTAAAGCCTAGATCAGCGTAAATATCATCTTCAATGAGCACAAGCTGGTGGCGTCTGGCCAATTTCACCAGTTGTTGTTTATGCGAATCTGGCATTAGGCTACCGAGCGGGTTGCTGAAATTGGGGATTAGCACACACGCTTTAACCGGCCATTGTTCAAGAGCTAATTCCAAGGCGGGTAAACTAATTCCATGCTGCGGGTCGGTGGGAATTTCCAGTGCTTTCATGCCAAGCGATTCAATCACCTGCAATAAACCGTAAAAAGTCGGTGATTCAATGGCGATAATATCGCCCGCTTGGGCCACGCTTTGTAAGGCTAGCGACAAAGCTTCCTGACAGCCATTGGTAATCAGGATTTGATCGGCTTTAACAGCACTGCCGCTAAGACACATACGGCGGGCAATTTGTTGCTGTAATTCTGGTAAACCGGGAGGAAAGGCATAATTGGCAGCACGATGGCCATATTGACGCACAATTTTGCCAAGGCTGCGTTGAAACGCGCGTATCGGCATAAAGGATACTGCCGGTACAGCTGCCCCTAGTTGTATCACTTCCGCTTGGTTAGCATACTGTGCTAATTGGATAACCAATTCCTGCCCAGTCACAGGTGTCGGTTTCAGATCAGGTTGCGATAGGGTGGGTAATTGCGGTTTTAGCCAAGGCCGTGCACTAATGTAATACCCCGAGCGCGGGCGTGCCTCCAGTAAGCCACGGTTTTCTAATTGCCGTTGGGCCTGCACAATGGTGGAAATACTGACCCCAAATTGTTCACTCAGACGGCGTACACCGGGTAGGCGGGTACCGGGCTGGAAAATGCCATTATCAATATGGGTGCTGATTTTACTAGCGATATCATGGTAAAGCGTCATGAGTACAATCTAAAAGTTAGACCTGCTCTTGGCAAGACTTAGCAGGTGAATAAAATTTGCTGGTTTGTCAAATACCTTCAACCCATATGTATAGGGAAAGTTATGACCATTCGCTACGAAATCAATGTGCCCATTTCTATTGACCAATTTATTGACATTTTAAAGCGATCAGGACTGGCCGAGCGCAGACCGGTTAATGATAGACAATGTATATTGGGTATGTTGGAACATGGCAATTTACTAGTTACAGCGTGGCAGGGTGAAATATTGGTTGGGGTGGCCCGTTCTCTGACTGATTTTCATTATGTGTGTTATTTGTCAGACTTGGCAGTTGATCAAGCCTATCAACAGCAAGGCATAGGCAAGCACCTACAGCATTTGACCCAGCAACAACTCGGTTCACATGGCAAAGTGATTTTATTGGCTGCCCCAGCTGCGCATGCTTACTATCAACATATTGGTTATGCCCTACACCCGCGCTGTTGGTTATTAGAACGTGATCAACCCTTAAGTTAGGCAGCTGGAGGATAAACGCTCCAGCTGAATCAGATTTAGGTGGTTAAGCAAGGATATCCGCCAAGATGCTAACCATTTGATCTACTTCTGTCATGGTCAAGTTCAGGGCAGGCATAAAGCGCAAGGTATCAGGACGTGGAGCATTTAAAAGCAGCCCCTTATCCAAAGCGGTTTTAACAATGGCATTAGCATCATGTGTTCCGGTATTTAAGGCTACTAATAAACCTTGGCCGCGAAATTCGCCGAGACCAAACCGGTTGGAAAGCTGTTCAAGGGCTGTGCGCAGGTAGTGGCCGATAGCTTTTACTTGCGGCAAAAAGGCGGGTTTAAGCACTTCCTGTAATACCGCAGCTGACACAGCGGTCATCAGCGGATTGCCATTGTAAGTGCCGCCCTGATCACCGGGTTGGAACACACAACAATGCTCTTTAGCCAATAACGCAGAAATGGGTACACCGCCACCTAAGCCTTTGCCTAGGGTCATAATATCCGGTTCAATGCCATGCTGTTGGTATGCAAACAGTTCGCCAGTACGGCCTACACCGGTTTGTACTTCATCCATAATCAACAATAAGTGCTGTTCATCTGCCAATTGCCGCAATGCTTGCAAGAAATCAGTGGTAGCGGGAATGACCCCTGCTTCGCCTTGAATCGGTTCAAGCATAATCGCCACCGTTTGCGCATCAATTGCTTGTTTGACCGCGTCAATATCATTGAATGCTACTTTAAGAAAGCCCGGTGTTTTCGGTTCAAATAAGTCCGCAAAAGCAGTTTTGCCACTGGCGGCCATGGTAGTCAGGGTGCGGCCATGAAAGCTGTTGACAAAGGTTATGATCTTGTAAGCCCCGCCTTTGTGAACGCTACCCCATTTACGCGCGAGTTTGATGGCACCTTCATTGGCTTCTGCACCACTATTGGCAAAAAATACCCGATCAAACACAGAATGCTTTATCAATAAATCCGCACATTCCAGCATCGGCCGGTTGTAAAACGCTGGGCTGGGATTCACTAATTTAGCCGCTTGTTGGGTAATGGCTGCGGTGATAACGGGTGAACAATGCCCGAGCGTATTGACCGCCCAACCCTGGACAAAATCCAGATAGCGTTTACCGTTCTGATCGCTTAACCAGCTACCTTGACCGGATTCAAAAATAATTTCTGGCCGTGGTGTAATCGGCATAATACTGGCGAAAGTGGTTTGCATAGTCATTTCCTTTAGGCAAAAAAAAAGCCACAGGGGTGAGCCTGTGGCTTGGAGATAAACTTGCCCTTGGTTTAGGGCGTTGTTAGGAGTCGAATCCATCCAACGTCATGTTTTCCCCGTGCACAGGCATGCATACGGCTACGGCGTCGCAAGCTAGTCAGCAGGTTGTCAAGCATGGTCAGGGTAAATGGATTCATCTTGTCAGTATGCGAAAGCCGCTTGGCTGGGTCAATCCTTAATGATGGCTAGCCGCTGCTTTCTCAGGCATGGCAGAGGAGTGATGACTGGTAATTAGCCATTCCTTGCCATCCCAGCGATAGGTATAGGAATAACGCGCTTTAACCTCTTTACCGGTTTTACCCATGGTAAAGGTATATAAACCCGCATCTAGGGCAGTGTTACAGCCAATTTGGATATGGCGCATATCAATTTTGCCTTTAGGTTGGTCTTGCAGGAAATGATGGAAGTAATCTTCTTTTTCCGCATCACTGAGACGAGGAGTATTGGAAACTGTCGGCAGCAAAATAGAATTGTCGTGATAGTTGGCTACCACTTTTTTAGGATCACCGGTTTGCAGTGAACTATTCCAACGATCAAATAAAGCGGCAATTTCTTGTTCAGTCGTAGGTTTGCAAGCAAGATTCGTTGCGGTGGTGGCAGCTGTTTTGTTGGCATCAGGTGTGGTGGCACAGGCGCTTAAAGCCAAAGCACTCATCAGTGTTAGCATAGAAAAGGTTTTAGACATCCTCATTCCTTATAGGTGTTTTGTTTATGGAAGGAGCAAGATATCACACATAAGATTGATTTTTAAGCAGATCGTAAGGGTGGTTTTATATAAAATTTACTTGGTTAAACCATCTTAAAATTTTGTGATTACAATAGCTATGAAGGTGGTTTTTACGGCTACAATGTACTTTATTTACGCAGTAAGTGATCGATTCACATGACCTGTGGAAACATACTTACGATTTATGTGACGAATAAGCTTATTAATCCTAGAGGGAGAAAAATTAAACAATGGCTAGTGACAATCTGAAAATGTTTAATGATCAGAATTTTGAATCTGAAGTCTTGCGTTCTAATGTGCCGGTATTGGTGCAATTTACCGCTACTTGGTGTGGTCCCTGTAAGGCTTTGACGCCAATTGTTGAAAAAATAGCAGATGATTTTGCCGGTAAAATTAAAGTCGGCAAAGTGGATATTGATGAAGCCCCAATGATACCCCGAAATTACGGCATTCGTTCTGTGCCTACCTGTATTGTCTTCCAGAATGGTGTGAAAACTGCTGCCCAAATCGGCTTAACCTCGCGGGAAAATCTACTCAAATTGCTTGGTTTATAATCTATTGTTGATGAGTGAAACTTATATAACTCGTTCAATAGGTAGACTAATCGTGATGTGATTTGTCACATAAAAACCACAGGTTTATACCTGTGGTTTAAAAATAAACAGGTTTGCAGCGCACCAATACAATTACTGGTTTTTTAGCAATGGTCGGAATATCACCACTAGGGTAAATACTGATATTAAATTATAAAAATTACTAGCCATGAGGGGTAATTCCACAATATTTTTAGCCATTGCATTAATTATTGAATTTTATCTCAACAACAAGAAAAAATTTGGCTATGTATAAAATGTGTTCGTCTCTTAACATTAAAAATAGCCAATAGGAGCTGGTTTGCATCGATGGGTATGCAGCACATTCTCAACCGCTAGTCTTGAAGGAGAGAAAACCATGAATAAGCTGAATGTACAGGCTTTTACCAATGCTAATTTCAATGAGGAAGTTTTGAGGTCACCATTACCTGTGTTGGTTCATTTCATGGCCAGTTGGTGTGGCCCTTGTAATGCGTTAGACCCGATTGTGGCGCAAGTCGCTAAGGATCTACAAGGCAAAGCCAAGGTAGGCAAGTTGAATATCGACGAGAATCCAGAAATTACTCGGAAGTTTGGAATCCGGCTGGTACCAACTTGTGTAGTATTTCAACGCGGTACTAAGCAAGAGTCGCAAATGGGTATTGCCAGTTACGATACCTTACGCGAATTACTGGGGGTCTAAGCAGGGTATTGTTCTTTAAGTTCGTGGTCGGCGCATATTAAGTCTATTATCCATTTCTAAACGGGATTGCTGATTTTCAAAGGATGATTGCCTAACTCATCAGTAGGAGGATTAGGCATGACACACATTATTACGGAACCTTGTATTGGTGTTAAAGATACCGCTTGTGTTGAGGTTTGCCCGGTCGATTGTATCTATGGCAAAGAGGAGCAGTGGCTACAACTTTATATTCACCCAGACGAATGTATTGATTGTGGCTTATGTGTGGATGTGTGTCCGGTAAAGGCGATTTACCCTGACTACGAAGTACCCGTTAAGTGGAAGGCTTTTATCGGGCTTAATTACACGCAATTTGGCTTAAAAGCCCCCTCATTGTAAAGACAATAGGGGGCAGTTGGAGCTCCCCGGGCGGTGACCGGGGAGTAGACAGCAAACGTTAGAAAATCAGGGTAAACAACCAGTACAAGCCACCAGATAGCAGGATGGCAGCAGGCAGTGTTAATACCCAAGCCGTTAGCAGGTTAAAAACTGTCGATTTTTGTAATCCAGAACGATTCGCGACCATAGTCCCCGCAATACCGGATGACAGTACATGAGTCGTGGAGACCGACAAGCCTAATACGTCAGCCGCGCCAATCGTTGCCATAGCCACAAATTCAGCTGATGCCCCTTGTGCATATGTTAGGTGAGATTTACCAATTTTTTCGCCGACGGTAATGACAATGCGTTTCCAGCCCACCATAGTGCCTAAACCTAAAGCAATAGCCACCGCCACTTTAACCCATACGGGAATAAATTTGGTAGCAGTATCAATCTGTGCTCTGAAGGCTTGCAGTGTTTCCTTGGTGGTTTTATCGAGGCCGGATTTTTCATCTTTGTCGATAAAGCGGATAGCCTCAGCGGCTAGATACATGTCATTGCGTACATCCGCGACGGTATCAGCAGGAATGGTTGCTAAGCTGCCCTGTGACTGAATTTCTTGACCAATTTGACCAGTCAAGGCTGCAAGCGCGGGTAATACCTCGGTTTTTAACTCGTGAGTACGCACGTATTCCGACAGGATGTGCTGAGGGTTGGCTGGTAAGGCGGTATCCGCACCAATGACCTGCTGTAGCTGGCGTTGGGTGGTTTGGGACATTTCTGCAAATTGGGCCACTTGTTCAACTGGCATAGAACGGTTTAGGGCATAAGCCATGGGGACCGTACCAATCAAGATCAGCATAATCAATCCCATCCCTTTTTGTCCATCATTGGAACCATGGGTAAACGACACCCCGGTACAGGTCAAAATGAGCAGGCTACGAATCCATAATGGTGGTGGTTTATCGCCTTTAGGCGCTTCATAAAGTTCGCGGTTTTTTACCAGTACGCGCAATGCCAAGACCACTAAAGCGGAGAAGACAAAACCAATCGCCGGTGACAGTAATAAGGAATAACCGACTTTACTGACTTGTGCCCAGTCAATACCGCTGGTGCCATTACGGCCATGCATCAGAGCATTGGCTAGGCCCACACCAAGAATCGAGCCAATCAGGGTATGAGAAGAAGAAGCGGGTAAACCAAAAAACCAGGTTCCCAAGTTCCACAAAATAGCGGCGATCAATAAGGCAAACACCATGGCAAAGCCTGCGCTAGTACCAACCTGCAAAATGAGTTCCACCGGTAGTAGAGAGATAATGCCAAAGGCCACTACACCCGACGATAACAAAACGCCGAGGAAGTTGAAAATGCCTGCCCAGATGACAGCAATATGGGGTGGCATGGAATTGGTGTAGATAACCGTGGCAACTGCATTAGCGGTGTCATGGAAACCATTGACGAATTCAAAGCCTAAGGCAATCAACAGGGCAACGCCTAGTAATACATAAGGTAGCCAATTGGTTGGAGCAGTATGGGTAGTACTGTGTGCTTGACTAATATCTCCGGATAGACTGTAGATAGTAAATACAATCCCTACCATAAGCAGCGCGGCAATAATGAAGCTGCTTGATTTAAATCCATAATCCAGGTTCGGTCGTGCCGTCACTGGATCTCCTGATAAGGTTGATGTCATGTCAATCATCAATATTCCTCACTTACTCAACCATGGAAGACCCATTTTTCACCAGTATTGTATGACAGCTTCATGACATACAGTTTTGATTAATGATGGGGTTTAAGCGTTTAACCATTAAACAGTACAGTTTTCACTCGGGTTACCATTACAGTTATGCAGGTAAGTAAAACTGTACTGCTTAAATAAAAGAATTCTGCATCTGTACTGTTGTACTGCTCTATTTTAGGCTAGTGTCTACCCTAGAATAAAGCTCCTTGGAGAGGATTATGTTCAAACAAGCTTGTTGCTGGTTAGATGGCAAAATTGTAGCAGCTACAGATGCTAAAGTTTCGGTATTTGATCATGGTTTTTTGTACGGTGACGGGGTGTTTGAAGGGGTAAGATTTTACAATAACAAGCCATTTCGTTGGCCTTTACATCTAAAACGTTTGCAACGTTCAGCGGCTGCCTTGCAATTGACATTACCGGTTAGTCTAGCCGAATTGACGGCGGCGGTAGCACAAACCATTGCTGCTTCGCCGTTATGCGATGGATATCTACGCATTATTGTCACGCGTGGAGTCGGGGTATTGGGTATTAACCCGGCCAGTTGTCGTCAGTCCAGCCTAATTATTATTGCCGATCAGTTGCAAATGGTTAGTGATGCTCAACGTGCTCAAGGGGTACGGGCCATTATTGCGTCAACCCGCCGTTTGACACCGGATCGGCTCGATTCGCGTATCAAAAGCCTCAATTATCTGAATGCTATTCTTGCCCGTATGGAGGCAAATGTTGCCGGGGTTGAGGAAGCTATTTTGCTCAATGATCGTGGCTGTGTCGCCGAAGGTACTGCCGATAACCTGTTTATTGTTAGTGAAGGAGAGTTGTTAACGCCACCACCTACCGAAGGGGCTTTGGCTGGTATTACCCGGCAAACGGTATTAGAACTGGCGAAAGCAGCTGGTATTCGTGCGCGTGAAACGGTTTTAACACCTTATGATCTTTACAATGCAGATGAATGTTTTCTAACCGGCACCGGGGCAAAACTGATTCCAGTACGGGAGATTGATGGGCGTCCTATTGCTCAGTGCCCGGGGGCGATGTATCAACAATTATCGGCGGCCTTTACTGCCTTGGTGCAATCAGAAACTGAGTAATGCCATGACATGTATACCTTTGTTTCAGGTCGACGCATTTGCCAAGAGTGGTGATGCTACTGATTGCAACGGTATAGGGAGTAGGCAAGTACCTTGGAAAGCGATTAATTGTTAAGAAATGTTAAACCGGTAGCGAACACCTGGAATGTAAATAACTACTCCTAAAAGCTTTTTCAAACAAAAGCTTGTCAGGTTTGTTCAGCGGTCATTTTGACAATGCTTTCCCCATTCGCTAGATTTCAAACTGTCTTAAAAAGGTAGCAATTTTTAAGCTAATACCCCAGCCATATAGATTATCGAGGTAGTACGGTGGCATCTGAACCTAGCAAACTGCGAGTGGCCGTCTTTGGCAGTACCACGATGGGAACTGCATTGTCCCATCTGATAGCATCTGCCGGTCATACCTGCACCCTGCTAACCCCTGATGCGGTAGTGGTGGAAAGCATCAATACTCAGCATTGTCACCCCATGTATTTCAAGAATGCGCCTATACACCCGGCAGTACGGGCTTCTATCGCTATTACTGAAGAAATCTCGCAGGCAGAACTGGTGGTTATGGCGGTTCCCTCGCATGCCATGCGTGCAGCCGCCCAGCAGGTGGGGCCACTGATTCAGCCTAGTCAGTCGGTATTGTCTTCCACTAAAGGCTTTGAACCGGGCACCTGCAAGCTAATGACGCACATTTTGTGTGAAGAGAGCTGTACCGAACATATAGGCACCATCTCTGGCCCCAATATGCAGTCCTATATGGTCAATGGCTTGCCCACGACTTTAGTGATTGCCTCGGATTCCGCACAAATGCGTCAGCATGGCTGGCAAGCCTTTAGCTCCCCGACCATCAACGTCAGGACAGATGCCGGGATGGCGTCCTACGAATACCTCAGTGGCCTGAAAAATATCGTCGGCATGGAAGTTGGTATGGTGCAGGGTTTAGGACTGGGCACCAATTTTCAGGGACTGGTCGCCGCTGAAGGCATGAAAGAACTCGACCGGCTGTTAACCAAGATGGGACTAAATAGCCAGCCGCTTTACGATGTCGCCGGTATTGCCGACATTTTCCTGGTTTGCACCAGTCAGTTTGCTCTCAACTACCACATGGCTGTGCAAATTGGCGAAGGGGAAATGCTCGAAGACCTGCTGGCACCCATCAAGGCGCGTGGGGAAATGGCCGAAGGCGTGGAATCCTTACGGGTTGGATTGGAACTGGCAAAACAGTATCAGCAACCTATGCCCCTGTTGGAAGCTGCCCATGCCCTTGCGTTCCGTACTCGCCCGGTCAACAAGGAAGAGTTTATCGAGGCGGCTTTCAAACGCACTACTGTCAGATAATTTCTGACAGTCTGTAGCTATCATTACGCAGTGACGTAAAGCTGCTCAATTTCCTCAGCATACCATTGTTCAATCAAATCGCGACGCACGCGAGTTTTGCGTACCCCGCCGACTTGTGTTCTCACGGTCGGCGGAAATGGAGTGGCCAATAACGTCACCTTGTTAACACGTTCATAGGGTTCTAGTAGCTGATTAAGTTGGGCAATCGCTTGCATGACGGCTTGATGTAATTCACTAGCATCAGCATAGTCAGTTGCCTGCAATAAGCGCCCTAACTGCTGTTGTGCTTTTGCGGTATCAATTACCAATAAGGCAGCGATAAACGGACGACGATCACCAAGTAACACCGCTTCTGCAATCAACGGTAATTCTTCCAAGGCGGCTTCAAGGCGAGAGGGATAAATATTCGAGCCTTCTGAGGTATTAAAAATGTCTTTCTTGCGCCCGGTAATATGCAAACCTTCTGGCTTAATAATCACCAAGTCGCCAGTACGACACCAACCTTCAGCATCGATGATGGCAGCGGTCGCTTGGGGGTCACGGTAATAACCTAACGAAACCCCCGGCCCACGTACCAATAATTCACCATCAGTATCCAAACGGACTTCAATTCCCGGTAAAGGCAAGCCCGTCATACCCGGTACACCACCGGCACTACCAACTGTAATGGTACCGCTTTCAGTCGAACCGTAAAACTCATACAACGGTAATTGCAAAGCGGCAAAGCGTTTTAGCAAGGCGGGTGGTGTGGGGGAGCCTGCTGAATGGACTTGTGTCAACTTACCACCAAATGCCTGCTGCATAGTGCCACGTAATGCCGCCATCGTTTCACCCGCTTGCCCTGCCGCCAATTGGGTTTCATAGGTTTGTACCCATTCCGGATTGGTAGTATCAAATTCTTCTACCAAACGTTTAATTACCCGTGGCACGACCCACAAAATACTGGCTTGCAAAGCGGCCACATCTGCAAGACCAATCTCCGCTTCGGGTTTGGCCGTCATTGCCAATGCATAACCACGCACCAACGAACGATTAAATAATGCCTGCCCCATGCCATGATTCAAACTCAAAATCAAACCCGCTGTTTGCTCGGGTTGGGCCATGACCAATTGCCCCGCATTATCACAAAAGCCGTGATTGACTACCGAAGCGGCCTGATGTTTTAACACCCCTTTTGGTTCGCCGGTTGAGCCAGACGTATACGCCAATGATGCAGGCGTATGTGCATGAATGCCCTGTAATAATTGCGCAATATCTGCCGCCGAAGCGGGGATACTTAATGAACGCAATGTCGGAAAACCCGCATAGCTACCATTCATCACCGCTATGAAAGCGGGTACAGCACTGTCTTGCGGTAATGCCAGCACCCGAGTCATTAAGGCCGCATCCACTAATAAGGCACGCGGTTGTGCATGTTGCAAAATACGTTGCAGCATGGCATCAGAATGGGCAGGCAATAGTGGTACGCTGATTAATCCGCTTGCAAAGATAGCTAATTGTGCGATTAACCAATCAACAGAGTTATCCGATAAAATAGCGATTCGTTCACCCGGCTGTAACCCTTGTTCACGCAATCCTAACGCCAAATTAAAGACCGCATCAGCAAATGCTTGCCAGGATAATACGGGTTTACCATCAACATAAAGATAAGGCGTATCCCCCAATTGTTGCGCGCGCTGCTGTAAAATATGCGGCAATGTTGGGATATTGCTAAAGGAATAAGGCATTAGTTGCATAAATAATCCTGTTTCAGGGGGAATTACGATTTTTTTGGTAATGCTAATGGCTTGTGTGCAGCATGAATTAATGCCTCATCTGCTGGTACAAATGTTGGCTTATCGACTAAGGCATAACCCAAGGTTGCCAATAGACTTGCCATATTCAATACCATAATAGAGGCAATTCCCCAGCCACCCAAGAAAATACCACTCACCCCTAAAATGCTCACGCCAAGGGTTACTGCAATCTGATTATTCATGTGGTGATTAATGCCACCTGCCATTTCAAACAATTGAGGCAAATGACTAATCCCGCGATCCAATAAAACCACTTGGGCAGTATCTGTGGCCACTTGTGATGCACCGGATAATGATACTGAAATCTGTGCTTGCTTCATAGCGATGGCATCATTAATACCATCACCGACGTAACAAACAAACTTGCCTTGTTGCTGTAATGTTTCAATTAATGCAGATTTTTCATGCGGTAGGGTTTCGGCAAAATAATTAACCCCTAATTCATTAGCTAATTGACGTGTGGGTGCTTCTGCATCCCCAGAAATAATGTAAATATTCTTAATATTTTTATTATGGTTTAATTGCTGAATAACATAATGCGTTTCAGCGCGTAAGCTAGGTAATAATTCAATGACACCGGCTAATACATTATCAATCGCAACCATGACTAGGCCATAGCCTTTACTTTTTGCCTCCTGCTGAATACCTTGTACCCTGTCCGAAATCATAATACCTTCTGATTCCATAAAACGGTAACTACCTACCAGAATTACCCTTTGATCTAAAGTAACTTTTACACCATAACCAAGGCGATACTCGGTTTGATCAGGGGTGGCCAAACCTAAATTGCGTTGTTCTGCTTCATGCAAAATAGCCTTGGCTAATGGGTGCGTTTGTTTAAATTCGGCAATAGCTGCATAGCGCAATACCTCATCTGCAATATAATCAGCTAAGGTATGAATAACACCGATACTAGGTTGTTCTTCCGTTAAGGTCCCAGTTTTATCAAATACCACGGTATCAACCTGTCCCAATAACTCTAATGAGCGACCATCTTTAATTAAAATGCCTTGATCAGCGGCTCGTTTTAAGTATTTTAATAGACTAATAGGGGCGGTAACTGATAGGCGTTTATTAGGATGTATAAATAAAATTGCAATCGCTGCTTCACTGCCTAATAATGGCCAAGCGGCTGCAGCAGTCATGATAGCTGGATGCACCATTTGGCGCGAAAATTTTTCGGCTCGTAAGGTGGTTAATGATTTATAGTCTGTGGTATTTTCTAAAATTTCAGCTATTTTCATTGCACTGGTTTCTACACCAGCTTTATCAACTCTAATATGGATTTTGCCAGATAATACCAAAGTCATAGCAAAGACTTTTTCACCTTCCCCTTTTTCAATAGGAACGGATTCTCCTGTCAAACGATGTTGGTCAATACCAGCCATACCTTGCACAATAAAACCATCTACCGGAATAGTCTCACCTGCATTTATAACTAAAATATCACCGCATCTGACTTTATTCAAAGGGACTGAAATTTCTGCACCATCAGCTAATAACCAAACTGTTTTCGGCACTTGATCGAAAGTGCCCACTAAATTTTGGTGAGACTCACGAATAACTTTATTGGTTAAATAATCAGAACCTCTAAATAATAACCCTAACAAGCTAGCAAAAAATAGGCGCTTATGAACAATTGAGCCGATAATGCCAAAACATAAAATAGTTTCTACTTCAACTTTTCCCTGCCGCAAAGATTTAGCACTGATTACCAACATATCTTTCATTGCATAAAGGATAAAAGGCACGCCTAAATACATAGCAGGTGCTGGCAATAAACCGGCCACGGTAGCAATACTTAATGCGACTGCGTGACGAGCTAATTTTTGATTGGGGGTAATACTCGGTTTTGACTGTGCTAATGTTCGGTTTTGGCTAGGCACACCGGAGAGACGACTGCATAAAGATTGGTTTTTATCTTTACTGAGAGTTTGGGCTTTGGTAACACTTTCCGTTTTTTGTTTCAAAAGAATATTTTTATTATATTCTTTTTCTTGTTTGCGCCAATTTTTATAGCCAACCAGTAAAACACCGCCTAGTGTAGTCATTTCAAGAATCACGCCTCTTACTCCTTTTAGTCTACACTGCGTTGACGTAATACATTAGCCAATTGTTGCGCTTGTTCAATATGGGTAGCAATACAAATAAAAGCGGCTACTCCCTCTATTAATCGCCCCGGATTATAGGGAATAACTCCATAGCCGCAGACGGGATCAAATAATAAATCTTGATAATGTTTTTGTAATGTAGCGAAACTTAAAGGCGCTAGCAGTAAATTCTCTGTTACATATCCGCTAGGTACAGGTAAGCCTTGTTGTTGCTGCTGTTGTTGTATCACATCAAACACAGTTTTTGCATACATACCTGCATTGTAACGCGCATTGATTTCTGAGAAGAAAAACTGGTAACTATTGGTTGGCGAATCATAATACTCAACGAAATCAAATCCTGCCCAACCTGTTATCCCTTGTTGATATAAATACTGCGCTAAGCGTTCTGATGCTTGCACAATGTCGGGATAAAGAGATGAAGAACAAGGGTATTGATTACCGGCAAAAACCAAACGCTCACTCAAACATTGATTGCTATTATTAACTAATGCTATGGTGCCGTCAGGACTAATCCAAACCGTTATATTCGGTGCTGAGCTTAAAGAAAATAATGGCTCAACTAAATACACATTATTATCATGTCGCTGTGCTAATTGTGTTAACACATTGTCAATATCGTCTGAACTTTTAATGACGAAAATTGATGAACCTGAGGCACCTATTGCACCTTTGACAACCACACTGCCGGTTAGCTGTATTTGACGCTGAATAGCCTTTAACAAAGCAGCGTCATTAAAGTCGCCATTATTTTCACTCCAAACATCGGTAATAATTTCTGCGGGAGCGACGGGTATATTTGCTGCAATGGCAAATTGTCTGGCAACATCTTTACGATTGACAGCTTGCGATAATACTAAATCTTTTGATCCAATATAGCTAATTGGGTTCGGTAAATATTGTTGTAATTTGGCAATAAATTGCAATTCACTTTCAGTTACGGTAAAAGTATCAACAATAACCTTGCCGTGCCAATTATCTAATAATGCAATAATACGCTTGAATGCTACTTCATTCTTTAATAAAGCACGAATTAACGATGGTTCGTCATTCAAGTTAACGACAATAATCCGGGCAGGATCAAATGCAAAGCCTAGCTGTTTGTAATAAGAGATGCATTCTTTTTCTAAGGGGCTAGCGATTACAACAATATCATTCTGCTGTGCTAATAATACAGTGCGTGCTGCACCTTTATCATTTAAGTTAACAACCGAGATATCGCCGACAGAAGTTACTGCATGGACAAAGATACGCACTGCTGAAGCTTGTGTATAAACTTCTGGAATGCTTAGAACTGGTATTGTCATCAATGAACCCTTTAGAATAAGCATTTTATGGGTTAACACAATCAAGAAAATTGTGTTAACCACTTTAAACACCATTCAAATGAATGAATGTAAGTCGTTAAATAACTACGCTTGCCAATCTAAATTATGAGCGACATCTTGTATAATGGCTAATGCTTCTTCCATAACTTCTTGCGTATGCAAAGTTGAAATAAACCACGGTTCATAACGATTAGGATGGAAGTAAACCCCGGCACGTTGCAC
>CAZCJE010000010.1:19504-61863 GCA_964498805.1 uncultured Thiothrix sp.
TTACCGGAATGTACACCACCGTGGAATACCGTGCCATTTACTAATTGTTGCATAATCTCTGCGCGACCACCGACTGCACCTACCGGTACACCGCCCCCCATTGCTTTTGCCAACATAGTAATATCGGCTTGTACGCCATAACGTTCTTGCGCGCCACCGCGTGCCACTCGGAAACCTGAAATGACTTCATCAAAAATCAGAACAATACCGTAATCATTGGTTAGTTTGCGTACGGCTTGTAAATAACCCGACGCAGGAGGAATTACACCGCCATTACCCATGACAGGTTCCATAATAACGGCGGCAATATCCGGATCACGTTGTAATAAATCAGTTAATGCTTCAATATTATTCCATGGAATGACATAAGCATTGTGTGGCGCACCATTCATACCTTGAGTGCCCGCTATGACTTCATGCGGCTCACGTGCTGCTAATTGCTCGGGTGAAGCATGATAACGATGAAAAACGCTATCAGTTGAGCCGTGATAATGCCCTTCAAATAAAACGATTTTAGTGCGTTTGGTATAAGCGCGTGCTAAACGCACCGCTGTTTGCCCCGCTTCACTGCCTGTCGAAGTAAAACGCATTAAATCAATAGAAGGAAAACTTTTTTTGATTAACTCAGCAACTTGATGGGAACGTTCATGCGGAAAACCCAAAATGGTACCGCGTTGTTCCATTTCATCGCGAATAGCATTAATTAAAAAACGTGGGCGATGCCCAAATACTAAAGGGCCATAGCCCATATTCATGTCAATTAAACGTTTGCCGCTGACATCCCAAACATGTACACCTTCAGCACGTTCAATCATTAATGGCAAATGATAATCCAGAACTCGCATAGTACTGCTATCGCCTGCTGCTACACTTTGGCGTGCTCGTTGTAATAAACTCGCGGAGTCTCTGCTATTAATGTCCATTTACCGGCTCCTATTTATTCAAGAATAAGTTGACCCATCCGAAGCCATTTTGAATAATGGCTTGGATCCATTTATTTAAAAATAATCGATTGTTCTTATAATGAGAAACGTGCTGACTCAAATGGCCAGCCAGATGTATTCTCCAGTTTGGTTAAACGCGGAATGGTTTCACGCTTAGCAAATGCTAGCTTAAACGCTTCTACTACATGATCGATGTGAGCTGTTAAATAACGACGTGCAGGTAGGGTAATACGCATAAGTTCTTGGCCGCGTGCCTGTTGCCCAGCCGACAATACCGGCCCCTTAGTCACACGCACCCCAGAAATAAGGTAGATGTAAGCAGCTAATGATTCACCTAAGTTCACCCCTTCGGTGACACCAAAAAAGCCTTTTACATCCAAATAAACGGCGTGTGCACCGGCGGGTTGTAACACCGGTAATCCGGCCTCTGTTAATGCTTGCCACAAATACTGTGCGAGGGCGGCACGATCGCGTAAATGTCCATCGTGCTGCCAAGTCTCATTAAAGCCCAAAGCCATTTCCCGAATTGCACGCGGTGACACGCTTTCCATTAGCGCAGTCGTGCGTAATTGTCGATGCAATGCTGCATCCCGCAAACCCACTACACCACCTTCTTGCACGCCAAAATCTTTTGCTGCACTAGCCCACCAACCGGATGAGGCATCACATAAAGCCCGTACAATCTCGGCAACACTACGATCCTGTTGACCGGGTTCGCGTTGTTGAATCAGATAAGCATTTTCCAGAATACGTGAGGCATCCAAAAAGAGTGGCACGTTATGCTGTTGGCACAAACTATAAGCCGCTTGCAGATTAGCCAAAGCAATCGGATGACCGCCGCTGCCATTGACCGCCATTTCTACTAACACACACGCCGTCGGTGTGGTTTGGGCCAAGGTCGCCGCCAATTTTTCTAAGTCGATATTGCCTTTGAACAGCTCATCACTGCGCAAATCATAGGTTTGCTCGGTAATGACATCGACTAATTCTGCCCCTAACGTCCGCACATAATAGCGGGTGGTCGGAAACAACATATTGCCACATACCAAAGTACCAGGGCGTAACAGGGCGCGTAACAAGGCAGCTTCTGATTGCCGTCCGCTATTGAAGGCTACCACATGCGGATAACCCGTCAGTTTCGTCACTGCATTAGCAAAGGCCGCATAATCCGCCTGATTAACGCCTAATAGTTCCAGTGGCGTTGAAACTGGTGGTGAACTTAGCGCATCGGCGTGTTGTTGCACGTTCACAGCGGCAGTACCACCATCGCTTTGCAAATCCACATAAACCAGTTCGGTAGGCAGACTGCCTGTATTGTAACCATACTGTTCCAGCGCAGCAGTACGCTCCTCACGCGAGGTAGTGCGCAGCATCCGTACTGCGGCAATGTCATAATGAAGGGGAAAATCGAGTGCGATTGTGTCGTTCACTGGCATACTCATGCAACCTCGTAAATGTGCTGAATTTCGGTCTGATAAAACTGATCAACCAGGTCACGGCGTACACGAGTCTTGCTAATGCCGCCGACTTGTGATCGCACAGTTGGCTGGAACGGGGTTTTGAGCAGACAAATCTTGTGGATGCATTCGTAAGGTTCTAGACCTTCATTGATGCGGGCAATGCTGCGCATCAAGGTTTG
This sequence comes from uncultured Thiothrix sp., assembly GCA_964498805.1. GTDB lineage: Bacteria > Pseudomonadota > Gammaproteobacteria > Thiotrichales > Thiotrichaceae > Thiothrix. Next base: position 22,088 of record CAZCJE010000010.1, read on the forward strand.
ATGCAGTTCGCTGCCTTGCGCATAATCAGCTTCGGTAATGTCACGTCCTAGTTCCTGCCTGGCTTTGCTGACATCTGGCACAAGCAGCGCGGCAATGAACGGACGGCGGTCGCCCAACAATACCGCTTCAGCCACCAGCGGCAATTCTTCCAAAATGCCTTCGATGCGGGTGGGGTAGATATTGGAACCTTCGGAGGTATTGAAAATATCCTTTTTGCGTCCGGCGATATGCAGACCTTCCGGTTTGAGCACGACGAAATCGCCGGTTTTGCACCAGCCGTCGGCATCAATCATTTCATTAGTAGCGGCTTCATTTTGGTAATAACCTAAGGATACGCCGGGGCCACGTACCAATAGCTCGCCATCCTCTTCAAAGCGTAGTTCAATGCCCGGTACAGCCATACCGGTCATGCCCGGTACACCGGATGGGCTGCCTTCCGATACAATGCCCGTTTCGGTGACGCCGTAGAACTCCCACAATTCCAGACCGATTTCGGTACAGCGTCTGAACAGGGCAGGGGGTGTTTGCGAACCGGAGGAATGAATTTGCAGCAGTCGCCCGCCGAATGCTGCTTGCATACGTTGACGCAAGCTTTCCATTTCTGCACTGCCACGGCGTTTGCCTGCGGCGTACTGGGCTTCCCATTCCTGCAACCACTCAGGGTGTTGTTCGTCAAACTCTGCTACCAGGCGCTTGATTACCCGTGGCACTACCCAGATGATAGTTGGTGCCATTGCCGCCAAATGCGCCAAACGGATTTCAGGTTCAGGCCGTTCGGTAAGGCCAATGGAGTAACCTTGCGCTAGGGCACGATAGAACAATCCTTGTCCCATACCATGATTGAGGCTGAGGATAATACCGGCCATTTGCTCGGGTTGGGCTGGTACCAGTTGGCCGTTGGTATCACAAGGGCCGTGGTTGACCGTGGTAATGAGGTGATTCTTGAACACCCCTTTAGGGTCGCCGGTAGAGCCTGAGGTGTACGAAATCAGGCAAGGTGTTTTCTCATTAATCTCGCTCAGCAGTTGCTGCATCTGCGCATCGGTCGGTTTTTGGTAGAGGTCAGCCAGCCCCTGCACACCCGGCTGTGAACCATTGAGGGTAAACAGCATGGCCGAGGTCACGCCTTTTTCGCGCATGGCGATGATGCGTGGCATTTGCGCTGCATCCACTAACAGGGCTTGCGGCTCCGCCAGTTTGATAATGCGTTCAATCATATTGTCGGAACTGGAGGGCAATATTGGCACGCTGATCATACCAGCTGCATAAATACCCAGTTGCACTTTCGCCCAATCCACCGAGTTTTCACATAGCATAGCGACGCGCTGACCTGGCTGGATACCGCGTGCGCGCAGCCCCAAGGCAATCCCGAATGCAGCATTGGCATATTCTGCCCAAGAGAGAACCGGCTTACCATCAACATAAATACAAGGGGTAGTGGTCAAGTCCTTTGAACGCTGATACAGAATATGTGGCAGGGTATGCGTAACGGCACAGCTAGGTTTTCCGTAATGGAAGACGCTGTATTTCATCCAGTTAACCTCTTAATTGAATTAGAGTAAGCGGGGCATGCATTGCAAGTGCAAATTGGCGAGTATAGAAAAAATCATCACCCTCTCCGTATGCTGCTTAACATTTCTTAACAATTTTGCTACACCACGTTTTTACTCAACTGCGGAATTCCTTATGCGCAATCAGGCGGCGACCGAACTTGCACCCCCTCATTTCCAGATAGGTTTGCTGCTGGCTATTGTCAGTACTGCTCTTTTTGCCTTCAAGGCTATTTTCATCAAGTTAGCTTATTTGCAGAACGTAGATACTGTAACTTTATTAACCTTGAGGATGCTGGTTTCTATGCCGGTTTATCTGGGTGTGTTGGGTTGGACACTGATGACTAAGCCTATTATCAGACCGTCAGTGGGTGATCTGCTGAGTATCATGGGGTTGGGATTTATTGGTTATTACGTGGCATCGTGGATGGATATGCAGAGTCTGCACTACATTTCAGCCCAATTGGCACGTCTGACCTTGTATACCTATCCGGTGATGACAACCTTGCTGGGTTGGTTATTGTTACGTGAGGCCATAACCCTGCGTATCTTGCTGGCCTTGCTACTGACCTATAGCGGTGTGATAGTGTTATATGCCCATGAAGCACAGCAACTCGGTGGCAATAATGTCAGTCTAGGGGTTGCTTTAGTAGCAGGGGCGGCACTGGTATTTTCGTTTTATGTTGTACTGAGCAAGCGTCTGATTAGCCTATTCGGTAGCGCCCTATTCACCAGTATTGTCATGTTGACCTCAACTCTGTGTATCAGTATCCATTTTGCGGTGACTCATCCTTTCAGTGCTTTATTGGTTAATGCCAACGCGTGGGTTTATGCAACACTGTTAGGTATTGTTAGTACCGTTATCCCAAGTTTCATGCTGAGCGAAGCGATTAGTCGTATTGGCCCGGCTCGTACTAGCATTGTCGGAACCTCTGGCCCGATTATTACGATTTTGCTATCTGTTGTTGTACTGGATGAAGCCTTTGGCTGGCCGCATCTAGCTGGAATGTTATTGGTAATTGCAGGGGTAAGCCTCTTGGGTAAAAAATAAATAAGTTATCCTTGGGATTTACCGGAAGTCTACAATGGATAGAAGCGTTTAACTTTTGTTTGTCGATTGGTCTTGCCATAGCACAAGCCGAAAAAAATAGGCCTAGTTTTAGTTTGGTTATGGCGAACCTAGTATGTGTAATAAGTTGAAAGCCTAAGATAATGTTTTTTATATCGACTAGATGAGGAGATATAAGCATGAAAGATGAATTGACTAAATCTGAGATGGAGCTTACTGAAGCTGCCCCTAGTCTAACAGAGCCTGATCTTACCGAAACTGCTATTAATTCAACAGAATCCGAGCTTACCAAGACACCAGCTGCTGGAAAAAACAGTAGCATAGGAGAAATAGCGGCTGCATCCGGTGCTGCGGTCAGCGCTGGGGGTATTGCTGCTGGTATTGCAGGCGCTTGTGCTACGGGCGGTTGTGCGGTGATGTCGGCGGGCAGTTTTGTCGGTGGTTCGGCAGCGGCAGGCCCTGTGGTTATGGCTGGTGCTCCTGCTTATTTAGGGGCTAAAGCCATTAACCACTTCGCCTTTAAACACGAAGAAACCCTTGAACCTGAAGAAGCGGAAGCAAGGGAAGTGGCGCGTAAAGCAACCAATATAGGGGCACTTACCGGAATTGGGGCAACCGCAGCAATTACCTTGAGTAATGGCTATAGGACGGCAGCTGTTATGACTAAATTGGCTTCTATCGGTGCCACGCTCGGAGGCAGTGCGGTGACCGGAGCCACCATGTTGGCTTTGCTGCCGATTGCTACGGCTGGAATTGCGGGAGCTAGTGTCTATTACGCCAAGAAAAAATTTAAGCAAACCGTCGCTGTTCCAGCATAGTCGTGATCGATTGGCGAAGATAAGCATACGCTTTTGTCTAATCTTCGTAGCAACGGCGATTATCCTGTTCTTATACGCATTTGCTCTGGTGCTTGACCAGAGCATGTGCTTGAATAATTGCTTGATTATTTACCCCAAGACTAGTCATGCAACTAACGCCTGATTTCAGACAACTCGCCGTACGTGGCCTTCAGTCATTACAATCTTACCAGCCCGGTAAACCCATTGAGGAACTAGAACGTGAATTAGGGCTGGCGAACATCCTCAAATTGGCTTCCAATGAAAATCCTTTGGGTACCAGTCCTAAAGCGTTGGCGGCTTTGTCTACTATCTTGCAAACGTTAGAATTGTATCCTGATGGCAGTGGTTACCGCCTTAAACAGGCTATTGCTGCTAAATTGGGTTTACACAGCTCACAAATTACACTGGGTAATGGTTCTAGCGATGTACTGGATATGATTGCCCGTGCTTATTTGGATGAAAAGCGTTCGGTGGTGTTTTCGCAGTATGCGTTTGCGGTGTACCGCATTACCAGCAGCCTAGTGGGGGCAAATTTACGTATTGCTAAAGCGAATCCGCCTGAGCATCCGACCATGCCTTATGGTCATAATGTAGCTAGCCTGTTAGCGCAGATTGATGCGGATACGCGGGTCGTATTTATTGCCAATCCCAATAACCCAACCGGGACTTGGCTAGGCAAACAAGAATTGTATGCTTTCCTGCAACAAGTACCTCGGGATATTCTGGTCGTCATTGACGAAGCGTATACCGAATACGTACAGCAGGCCGATTTTCCCAATGCGTTGGAGTGGTTAGAAGAATTCCCTAATTTGGTGGTTACACGTACTTTTTCCAAAATTTACGGCTTAGCTGGCTTGCGCGTTGGGTATGCGGTTTCTCAACCGGCTGTGGCGGATATGCTGAATCGGGTACGGCAAGCTTTCAATGTCAATACGCTGGCATTAGCGGCCGCAGAAGCGGCACTGGATGATGACGAATTCCTTCAGCACAGTGTCGCTACCAATGCTGCCGGTTTACAGCAGTGGTTTTCTGCCTGTGCTGATTATAATTGGGACTATATGCCCACCGTTGGCAATTTCATTACTGTTGATTGCAAGTGCCCCGCTGCACCGTTGTACGACACCTTGTTACGAGAAGGCATTATTGTGCGTCCGATTGGGGGGTATCGTTTACCACATCATCTGCGTATCACGATTGGCACTGAAGCCCAAAATAGCCGCTGTATTGAAGCATTGAATAAAGTACTTTCCGCTTGATATGGCTGTGATTTTATGAGTATTCCATCACATTAACATAGGGTGATAAGACTCGACGATTGCCTGTGCTGTTTCCTGAGGATAGGCACAGGTTTTTAACAGCGAAAGCCGCATTTCCCAGCTATTAACATTTCTTAACAATAAAGCACTTCCATCGTCACAGGCGTCTTGCCTAAGCTTTAAACATCTAGCCTGTGCAATAGATGGATGATTTATGCCTTATCGCTCTTATTCTCCTGCGGCCTCTTACCGTTTTCTTAATTTATTGGAATCGGCTATTGCTGATACCTATGCCAAAGATATTAGTGTCGGTTTAGCCGCTACCCCTAAGTATATCCAACACAAATACGTCTATGATGCTAAAGGCTCGGATATCTTTGAGCGTATTACCCAAGACAAAAATTATTATCCGGCTCATGCCGAAGTTGAAATTCTCACTCGTTTTGCCGCTGAAATGGCTGCCGAGTTAGCGCCCGCAACGGCCTTGATCGAATTAGGTAGCGGTAGTGCAGTTAAGACCCGGCGTTTGCTAGAAGCGATGATGGCGCATCAGGGTAAAACTTTATTCTGTCCTATTGATATCTCGGGGGATTATTTACAGGCTAATGTTAAAAACCTGAGTGCAGATTATCCCGAGCTTGATATTTTAGGTGTGATTGCCGATTACTATGCAGGCTTAGCCGCGCTTGCTGAAGAAATTCAGCAACCAAAGCTACTATTATGGATGGGTTCTGATATTGGCCATGCTGACCCCGCCACAGCTGCGACCTTACTGCGCGAGAAAATGCTGCCAGCTCTCAAACCGGGGGATAAATTGTTGATTGGCATTGATCTGAAGAAAGACGCCGATACGATTCACCTTGCCTATGGTTGCCCCGGTCATAATGATCCACTGCGGTATGAATTCAACTGCAATGCCTTACGCCGTATTAATCAACAATTAGGGGGTAATTTTAATACGGATAACTTCCAGCGTTACTGCTTTTACAATGCAGAGGCTGGGCGAGTAGAAATCTATCTAAAAAGCTTGCTTGAACAGCAAATTACCTTGGAAAAGCTCGGGCAAACTGTCCCTTTCAGTGCTGGTGAGTTGGTGCGTATCCATTTTGCGCATAAATACGCTCAACATGATATCGAGCAATTGGCGCAAGCGGCGGGTATGTGTTTGAAACGCCAATGGTTCGATAGCAGAAAACTTTACAGCTTTAATTTGTTCGCGGTGGAGACCGGTGCATGATTGAGCTGCTACCAGCCTTGGTTGTGGGCAGTGGCATTTTAGCGGGTAAATCACGGGGCAAAAAGCGGCAGGTATCTGAAACCATCGTCTCCAAACTCAAACGTTTGCAGACGTTGCCTAATCAGCAACCCGTATTACCACCTACCCTAATCCAGCGTTTGGATGCACGCTATCAGCACTTCTTTCAGAGCAAAATTGACCCGTTATTTGGTACTAAGCAGCGCAGCCAACAAATGCAGGAGTTTGCGGGGCAATATAATGAAGAAGAAGCCCAAACTAATCGCCGTATTGGTATGGCACTGGCCAATACTAAATTAGCGATTCTCGGAGCGGTGGTGTATCACCCGCTTTCTTGGTTCAGTGCAATCAATGTTATCTTTATCATGTCGCCGTTAATGCGCCGTGGCATTAAGATTTTATTGCGCGAAAAACGTCTTAAATACCGTCTAGTCGCGGTAATGTCGGTCTGGAGTAGTTTGGCAGCCGGTTATTATGTGGTCAGTAGCCTAATGTCATTGGTGGTCTACAGTACCTTCAAACTGTCGGCCCGTACGGAAGCTTATTCGCGTACAGCCTTGATGAATGCATTTGCCTTACAACCGCCGGAAACCGTGTGGATACAACGGGCGGAAGGATTGGAAACCCAAATTCCTTTTCATCAATTGCACATCGGCGACATTATTGTTTTATCCGCCGGTCAGACTGTACCGGTAGATGGTGTCGTCACTGAAGGGATGGCCACCCTTGACCAACAGGCTTTGACTGGGGAATCACAACCAGTCGAAAAAGGCAAGGGTGAGCGTGTATTGGCTAATACCTTGGTTTTAACAGGCAAGCTATATGTACAAGTTGAACAAACCGGTACCGATACCGCAGCCGCACAAATTGGCAAAATTCTTGGCAATATCACCACCCACCGTCTCGAACACGAAGCCCGCAGCGAAAAACTCGCCGATAAACTGACCCTACCAGTACTCGCAGCCAGTGGTCTTGCGCTAACCACGGTTGGCCCCGCCGGAGCGGCAGCGATTATGAATAGTGGCTTTGGTGCCATTATGTATTTCTCCGGTTCACTGAGTATTCTCAGCCATCTGAATCTGGCTTCTCATCATGGCATTTTGGTCAAAGATGGGCGTTCGCTGGAAAAACTACATGAAGTCGACACAGTAGTATTCGATAAAACCGGCACCTTGACCTTGGAGCAACCGGAAGTTAGCCGCATCTATTGCAGTGGCAGTTGGGATGAGGCACAGATTCTTACCTATGCCGCACTTGCTGAACATCGCCAAACGCATCCGGTAGCTAAAGCCATTCTCGCTGCTGCAAAGCAGCGTGAGCTAACTAGGCTTGTGCCGGATGAGGCTGCTTATACTGTCGGCTTTGGCGTACAAGTTAGTCATCAGGGTCATACCATTCAAGTGGGTAGCCAGCGCTTTATGCAACAAGCGGGTATTAGTATTCCAGTCGAAATGGATGCGATTAAAGCCGCTTGTCAAGCCACGGGTAATTCACTGATTTATGTTGCTGTCAATGGCACCTTAGCGGGCGCTTTAGAGTTGCAAGCGCAATTACGCCCTGAAACCGCCGAGCTGATTAAGAATCTGCATAAGCGTGGACTGAAATTATGTATCTTGTCAGGTGATCATTTGCAGCCGACGCGTCATTTGGCCGAACGTCTTGGCATTGATGATTTTTTTGCCGAAGTATTGCCGGAAGGTAAGGCCGATATGATCAAACAGCTGCAAGAAGCAGGGCGTACGGTGTGCTTTGTGGGGGATGGCATTAATGATGCGATTGCCTTGCAACAGGCTGATGTGTCCGTTTCCTTGCGAGGAGCCACGTCTGTTGCGACCGATAGCGCGCAAATCGTCTTGATGAACCAATCCTTGCAGCAATTAGATCAGTTATTCGAAATTGCCAGTGGTTTTAATAAGAATCTTAATCAAACCATGCGTATGGCTTACGTTCCCGGTACGGTGTTAATCGGGGGCGTATTCTTGCTGCATTTTGGTATGACAGCGGCCTTGGTGTTGTACGGTTCAGGTGTTACCGCTGCTGTTAGCAAAGCTTTATCGCCTTTGCGCCAGTTATCCCGCGCAGACAAACAGCCTACTGCATTTGCTCTGCTTAATAAGCCAGTGAGTTAAACCATGAGTAATGTCATTGACTACGATGCCCATCATCGATCCAGTAAAAGCAAAAAAACAGGTCATGCCACGCCGGATGCAGTTGCCATTTTGCACTGGTTACGTCAACAACAGGTGATTACCGCGCCCTACTACCTACATATTCATCAAGGTCGTGCTGAAATTGGTTGGCAAGCTCAGGCTCACGTGTGTTTGCTAAATGGAGAAGAAGACAGCGATTGGCAGACTGCTCTCAAACAGTTAGCCGATCAAGCGGCTGCTATTAATAATAAAGCGTTTGGCTATATTGGTTTTGATGCTTGGGATAGCCAACAAGGATGCGCACCGGATGGCAGTAGTACCTTTCCATTGGTGCAATTCTTTATTCCACAACACCGCTTATGCGTAGAGGACGCTCTGGTGGAATACCAAGGACCGGAGCCACGCTTATTAGACTTAGCTTTGCAAGCACCCACCGCGCCGCAGGTGCAGTTGCAGGCGGTAAACGCGGATGCGGCTTATTCCGAGCAACAACTGATGCAAGCAGTGGAAGCAGCCAAGCAAACGTTGAATGGTGCGCTAAGTAAGGTCGTGCTATCGCGTTATCTCGGGTTTGATTACGATGCAGACTTACTGGCTTTGTTTGTTGCTTATTGCATGCGGCAAAAGTACGCCGATGCTGTGCTAATGGATTTTGGTACAGTGGGCGCGGCCATTGCTTCGCCAGAATTATTAGTAAAAGTAGAGGCAGGTAAAGTTGCTGCCAATCCGTTAGCCGGTACCAAAAAGCGCGGTAGCAATCCAGCCGAAAATCAACGTTTGGCTAAAGCATTGCTGAGTGATCGCAAGGAATTAGCTGAACACACCTTGGCACTGGTGCAAATGATGCAAGAATTGCAACCGCATTGTGTTCCTGGTTCTTTAGTGGTGAATCGCTTGCTGGATGTGATTCAGCAAAAAGAAGTGATGCATTTAAGTTCTGAACTCAGTGGTGACTTAGCTGAGGATAAACACTGTATTGATGCCATGCTGGCGTTATTTCCCAGTGCCATGGTTAGTGGCGTGCCTAAAGCGGAATCCATTCAGTTGATCCGGCAACTAGAGCAATTTCCGCGTGGTCTGTTTGCAGGTACGGTTGGTTGGGTTTCCGGGCGTGATTGTCGTTTTGCCCTGACCATTCGCGGTATGTACAAATACGGCCAGCGCTTGTTTGTGCAAGCGGGTGCTGGAGTGATGGAGGAATCTATTCCTGCCCAAGAAAATGAGGAGATTTGTATGAAAATGTCTGCCATGCTGGAAATCTTAGCCAGTAATGCCACTGAACCAGTACGCAAAGTAGGGTGAATATGCAAAAGTCAGCACAGCTCGCCGTTATTACGGGTGCAGGTAATGGTATTGGCAAAGCAGCCGCTCTCTTGTTAGCTGCGGATGTGCAAACATTAGTGTTGTTGGATGCCGATAGCCAGAACTTAGCTTTGCTTAGAGCTAAATTGCAGCAGCAATACACTGCCTTACAGATCGAGACTTATGCGCTGGATGTGACGCAGGAGGTGGCGGTACAAAGCGTGTTTGCTGCCATTGCCGAGCACTACGGGCGTTTAGATATTCTGATGAATGCTGTAGGCGGTGGTACAGCGGCAGGCTATGCCGCTACTCGGCTGGAAGAGATGGAATTGGCGCAATGGCAAGCTTTGCTGAATTTGAACCTAACGTCGACTTTTCTGTGTTGTCGTGCGGCCATTCCGTTAATGAAACGCCATCAATACGGGCGTATTGTAAATTTCTCTTCGATTGCCAGTCAGGGGCGACGTGATAAAGTCTCCGTAGCTTATGTAGCCTCTAAAGCAGGGGTAGAAGGATTAACCCGTAAACTAGCTCGTGAAGTCGCGGAGTATGGCATCACCTGTAATGCGGTAGCGCCCGGTATTACCTTGACTGAACGTGTGGATGAAAAATTTTGGCAAACTCGTTCTGCCAATGAAAAAAGCGCTGTGTTGGCTTCTATCCCACTAGGACGTTTGTCTACCCCGGAAGAACAAGCCCAAGTCGCGGTATTTTTAGCGTCCGGTGCTGCTAGTTATATCACTGGTCAAACCATTGAAGTCAGTGGTGGTATCTAGCAGGATTTCGCTTTCCCCACCTATTCATGTGGGGAAAAGCAGGAATGCTCTGCTAACTGTACTGCTAATTTATTCGTAATCTGCACCTGTATCGTCCTGCCTACTCCTCCTATACTGCTTTGGCCTGACAACTAATGCCGCTTTATACATAGTGGCGCGCCATCCAAAGGAGTAAGCATGTTTGCCCAGAACTTCAAACTGACTGATTATTGCCAGCGTATTGGTTTTAGCGGTGAATTGCGTGCGGATTTGCCAACCGTACAAGCGTTAATGCAACAACAATTGCGCACCATTCCGTTTGAAAATTTGGATGTTCTAGCAGGTAAACCGATATCCCTGGAACCGGATGATATTGTCGCTAAACTCATAGGTCGCCGACGGGGCGGTTATTGTTATGAAGTGAACGGCCTGTTTGCGATGGTATTGCAAGTATTAGGTATTCCTTATCAATTCGTCGCGGCCCGCCCTATGTTTTACCCCGTTAAACGACCACGCACCCATGCAGCCTTAGTGGTGGAGCTGGAAGGTAAACAGTGGTTGGTGGACTTAGGTTTTGGCAGTTACGGCATACGCGCGCCTTTAGATTTGGCGGTATTGGATACGCCTATTCAACAGGATGGTGATACCTTTATGCTCAGTCAGCAAGGGTCTGATTGGGTGTTAAAAGCTTGGGTGGAAGGGCAGTGGGTGAATCAGTATGGGTTTAATCATTGTCCGGTCGAATGGATTGATTTTGCTCCCGCTAACTGGCTGAATTCCACCCATCCGCAGGCTATTTTTACTCAGAAATATTTGGTGGTGCGTTTTACTGAGCAGGGGCGGCTGATTTTATTTGCCGATACTTTCAAGGTGGTTGAGAACCAGCAAGTGACTCAAACAACCGTACAAGCACATGAGTATGAGGCTATTCTGGCGCGCGAATTTGGGCTTTGTGGTGTGCCGCTAACCCACGGCTTATAATAAGCAATTTGGTTAAGCATAATGTATAAGCCTGCAAGCAAGCTTGCCTATGGTGCTGTGTTGATTTTGGCCTCTGAATTCTTTCTGGTTTGTGCTGGTATGGTCATTAAACACCTCAATGGTATTGCCACTACTGAACAAACCGTATTTTTCCGGAACTTGTGTGGCTTGCTGTTATTGCTACCGTGGTTATGGCGACAAGGATTCGATGCCGTTAAAACCGATTGCATTGGCTTGCATTTCCTGCGTGCCTTGATTGGGGTAACAGCAATGAGTTGCCTGTTTTATGCGTGGGGGCATTTACCATTAGCTGAAGCCGCTTTATTAAAGCAGACCATGCCTCTGTTTGTACCTGTTGTGGCTTTTTTATGGTTGCGGGAACGTTTGTCCTGGCATGTTCTGGTCGCGATTGCCATGGGTTTCGTGGGAGTCATGTTGGTTTTGAACCCGATGCAGGAAGAGGGCGTATTCAATATGGCGGTACTAGCGGGTTTAACCGGGGCATTACTTGGGGGCGGTACGAAAGTGAGTATTCGGCGTATGCGGGCTAGCGATGAACCAGCGCAGCGGGTAGTGTTTTATTTTGCTTTATTTGCCAGTCTATTGTCTGTCATTCCAGCTGCTTTGAATTGGCTACCGTTAGATAGGGGTGCGTTAGCTTGGTTATTTTTATTGGGCGTATTTGCCACGTTGGCACAATTGTGTCTGACTGCCGCTTATGGTTATGCACCTGCTGGGCAATTGGGTGCATTTAGCTACAGTTCAGTGATTTTCGCTTCTCTGTTGGGGTGGCTAGTCTGGCAAGAAACCATTTCCCCTATGGCATTAGCCGGTATTGCCGTCATTATAATGGCTGGGTTATTAGTCATGTGGGGGCAGATGATGCCTATTAAGCCTATCTTGCGTCCTAGTAGTTCTTAGCGTCTAGGCATTTGAATATTTTTACTAAGATTTTCGTGCATCTTTCATAGTAATGCACAATTAACTGAAAAAAACCTTAATCCCCCCGCTTTTTGGGGTGTAATCACCGAATCATTCGTATTATGATGCGAATCTTTTCCCTACGCTTTAGCGATTTACGGAGTTTAGTGTGGAACTGACCGGAGCCGAGATATTCGTCGAGTGTCTTAAGGAAGAAGGGGTTGAAACCATCTTCGGTTATCCTGGAGGGGCAGTCCTGTTTATTTATGATGCGCTATACAAGGCGCAACAGGACGTCAACCATATCCTGGTAAGACATGAGCAAGCAGCAGTGCATGCTGCTGAAGGTTATGCCAAAGCAACCAACAAGCCCGGTGTGGCGCTGGTGACATCCGGCCCCGGTGCGACCAATGCTGTAACCGGCATTGCGGATGCGTACATGGATTCTGTGCCGTTGGTGGTGTTTACAGGGCAGGTACCGCGTGCCCTTATTGGTAATGACGCTTTCCAAGAAGTCGATATCGTCGGTATTACCCGTCCGTGTGTGAAACACAATTTCTTGGTAACAGATGTTCGGGAATTGGCTAACACCATCAAGAAAGCCTTTTATATTGCCAGTACAGGTCGTCCCGGCCCAGTATTGGTGGATATTCCTAAAGACATTACCACTGCACGCTGCGAATTCCATTACCCTAAGGAAATCAGCCTGCGTTCGTATCATCCCACCATTAAAGGTAATAAACGTCAGGTGCGCCGTGCCATTGACCTGATGTTAGAAGCCAAAAAACCGGTTTTGTATACCGGCGGTGGCGTGGTTCTCTCCGGTGCAGCACACGAGCTGACCGAACTGACCCGCGAACTGGGTTTCCCCATTACCGAAACTCTGATGGGCTTAGGCGCATATCCATCTATGGATAAGCAATTCATTGGTATGTTGGGCATGCATGGCACTTACGAAGCCAATAATGCCATGCACCATGCCGATTTAGTGATTGCGATTGGGGCACGTTTTGATGACCGTGTTACCGGTAATATCGAAAAATTCTGTCCATACGCCAAAATCATTCACGTTGACATTGACCCGGCATCCATCTCCAAAAACGTTAAAGTTGACGTGCCGATTGTAGGCGATGTCAAACACGTATTGTTTGAGTTGCTGGAAGAATTCCGTAGCCGTAATCAAAAGCCTGATGCCGCAGCCTTAGCTGCTTGGTGGCAGCAAATTGAAGAATGGCGCAAGATGGAGTGTATGAAATACACTCAAGACCCCGAAGGGGCTATTCGTGCGCAATACGTCATTGAAAAACTGTGGGAAGTCACCAAAGGTGATGCCTATATTACCTCTGACGTAGGTCAGCATCAGATGTGGGCAGCACAGTATTACAAGTTCAATAAGCCTAATCGTTGGATTAACTCTGGCGGTTTGGGAACAATGGGCTTTGGTTTACCTGCTGCTATGGGTGTGCAACTGGCGTTCCCTGAAGAAACCGTCGCTTGTATTACCGGTGATGGCAGTATCCAGATGTGTATTCAGGAACTGGCTACCTGTATGCAATACCGTCTGCCGGTCAAGATTATCTGCTTGAACAATGGTTATCTGGGTATGGTGCGTCAATGGCAGGAATTCTTCTATCAGAAGCGTTATGCCATGTCCTACATGGATTCTCTGCCTGATTTTGTCAAATTAGCAGAAGCTTACGGTCACGTAGGTATGCGTATTGAAAAGCCGGGTGATGTTGAAGGTGCTTTGCAAGAAGCCCTAGCTATGAAAGACCGTTTGGTATTCATGGACTTCATTACCTTACAAGAAAACAATGTTTACCCCATGGTTCCAGCCGGTGCGGGCCATAATGAAATGATTCTGGTGTAGGGGGCAAAATGCGGCATGTAATTTCCATTCTGATGGAGAATGAAGCGGGCGCGTTGTCGCGTGTTGCCGGTTTGTTCTCTGCACGGGGCTACAACATCGAATCGCTGACAGTTGCACCGACTGAAGATGCCACTTTGTCACGTTTGACGTTGGTAACCCGTGGCAGCGATGAAATCGTCGAACAGATCGTCAAACAACTGCATAAGCTGATTGATGTGGTTAAGGTCATGGATTTGCGTCAGTACTCCCATATTGAACGCGAAATGATGTTCGTTAAGGTGAGTGTGGATAAAAATGAAGCGTGTGACGCAGTCAAACGTTTATCTGACATTTTCCGTGGCAACATTATTGATGTCAGTGAACGCACTTACACCATTGAACTGACAGGTGACCGTTCCAAACTGGATGCCTTTGTCAATGCGCTTAAGGATTTTCGTATCATTGAAGTGGTACGTTCCGGCAGTATGGGCATTGCCCGTGGCGAAGCCTCCTTGCGCATTTAACTAATAGTATTTGATTGAATTAAGGTAACAATTCTCATGGCATTGAATCTCTACTACGATAAAGACGCTGATCTTTCCATTATCCGTAGCAAGAAAGTTTCCATTATCGGTTATGGTTCACAGGGCCATGCTCACGCATGCAACCTGAAAGATTCCGGCGTTGATGTCACAGTTGGTCTGCGCACGGGTTCTCCTACTGTTGCCAAAGCTGAAAAAGCTGGCTTGAAAGTCGCTTCAGTAGCAGAAGCAGTCGCTTCTGCTGATGTCGTCATGATCCTGACTCCAGATGAGTTCCAAAGCCAACTGTACAAACAAGAAATCGAGCCAAACCTGAAAAAAGGCGCGACTTTGGCATTTGCACACGGTTTTGCGATTCACTATAACCAAATCGTGCCACGTGCTGACCTCGACGTCATCATGATTGCACCTAAAGCACCTGGCCACACGGTACGTTCTGAGTTCGTCAAAGGCGGCGGTATTCCTGACCTGATCGCTATCCAGCAAGACGCTTCTGGCCAGGCTAAAGAATTAGCCCTGTCTTATGCTTCTGCTATTGGTGGTGGCCGTACCGGTATTATTGAAACCACTTTCAAAGATGAAACCGAAACTGACCTGTTCGGTGAACAAGCGGTTCTGTGCGGTGGTGCGGTTGAACTGGTTAAAGCAGGTTTTGAAACCTTGGTTGAAGCAGGTTATGCACCTGAAATGGCTTATTTTGAGTGCTTGCATGAGCTGAAACTGATTGTTGACCTGATGTACGAAGGCGGCATTGCCAACATGAACTATTCCATCTCCAACAATGCGGAGTATGGCGAGTATGTGACTGGCCCTGAAGTCATCAATGATCAATCTCGTGCAGCCATGCGCAATGCTCTGAAACGCATCCAAAACGGTGAATACGCTAAAATGTTCATCACAGAAGGGGCAATGGGCTATCCATCGATGACTGCTTACCGTCGTAATAACGCAGCACACCCTATCGAAATCACCGGTGGCAAACTGCGTGCAATGATGCCTTGGATCGGTGCCAATAAACTGGTCGACAAGAGCAAAAACTAATCCATCTTAATGGATAACTGTAAAACCGATCTATACTGACAAGTTAGGTCGGTTTTTTCATTTTGGTTATTATGAATACGATAATAAGTAACCCGAGTCCCGAAACTGCTGTCCGTTTGCAGTTTCCCGATGCATTGCGCGGTATAGCCGTGCTGGCCATGATTGTGTTTCATCTATGCTACGATCTGGATTATTTTGATTTCTTGCATGTTGATTTTAGCGGCAATCTGTTCTGGGTAATTTTCCAGAAAACCATTGTTAGCGTATTTGTGCTGGTAGCAGGCATTAGTTTGGGATTGACTAGTCGTCATGGTATTCGTTGGCATAAGTTCTGGCGACGTGAAGTCATTTTGCTCGGCTGTGCAGCAGTAGTCAGTATTGCCAGTTATATTTTGTTTCCAGGTAGTTGGATTTTCTTTGGCATTTTGCACTTTATGGCTTTGGCGAGTGTATTGGCGTTACCGTTTGTGCGTTTGGGCCTAATGAATGTATTGCTCGGTGGATTGATTATCGGTTTGCCTTGGCTGGTTTCCCATCCGGTATTTAATATTACCGCTTTACAATGGCTGGGATTAAATGAAGTGGTGGTTAATACCAAGGATTACACACCGTTTTTACCTTGGTTTGGGGTTATGCTAATGGGGGTATTTTGGGGAAGCCAGATTGAAATCTGTCGGATTTGTATTCGCCCATTACCATCATCCCCGTTAGGTATAGGTTTACAATGGTTGGGCAAACACAGCCTAGCGGTGTATATGCTGCATCAGCCCATCCTATTTGGTTTATGTGCGTTAGCGGCAACGGTTAGGGAGATTGGCGTAACTGAAATATGGGAACATTGGCTGGTGTAAGCAGTTCATGATCAATTAGCCATTGGCGTGCGTCTTCAGCATCTTCTTCAAACCAGCGCTGAGCCGAACCTAGGCGAAAGGTATAACCCCAGCTATCCATATCCTGTAGCATACGCGTGCGCCCAAAATTAGGCAGTAAATCCGCTAAGAGAATCTGCAAATAGCAAACCCCATCTTCTTCGGCATAATCGCCACCTGCATCAGTATGCAGGGCAGCACGCCGCTGAGAATCCATGCAAATGGTATGGCAGCTTTCGTGCAAAATGGAATGCAAAGGCGTATCCATACGCGCCAATACACGCAAGCCAATAATACCTGCTTCCTCTTCATGCCAGAAACTGCCAGGAATATCCTTGTCAGCAGGTACTATTTCAAAGCTCAAGCCATAGCGTTGCAATAGCTCAGCCATTGCCTCTACCGGAATGGCTTGTAAGCGCATCACATCAATATCGCTTTGCTTCATCACATCCACCAGTATCGGCCTGCGGTAGCAGTAATGATCGTCAGGCCACCAATAATGGTATTAATGCCTACCAATTGACGAATCTGACCTAATGCTTTGCCGCCATCAGGCCAACGGGATTGCTGTACAGCCTGCTTTAATTGTTGATAGGGAGCAAAATACACGCGCAAAAAGATACCTATCATAATGAAACCTAAACCATTCATGATATGCACAAATAAAGGTGCTTTGGCAAAACCGCCATAAGGCCCTAATAACATCCAATAGCCGGATAATAAAATAACGCCAATACTTACCCAAACCATCGGGAAAAAGCGTGCAAATACCTGATTCCAAACAGTTAGGCGTTGAGGGGGTTCCAGCACAGTAGCCGCTACGGGGCGTAGCACCATGTAGGCAAAAAACATTCCTCCTACCCAGACAACTACGCTCAAAACATGTAAAGCTAAAGCAATAGACACGGTTGACCTCATTTTTTGTTAAGAAAGGCCCAAGTGTAGCGGTAAACCTGTGGGCTTACCGCTAGCTTGCTCAAGTTTAAGCTATTTGACTTATCAATTAGGCTGGTCGTGAATCGCTAGTGATACGTTTGCCGGAAGTCGTTGGTGGTTGATAAGGATACTCCGCGTACTCATAGCCATAACTTTTTGCCTTAGCCATGTCAGCGCGATTTAACACAATCCCTAATAAGCTGGCCTTGGCCTGATGTAGGCGGTGTAAGGCTTTTTGAATGGATTCCATACGAGTACTTTCGGCTCTGACCACCAGTAAAGTCGCCGAAGAAAGAGTGGCTAATACCAGCGCATCCGCTAGTCCGGCCATTGGCGAGCTGTCGATAATGATTTGGTCAAATTCCTGTTGCAACGTATTCAGCAAATCCAGCATACGTGGGGATGTTAACAGTTCAGCGGGGTCATCCACGGCTTGCCCAGCAGGTAATAGATACAGGTTTTGGGCAGACGTAGGTAGAATTAAACCGTGGCTATCAATATGACCATGCAGGTAATCGGTAAGACCCATGGAAACTTCTATTTCCAGCACTTTGTGCAAACTAGGGTTACGCAAGTCAGCATCAATCAATAACACTCGTCGACCGGTGCGGGAATAAGTACCGGCTAGGTTAGCAGCTACCGTGGTTTTGCCTTCATTAGCGCCAGTACTGGTAATCAATAGAACATTATAGTGAGCAGAAGGCTTTTGGTGAAAACGCAAAGTCGTGCGTAAGGTGCGGAATGCTTCGGCCAAAGCACTAAGGCTTTTTTTGGTAGTGGCTTGGCCAACCAAAGCAGCTGGTATAGTTTTATCTTCCGGAAGCACGCCTACCACCGGTAATTGAGTAGCGTGTTCCAGCTTACTCACATCGCGAGCGGTATCATCCAGAAATTCGCGTAAAAACGCTGCCGCTGTACCCAACAACAAACCCAGTAAAGTGCCAAATAATAGATTGGCTAATAGGTTAGGTTTGAATTTTTTCAAAGGTACCTGTGCAGGATCTACCACCGATACATTGTTAGAGATAGCACCACTGGCAATGCTTGCTTCCTTGAGGCGTTGCAAGACGTTTTGATATAAGGTTTGGTTGACGGCGACTTCACGTTTAAGCGCATTGTAATCCATGGCCGCATCTTGTTCTTTGAGGATTTGCTCTTTGGTTTTGGCAATGGTTTCGTGGATAGTATTTTCCTGCTTTTTCAGCTCATCAATCTCGGTTTTCAATGTAACAGCAGGGCGGCTAGCCTTATTCGTTTGCTGTGCATACTGATCTTCTTTGTTAAGGCGCTGATTTTGCAGTTGGGTCAAATCATTATTGAGCTTTTTGAGTAACGCGGTGTTATTGGTTTCCTCAGCATCTGCCTGGAAAATTTGCTTGTCACGAATATAGTCACTTAAGTGCTGTTGGGCTTCATCTAGTTTGGCTTTGGTTTCTTGAGCACTTTTTTCCAGTAAGCTGGTAGCTTCCGAAATATTGGCATGACGGCGTTGGGCGTTCATTTCACGGAAGGCAGCAACGACTCCATTGGCGATTTTGGCAGCATCCTCAGGTGTGGCGCTAATATAACTAATGGCCACTAGACGAGAATTTTTAACAGGTTCTACTTCCAGATTTTCCAGCAAGCCATCTTCTAGTTCAGATTGAATATTACTGGTGTCACCAAACCCTAACCACTGTTTAAGTTGTTTGAGAATGGAAGGGTCGCCGAGAGTATCCTGTAATTTCAGATCCTTAATCACTTGCGCAGCCAAAGCACGGCTACGGATTAACTCAAATTGGGTTTGGTAGAAGTCGCGAGTATCGCGGATATCACTATTACCAAGGAAATCAATATCGACCACCCGGGTAGGTTCACGCTCAATTTGCAGCGTAGCAGTAGCACGATAGGCAGGTTTGCTTAACAGCGTTGCTAACAAAATTAAAAGCAGGGTAAGGCCGGTGATTGCCAGAATCATGCGTTTATGACGTATTAAAGTACGTCCAAACTCACGCAGGTCCAGATTATCCTGTGCGCTATAAAGGTCGTTAACCGACATAAAGTGCCCCCGCTGATGGGGTAAATGGGGTTTGTTATCTTGCATGCTCAGGTTTAGGTTGACCGGTCTGGTTGGTAAAGCGCTCGATTGTAGCAATTCTCAAGGCTAGCGGTTAACAAAGTTGTTGATGAAACGTCGTAGTGGAGTTTCAAAAAACCAGTATGAAAACAAAGCAATGCCTGTTAGGAGAATGATAAACAGATAAAAATGCAGGGCACTATCCGGTGCTATCCAGGCTGGCATGAGTTTTTCGTAAATACCGTGCAAAGGTTTTTGCAGGATATACAAAGAAAAACTGGCCTCACCCAGCAGAATCAACCAAGGGTGCTGCAAAATATCTTTTAGGCTTGAAGTATTCAGGGCTAGCAGTAGAATCAGCCCAATGAATAAAGGTGCTATCAAGCCATTGGTATAATCAAAATGCACGTGGGTAGCAGTCATTAATGCTTCACGGCTACCAAGCATCCCCACAATGGCCAGACTAACCATAATCAAGGCCATATGATTAAAAGTAGGCTGGTGAAGCCATGCACCATTACCCTGTTGCAACCAGACTCCGGCTAGAAAGCCAATCAGGAAGGTATTCACATGCATGAGCGGATTGTAATAAATAAAGTCATGCAATGGTGAAAAGGCTTGGTAAGCTGGGCTATTCAAGAGCCAGGTATGCACAAGCTGCGTCAACAACCACAGTGACAGGGTTACAAGCGTTAACCAAAGCAGAGAACGGCGCTGGATACCAAGTATCAATAGCGGAAACAGCAGATAGAAGAACGCTTCAACAGACAATGACCAACCCGGCGCATTCAAAGTAAGCGGGAAACCCGGAATCCAAGCTTGTAACATACTCACACTTAAAGTAACAGTAGTCAGGTCACTACCTGCCCCTTTAAATTTAGCCGCCATCATTAGGAGTAGGGCTAGCAGGTAAACCGGATAAATGCGAGCCAAACGTGCTACCCAATAGCGTTTGGTATCAAAGGGTTGTTTGCTTTGCGGCCGATAATAAGCAATAGCCATAATAAAGCCCGACAGTACATAAAAATAACTGACGGCAATGGGTCCTGCTGCTAAGACAGGCTTAATGAGTGGCAGATTAGCCGGAAAAACGCTGCTGCCGTAATGAAAAAACACCACAGTTAAGGCTGCGATATAACGTGTAAAGGTAAGTTGTTCAATCCTCACAAGCTGTTACAACCTAGGCCAAATTAATAGGCATTTTTATCACTGAGAGTTTTAAATGCTGTCACAAGGATGATTTTCATGTCCAAACCAAAACTCCAACCGCGAATATACTCCATATCCAGTTCTACACGCTTTTGCATCTTGAACAATGTATCCGTTTCGCCACGCCAACCATTAACCTGCGCCCAACCGGTAATGCCAGGTTTCATCAAATGACGCAGCATATAGCCGGGAATCAGTTGGCGGTATTCTTCATTATGGGCAACAGCGTGTGGGCGAGGGCCAACAATGGACATATGTCCTTGCAGCACATTGATAAATTGAGGCAGTTCGTCAAGAGAGGTTTTGCGTAAAAATGCCCCCACTCGGGTAATGCGGCGATCATTACGGGTGGCTTGTTTAATATGGCAACCGTTTTCACACACGCTCATCGTGCGGAATTTTAATACCTGAAATTTTTCCCCTCGTAAACCATGGCGGGTTTGCTTGAACAGAATTGGCCCCTTAGACGTAAGCTTAATAGCCATAGCAATCGCCAACATCAAAGGTGATACCAGCAGTAAAATTAAAAAGCCTAAAATAATGTCTTCCAGACGTTTGATTAATACTTTACGCAAGGATAAAGGTGCATCATAAACACATATGACAGGGGTATCAGCAATTTCCATATAGCGGCTGTTCAGCAAAGATTTGGTAAAGTTATCTGGTATCAGCCGAATAGGTGTAATGGTATCAGCTAATTCCTGAAGGATTCGGCGGGTTTTAGACGATTGTTCAGTGGGTAAAGCCAAGTAAATCTGGCTCCATTCACCTGAGCGGGCAGCTTCAAGCATACTGGCTGTATCACCTAAGCAAGCATAGGTATTCGGTAAAGCACTCGGTGGTACTGTATCATCAAGATGGTAAAAGCCAGCTATCTGAAAGCCGGAATCCGGTTGTTTTTCCAGTGTTTGTGCAAAGCGCAGGCCTTGTTCAGTAATACCGGCAATCGCAATGGTGCGATTATTGATACCTACCCGTTTAAAGGTTGCCTGTAAAGAACGTAAAATATAACGGCTAGAGACCAGCAACACGGGTGTAAGAAATAACCAGCTAATTAAAACAAAACGTGAATAACGTTCTGAAGTTTTTGCGGTAAAAATGATAAATATAAGGAACAAAAAGGTAGTTAACCAGGTCACAATAATGCGCAAACCTTCATCACGCAAAAAAGGACGGCCACTCCAAGATGTGTAGATTCCCGTAAACTGACCAACGAGACTGAATAACAAGGCAGCCCCTAAGCCTGCAGCTAGATACCCTTCCATGTTATAGGTTCTGGAATACATGCAGGCAAGCAAGAGGATGCCAAGAATGATAAGTGTATCCGTACTGCGATAAGCAAGTTCGGAGCTGATTCTTTTGTCTACCTTCAACGTTTCCATTTAAGCGTTATCCTCTGCTGACGTTTGCGGAGCAAGCCGTCATGGACTTTATTATCAGGGGTGTTTGTAGAATAAACAGGTTCGGCTTGATGTAAAAAAGCAACACTCTGCGTTGTATCCACAAATGTGAGCGTGACTAGAAAGCATTTATCATCCTATTGATTCACCAAGCAATTGTTAGCGGAGATACCATCTGCAGGACACTCGAACCGCTAGAATCATCCCCTAATATAGCCTATTTACCCACCTATTGTCGCAAAAAAAATACATTAAAAAATATTTTATGCAGAGAAAATTTCCTTGTTAAGTTAGGTTTTCGTCTGACGTGACGTTTGATCTTTTTCCCAGATATAGGATTGCAGATTCTGGAACTGTTTTGCTGCCCGCATGCGAATGGCGGTGGCAATAAACAGATAAACCAATACGGGTATAAATTCTTTGCTAAGCAAGCGTTCCTGCATAATGCGACCATAGGGTTTTTGGTCAAAACGCTTGCATTGTTTCAAGGCTGCCAGTTGCATATTGCCCAAACGAGCGCGGGTTTTGATCTTGATTAACGACGCTAAGTCTTTAGGGGCGGTAATGAAGATTTGGGCACCGGGTATATTGCGACGTTCTTCACGGCTAAATAGGCAGCGTACAAAACCATCATCATTAATGACTTCCGGGAACCGTTCAAAACGCTCATGACCCTGTTCGGTAATGACATAACTACAAGTGGCTACCACACCTTCGCGGATATAAGGCAATTGTAGCCAAGTACGGTAATACTGTTTGACCCACCATGAAGAATGTCGGGTATCAATGACCGGTTCTGGTGCAGCTAATAAGGTTTTCCCCTCAGCTAGGGCTTGGGTAATCACTTCAATGGCATTGGGTGACAGGCGAGTATCCGCATCAATATAAAAAACCGGCCAGCTAGTGATATATTTTTCAGCCTCATTCAAGGCATTTACCTTGGAAGGTAGCGCAATATCTAGACAGATTGCTTGCGGATATTCGTGTTGAACAATAGCCGCTGTATCATCTGTACAGCCATTGCATGCCACAATTAAGGTATCTAGCCCAGGTTGATTGACCAGACTATCCAAACAAGTGCGAATGACATTGGCTTCATTATGCGCAGGAACAATGACACTAGCCATTAACGATACCCCTGTAACCAATCAGCACGCTGGGCAAATACGGTCTGCCATTCCCGATGCTGTTCAGAACGGGGTTTAAGCAAGGTGTGGGAAAGATTCTTGTTCAGGACATACAAATAAATCAAGAACTTGAAGAAGGGTCGTTTCCACGGTGCAATATGCCGGTTGATTAACTCGATTTTCCCTTTCAGCAATTTAACCATTTTGCCGGAAAAACGGTTATGGCTAACCCCACCATGATGGATGATAGTCGCATCGGGTGTGACGATCGGTTGATAGCCTAAGGCTTTGGCACGCAGACAGTAATCTGCTTCTTCGGCATACATAAAGAAACTGGTGTCCAAACCATCCAGTCGGTTCCAAAGGGTTTTGCTGGTGAGAAAAAAGCAGCCTGAAAGAATATCGACTTCTTTGACTGTGTTGCGTTTCCAACAGCCGTAATTGGCATTATTGAATAAACAGGTTTTGCTAAAGACTTTGCTTAAGCCTAATGCACTGAATAGCAAGCTCATAAAGGTGGGTTTAGACCAAGCGTGCTGCGTGTTTAGACTTAAATCATTATTCAAAGTAACACCACCCCAAATACCATTAGTAGGGTGGATGCGAGCAAATGCCATCAAACGATCAATAGCAGCATTGAGGATTACGGTATCCGGATTGAGCAGTAACAAGTATTGGCCGCGTGCTTGGATTGCACCTAAGCGTACACCACCGGCAAATCCTAAATTACGCTTGGATTCAATCAGATGCACTTGAGGGAATTGATGCTTTAACACCATAACCGAGTCATCGGTTGAGGCATTATCCACCACAATCACTTCGGTTTTGGTCAACAGGGTTTCGTGAAACAGCGATTCTAAGGCGCGTTGAATATAATTAGCCGTGTTATAAGACACTAGAATTACACTGACTTCAGGCATGCTCATGCCAACCTCCCATAAGCAGTCGTCTGAATACCGGAGCGCAATATCACTGCTGGATTGCCCCCCACAATTGAATTTGATGGAATGTCTTTGGTAACGACACTGCCTGCCCCAACAATCACCTGATCACCAATGGTTATGCCCGGCAGGATAATAGCACCGCAACCGATAAAACAGTTAGCACCAATGCGAGTTTTTTGTTCAAAAATACCACCGTGACGACGAGTAGCATAGTCATGCGATAAAATAATTGAATCAAAAGCGACATAGGTTTTCGGGCCAATTTCAATGCAACGAGGATTGGTTTTATCAAGCCGGGCTTTGAATGAAATCCGCACATCTTCAGCAAGATTCATGCCATACAGCGTGCGAAAATACCAAGTTCGCCACCACAGTAATGTGTCGCGTAGATAAACAAGCCACATGAAAACAGTGTTATTGATAAAACGTAATCTCATAGTGAATCTTCAGGGGTTGGGGTGGGATAAGCAGAAGCGTCAAGGTTTTCACCTTCGCTATTATAGATTTTATTAATGATTTGTTGATTCCACAGCGGATAATATTTGGCCCAATTAATGGCCCCTAAGATGAAGAAAAATACTGGTTGCAACTTGCCGAAATAATCTACTGTAAAGCCAATAAACAGCAATGATATAAAAGATAATAACCACGCCGTTACCATCCAGCGATTTTGTGCATGGTGTTTATGCACCAAATTCAGAATATTGAAACTGGCATAAAAGCAGGCCAGCAATAGCATGAGGAGGGCAAATAAACCGTGTTGCAGGATTAGCAACAGCCAGAAACTATCGATACTATTACCCATCCAATCCATCCAGTACGGACGTGTCCAGTCGTGATGGCCAATACCCAAAATTAGGTGCTGCTCAATATCATCAGCGGTAAATTGCCATTGCAAGAGGCGGAAATACCCGGTATTAGGATTAAACGTTAAATACGAAATCAGAATGCCGAAGAAACCGCGGTTGGAAAACGTTTCAATCAAAAACGAGATCGCAAGCCCACCGCAAAATAATGCCACCCAAAAACGTTTGGCGCTGTGCCAAAAACGTACTAAAAAGGTTAGAAAGCTTTGAAAAATAACCGATAACAACGGCGCTGAGGAAAAAGTCAGTAGCATGGAAATACTAAGCCCTATGACTTTTAAAGCTTGGGTCCCTTGTCGGTAACGCCACAGCATTAGCACTGCAAATGGAAAGAACATAGCCATTAGGGTGCCATACAGAATGGGGTGTTCAAACAGGCTAGTGGCGCGCAGAAGGCCCATGCGCACATAATCATTCGTGTATAAACGGGCATCAAGCCCTTCATGGCCGGTTATAAATCGTGCTAAATCATGCAGGATGCGATGATGACTGAAGGCTTCGTACAGGGTCAGTATGGTCAGAAGAGCTAATGGGGTAATAAACCATTGGTTAACCTGAAAAAAGCGTTCAGGCGTGGTGATATACAAGCGCGCTAGATAAAAAGCACCCAGCGTTTCAATCGCGTAAATACCAGTCGATTCGACCGCTTTTTGCAAACCATGGTTATAGGCAAAACTGGCAAAGACAAAGCCAATCAAGGCCACCAACAAAATATCGACTACATCAGCCATGGCCAATACACGCCGGATATCCAGCAAGACATAGAGCAGCGTCAAAGCCAATACCAAACGATAGGCTTCCAGACGCACTGAACCGAGCATGAGATAAAACTCAGCCGGTATAAATATGGAAATAACAAACAGGATAGCGAGCAATCTAAGCATGTTGGCCCTTAGGGGGTAACGGGCTACTGGTTAAAAGTCGGTACTTGAAAAATAGTATGACCGCCCCTGCAGTGAGAAATAGGTTAGCTATCAAGGTGGAGATGGCTGCACCTTCAATGCCAAGCCAAGGAATTAACAGGGTATTGGCTACAATATTAATGCCTAGCGCCACCATTAGCAGAATATTCAGATAACGGACCTTATCCTGCATGATAAACAGAAAGGAAAAGGTTAGGCTCAAAGCTCGTACCAGTTGGGCCACCAGTAGCAGGTTCAGGGTAGGGCCAGCCTGGACGTATTCGGGGCGGAATACCTGTAGCAGGGTATTACCTGCCACCAACAGGAGCAGAGTTACGCTACCTAGTACACCAGCCACCAATGCCGTGGCTTGCCAGAAGAAACGCACCAGTTGTTGCGGTTGTTGTTTGTGTATTTTCAACAGGCGCGGGTAAATGGTGGCATCTAATGCCCCGAGAAAAAACAGACTGACAAAAGATAAACGGGCAGCGACGGTAAATAACGCCACGTCCTCATTTTTCAGCAATAAACCCGTCAGCAGAGTATCCGCCCACAGCATCAAAAAAGAAAAGAATGATACCGGTGCTAATGGCAGGGATTGCTGCAAAACCGCTTTGAGTGAAAACTGCGTGGTTTGACGCGGATGCAGGTGTTTCAACCAAGGTCGTAACCAATAGAATGACGCCAAACCCGCCAGCATTAAGGAAAGCGTATACAGCAGCAAATACCCTTGGTCTTGTTGATAAAAACTCCACCCCACTAACAATAGCAGCATATACGCAATCGCTGGCAGCGAGTTTTGCACCAAAATAGATTGTGAAGTGTGGCGAATGGCTTTGAGAAAAGCCGAATTCATCATAAGCAGGTTAAAAAATAGAATACCGCTACTAGCAACCGCTAAAGGTAATGCCTGAATAGCATCATCAAACAAGCGATGTTGAGCCAGCGGAATCAGGATTAACCAACCTAACATGAAAATACCACTGCTGAGTAAAATCAGGCGGTAACTATCGCGTAAATAACTGCCTTGCAGATCCACATCCTGTTCCGGTAAGCGGGCGACATCGCGCACTAGCCATTGTTCGACCCCTAAGCGGCTAAATAGGGAAACACCCGTTACCAGCGTCATCAGCATAAAAACCATACCGGCTTCCTGCATGGATAAGGTACGGGTTAACACAATAGCTACCGCAAAGTTCAAACCCACGCCTGCAAAACGCGCAACGGTGGACACAATCGTGGTTAAGAGCAAAGCCGGTATTTTGGGGATCATTGGCGAATGGCCTGATCAATAAAGTCAACCAGTGACTGCAAGTGTGCATCCGGTGCCGCAGCAGCCGGTTGCAAAGTATGGCGGCGTTCTAGCAAGGCATACAATTGTTCTTGACTAGACGCGGTATAAACACCCGGCAACTGGCTCATCCATGCTAATCCTTCCAGCTGATGATCATTGCGATGTTCACCAAGCGCATGTTGACGATTCATGACAATAATCGGTTTACGCTGTTCCAGCGCGGTAATGATATTGCCCATACCTGCATGAGAAATAATCAAGCTAGCGGTCTGCAGCTGCTGATTAAATGCTGCCGTAGTCATAAAGCGTTGCCACTGCAAATGCTGTGGTGTGTACATACCTTCCGCAATTTGCGCCATACCATTCACTTGATGCTGACTAGCCCACTCATCCACATAGCGAACGAGGCGATCAAAGGGAAACTGGGTACCAACAGCCACAAAAATCACAATACCGCTCCTTTAAATAAAACGGTTTGGCCATCGCTGAGATGTTGCCATTGGGTAAGGAAAACATCCGCGTGTTTTTGTACCAGCCGTCCAGCGCGTGATAATTGTTTGACATTGGCAATGCTATCCACCCAAATGGTGCGGATACCTAATAATTTACCTAAGCCAATGGCCACCGCACCTGGCGCTGCTCCGGTAGACAGAATTGCTTTTGGGCGTTCTTTGAGCAGAATGTAGAGCACTTGTAGGGCACACGGCAGCAAGCGCCATTTATCATCTGCACTCACATCAACTATGGAATAAACCCGCGTGTTTTGCTGTGGCTTAAATAAGGCATCTGGCATGGCATAAATAATGTCATAGCGGTTTTCCAACTGTTTACATAGGCGGTTAAGCTGTATCCAGTGACCACCGGGGGAGGAAATGGCTAGTAATTTGGCTTTAGGTTGGGTCATGCCGGTTTCCTCAAGTAAAACGCAGCCTGATCACCCTGATTGACGTTATTAAGTTCACGCGCTCGATAGCTAAATTCATGCATCTGTTGACGGGTAAATAGCGAGTTTTGCGGGGATTCTGCCCAGGAGCGTGGGTCACGTAGCGGTATATCTTGTTGATATTGCATGCTACCCCAGAATTGCAAAGCATTAGAATCGTAACTGACCTTTTCAGTCTTAAAGCCAGTTTGTTCTGCCAACCGTTGCATACTTTTAAGCGAATGTAGGTATAAATGGCGGGGCGCATCCAGTTGTACCCAGTTCACGCCATATTCTTGCCATGCCCATGAGGAAACCGTAGGAATACGTAATAACGCCATACCACCCGGTTTAAGCAAGTTAAAAGCTTGTTTTAAGTGAGCTTGTTGGTCTGGCAAATGTTCAAACGAGTGGTGGAACATAATTAAATCCCACTGACCCTGTTCGCTGAAAATATCGCGCTTTTCAATCCGTAGGCCATTGTCATACTGGATATCGCTACGATTAAACGGGTCTATGCCTAGAACATGTTCAAAGCCAATTTCCCGCAGCGAATACAACAAATGGCCCGCACCACAGCCCACATCCAGAATGCTGGCAGCTGGTGTAATCCCCGTTGCGGCAAGCGTGGCTAATTTGTCATTGGTTGACCATAGCTGCATAAACTTGCCAAGCAAACCTTGATTAGTGACGGCATAGCGATCCCGCTGCTGCAATAGCAGCGTCTTAATGGCATTGTCGCGACGGGCAGGGCTGCTGTAGGAATAATAGTTTTCCGGGTAATAATCACCCAAATTAGCCGGAATGTGCTGAATTTGCAGACAGCCACACTCTGAACACTGGAAATAAGGGTGTTCATCACGTAAGCCCAGCATCATTTCCTTGGCAATATAAGTCCTATGTTCAGCCTGACTGCCACAGATACGGCATTGCATTACGAATTGCTCCCGTGGGTTCCAAACAACTGGATATCATCTTGCCAGAAGGTGGGGCGTTGCAGATACCAATCGAGGGTCTTGGCCAGACCGGATTGGAAAGTTTCTTGCGGTTGATAGCCTAATTCGCGACAAATCTTGCGATTATCAATTGCATAACGGCGGTCATGACCGGGGCGGTCGGTGACATAGGTAATATGCTGATGATGGGGGGCGTGTTCCGAATCCGGGAAGCGCTCATCCAGTAATGCACATAATTCATGCACCAAATTCAGATTGGCCTGTTCATTATTGCCGCCAATATTATAGGTTTCCCCGACTTTGCCTTTGTGCAGAATCAGATCAATCCCACGATTATGATCTTCCACATACAGCCAGTCACGAATCTGTTGGCCATCGCCATAAATGGGTACGGGTTGGCCTTGCAACAAACGCGAAATGGCTAAGGGAATCAGTTTTTCCGGGTATTGATAAGGGCCGTAGTTATTGGAGCAGTTGCTAGTAGTGGTTTGTAAACCATAAGTATGGTGATAAGCACGTACTATATGGTCAGATGAGGCTTTACTGGCTGCGTATGGCGAATTAGGCGCATACGGCGTGGTTTCGGTAAAAGCCGGGTCGGTAGGCGACAGAGTGCCATACACTTCATCGGTGGAAATGTGATGAAAACGATGGGCAAACCCTGGTTTTTCCTCTAGCCAAGCCTTTTTAGCCGCTTTCAACAGGCTATGCGTCCCATCAATATTGGTACGGAAGAAGGCATCTGGGCCATAAATAGAGCGGTCAACGTGCGATTCGGCAGCAAAGTGGACGATCGTATCGAGGTTTTCGCTTAATAGCAGGTTTTCCACTAACTCCTGATCCAGGATATCCCCTTGGACAAAGCGGAAATTAGCTTGAGTGGCGAAGACCTGTAGATTTTCTCGCCGTCCGGCGTAGGTTAAGGCATCTAGTACCACCACATGCGTGTGGGGATACTTATTCAGCCAGTAATGCACAAAATTGGTACCGATAAAACCAGCACCGCCGGTTACCAGTAAACGTTTAGGTTGATAGGTCGTCATGCAGACGTAGATTCCTGTTTTAATTGTTTAAGCATCTGCCGCAGGCTGACTCGCCAATGCGGCAAAGCGTCGCCTAGCACTTGTTCGGTAGCGCGTTTATCCAGCACACTATAGGCTGGGCGTCGGGCTGCGGTTGGGTATTCAGCACTAAGTAAGGGCTTAATTGGAATAGCCTTGTTGAGCAGACCCAACTGTAAAGCTTCTTCCTGAATAGCTACCGCAAAGTCATACCAACTGGTTACACCATTATCAGCACAATGGAAAATCCCTTGCGGGCGTGCCTGGAGAAAATACCAGATGGTCATAGCCAAGGTACGGGTCCAGGTAGGTGTACCAACCTGATCAACGACCACACCCAAAGTAGGGCGTTCGCGCATCAGGCGCAGCATGGTTTTGACAAAATTATTACCGTAACTGGAATACAACCACGCAGTACGAATAATAGCGGCATTTTGGCAATATTCACGTACCACTTGTTCACCAGCGAGTTTGCTTTCGCCATATACACCTAAAGGATTGCAATGATCCATGGGTAAATAAGGCGTGGTTTGCTGGCCGTCAAACACAAAATCGGTCGAAATATGAATAAGGTACAGCGAACGTTTGTTGGCTTGTCGCGCTAGAGTTTCTACCGCTAGATGATTAATCGCATAAGCAGTATCTGCATCGCTTTCCGCTTTATCCACAGCAGTATAAGCAGCTGCGTTAATAATGGCTTGTGGTTGGTGTTTATCCAGCCAAGCTTTAAGCTGGTTATCTTGGGTAATATCCAGATTGGCATGATCTGTAACCAGCAGTTGCACAGAAGGTGGACAAGTTGCCTGTAATTCCCGCCCTAATTGCCCATGTCCGCCAGTGAGTAGCACTTTCATGCAAACTTCTCCGCTGCTTGCCAGGATTTGGCAGCGGCATCTTTAGCAGAAATCATGGGCGACTGGTTATTAAGCAAAGGCCAGTTAATATTTAGGGCAGGATCATCCCAGCGCAGGCTACGATCGTATTCCGGCATAAAGAAATCGGTGCATTTATACAAAAAGTCTGCTGATTCACTCAACACATAAAAGCCGTGTGCAAAACCCGGTGGTACCCAAAACATACGCCGATTTTCAGCGGATAGCTCTGTGCCTACCCATTGACCAAATGTAGGCGAGGATTGACGTAAATCCACTGCAACATCAAATACCTTGCCTTGTGTTACCCGTACCAATTTGCCTTGCGGATAACGAATCTGATAATGCAACCCGCGCAAAATACCTTGTCCTGAACGGCTGTGATTGTCTTGCACAAAGTTGATATCCAAACCTAATGCCGCAAAGGTGCGCTGATTCCAGGTTTCAAGGAAAAAGCCACGGGCATCGCCGTACACTTGCGGTTCGAGAATTTTGACTTCAGGAATTTGGGTATCGATAATTTTCATGACAGTAATCCAGTCAAGTACAAACCATAACCGCTTTTTTTCAAAGGTTCGGCTAAGCCTAGCAATTGTTCCGCATTGATATAGCCCATACGCCATGCCACTTCCTCCGGACAGGCGATTTTTAGGCCCTGACGTTCTTCAATCACGCGGATATAGTTGGAAGCATCTAACAAAGAAGCATGCGTACCTGTATCCAGCCAAGCCGTGCCGCGCTTGAGAATTTCTACCTGTAACTGATTA
Organism: uncultured Thiothrix sp.; assembly: GCA_964498805.1. Classification (GTDB taxonomy): domain Bacteria; phylum Pseudomonadota; class Gammaproteobacteria; order Thiotrichales; family Thiotrichaceae; genus Thiothrix. The sequence continues at coordinate 53,780 of CAZCJE010000010.1, forward strand.
CGCTCGAGGTACATTTGGTTGAGGGTAGTAATTTCCAGCTCACCGCGCGCGGAGGGGCGTACTTCACGCGCCATATCGACTACTTGGTTATCGTAGAAATACAAACCGGTTACCGCGTAAGAGGAACGGGGTTGGATGGGTTTTTCTTCAATACTAATGGCTTGACCATTGGCATCAAATTCAACTACGCCATAGCGTTCCGGGTCTTTGACGTAATAAGCAAACACAGTAGCGCCATCTGTTTGCGTCGTTACCGTTTGCAAGCGTTGGGACAAACCTTCACCGTAATAAATATTGTCACCCAAAATCAAAGTAGCAGGGTTATGACCTAAAAAGTCAGCACCGATCAGGAAAGCCTGGGCTAAGCCTTCCGGTTTGGGTTGCACCGCATACTGGATATTGAGGCCCCATTGTGCACCATCTTCCAGTAACTGCTGGAATAAAGCCGAATCTTCTGGGGTGGTAATAATGAGGATATCCCGAATGCCCGACAGCATTAGTACTGTTAGGGGGTAATAGATCATCGGTTTATCATAGATAGGCATCAATTGTTTACTGATGGCCCGAGTCAGCGGATACAGCCGGGTACCGCTACCGCCTGCGAGAATAATACCCTTGCGGGTTTGGTGAGTTTGCATTGTTGGCTACTTAATTAGGCGCTTGTCCGATAAAGTCGCCCATTTTAGCCAAAACCACAGAAATTTCAGCAAATTCTGCTGAACTGTCTGAGCATTGTCATGAATTCCAATGGCAGGGGTCGATTAATCCGGTGTTAAGGTTTGAATCTGTTGAACGATACTGGCAAACGTACCATTTTTCAGCTGTATGTTGAGTATTTGCCCAGCTTGCACTTCCTGAATATCGCGAATCAACGTATGGGTATAAGCCTCGCGCACAATGCTGTAACCGCGCTCAAGTGTAGCCAAAGGGCTAAGCGCATGTAACTTACCGGCTTGCAATTGTAAACGAGCTTGGGCGGTTGCTAATTGCTGCTGCAAACGTTGGGTTAATTGCTGTTGTAACTGCGCTATTTGGAGTTGTTGCTGACGTATTTGGCGCAAAGGTGATTGCGCTTGTAAGCGGGTATGCAAATGCGCCAGTTTGTCGTGTTGACGCTGCAAGCGTCGTTGCAAGATGGCGGTTAAACGCATATCCAGTTCATCTAGACGTTGTTGACCTTGCTGCAAACGATTTAGGGGGCGTTGATTGGCTAAGCGTTGCCGCAAGCGCCTGACATGTTCGGCTTCCTGCTGCAAATGGCGATACATTTGCCGTTTTAATTGCAAATAAAGACGTTGCACCCGTTGTTGCAGCGCCATCCTATCCGGGCTTACCAATTCAGCTGCTGCTGATGGCGTTGGCGCTCGTTTATCGGCAACAAAATCGGCAATAGTGAAATCGATTTCATGCCCAACTCCACTGATGATAGGAATGCAACAAGCATAAATCGCATGCGCAACCACGGCTTCATTAAACGACCATAAGTCTTCAATCGAACCGCCCCCACGCGCCACAATCAAAACATCGCAGCGTTGATCCTGCTCGGCTTGCTGAATCGCGCGCGCAATTTGCTCACTCGCGCCTTCGCCTTGCACTGCAACCGGGTAAATGAAGACCGGAATGTGTGGGCAACGCCGTTTTAGAACATTGAGAATATCGCGAATAGCCGCCCCGGTCGGAGAGGTCACGACCCCAATACAACGGGGGAAAGTGGGCAAGGCTTGTTTATGTTCGTCAGCAAATAGCCCTTGGGCTTGCAGCTGGCGTTTAAGCTCTTCAAATTGACGCTGCAAAATGCCTTCACCGGCATCTTCCATATGCTCAATGACCATTTGGTAATCGCCGCGTGGTTCGTACAAGCCAACTTTACCGCGGACTAAAACCTTAAGACCATTACGGGGATTTAGCTTGAGTGAAGCAGCGCGGCTTTTGAACATAGCACAGCGAATTTGTGCCCCGGCATCCTTTAATGTTAGGTAGCAATGGCCGGAAGAGGCGCGGGTAAAATTGGAGATTTCTCCTTCCACCCATAAGGCCGGAAAGCCTTGTGCCAATAACTGGCTGACTTCATTGTTAAGTTGGGAAACAGTCAAGACAAGACGTTCAGATTGCATGGTGATTTAGGGCAATAGGTTAGGCTTAGGCAGGATAGAGTAGGCTTGCAAGCCAAAAGTTTTCAACTAAGAGCCGCTAGTGATAACAGTTTACCGGGTGCACGTCAAACCTTTATAATGAACCGCTTATTTCTCACAGACCGGACATAAGCATCATGCGTATCCTTCAGGAAGCCCTTACTTTCGATGACGTTCTTCTGGTGCCTGCGCACTCTGTTGTGTTGCCTGCGGACGCCAATCTGCAAGCCCCTTTGACCCGCGAAATCACCCTGAATATCCCCTTGCTATCAGCAGCAATGGACACCGTCACCGAAGCCCGTCTGGCCATTGCCCTGGCTCAGGAAGGCGGTATGGGTATCATTCATAAGAACATGAGCGCCCAGGCACAAGCCGATCAAGTGCGCATGGTTAAAAAGTACGAAAGTGGCATTATTAAAAACCCTATTACCGTTACTCCTAATACCACGATTCGGGAAGTATTAGCCCTGACTCGTGCGAATAATATCTCTGGGGTGCCGGTAGTTGAAGGTCAGGATTTGGTGGGTATTGTCACCGGCCGTGACCTGCGTTTTGAAATTCGTCTAGACGAACCTGTCAGCACCATTATGACGCCAAAAGAGCGCTTGGTGACGGTACAAGAAGGGGCTAGCAAAGGTCAGATCCGCAAACTGTTGCATACTCACCGTATTGAAAAAGTGTTGGTGGTAAATGAGCAATTCCAGTTGCGTGGCCTGATTACGGTTAAAGATATTCAAAAATCCACCGATTTCCCTAATGCCTGTAAAGATGACCAAGGTCGTTTACGTGTTGGTGCTGCGGTTGGTGTCGGTTACGGCACAGAAGACCGTGTGCGTGCACTGGTGGAAGCGGGTGTTGATGTTGTGGTAGTCGATACTGCGCATGGCCACTCGCAAGGTGTATTGGACCGGGTGCGTTGGGTTAAGCAAACGTTCCCGCATGTGCAAGTGATTGGCGGCAATATTGCCACCGGTGAAGGCGCTTTGGCGCTGGTTGAAGCGGGAGCGGATGCGGTTAAGGTCGGTATTGGTCCCGGTTCTATTTGTACCACCCGTATTGTGGCGGGTGTGGGTGTACCCCAGGTTTCTGCAGTCATAAATGTAGCTCAAGCCTTAGCTGGTACCGGCGTGCCTTTGATTGCCGATGGTGGTATTCGCTACTCTGGTGATGTAGCTAAAGCGATTGCAGCCGGTGCCCATACTGTTATGCTCGGTGGTATGTTTGCTGGTACTGAAGAAGCACCCGGTGAAGTGGAGCTGTATCAGGGCCGGTCTTACAAATCTTATCGCGGCATGGGTTCACTCGGTGCTATGGCAAAAGGTTCGAGTGACCGTTACTTCCAGGAATCCGAAAATGCGGCTGATAAATTAGTACCGGAAGGTATTGAAGGCCGTGTACCTTACAAAGGCCCATTGGCTCCTATCGTGCATCAGTTGATGGGCGGGGTACGCGCTAGTATGGGTTATGTCGGTTGCAAGGATTTGCAAGAAATGCGCACTAAACCACAGTTTGTACGCATTTCCAGTGCGGGGATGCGTGAATCACACGTCCACGACGTAACCATTACTAAAGAAGCGCCAAACTACCGGGTGTAATGACATGACACAAAATATTCATGCTGACCGAATTCTGATTCTGGATTTCGGTTCCCAGTACACGCAGTTAATTGCGCGGCGCGTCCGTGAAGTGGGCGTGTATTGCGAAATCTATCCATGGGATGTAGGTGAAGAGTTCGTCGCCCGTTATGGTGCCAAAGGCATTATCCTTTCTGGTGGGCCTGAATCGGTTACCGCTACCGAACCGCCCCAAGCACCTGAAAATATCTTTACCCTAGGTATACCTATTCTGGGCATTTGCTATGGCATGCAAACCATGGCGGTTCAGCTCGGTGGCGCGGTAGAGTCATCCAGTCATTGCGAATTCGGTTATGCCCAAGTGCGTGCACACGGTCACACCGCGTTATTGCGTGATATTGAAGATCACATCAATGCGCAAGGACATGGCCTGTTAGATGTGTGGATGTCACACGGTGACAAAGTCACGCAATTGCCGGTCGGTTTCCAGCTAATGGCCAGTACCGAATCGGCACCGATTGCAGGCATGGCAGATGAATTCCGTCAGTTCTATGCGTTGCAATTCCACCCGGAAGTGACTCATACCAAGCAAGGTAAACGCATTTTGCAACGTTTTGTGCGTGATATTTGCGAATGCCAAGGCTTATGGACCACCGCGAATATTATTGAAGACAGCATTCGTAGCGTGCGTGAAAAAGTCGGCGCGGATGAAGTGATTCTAGGCTTATCCGGTGGGGTGGATTCATCGGTAGTCGCGGCCTTGTTGCATAAAGCCATCGGTAAGCAATTAACCTGTGTATTTGTTGATACCGGGTTACTGCGTCACCGCGAAGGCGATCAGGTCATGGCTATGTTTGCCGAGCATATGGGCGTTAAAGTTGTTCGCGTAGATGCTGAAAAACGTTTCCTGGATGCTTTAGCCGGTGTGACTGACCCGGAAAGAAAGCGCAAAATCATTGGCGGTCTGTTTGTAGAAATCTTCGATGAAGAATCGGCTAAACTCACCAATGCCAAATGGTTAGCGCAAGGCACGATTTACCCTGACGTGATTGAATCAGCGGGGGCGAAAACCGGCAAGGCACACCTGATTAAATCCCATCACAATGTTGGCGGTTTGCCAGAAGACATGAAACTCGGCTTAGTTGAGCCATTGCGTGAACTGTTCAAAGATGAAGTGCGCGTGATGGGTGTAGAGCTAGGTTTGCCACCGGAAATGGTCTATCGCCATCCATTCCCAGGCCCAGGCTTGGGGGTGCGTATTCTGGGTGAAGTGAAAAAAGAATACGCTGATTTACTGCGTTTGGCTGACCATATCTTTATTGAAGAATTGCGTCGGCACGATCTGTATGACAAAACCTCGCAAGCCTTTGCTGTATTTCTGCCGGTGAAATCGGTTGGGGTAACGGGTGATGGGCGTCGGTATGATTATGTTATTTCACTGCGTGCGGTCGAAACCATTGATTTCATGACCGCTCGTTGGGCTAACCTGCCTTATGATTTCCTGGATTTGGTATCACGCCGTATTATCAACGAAATCAAAGGCGTTTCCCGCGTGGTTTATGATATTTCTGGCAAACCACCCGCTACCATTGAGTGGGAATAGTGGTTGCTCATAAATCTTTACCTGTGTCGGCTCGAGTCGTTCTAGCCGACCCTGTCCATTGGCTGGCGTTTGGCTTTGGCAGCGGCTTAGCTCCTAAAGCCCCCGGCACTTTTGGCACCTTAGCAGCTATTCCACTTTATTTGCTATTGGCAGATTTACCTGGCTGGGCTTACTTACTGGTGCTATTGGTGAGCATTCTGGCTGGTATCTGGATTTGTGGTGAATCCTCACGACGTTTACAGGTGCATGATCATAGTGGCATTGTCTGGGATGAATTTGCTGGCTATTGGCTAACGATGTTGGCAGCACCTGCTGGTTGGGGCTGGATTGTATTGGGTTTCCTCCTGTTTCGTCTGTTTGATATTTGGAAACCGTGGCCCATCCGGCGTATGGATCGCACGATTCACGGCGGGCTAGGCATCATGCTGGATGACGTAATGGCAGGTTTGTATGCGTGGGTACTCATGCAGGCATTGGCCTACGGGTTAGCCCCCTAAACAGCAGAAAGCCTTCTTGGAAGAAGGCTTTTAATATTGGAAGCTTGTTATTACTATTGGTCACTTCAGTAATGAATAAATCGAGGGGTGTAGCCCCTTTGTTCTTATTCTTACCCCTTTAGCCCTGAAAAGCAGCGCCAGTATACGCCGTAGCACTGAATTTCAACTGAATAAATTTATTGCATTTCATTTGCTTATTTGTTGCTTTTCAAGCGTGTACAGCAGGCATAATCACTCTTTGGTTTACCTAAGACTACTGGAATCCCATGAACGTCAGAACCCGTTTTGCTCCTAGCCCCACTGGCTATCTCCATATTGGTGGCGCTCGTACCGCTCTGTTCTCTTGGTTATATGCACGTAAAACCGGCGGTACCTTTATTCTGCGTATTGAAGATACTGACTTGGAACGCTCAACTCAGGCATCGGTTGACGCCATTTTGCAAGGTATGGAATGGCTGGAACTCAATCACGATGAAGGCCCGTTCTATCAGACACAGCGTTTTGACCGTTACAATGAAGTGATTCAGCAACTGCTCAAAAGTGGCTATGCTTATCGTTGTTACTGCAGCAAAGAAGAGCTGGAGCAGATGCGCGAAGAGCAAATGGCTCGTAAGGAAAAACCGCGTTATAACGGCTACTGGCGTGACCGTCAGCAGGAAACGCCACCGGCTGGGGTTGAGCCGGTCATCCGTTTTCGTAACCCTTTAGAGGGCGCGGTAGAGTTTCAGGATTTGATTCGTGGTTCCATTACCGTCAGTAATAGCGAACTGGATGACCTGATTATTGCGCGTTCCGATGGCACTCCTACTTACAACCTGACGGTGGTAGTGGATGACATTGATATGCAAGTGACTCATGTAATTCGTGGTGATGATCATATTAATAATACCCCACGCCAGATCAATATTATGCGTGCACTTGGTTTTGTCCCCCCCAAATTTGCCCATGTGCCTATGATTCTCGGTTCTGATGGCCAGCGTCTTTCCAAGCGTCATGGGGCCGTTAGCGTCATGCAATACCGGGATGAAGGTTATACCCCACAGGCATTGCTGAACTATTTAGTGCGTTTGGGTTGGTCACACGGTGATCAGGAGATTTTCTCCCGCGAGGAAATGATTGAGTATTTCTCACTTGAACATATCAACCGCGCGCCCGCTGCCTTTAGCCCTGATAAGTTGTTATGGCTGAATCAGCACTACCTCAAAACCTTGCCAGTTGAGGAATTGGAAAAACAATTGCAGTGGCATTTACAACAACAGAATCTGGATATTAGCACTGGTCCTGCATTAGCTGATGTGATTAACGCCCAACGGGAACGTGCTAAAACCTTAGTGGAAATGGTTGCTATAAGCCGCTATTTCTACGAAGATTTTGCCGATTTTGATCCGGTAGCTGTGCAAAAACAGTTTAAAGCGGACACTGCAGCTAACCTACAGGTAGTTGCAGAAGAATTGGCAGCTTTAAGTGTGTGGAAGGGCGAGTCTATTCATATGGCTATCCAAGCGGCGTGTGAAAAATTGGGTTTGAAACTGGGCAAGGTGGGTCCACCTTTGCGCGTGGCGGTGACGGGTAGCACTTCTTCACCTTCCTTGGAAATCACCTTGGAATTGATTGGGCGTGAACGTACCTTGGCTCGCATTAAAAGTGCTATTAGCTTTATCCGTAGCAGCCTGACATGACCTCATAATACGACTCAAGCCTAGGCAGAAAACACATCTGAAAGTGGTTACTCGCTATATATTCAACGTTTAGTAGGAAATATTTTCTATTTCAATGCGTTGAGTATAACAAGAGATTAACTTGACAGAGTATCTACAAAACATTTGCAAATTGTTTTTAAAAAAATGTCATAAGAGTCTTGACAGTAAACGCGGATTCCTTCAGAATTCGCGTCTCTCAAGTCGTGGGGCTATAGCTCAGCTGGGAGAGCGCTACAATGGCATTGTAGAGGTCAGCGGTTCGATCCCGCTTAGCTCCACCAAAATTTAACCGGCCTGTGTGAGGTTTTAAATGGATCGCATTGGTCGTTACAGTATCATACTTGGGTTAGTGTTAACAGTAGTTGGTCTGGTTTGCGGATTTGGCTTTATGTTTGCTGACAAAGATGATCTGGCACAGTTTTTCTTGATGATCGTTCCGGTTGGATTTTTAATTTTATTCGCCGGGTTATCGACCGTCGTAATGTTCTCACCAAGAGACAATGACAAGTAAGTTGATAGTTTAATCAGCGACCCTATCGTCTAGAGGCCTAGGACACGACCCTTTCACGGTTGTAACC
>CAZCJE010000011.1:0-26273 GCA_964498805.1 uncultured Thiothrix sp.
ACGACGAATCATGACCAGCACTTCCATATTGTCAATGACCTTAGCAGCGTAGCATGATTGGAATCATTGCCTATAGAGAATGCTTTTAAAATGATGCAAGAAGTCGATGTTATTGCCGATGTGGCTCATGTCATTCAACTGGCTGTTGCGCCAGTATTCTTACTTGCCGGGGTAGGCTCCATGCTCTCGGTATTGGTTAATCGGTTAGCACGGGTAGTTGACCGCTTTCGCTCCCTAGACAGTGAACGCTCACAAGCTAATGAACCTGCCCTCAAAGTCATTCAATACGAAATGACTATTCTAACCAAACGTGCACGTATGATTCACTGGGCTATTGGTTTGTGTACTACTTGTGCCTTATTGATTTGTACCGTAGTAGCTACCCTGTTTCTCAGTGCTATGTTGGGTATGAATTTGTCTACCCTGATTTCTGTGCTGTTTATTTTGGCGATGATGGCTCTAGTAGTAGGCTTACTGTGTTTTCTGCATGAAATTACCTTGGCAACAGGTAGTATTATCGTCATACCCCGTTGATGAAAGACCAATTATTTCAAGGCAATAATTTCCAAATCGACTATAGTCGAAACATAATTAAGCCATGAAAATATGGAGATTTCATATGATAGTCTTAAAAAATAAAGCCACAGGAACTTCTATAGGTACCCTGACTGACACCCAACTCCAATACCTGCTTGATCACCTGGAGGAAGAAAACGATCAGGATCAGGATTACTGGTTAAACCGCACTCAACTGGATTTATTCTGGGAACAAGGCGTGGATGCGGCTTTACTAGAAACGCTGGAAAAAGCGCTAGGCGATGCCGAAGAAATGGAAATAGTCTGGGAAAGAACCAACTGAGATCACACATGGCTGGTTAATGTTGCTAAACAGCAGGTCATGGTTCACCTATGGGATAGATTGTTTTAACTGCCTTGTTAAATGCTTATTCGCAACCATCATGGTGTAACAACCCTAATTAGGAGTGCGAACATGACATCATTGAAAAAACTGCATCGTATCCAGCCTCCACTCAGTCAACATTGGGTGGGTGATGGTTTTCCAGTTCGTACCTTACTGGCTTACAACAGTGGGCTGGACGAATTACAAAGCCCGTTTTTATTGCTGGATTATGCAGGCCCCCATGATTTTGCCCCCGGTAACCGGCGACGTGGTGTAGGTGAACACCCACATCGAGGCTTTGAAACCGTAACTATTGTCTATGATGGCGAAGTCGAGCACCGCGATTCCTCTGGTGCGGGTGGCAAAATTGGGCGGGGTGATGTGCAATGGATGACCGCAGCGGGTGGCGTGGTCCATGAAGAATTCCATTCCCCTGCTTTCACCCAACAAGGCGGCCGCTTCGAAGTCATTCAATTGTGGGTCAATCTGCCCGCACGCGACAAAATGAATCCACCGACTTATCAGGCGATTGTTAATGCCCAGATTCCTGTAGTGGAGCTAGCGGATAACCAAGGTCGTGTACGTGTGATTGCGGGTAGTTTTGCTGGCCAAAGCGGGCCTGCGCATACCCATACGCCGGTTAATGTTTGGGATATGCACTTACAGGCGGGGGCCAATCTGGAACTGGCTATTCCAGAAGGCTATTCCACCGTGGTCATAGTGCGGCAAGGACAAGTACAGGTAAATGGTGGACAAGTTATCCACTCAGCTGAAGCGGGCGTGTTTGAATTACAAGGGGATGGCATTCAATTGCAAACCGCTACTGAAACCACTTTACTGGTATTAAGTGGCGAACCTTTGCATGAACCGGTAGTCGGTCACGGTCCCTTTGTCATGAATACGGCTCAGGAGATTCGCCAAGCCATGTTAGATTACCAACAAGGGCGTATGGGTAGCTTACGTTAATGGTTACCCGCTTTACCTTTGTAGGAGATATGACAAATAGTGGCAATAACTCAATAGTTTTTACCTTTATTTCATAGATTTAGGCTAAAAAAACGACTGGTGCAGATTTTGCATGGATAGCAAACATCGATTCACGTTTGTAAAGATTCTGCTCATGTCTGTCCTTGTGTTAATGTCGAGTTTAGGCCTCCTTACCCGCTTGCAAGGGGGCGTATTGCCATGAAAACCTATCTTGATTGGTCGGCCTATCAGGATGCTGGTATGGGCGATGCGTATGCGGATATTCCCAAAGCCGGTGGTAATTACGCCAAAGCTATTGCGGTTTGTATTAATAGTCGCCAATGTGAAGCCACTGGCAAACAGGTCATGTGCCCAAGTTACCGGGTGAGCGGCAATCCGAACCTCTCCACAGGTGGACGAGTACGCTTACTCAAAGCGGCTCTCAATAGTGATCTGGCCGAACAAGCTTTAGCCGATCCAACCTTAGCAGCAGCCATGGACTTGTGTGTGGGTTGCAAAGGTTGTAAGCGCGAATGTGAAGCCAATGTCGATATGCCGCTGATTAAAGCTGAATATTTGGCTCAGCGCGTGCAACGTGAGGGTTTAAGCCTGCGTAGCCGTCTGTTTGGCTATACCCCGCAATGGCTGCATCAAGCGCCTTGGCTATATCGGTTAGTGCAATGGCGTAATCGTAGCCCATTACTGGCGAGATTAGTCGAACGCTGGCTGGGTTTAAGTGCCAAACGTCCCCTACCACAACCAGTGTCCACTCCTTTTACAGCTTCGATAGCGACTGATACAGCCAAAGCAGGTTTACCTACCGTAGTGCTGCTAGTGGATACTTTCAGCCGTTACTTTGACCCTGCGGTACCCAATGCTGCACTCAAGGTATTGCAGGCAGCTGGCTATCAGGTGCAAATCGCAAAGCCAACAGAGGCTACACCCGAGCCAGATCGTCCCTTGTGTTGCGGACGTACTTATCTGGCGCAAGGGCTGATTGAGCAAGCACGCACTGAAGCGAAACGCTTAGTCGATGTGTTACTGCCCTCTATTCAGGCCGGATGTGTAGTGGTAGGGCTGGAAGCCTCTTGTGTACTGGGACTACGCGATGATGCCTTAGCCCTAGGCTTGGGTAGGGAAGCCGAAACAATCAGCAAACATGTTTTTTTGCTAGAAGAATTTATTGCCAAGGAAATCACCGCCAAACGCTTTAACCTGACATTCAAAGCATTACCCGGTCATACCCTGATACATGGGCATTGCCATCAGAAAGCGGTTGGAGCTATCAAAGCCATGCGCCGGGTTTTAAAGTTAATTCCTGAACACCAGTTTGAATTAATCGAATCAGGTTGTTGCGGCATGGCGGGTACGTTTGGTTTAGAAGCCGAACATGCTGATATGGCCTCTACTATGGCTGAACAAGCACTATTACCCACGTTGCGCCATCATCCTGAGGCCCGCGTAGTCGCCAATGGCTTTTCTTGTCGACAACAAATGCAGGCACACGGTGACAAGCGTGCTAAACATTTAGCGGAATTATTAGCAAGTGCTCTAGCCTGAGAGGAATAAAGATGCATTAACTTAAAGTTAATAATAAATCACCATTTTCAACTCAAACGCAAATACGTTCTATGCTAGGCTAGTTCTTCCCGCTACGAACATCAAAGGAAAGCCATTCATGACGATTCAAGTATTAGGTATTTGTGGTAGCTTGCGTGCTCAATCCACTAATATGGAAATGCTGCGTTATGCCCAGGCGCATACACCCGAAGGCATGGAAATCACCCTTGCCGATTTAAAAGATATACCCTTTTATAATGCTGATATTGAAACCAAGCCCGCCGCAGTTGTGACGTTGTTAGAACAGTTGGCACAAGCTGATGCCTTATTGTTAGCCTGCCCAGAATATAACTACTCAATTGCCCCAGCATTGAAAAATGCGCTGGATTGGGCTTCGCGTGAAGCCAATAACTATTTGTTGGATGGCAAAGCGGTAGCCATTATGGGTTCTGGTGGTGGTATGGGTACTTCCCGCGCGCAATATCATTTGCGTCAGGTCTGTGTTTATCTCAACTTGCATCCGTTAAACAAACCGGAGGTATTTTGTAATGCTTTTTCCAATACTTTCGATAGCAATAACAAATTAGTTGATGAACGTATTCAAGGCGCGATTAAAGATCAATTGATTGCGTTAAGAGCTTGGGCAGAAAAATTAAGCGTTAAGTAGTATCAGGATGCCACGGTTTCCCTCGGGCTTATTGCTGAGGGAAGCTTACTAATAAGCCAATAGACGTTGCACAGACAGAACATTATTCAGAGCTGATCCAAGGCCAATAAATTCACCCGTTTCACTGTAAAAACGCATGAGTTCCTGATCAGATATGGGTTCTTCCATGCGCACCCGCTGGCCTTGACGCAAACGCAGGATCACGACCTCAGGCAAAGTTAAGGCGGGTAAATGAGGTAATGCAGCGTCTAATGGCAATAAAACACTATCTAGTGCTTCCCTACCCTGTTCTGCTAAGGCACGTAACTCCTCAATCTTATACATACGCCATGCACTGAACGGGTCTACCGCTTGACGATGCAGCATAGATACATACGCACCACAGCCTAGCGCCTCACCAATATCTTCCACCAACGTGCGAATATACGTACCTTTGCTACAGGTAACATCCAGCGTAATAGTAGAAGCTGTATGCTCAATGATTTGCAGCTGGTGAATAGTAATAGCACGGGCTTGCCGTTCGATTTCCACCCCTTGACGGGCAAGCTTATACAATGGCTGGCCATCTTTTTTTAAGGCGGAATACATCGGTGGAATTTGTTGAATAGCCCCCCGAAATTGGGTTAATACCGCTTCCAGATCAGCATCGGTCAATACAGGTATCGGGCGTGGATTCAGTTTATCGCCTTCGGCATCGCCAGTGGTACTGATATAGCCTAATGTAGCGGTTGTGCGATAACGTTTGTCAGAATCGAGTAGATACGCTGAAACCTTAGTTGCTTCGCCAAAACATACAGGCAACATACCAGATGCTAACGGATCAAGACTACCGGTGTGACCCGCTTTTTCAGCCTGAAACAGGAAACGGGCATCCTGCAAGGCTTTATTGCTGGATACGCCTAATGCTTTATCCAGCAGTAAAATACCATTGAGTTTGCGAAATTGACGACGGCTCAAGGTTCAGAAGATTCTTTAGCAGAATTGTCCGCTTCATCGTCATGACGATCCGAAGCGACTGCCTTATCAATCAAGGCAGACAGAGCATTACCGCGTGATTGGGTATCATCGTAGAAGAAGTGCAAAGTTGGAGTCACCCGCAATTTCATCAACTGGCCCAATTCATGCCGCAAAAAACCAGCAGCATGATTTAGCGCCTCTTGGGTATCAAGGGCATGATCAGTCTTTAAGACATCAAACCAAATCTTGGCATGGGACAGGTCTTTAGACACTTCCACATCCAATAAGGTCACCATGCCAACGCGCGGATCTTTAATCCGATCGCGAATCAACACCGCTAACTCGCGGCGGATTTGTTCAGAAACGCGATCCGTACGGGCAAACCCGTGGGAAGAATGACGATGAGCCATGGATTAGATTTTCCGTGCTACTTCAATGCGTTCATAACATTCGATTTGGTCACCAACGCGAACGTCATTGTAATCCTTGACCGCAATACCGCATTCAGTACCCATCTGGACTTCCTTAACGTCATCACGATGACGACGCAGGGATTCGAGTTCACCGTTGAAGATAACCACATTGTCACGCAGGACACGAATCGGTAAACCACGACGTACCGCACCGTCTACCACCAGACAACCTGCAACCTGACCAAAGCCGGAAGCACGGAATACGTTACGAACTTCTGCCAGACCCACAAAGACTTCACGTACTTCAGGGGACAACAAGCCGCTCATGGCTTCTTTCACATCATTGACGACATCGTAAATAATGCTGTAGTAGCGGATTTCTACGCCTTCATCGCCAGCCACTTTACGTGCAGTTGCATCCGCACGCACATTAAAGGCAACGATAATGGCTTTGGAAGCGGTAGCCAAATCCACATCACTACCGTTAATGCCGCCAACACCAGAGGAAACGATACGCACTTCAACTTCATCGGTAGACAGTTTGAGCAATTCACTGCGAATCGCTTCCACACTACCTTGTACGTCGGCTTTAACCAACAAGTTAACCTGCGCTCGGTTACCGGCTTGCATCTGGTTAAACAGATTATCCAGTTTGGCACTGCTTTGCGCCGCAAAGCGTATATCACGTACTTTCTCACGGCGCAGCTCGGCAATTTCCTTAGCCTTACGCTCATCATTCAGTACGACGACTTCATCACCCGCTTCAGGAGCTGCGGATAGGCCTAATACCGCGACTGGAATAGACGGGCCTGCTTCTTTAACCGGACGACCCGTTTCATCAAACATGGCACGTACACGACCGTATTCAGCACCGCAAAGAATCAGATCACCCTTACGCAGAGTCCCTTTGCGAACCAGAATGGTGGCAACCGCACCACGACCTTTTTCCACACTGGCTTCAATAACGTTACCCATAGCTGGTGCATCAGTGGGTGCAGTCAGCTCTTGTACTTCAGCAACCAACAAAATGGTTTCAAGCAGTTCATCAATGCCCTGACCGGTTTTGGCAGAGACACGTACTACTGGAACATCCCCACCCCAAGCTTCAGTTTGCACATCATTTTGTGACAGCTCGCTTAAGACGCGATCTGGATCAGCGGCAGACTTATCAATCTTGTTGATCGCCACCACCATCGGTACACCGGCTGCTTTAGCGTGCTGAATGGCTTCCTTGGTTTGCGGCATAACGCCATCATCAGCGGCCACAATCAACACCACAATATCCGTTACCTGTGCACCACGGGCGCGCATTTTGGTAAAGGCCGCATGGCCTGGGGTATCGAGGAAAGTGACTGTACCGTGATCTGTATCAACGTGGTAAGCACCAATGTGCTGGGTAATACCACCCGCTTCACCCGCTGCAACACGGGTTTTGCGGATATAGTCCAACAATGAGGTTTTACCGTGGTCAACGTGACCCATGATAGTTACCACTGGTGGACGAGTTTCAACTTCGTACTCTTCTTCCTGACCCAAAACGGATGCCAACAAAGCTGCATCATCCATTTCCTGCATAGGCTTAGCTTTGTGACCAAGCTCTTCGGTAACCAGAATGGCAGTATCCTGATCGATGGTCTGGTTGATAGTCACCATCATGCCCATTTTCATCATGGCTTTGATGATGTCAGTAGCACGAATAGCCAGCTTTTGTGCCAAATCCGAGACAACGATATTGGAAGGAATTTCGACCTCCTTCACTACCGGAGCTGTTGGCTTTTCAAAGCCGTGCTTAGCTGCGACTGCCTGACGTGCATCTGCTTTGAACGGCTGTGCTTTACCGCCTTTTTTCTTGCCTGGACGACCGCCAATATTGGCCAGTTGCGCCTCTTCACGATCACGAGGACCTGCTTTATGTTTAGCGGGTTTCTTCTGGCCTTTTTTCTCAGCGGCGTCTTCAGATGCCGTAAAAGTTTCTACTACCTGTGGAGCAGGTGCCGGTGCAGGTGCGGGCGTAGGTACAGGCGCAGGTGCCACTGCGGTAGGTTGTTTTACTTCCTGCTCACTAGTATCGGCCACGGTACGCGGCGCGAGGGTCGGCTTAGGTTTAGCTTTGAGTTTGGAAGGACGACGCTTCAGTGCTGCAGCAGCTTCTTCTTTGGCTGCTGCTGCAACCACTTCACGCTGTTCTCTGGCACTTAAGACATTTTCCTGTTCTGTAACAGTATTCGCAGGTTTTTTACTTGTAGCCTGGCTACTGACAGGAGTGCGTACTACAGGGCTTTCAACAGTTTTATCCACAACAGGTTCAACTATAGGTTCAGGCTCGATGACAGGCGAGGTTTCCACCGGTTTTTCAACAGCGGGGGGCGGTAATTCCACTTCAGCAGATTTAACCACAGGTTGGGCAACTGCTGACTCTGCGGGTTTAACCTCACGAGGAGGAACCTGCAGGGTTGGTTCTTGTTCAACAGCGACGTTTCTAACAGGCTCAGGTTTAGCTTGTACTACTGGTGCTACTGCGATAACCGGTTCTGCTTTGACAGCCACTACAGGCTCAACAATAGGAGCAGCTACAGGCTCAAGAGCAGTAGGTGCAGCAGGAAGCGGAGGAGTTGCCGTGACAGAGGTAGCCTTATTGGCAGCATCTGCTTTCTGACGTTGCTGCTCCATACGGCGCGCTTCCAGTTGACGGCGTTCCTGTTCCGCTTTCTGGATCGCAGCTTCACGAGCTTTACGCTCATTAGCCAACTGACGGGCAAGCTCTTCGGTACGACTGCCAGTTTCCCGAGGTGCTGTTGTTCCGCTTTCATTATAGGCGGAAGCAGCCGAATTTTGGGAAGCAGATGGCGCAGAAAATGTTTTTTTACGTCTGACTTCAACACTAACCGTTTTGCCACGACCGGTATTACTACCTACCGTCATTTCACTGGTAGAACGTCGTGTTAAGGTAATTTTGCTGCCACTATTGCTAGGTGCAGCGGCAACGGTCCCACCTTGCCGAATATGCGCTAGCAAAGTCAGTTTTTGTTTATCCGTAATTCTAGACTCTGGCCCCTCAACATAGATACCGGCATCCTGCAGCTGTTTTAGGAGCACTTCCACGGGGGCATTAACCATTTCAGCCAGTTTTTTAACTGCTATGTCCGACATTATCGTCCTCCCGCAGAATCACGCTTCTGCATTGTTGTCCTTGAACCAAGGCGCGCGGGCCGTCATGATCATGTTGGCAGCTTGGGTCTGGTCAACCCCAGCAGCTTCCATCAGTTCATCTACGGATTGTTCAGCTAGATCTTCCATAGTACAGATACCATTAGAAGCCAGTTTGAAGGCCAGCTCGTCCGTCATGCCTTCCATATGCAGCAAATCTTCGGCTGGCATATGAGAGTCACCGGAAATCGCTTGCGACAGCAATGCAGTCTGAGCCCGGTCACGCAATTCGTTAATCAGATCTTCGTCAAAGCCCTCAATAGCCAGGAACTCTTCAACTGGCACATAAGCAACTTCTTCTAGGGTTGAAAAGCCTTCTTCCACCAACATCAAAGCAACTTCTTCATCAATATCGAGCTTATCGGTGAATAAATTGACGATAGCTTGTTGCTCGGCCAAAGTTTTGGCTTCAGCTTCTTCAACGCTCATAACATTTAGTGTCCAGCCAGTCAGATTGCTAGCTAAACGTACATTCTGACCGCCTCGGCCAATTGCCTGAGACAGCTTTTCACTATCCACGCCAATATCCATAGTGCGGGTTTCTTCATCGACTACGATGGAAAGCACTTCCGCTGGAGCCATAGCATTCATGACATAGGTAGCAATGTCTTCATTCCATAGAACGATATCCACACGTTCTTTGCCACCAAGTTCATTAGTTACCGTTTGAATACGGGAACCACGCATACCAACACATGCACCGATAGGGTCAATATTGGGCAGATTTGCCCGCACTGCCACTTTCGCACGCGAACCTGGATCACGTGCAGCGCCCATTATATCAATCATTTCCTGACTCACCTCAGGAACTTCAAGTTTCATGAGTTCAATCAAGAAATTAACATCAGCACGGCTGACAATCATCTGAGGGCCGCGTACATCTTGGCGAATTTCTTTCAGATAGCCACGCACGCGCGCGCCATTATGCAACATGTCACCAGGGATCATTTCTTCACGTGTAATGAACGCTTCGGCATTTTCACCCATATCCAGAATGACGCCTTTGCGATCTACCCGTTTAACCACACCCATGACCAATTGCCCAACGCGATCACGATAAGCGGATACCACTTTTTCACGCTCGGCTTCACGCACCTTAGCCACAATCACTTGTTTAGCCGTTTGAGCAGCAATGCGTCCGAATTCAACCGAGGCAATAGGTTCTTCTATATAGTCGCCTATGTTGACATTCAAGCCACGATCTTTGGCGTAGCTAAGCAGAATTTGACGTTCAGGGCTTTCGAATTCTGGATCTTCATCATCCATTACTTTCCAGCGCCGGAAAGTATTGTAATCCCCAGTATTGCGGTTAACTGCGACACGCACATCCATACCCATACCGTAACGCTTACGGGTAGCCATTGCCAATGCTGTCTCAACAGCCTGGAAGATTAATTCCTTGCTGACGCTTTTCTCATTGGAGACTGCATCCACAACATAGAGAATTTCTTTATTCATGCGTGTTTACCACCCTTGCGCTGAGGTCGAATATCCAGAACCAATCTCCCCCGATCAATGACGTCGTAAGGGATCTCGACTACCTTCTCTTCCACTTCCATGGATATAGTTTGTGCATTCGCCTGTAACAGCTTGCCCACAAAGTTGCGGCGCTTATCAACTGGCAGACGTGTACGCACTTTTATTTGTTGCCCTTGATAGCGAGCATAATGAGCTGGCGTAAATAACACCCGATCAAGGCCGGGCGATGACACTTCAAGAATGTAGGCCACTGAAATCAGATCTTCTACATCCAATGCTGCACCTAACTGGTTGCTGACAATGCCACAATCATCCACAGTGATCCCTTCTTCTGAATCAATGAAGACGCGTAATAAGGCGCTTTCTGCATGAGGACGATACTCGTAGCCCCATACTTCGTAACCTAAGCCGTTGACAGTGGTATTAATCAGGGTAGCCAGTCTTTCTTGCATGGATTTCTTGCACCTTCCTGTGCAGCAGGTAATAAAAAAGCCCCTTAAAGGGGCTTTTTTTAATTGGTAGCGGGGGCAGGATTTGAACCTGCGACCTTCGGGTTATGAGCCCGACGAGCTGCCAGACTGCTCCACCCCGCATCAGAGGTGTGAACTATAGTCATATTTATCGAACTATGCAAGCGTTATTTCGATAAAAGACTAAATTAACGGATGTAACGGTAAATAAATCCTGGAAACGCGAATACTAAGAACAGTGAAGAGGTAACAACGTAGAATTCCCAGTCTTGGGAATGCACTTCGCCCATCACCCGATACTCTAAAATCCACGCCATTAGGCCTACCACAAAATACAGGATAAGCCATTCCAGCAAGCGCAGCCAAGGTGACTTGCGCTCGCATTGCAGGATCAGAAAACAGCGTTGGCTTAACCAAGGCAAATTGGCCAGCACAAAGGCAATGACCAAAAAGCTCCACTGTAAAACCGTTACGGTCATAGACTGCTAGCTGCCAAAGCAGAAGTACAGATACCAATGAGGATACTTGGGAATAAACCCAGCAACAGCATTAGTACACCATTGACACCTAATACGATATTGAAATCCAGTTCAGCATTCAGAACCGGCACATCTTGATCAGGCTTGTCGAAGTACATCATCTTAATAGCACGCAGATAGTAGAAGGCACCGATAACGGACATAACCACCATAAAGATAGCTGGCCAGATATAACCTGCCTGTACTACGCTTTGAATAACCAATAATTTGGCATAGAAACCGACTGTTGGTGGAATACCTGCCATGGAGAACAGCAGTACCATCATGATAAAGGCATACCAAGGATTACGATCATTCAAGCCTTTCAGGTCATCCAGCGTCTGCGCCTCAAAGCCTTCACGACTTAATAGGATTAATACCGCAAAACCACCGGCTGCCATCAATGCATAGGTAATGGTGTAGAACAATACCGCCGTATAACCACCACCTTCACCAGTCAGCGCAGCTACCAGGATAAAGCCCATATGGGAAATGGTGGAATAAGCCAGCATACGCTTGAGGTTGAACTGGGCAATGGCAATGATGTTACCTAAGAACACGGATAACAAACCAAAGACCATTAACATTTGTGCCCAACCCGGACGCGCATCCCCTAAGGTTTCCGCCAGCACACGCATTAACATAGCTACAGCTGCTAGTTTAGGTACGCTACCAAGGAACAAAGTGACAGCAGTGGGTGCACCTTGATAAACATCCGGTACCCACATATGGAAAGGTACAGCGCCAAACTTAAAGGCAATACCAGAAACGATAAAGACCAGTGCCAGCAACAATGGAATGTTCTGCATAACGTTTTGTGAAGCGATATAAGCGGCTACACCAGCGATATCCAGTTTGCCACTGAGACCGTACAGGATGGAAATACCATACAGTAACAAGCCTGAAGCAAGCGCACCAAGTATGAAATACTTCATGGCCGCTTCAGAAGAATCGTTGTCATCACGGTTAAACGCTACCATGGCGTACAAGGACAATGCCTGCAGTTCCAAACCCAGATACACAATCATCAGGTTATTGGCTGAAGCCATAATCATCATGCCCAATACCGCGAACATACCAAGCAAGAAAAACTCGTGTGTCCACAGTTTGGTATCGCGCAGGTATTTACGGGCATACACAAAGGCTACCGAAGTCAGCAATAGCATAGTGATCTTCAGGACACCGCCTAAATCATCACGTACATACATATCGTTTAGGCCAAGAATTTTTTCTCCACCCATATTGCTGTAAACCAATAAGGCCGTAGCCAGCAGTGCTACCTGCGTTAACAGGTAGCTGATCATTCTGCAATCTTCTTTCAGGAACAGATCTGTCAGTAAGATTAAGCAGATAGTGCTCAACAGGAAAATTTCCGGTGTGGCAATTGCAATATTCATTATTGACATACCCCTACGATTGAACCGCCACATTTACTCTGCAAGGCTTGAACCAGCACATGTTTCAGCGAAACATCCATAACGTCGGTTAGTGGTTGTGGCCACAAACCTAACATCAATACAGCTGCGGCCAATAACGCTAGCATGGCAAATTCCCGACGATTGATATCTTGCAATTCAGCCACTTCGCCATTTTTGATATCACCAAAAATGACACGCTTAACCAACCACAAGGTATAGGCAGCACCCACAATCAAGGTGGTAGCAGCTAGGAAGGAAATCCACACATTCGCTTTGAAGCTTGCCAGAATCACCATGAATTCACCTACGAACCCGGAAGTACCAGGCAAACCGGTATTAGCCATAGCAAACAACACATATAAAGCAGCAAAGTGCGGCATACGATTGGCTACACCGCCATAGGCATAAATGTCACGGGTATGCATACGGTCATACAGAACACCGATACACAAGAACATGGCACCAGAAACAAAACCGTGCGAAATCATCTGTACCATACTGCCTTGTAATGCCAGAGCAGCACTGTCAATACTGCCACCATTCAGACGTACGGTTTCAGCAATACCGTAGATAACAAACAGGCCAAGGGTAACAAAACCCATGTGCGCGATGGATGAGTAAGCCACCAGCTTTTTCATATCTTGCTGTACGAGTGCGACAAAGCCAATGTAGACCACCGCAGTCAATGACATAAAGATAACCAACCAGTCCAGTTGAGCAGCCGCATCCGGCACGATAGGCAGTGCAAAGCGAATGAAGGCATAACCACCCACTTTCAGAGTAATCGCAGCCAAAATCACTGAACCGCCGGTAGGTGCTTCAACGTGCGCATCTGGCAACCAAGTGTGGACAGGCCACATCGGTACTTTAACCCCGAAAGACAACAGGAAAGACAGAAAGATCAGGATTTGCGGTGCCAAAGCGATAGGCATTTTCTGCAAATCGGCAATCGCAAAGCTGCCACCTTGTTGATACAGGTAGATTAAGCTGATTAGCAGGAATACAGACCCAAAGAAGGTATACAGGAAGAACTTGATTGTCGCATAAACACGACGTGCACCACCCCAGATACCAATAATCAGGAACAATGGAATCAACATACCTTCAAACAGGATGTAGAACAACATAGCGTCCATAGCCGCGAATACCCCATTGACGATACCTTCCATAATCAGGAAAGCCGCCATGTATTGGGATGGACGATAAGTAATAACTTCCCAACCCGCGATCACTACCAATACCGTAATAAAGGTATTCAGCAGGATCAAAGGCATGGAAATACCATCAACACCAAGGTGATAGTTGATTTTGAACGTATCAATCCAAGGTGCGAATTCTACAAATTGCATGTCTGCAGTTTTGAAATCAAAACCTGCATACAACAACAGGCTTAGCAGAAAAGTTACAACAGTTACGCCTAGGGCAAACTGTTTGGCGCTGTCGCGGTCACCCACGATCAGTACGCCCAAGCCACCTATGACTGGCAGCCAAAGCATTAGACTTAGTATTGGCAAATCAAACATTTTTGTTTCCCAGTATAGCGATAGGCGCCTAGAAGAACAGGAACCAGGTCATCATTAACAGGATGCCGAGGAGCATGGCGAAGGCGTAGTGATAGAGATAACCCGTCTGGACACGACGTGCTAAACCTGAGAACCAGCCTACTGCTTTGGCAGAACCATTTACGATCAAGCCATCAATCAACATGCGCTCACCGACTGCCCACAGGCCATTCCCCAAATAGATGGAACCTTTAGCAAATACACTTTGGTTGAAATCATCCGCATAGTATTTGCGATCTAGCAATTTGTAGAGCCAGTGGAACTTGTTGAATGCCCAACGCGCCAAGGAATCATCACGGGTATAGACATACCAAGCCAGTGCCAAACCAGACATAGCCAGCCAAAACGGTGCAGACATCAAGCCATGGCTGATGAAGCTGCCAATACCGTGATAGCTTTCGGTGATTTCCTGAATCGACAGGTGAGATGACAACAATTGATCATTTTGTGGCACAAAGCCATGCAGATGATCATTGACGTAAATAGTGTTACGGAAGAAATCACCCACTACCATTGGATCTAATAAATAACCAGCGAACACAGAGGGAATCGCCAATAGAATTAACGGTATGGTCACAACCCAAGGTGATTCATGCAAATGATGCATAGTATGGTCATCCATGCGCTCTTCGCCGTGGAATACCAGGAAGAACATACGGAAGCTATAGAAGGCGGTTACAAACACACCTAGCAATACCAGGATATAAGCATAACCGGAAGCCCACAGATGGGATTCATGCACCGCTTCGATAATCAAATCTTTAGAGAAGAAGCCGGAGAACCCAGGGAAACCGATTAAGGCCAGTGAACCAATCAGAGAAGTCCAGTACGTAATCGGCATGTACT
The DNA here is from genome assembly GCA_964498805.1 of uncultured Thiothrix sp. Lineage (GTDB taxonomy): Bacteria > Pseudomonadota > Gammaproteobacteria > Thiotrichales > Thiotrichaceae > Thiothrix. The sequence goes on from CAZCJE010000011.1 coordinate 14,965, forward strand.
TTCTCAAGCCACCCATTTTGCGGATGTCCTGTTCATGGTGCATAGCCATAATCACTGAACCTGCCGCTAAGAATAGCAAGGCTTTAAAGAACGCATGCGTCATCAGGTGGAACACACCGGCTGTATAGGCAGATGCACCCAATGCTACAGTCATATAACCTAACTGAGACAATGTGGAATAAGCGACCACACGTTTAATGTCGTTTTGTACAACACCAATCAGACCCATGAAGAAGGCAGTAGTCGCGCCAATAATCAAGATCATATTCAATGCTGTATCAGACATCTCAAACACAGGCGACATACGAGCGACCATGAAGATACCAGCGGTTACCATGGTAGCAGCATGGATCAAAGCGGAAATAGGGGTTGGACCTTCCATGGAATCCGGCAACCACACATGCAAAGGCACCTGTGCAGATTTACCCATCGCCCCAATGAATAAGCAGATGGAAATAACCGTCAGCAGCTCCCACTGTACACCCGGCAGGACTTCAATCGGTGGTTTACCAATTTGGATGCTTTCAAAGAGTGTTTTGTAATCCAGCGTATCGTAGAAAGTCAAAATCGCCGCAATACCCAGTAGGAAGCCAAAGTCACCGACACGGTTAACAACGAAAGCCTTCATATTGGCAAAGATTGCGCTGTCCTTCTTAAACCAAAAACCGATCAACAGGTAGGACACCAAACCTACTGCTTCCCAGCCAAAGAATAACTGCATGAAGTTATTACTCATGACCAGCATCAGCATGGAAAAGGTAAACAGCGAAATATAGCTGAAGAAGCGCTGATAACCTGGATCATCATGCATATAACCAATGGTGTAGACATGCACCATAAGAGATACGAAGGTCACCACCAGCATCATCATGGTACTGAGGTTATCCAGCAGGAAGCCTACTTCAAACTTCAGATTGCCAATGACTGCCCAAGTATAAACCGAGCCGTTATAGGTGTGGCCATTAGCCATAACATCATAAGCAACGACGACAGACAGCAAGAAAGCGATAGCAACACCAGCGATCGTCACGCGATGGGCATTTTCACGACCAAGCTTTTTACCGAATAAACCGGCAGCAATCGCTCCGAATAACGGCGCAAGTGGAATCAACAGATAAAGAAATTTCATGTTTTTATCCTTTCAGCTCGTCAAGATCTTGGACGTTAATGGTATTGCGGTTACGGAACAGCCCTACCAAAATAGCCAAACCGATAGCAGCTTCAGCAGCCGCTACAGTCAGAATAAAGAACACGAAAATCTGTCCACTAAGGTCACCCAAATAATGGGAAAAGGCCACGAAGTTTAAATTGACTGACAGTAACATCAGTTCAATACACATCAGCAAAATCAGTACGTTCTTACGGTTAAGGAACATACCGGCAACACTGACGGAAAACAACAAGGCACCTAAAATCAGAAAATGTGACAACGGGATCATGCTTATTTCTCGGCCTTCATTTTTACCAGACGGACACGGTCGGCACGACGTACCTGCACCTGCTGCCCCACATCCTGTTTCTTAACACCCGTACGGCGGCGCAAGGTCAACATAATCGCAGCAACAATGGCAACCACCAGAATCACTGCAGCGATTTCAAACGGATAAACGTAGTCGGTATACAAAAGAGCACCGAGTGCTTCTGTATTATTCGCAGGTAAAGAAGTACCCGACTGCGCAACATGGAAAGTTCCACTTTGTAAAGCCAGAATCATTTCCACTGCCACAATACCAGCAACTGCTAGACCAACAGGCAGGTAACGGGTAAAACCTTCCTTCAAAATATCAAGATTCAAATCCAGCATCATAATGACGAACAAGAACAGAACCATGACCGCCCCGACATAGACCAGTACCAGTACGATACCGAGGAATTCAGCATCCAGTAGCAACCAAATCGCTGCACTGGTGAAAAAGCTCAAAATCAGACACAACGCTGCATAAATCGGGTTACGAACGGTGACCATGCCAACCGCCGCAGACACGAGCACAGCAGAGAAAAGATAAAACAGAATATGCTCAAAAATCATACCATTTCCTCAGCGGTACGGTGCATCGGCTGCTTTCATTTTGGCGATTTCATCTTCATGCTTATCGCCAACTGCCAGCAGTTTTTCCTTGGTCATGATGTTTTCACCGCGATTTTCGAAATGGTATTCAAAAATGTTGGTCTCGACGATGGCATCTACTGGGCAAGCTTCCTCACAGAAACCGCAGTAAATACACTTGAACATATCAATGTCATAACGGGTGGTACGACGGGTGCCATCCGGACGCTCGGCCAGTTCAATGGTAATCGCCAATGCTGGGCAAACCGCTTCACACAATTTGCAAGCAATGCAGCGTTCTTCACCATTAGGATAACGGCGCAACGCATGATGACCACGAAAACGCGGCGACAACGGAGTCTTTTCTTCCGGATATTGAATCGTAATCTTACGATCCACGAAATACTTGCCCGTCACACTCATCCCCTGCATGAGTTCTTGCAGGGTAAATGACTTCAGATAATGTTTCAGATTGAAACCCATATCAACCTCCTTAGGACAGCCATGGCTGCCAGCCGAATGCGACTGCAATACCTTCGCCGAAAATCCACACCAATGTCACCGGTATCAAAATTTTCCAGCCCAGACGCATGATTTGGTCATAGCGATAGCGCGGGAAGGTGGCACGGAACCACAAGAACAGGAACATGAAGAACGATGCCTTCAACAATAACCAGTGCAAGCCGTTACCAAAGAAAGAACCGATTACTGGCAAATGGGTGAGGAAATCCACGCCCTGGACTGGCGATAACCAACCACCGAGGAACATCAAAGAGGTCAAAGCAGAAATCAACCACATATTGGCGTATTCCGCCAAGAAGAATACTGCAAACGCCATGCCTGAATATTCAACGTGGAAACCTGCCACGATTTCGGATTCACCTTCCGCTACGTCAAATGGCGCACGGTTGGTTTCAGCAACACCCGAAATGAAATACACCAGGAACAAACCAAATAATGGCCATACAAACCAACTAAAGATGCTGCCGGATTGTGCGCGTACAATATCACCCAAATTTAGGCTACCCGCTGCCATCAGCACACCGACCAGCGCAAAGCCCATAGCGATTTCATACGAAACCATCTGTGCGCCTACACGCAGCGCACTCAATTGTGCGTATTTGGAGTTAGATGACCAACCTGCGAGCAAAATACCGTATACACCCAGTGAGGTCAGGGCTAATAAGAACAACAAACCAGCATTGACATCAGCCAACACCCAACCATCATTGAAAGGAATAACCGCCCACGCAGCAAACGCTGGTCCCATCGCCACCATAGGGGCGACCAAGAACAAGAAACGGTTAGATTTATCAGGAATAATGACTTCCTTAAAAATCAGCTTAAACATGTCAGCAAACGGCTGCAGCAAGCCTTTGAAACCAATGCGGTTTGGCCCCATACGAACCTGCATGTAACCGATAACCTTACGTTCGGCGTAAGTGGCATAAGCAACCAACAGAATCAAAGGCAGTACAATCATGACAATCTTAATCAGAATGACAATGAATGTAGCAATCCAGTCAGGTAGGAATGCGCTTAAGAAACTTTCTAAACCTTGCATTGCGTTCCTCCCTAGCCTGCTTTGGTAATCTGGATGAAGCCATACGCTGCACCCAATTGGTTGGAAATGTCAGTACCACTAGGCAAGCCAGCACAACCAATGATGATGCTGTTATCTAAGCGCACTGGTAAGGTCACAGACGCATTACCTTGTTGAACCGTTACCTTGTCACCTTCAACAACACCCAAATGATCGGCATCTTGAGGATTCAGAGTAACCGTCGCTTCGGCAATCATGGCTTGCAAGGCTTTAGCCCGGCGTACCAATGGATCAGAAGCATACATTTCAACATGGCCCAAACGCAGGAAGCCGGGTTCTACACTAATGAAGACCGGAGCTGCAGCAGGCGTATAACTGTTATCCACCACATCCAAACCATTCAGTTCCAGACGCAATTCAGCAGCGACTTCTTCACTGGTCATCCAATCAAATTCTGGAACCCCAGTGCTGTTACCCAATACACGCAGAATTTTCCAAGTCGGACGTGCTTCTTCTACCGGTGCAATCACACCTGCAAAGGACTGCCATTTACCTTCTACATTGCAGAAAGTGCCGGAAGTTTCCGCAAAGGTGGACCCTGGCAATAAGATAGTGGCAAATTCGCGAGTATGCTTATCGGCAAATGGCGCAATAACCACAACCTCTTTAGCTTTAGAGAAAACCTCTAACGCTTGTTGCGGATTAGCAAAATCAGCGATTTCAGCATTCAGCAAGATCGCAGTCTGGACATTACCTTTAAGCACATCACCAACTGGCAAACCAGGCTGTTTCAACGCCCGACCGGCTGATAAACGATGCGGAACCACACCCGCTAACCAAGCACCAACCGTATTAGCACTTTCTACTAAATAACCAAAAGTCGCGCCTGTTTGCGCCGCAATAACGCTCGCCAATGCACGAATGGTAGAGAAAGAGGGATGTTGAACCGCAATATTACCAACCAGGACCGCTTTGTTAGCTGCTTCTTGCAAGCTTTTAACCGCTTCACGATCAGCATCGGTCGAGTCAACCGAATGCAGCAAGCTAGCTAAGGCTTCTGGCATGGCCGCGCTGTTCATTTCCAATGCTGCTTTGGCCAGACCCGATAAAGTCGCCAACAAGCTTAATGGATTAACCGCGTATTGCGTGACAGGGTAGTTGAAGTCGAAGTTGCCCGGATTAACCGTAGTGATTTTTGCGCCTTTCAGAGCTGCCTTACGCAGGCGCAAATTCAACAGAGGTTGTTCCTGACGCACATTGGAACCTACCAGCAAAGCAGCATTGAGGTTTTCCAATGCACTAATAGGCATACCCAAGGTTGGGCAAGTAGGTGCGGCATCTTGATCAGCAAAATCGGTCTGACCCAGACGATGATCAATATTGCGAATATTCAGACCACGCATCAAACGCTGGAATAGATATAACTCTTCCAGAGTAGAAACCGGATTAGCCACAGCCAAAGTAGTTGCTGGGTCTGCTGCACGCAATGCTTTAGCAGCTGCTTCCAACGCTTCAGACCAAGTCACTTTGTGCCATTGACCATCGCGCTTGATCATCGGGCGATGAATACGGTCAGAAGCTGACACACCCTGATAGCTGAAACGATCACGGTCGGATAACCAACACTCGTTTATCGCTTCATTTTCACGCGGTACACAGCGTACCAATTCCTTACGGAAGGTATGCAATTCGACATTGGAACCGACTGAATCATGGGGAGCAATCGATTCATGCGCCATCATTTCCCAAGCACGCGCTTTATAGCGAGATGGCTTGGCAGTCAAAGCACCTACTGGGCAGATGTCGATGACGTTACCGGAGAGTTCGGACTTGAGGGATTTCTCCAGATAAGTACCGATTTCCAGACGATCACCACGACCAATACCGCCCATTTCACGCATACCGGCAATCTCATCACCGAAGCGTACACAACGGGTACACTGAATACAGCGTGTCATTTCGGTTTCAATCAAAGGACCAATATCCTTGTCTTTAACCACACGCTTGATTTCGGTGTATTGGGATTTGCTTTTGCCATAACCGACAGAAACGTCCTGCAACTCACATTCACCGCCTTGGTCGCAAATCGGGCAATCTAGCGGGTGGTTAATGAGCAAGAACTCCATAATGGCTTTTTGCGCATTACGAGCTTTGTCAGAACGGGTCCAAAACTTCATGCCGCCATTGACTGGCGTGGCACAAGCAGGCACCGGCTTAGGTGATTTTTCCATCTCTACCAAGCACATACGGCAGTTGGCTGCGATGGATAACTTTTTGTGATAGCAAAAACGTGGAATAGTAATTCCATTGTTGTCTGCTACCTCAATCAGCATCGCACCTTTGCGCACCTGATACGGCTGGTCGTTGATTTCAATTGTGACGAGTTCTTCTGTCATGATTACCCCTGCGCCACCATGCTACGGCCGTGTTCGACGTAGTATTCAAATTCTTCACGGAAGTTTTTGACGAAACTCCACACCGGCATAGCTGCCGCTTCACCGAGCGCACAAATGGAACGGCCTTCGATATTGTGGGAAATTTCTTCCAAACGTGTAATGTCTTCCGCAGTACCTTTGCCTTCTACAATACGGGTCAACATACGATACAACCAGCCAGTACCTTCACGGCATGGCGTACATTGTCCGCAGGACTCGGAGAAATAGAAGCGGGAAATACGTTGCAGTAACTTAACCATGTCGGTGGTGTCGTCCATGACGATTACTGCACCAGAACCAAGGTAAGAACCTGCTTTGGCAATCGAGTCATAATCCATGTTCAGGCCCATCATGACCTCGCCCTTGAGCACAGGTACAGAAGAACCACCCGGAATGACCGCTTTGAGCTTACGTCCTTGACGTACACCACCCGCCATTTTCAGCAATTCAGAAAACGGTGTGCCCATAGGGATTTCAAAGTTGCCCGGATTGTTCAAATGGCCAGACATGGAGAACAGCTTTTCACCACCGGAGTTATGCACACCTAGGTCAGCAAACCATTTGCCGCCATTGCGCATAATCGCCGGAATGGAGGAAAGCGTTTCAGTATTATTAATCGTGGTCGGGCGACCATACAGACCGAAGCTAGCCGGGAATGGTGGTTTGAAACGTGGCTGGCCTTTTTTGCCTTCCAACGATTCCAACAATGCAGTTTCTTCACCGCATACGTAAGCACCAGCGCCTAAGCTACCGTGCAGATCAAAATCAATCCCGGTACCTTGGATATTCTTACCAAGCAAGCCCATTTCATAAGCTTCTTTCACCGCTTGTTCAAAGCGCAGGAAAGGCTCATCCATGAACTCGCCGCGCATATAGTTATAACCAACGGTTGCACCAATGGAATAACCGGCAATCGCCATTCCTTCTACTAGTGCATGCGGGTTAAAACGCAGAATGTCGCGGTCTTTACAAGTACCCGGTTCGGATTCATCCGAGTTACAAACAATGTACTTTTGCCCTGGCATATTACGTGGCATGAAGCTCCACTTCATACCCGTAGGGAAACCTGCACCACCCCGGCCACGTAGACCGGATTGCTTAATTTCCTCAATAACAGTTTCCGCCGGGGTCTTTTCTGCCAGAATTTTCTTCCAGGCATTATAGCCACCAATTTTCAGGTAACTTTCCAGCGTATGAGCCTGGTCACCGAATTGTTTGGTAGTAAAACAGACCTGATTTGCCATAGCTCACTCCAGTCCGTCCAGAATCTCATCCACTTTTTGCGGGGTGAGATCGGTATGGTATACGTGGTTGATTTGCATCATGGGGGCGCTGCTGCATGCGGCTAAACATTCTTCTTCCATTTTAAGGAAGAATTTGCCATCAGGCGTACTTTCACCCAGCTTGATACCCAGCTTTTTCTCGACATGTTCCAGAATCTGGTCTGAACCACATAACATGCAAGACACATTAGTGCAGACTGAAATGCTGTATTTAGCTGCTGCTTTCTTATCCAGTTCAAACATGGAATAGAAGCTGGCAACTTCATACACAGCAATTTCTGGCAAGCCCAGATAATCCGCTACCGCATCCATTTTTTCGACGGATAGGTAATGATCTTCGTGCATGACAGCACGCAAAGCTGCCAATAAGGCAGATTGCTTGCGATCGGCTGGATAACGTTGCAACCAGCTATCGATTTCTTCCCGTTCATGATGACTGAGAATATCGCTTTTACGTTTAATGTCAGTCATTAACGGTCAACCTCCCCAAATACGATATCTTGAGTACCAATGATGGTTACTACGTCAGCCAACATGTGGCCTTTGGTCATCTCATCCATACAGGACAAATGGGCAAAACCTGGCGCACGGATTTTCAGACGATAAGGTTTGTTAGCACCGTCAGAGACTACATAACAACCAAACTCACCTTTTGGATGTTCAACAGCAGCATAGGCTTCACCTGCTGGTAAACAGTAGCCTTCTGTCATCAGTTTGAAGTGATGAATCAAGGCTTCCATATCCTGCTTCATTTCAGCACGTTTAGGCGGTGCTACCTTGTTATCTTCCAGAATGACTGGACCAGGGTTAGCGCGTAACCATTGGATACATTGCTGAATAATGCGATTGGATTGACGCATTTCTTCAACACGCACCAGATAACGATCATAACTGTCACCATTGGTACCAACAGGTATGTCAAAATCGACCCGGTCATATGCGGCATAAGGTTGCTTTTTGCGCAAATCCCATTCCACACCGGAGCCACGCAACATAGGGCCAGTCAAACCCATTTGCAAAGCGCGTTCTGGGGAAACCACACCAATGCCAACCAAACGCTGTTTCCAGATACGGTTATCGGTTAACAGCGTTTCATATTCATCCACACGGGCTGGGAAACGGTTGGTGAAGTCCTCCAAAAAGTCCAACACTGAACCACCACGATTGGCATTCAAACGCTTCGCTTCTTTTTGGCTACGGAAGCGATTGGCTTCAAACTGCGGCATGGAATCTGGCAGATCACGGTACACCCCACCCGGACGATAATACGTCGCGTGCAAACGGGCACCTGATACCGCTTCATACACATCCATCAGCTCTTCACGTTCACGGAACGCGTAAATGAACATGGTCATCGCACCAACGTCGAGGCCATGCGCACCAATCCACAGCAGGTGGTTAAGAATACGGGTAATTTCGTCAAACATAGTACGGATGTACAGCGCCCGTAATGGCGGGGTAATACCCAGCAATTTTTCCAGAGCCAGTACATAACCATGTTCATTACACATCATGGATACATAGTCCAAACGGTCCATGTAACCGATGCTTTGGTTATACGGTTTACTTTCAGCCAACTTTTCAGTCGCCCGATGCAACAAACCAATGTGGGGGTCAGCACGCACAATGACTTCGCCATCCATCTCCAGAACCAGACGCAATACACCGTGCGCTGCTGGGTGGGCTGGACCAAAGTTCAGCGTAAAGTTACGGATTTCAGGCATTAGACATTACGCTCCTCTGCAGGGGAGGGATTCTGGTCAGGACGTATGACTCGCGGTACCAGTACGCGTGGGTCAATGGTGACGGGCTCATACACAACACGCTTGAGCTCTTCATCATAACGCATTTCGACTTGACCAATGAGCGGGAAGTCCTTGCGGAAGGGATGACCAACAAAACCATAGTCAGTCAGGATACGACGCAGGTCAGGGTGACCTTCAAACATGATGCCATACAGGTCGAACGCTTCACGCTCATACCAGTTGGCGGAACTCCATATATCTACTAAAGATGGGATAACCGGAAAATCATTATCGTCACAATAGCCACGCATACGAATGCGCATATTGTGCTTTATAGACAATAAATGAACGACTGCCGCAAAACGTTTGCCGCCAAAAGCATTTTTTTCTTCTTGCTCTGGCTCAAAGGCAAAAGGATCATTTTCGGCATTGCTAGCAACAGCCCGGCTAAAACCACTATTGACAGCGGTGGTGACATCCCACTCGGTATCGCCATAAGCGAGATAGTCCACACCGCATAAATCGATTAATTGGGCAAATTCCAATCTTGTATCGTGACGCAGAAATTGAGCTACTTCCAACCAATGCTTAGCGGGAATTTCCAGCGTTAATTCACCAAAAGCATAGGTGGTTGAAGAAATTTTATCGCCCAACCCTTGCTGGATATAATCCTTGACGGTTTCCAATAAAGTACTCATGTGTTTAACGCGCTATGGTATTGGTTCGGCGGATTTTGTTCTGTAACTGCAGGATGCCGTATAGCAGAGCCTCAGCAGTCGGTGGGCAACCCGGTACGTAGATATCGACCGGTACAATACGGTCGCAGCCACGAACTACCGCATACGAATAATGGTAATAACCACCACCGTTAGCACAGGAACCCATGGAAATTACCCAGCGCGGCTCGGCCATTTGGTCATAAACCTTGCGCAAGGCGGGTGCCATTTTGTTAGTCAATGTTCCTGCTACAATCATGACATCCGATTGACGAGGACTAGGACGGAACATGATACCAAAGCGGTCAAGGTCATAACGGGCTGCACCCGCATGCATCATTTCAACCGCACAGCAAGCCAACCCGAAGGTGACCGGCCACATGGACCCTGTACGTGCCCAGTTAATGAGTTTATCGGCTGTTGTGGTGACAAAGCCTTTTTCCAGCAGACCTTCTACTCCCATTCCAGAGCCCCTTTCTTCCATTCATAAACGAAGCCAACAATCAGAATCGTCAGAAAAATGCCCATTGCTACCAAACCAAATAAGCCGATTTGGTCAAGCACGATAGCCCATGGAAACAAAAAGGCAATTTCAAGATCGAAGATGATAAAGAGGATGGCTACCAGATAATAACGTACGTCAAAACGTATACGCGCATCTTCAAACGCTGGGAAACCACATTCGAAGGGTGAATCTTTTTCAGCATCAGGCCGACGCGGGCCAGCCAACAAGCCTAGCCCTAGCAGTATTACCGCCAATGCAAAGCCTACTGCCAAAAAAACGAGAATGGGCAGATATTCTCCTAACATGCTAACTCCTGCTTATAACCCCATGCCAGCCAACGCCATGCAAGGTTATTGATTGTGACAGCGCTGTGAAGTGCAAGTATCTATCAGTAAGTCGTGTAGAGACGATGACAACACTACAAGAACAGCACATTCAGTCTTCAGAACGAAATCATCTATTATACGCCGATGAATCCAATGATGAAGCATTATCGTCAGTACACTTGGTCGTTTTGATTAAATCAAAATTGTCGGCATTTTATGCTTATCTAGATATTTGTCAAACAAAAATGCTTGAAATTGTTGACAATCGGGCAGCCCTAAACTTCCACATTTCATAGGTATAAAAAAAGCCCGTTGCTAGTAAAAGCAACAGGCTTTTTATATTAGTGGTACCGACGACCGGACTCGAACCGGTACAGCTTTCGCCACTACCCCCTCAAGATAGCGTGTCTACCAATTCCACCACGTCGGCAAAACAGGCGGCAATAATACCTTACTCTCAAGGTTATTGCACGGTTTTTTCACTAGTTTCCTGCAGGATTTTGCGTTGCAGGGGCAACTGCTCCCGAAGTGGCCGGTACCATAGGCGGAACCACTGGGGGCGGCGGGATATTCACAGGTGCACTAGCCGGTGCAGGAGCCGCTGGTACCGCAGTTTGAGCTGGAACTTCAGGTTGGGCAGGTGCTGCCGGAGCAGGCGCTTCCACCTTAGGTTCGACAGGAGCAACAGATGGTGCTGGCACTGCAGGGA
>CAZCJE010000011.1:26373-54296 GCA_964498805.1 uncultured Thiothrix sp.
GGCGCTTCCACCTTAGGTTCGACAGGAGCAACAGATGGTGCTGGCACTGCAGGGACAGCCGCAGCAGGTACTTCTACTTTAGGTTCGACAGGAACAATAGACGGTGCTGGCGCTGCAGGGGCAGCCGCAGCAGGTACTTCTACTTTAGGTTCGACAGGAGCCGTAGGTTGAACCGGAGTGACAGGTGCTGGAGCCTCGGCTTTAGGCTGTTCTTGTACAGCTGGTTGTGCCGGAGCAGTTTCTTTAGCAGCCGGGGTAGCAGGCTGAACAGGGGCAGTTTCTTTAACTTCTGGCTTGCTGCCTGGTACTGGCGGTACATCACCAGACTGAGTATTACCGGTTGCACTAGGAGTACTACCCGGGACTGGTGGCACATCACCATTAGCTACTGGAGTAGCCGGTTTAGCAGGCTCAGTTACAGCAGCAGGCAAGCTATCCATAACGCTAGTCGGTGCAGTCGGTGTGCCGGAAGCTAAAAAAGCCAACACAATACTATTGACGAAAAAAACAGTTGCCAGAATAGCAGTAGCACGGCTTAGAAAATTGGCAGAACCACGTGCACCAAATACCGTACCTGAGGCTCCGCTACCAAAAGCAGCACCGGCATCAGCCCCTTTACCCTGCTGCATTAACACCAGCACGATAATCGCTACGGAAACAACGATCTGAACAATCAATAAAATATTGTATAACATGATTTTTTAATTAACCTTGATTACCGGCTTTACAGATGGCCAGAAATTCCTGTGCTTCTAGAGAAGCACCCCCGATCAATCCGCCATCGATATCTGGCATTGCAAATAATTCAGCGGCATTCGCGCCTTTAACGCTACCGCCATATAAGATTTGTACTTTTGCTGCAACAGCTTCATCCATAGCGGCAATTTTACTACGGATAAAGGCATGTACTTCTTGAGCTTGTGCAGGCGTTGCAGTTTTACCTGTACCAATCGCCCATACTGGTTCATAAGCAATGACACCATCAGCCAATGCTTCTACCCCTTCTAGAGCAATCACTGCATCAAGCTGACGACCTACCACCGCTTCAGTAATACCCTGTTCACGTTCAGCAAGCGTTTCACCCACACACAAGATAGGTTTCAAACCTTGCTTGCGAGCAGCAGCAAACTTGCGTGCAGTGTCATTGTCTTGTTCAGCATAGAGCGCGCGGCGTTCAGAGTGACCGACAATAGCGTAGGTACAACCAAACTCTTTGAGCATAACCGCTGATACTTCACCTGTATAAGCCCCTGCTGTCTGGTCAGCCACATCCTGTGAACCCAAAGCCACTGAGCTACCAGTTAACAAGGACTGGGTCAGGGGGATATAGACATACGGCGGACAGACAGCGACTGCAACCTTGTCAAGCGGAGCCATTCCTGCAAGAATACCTTGCATCAATGTTTCGATGCTTGCTTTGGAACCATTCAGTTTCCAGTTACCTGCCACTAATTTCTGACGCATATCTTCACCTCTCCTGTCTACAGCAAGAGGCGAAAGATTACCTGCATAATCCTTGGAAATCAATCTCGGATCAGACTATCAGGCAGCAGCACGTACCGCACTGGCAATTTCCTCGGCCAAAGCGTGGGTTTCAACCGCATCTTCCCCTTCAACCATGACCCGAATTAACGGCTCCGTACCGGAAGGACGCAACAAGACACGCCCACGACTACCTAATTGCTGCTCGACTTGTCGGACTGCATCCTGAATAGCTTGCGATTCATCCAGATTAATTTTCTGACGAGTGGGCACATTAATCAGGGTTTGTGGATATTTAGTCATAACCTTACGCAATTCATGCAAGCTTTGACCCGCTGAGCGCATAGCGCGCAGGACTTGCAAGGCAGCAATAATACCATCCCCAGTCGCAATATGATCACGCACAATAATATGACCGGAGGATTCACCTCCAACCTGGCAACCATGCAAGTTCATCTGTTCAATTACATAGCGGTCGCCTACTTTAGCGCGGTAAAAAGGCAAATCGAGAGCGCGAATAGATTTTTCCAACCCCAGATTACTCATTTGCGTACCCACAACCCCACCCTGTAAGGTACCTTCACGATAACGGTGATGGGCAATAATAGCCAGCACTTCATCACCATCTACCATATTGCCTTTGTGGTCCACCATAATGAGGCGATCACCATCCCCATCCAGTGCAATCCCTACATCTGCTCGATAACGCCATACCGCTTCACACAGACTTTCGACATGGGTAGCCCCACACGCATCATTAATATTTAAACCATCCGGCACATTAGCAATGGTAATAACCTCAGCACCAAGCTCTTTAAAGACATCGGGAGCCACATGGTAAGTCGCACCATTAGCGCAATCGACCACTACCCGTAAACCTTTCAACGTCACATCGTTTGGCAGAGCACGCTTACAAAACTCAATGTAACGGCCTGAGGCATCCTCCACACGTTCAACTCTACCGAGGTGATCTGAGGCTACCGTTTTAAAATCTTTATCCAGCCAGCTTTCGATTTCTTCTTCTACTGCATCCGGCAATTTGGTGCCATCACCTGAAAAGAATTTCACCCCGTTATCATCATAAGGATTATGGGAAGCACTAATGACAATACCAGCCGAAGCACGAAAAGCGCGCGTAAGATAAGCCACACCCGGCGTAGGCATTGGCCCTAATAAGCGTATATTGACACCAGCTGCGACTAAACCTGCCTGTAAGGCTGACTCCAGCATATAACCAGAGATACGGGTATCCTTACCAATAACTACCAACGGATGACCATTATCCGCCAAGACTTTACCGGCCGCCCAGCCTAATTTGAGGACGAAATCCGGTGTCATTGGAAAACGGCCAATTTTGCCGCGAATACCATCTGTTCCAAAATATTTCCTTGCCATTCTTCCCTTGAGACCTCGGTTTTATTGTTTAATGAATAATTGCTTTGACTATTTTTAATGCGTCATTAGTGGCTTTGACATCGTGCACGCGAATAATAGTTGCACCTTGCATAGCAGCAATCACAGCTGCGGCAATACTAGCGTGTAGGCGATCCTCAACCGGGCGCTCTCCTAGCAGTTTGCCCAACATTGATTTACGTGACAGGCCTACCAATAGGGGTAAATTCAAGGCAGAAAATGCCTTAAGCCTACGCAATAAATCAATATTATGATCCAGATTTTTACCAAATCCAAATCCTGGATCAAGAATCAAGCGATCGCGTGCAATACCTACCGCTTCACATGCCTGAATGCGTTGCTCAAAAAAGCCGTACACCTCATTGACGACATTAGTATAGTGAGGTTCCAGCTGCATAGTGCGTGGTAACCCTTGCATATGCATCAGACAAATAGGCACATCCAGCTCGGCACAAACCTGCAGAGCACCCTCTTCCTGCAAGGCACGCACATCATTCAATAAGTCAGCACCCGCTTTGACTGCTTCCCGCATAACTATAGGTTTACTCGTATCAATGGACAAAGGAACAGCAAAACGTTGACGAATGGCCTCAATCACCGGAATAACCCGATCAAGCTCCTCTGGTGCGGATACTGCTGGTGCCCCCGGCCGTGTCGACTCACCACCAATATCGATAATATCCACCCCCTCCATCAGCATTTCTTCGACACGCTGTAAAGCAGCATCGAGCACGCGATATTGGCCACCATCGGAAAAGGAATCCGGGGTTACATTCAAAATGCCCATTACTTGTAAGGAGGATTTATCAGGTTGCCATGTCATAACAGATCTCCAAAAGAAAAGGCGCGGGGATTTGCATCCTCGCGCCTTTGATTAACGGTTTAGTTTAGGTTAGTGGGAACCGGCTGCTCCACCGAGAACACCATCATCACCACTGGACTTTTTACCACCTAAAGGCCAGCTTTTAGTAGGGCTGCCTTTACCGCCTTGGGAAGAATCATCATCTGTCCAATCAGCTGGTGGTGGTGGTTCTTCCCCACGCATAATAGCGTCTACTTGTGCCCGATCCAGCGTTTCGTACTTCATCAACGCATTGGCCATTGCATGCAAAATATCCATGCTATCGACCAGAATCTGCTTCGCACGCTGATAGTTACGGTCAATCACTTGACGGATTTCGCCATCAATAGCATGCGCAGTTTCATCGGACATGTGCTTATGTTGCGTTACAGCACGCCCCAAGAACACTTCGCCTTCATCTTCTGAGTAAGCCAATGGACCCATACGATCAGACAGACCCCACTTAGTCACCATATTACGGGCGATATCTGTAGCACGCTCAATGTCATTAGAGGCACCTGTTGTGACCTTATCAAACCCGTAAATCAGCTCTTCAGCAATACGGCCACCATACAAACTTGAAATCAGGCTTTCCAGACGCTGCTTGCTGTAGCTGAGGCGATCTTCTTCTGGCAAATACATGGTGACACCTAAAGCACGACCACGCGGAATAATGCTCACCTTATAAACAGGGTCATGATCAGGTACATTCAGACCAACAATGGCATGACCGGCTTCATGATAAGCTGTCATCAGCTTCTCTTCTTCCTTCATGACCATGGACTTACGTTCTGCACCCATCATGATTTTGTCTTTGGCTTTTTCAAATTCAGCCATATCGACCGTACGCTTATTAGCACGAGCTGCAAACAACGCGGCTTCATTCACCAAATTAGCCAAATCAGCCCCAGAGAAGCCAGGTGTACCACGCGCAATCAGAGCCGGACGTACATCATCACCCAAAGGCACTTTACGCATATGCACTTTGAGGATTTGTTCACGGCCACGCACATCGGGCAGTGGAACCACTACCTGACGGTCAAAGCGGCCCGGACGCAATAAAGCCGCATCCAGTACATCAGGGCGGTTGGTAGCAGCAATCACAATAATGCCTTCACTGCCTTCAAAACCATCCATTTCCACTAGCAATTGGTTGAGGGTCTGCTCACGCTCATCGTGACCACCACCTAAACCGGCACCGCGCTGACGACCGACCGCATCAATCTCGTCAATGAAGATAATGCAAGGAGCATGTTTTTTAGCCTGATCAAACATGTCACGCACACGGGATGCGCCCACACCGACGAACATTTCCACAAAGTCAGAACCAGAAATGCTAAAAAACGGTACTTTGGCTTCACCAGCAATCGCCTTAGCCAGCAAGGTTTTACCGGTACCGGGGGAACCAACCATCAATACACCACGGGGGATTTTGCCACCGAGTTTCTGGAATTTGCCGGGATCACGCAGGAATTCAACCAATTCCGCGACTTCTTCCTTAGCTTCATCACAACCGGCAACATCATTGAAGTTTACCTTGACCTGATCTTCGGTCATCATGCGCGCCCGGCTTTTACCAAAGGACATAGCACCACGACCACCGCCGCCGCCTTGCATCTGGCGCATAATGTAAATCCACAAGCCGATAATTAGCAGGAAGGGTACCCAGCTAATAACAATTTCCCAAAAAATAGAACGTTCTTCGGGCTTGCTGGCTTGGAACTTGACATTGTATTTGACCAGATCATCCACCAATTTCGCGTCATTTGGTGGACTGTAGGTGACGAACTTATCGTCATTGCTATTGGTACCTACAATGGTCTGCCCTTTAATTTCGACTTCTTTGACCAAGCCGTTGTGGACATTATTCAGGAACTCTGAATAAGGTACGGAGGCAGCCGGAGGGGTGGGTACGCTGAACTTGCTGAATACCGCAATCAGGACAAAAGCGATAACAGCCCATATCAGTAAATTTTTGGTTAAATCGTTCAAGAGAACTCTCCGCTATCAACAAGGGCATTTACGGTCTGTAACGCCTGATACCTTGATATTAAAACACAAAACCTTGTGCAAGCACATAAACTTCCCTGCTGCGGGGTCTTGAGGCTGCGGGTTTACGTATTTTGACTGTTTTAAAACTCCCACGCACCTCTTGCAAATAGGCCTCGGAACCTTCACCTTGGAAAAGCTTCACTAAAAAGGCCCCGCCTGGCTTTAATACCTGTCGGGCCATATCCAATGCAAGCTCACACAGATGAATGGCACGTGGTTGATCAACAGCATCAACACCACTCATATTGGGTGCCATATCGGAAATAACAAGGTCTGCTTTATCAGAACCAAGCAAATTAAGCATTTCTGCTAATACAGCCTCCTCGCGAAAGTCACCTTGCACAAACTCCACAAATGGCAGCGGGTCTATAGGCAGAATATCACTTGCTACTATCCGACCTTTGCGACCTATGACCTGTGTGGCGTATTGACTCCAACCACCAGGGGCTGCTCCAAGGTCGACGACTTTCATACAAGGTTGCAAAATACGATCCTTTTCCTGAATCTCCTTGAGTTTATACACAGCCCTTGACCGATAACCTTCCTGTTGCGCCTTTTTGACGTATTCATCACTAAAATGTTCACCCAACCAGCGCTGGCTGCTTTTACTTCTTGCCATGCCTTAATATCACTCATTACACTTCGACAATTTACGGAAGCGTATCATGGAACTGACCGAAACACAGAAAAAACGCCTGCGCACTCGCGCGCATGATTTGAAACCCGTCGTTATGATCGGTCAACACGGACTTAAACCTACCGTACTGGAAGAAATCACCAATGCCCTTGATTATCATCAATTGATCAAGGTTAAGCTCAGTGTAGGTGACCGCGACCTACGCGATGACATGCTGCAACAGATTGTCCAGTACAGTCAGGCAACCCTAATTCAACGCGTTGGCAATATGGCGGTGTTGTATCGCCGTAATCCCGACCGCCCTGACCTATTTAAAGATCCAACTTACGCCTAAGCTTACCCTTAAGCCTGCCTTTATGTCCAAAAAACCTACAAGACCAAAAGTCACAACGCGCGCCGGGCAAATTGATCATATCCTCAGCCAGCTTTCTGCGGACCAACTGAAAACGTTTATCCGCGAAAAAGCCGCTATGGATATTGAATTTCGCGATACCTTTTTAATTTGCTTTGCAGATTTGTTAAGCAGCAGCGAATCGGCGGAACCTAAATATAAGCAAATGCTCACTGACATGATGCAGCGTCATGCCACTAAAGATGGTTACATTGGAGCGACACAAGCCGCTCCGCTCGTCAATGCGATCCAGCAATTGCTCAATGCCGCCCACAAAGCAACCACGCCCCCGCGTGAAACCATCGACTTGTGTTTAGCACTGATTAGTGTGTTACCGCAGCTGATTGATAAGATGGAAGACGTAGACAACCACTGTTACAACCTACTACGTACCAGCTGCACCTTGCTGTGGGAATGTAACAGCATTTTGCCAGAAGACCGCCAGACCGAACTGTTCAACCGTATTGTCAAGGAATACGGTAATCCACTGTATGTCGAAATGGATATGGACAGTTTTCTGCTGTCCTTGCTTAAAGACTGGGCCAAGGACAAACCAGAACGGCAAGCAGCCTGCTTACACCAGCTGGAAAATTTACTGAAAATTACCAGCAGTGATCATTGGCGCAAAAACTATTTGCTTGAGCAAACCAATGCTCTGATTGCTTTTTGGAAACGCTAACCAGCCCATTGTAAATGATCCAGCTCTGCATTCGGCAACTGGATCAATAAAGGCTGCGCTTCTGGTTTCAGCCAGTTCAATACCGTCAACAGATTGTCTTTACTCATAGCAGTACAACCGGAAGTTGGTGTATCCGGATTCAACCATACATGCAGAAAAATGGCACTGCCACGTCCGGGAGTAATCGGTGACTGATTATGCCCTACGACTAACCCGTATTCATATTGATGATCATCGCGCTGCATACGTTCAAAGGAGTGCCAATGTTGTTTCGGTTCATTGGGTTGCCCGATAGGAATGGTTTGCCACTGGTTGTAGGCGGATGAATCTACCGCATCGACAAAATAATCCCGCTCACTGGCCCAACGATAAGGCATACGTAAACTCTGTGGCGGTGTAGGTGCATAGCCAAATGCAGTACCTAAAATAAATAAGCCCGCCGGTGCCTTACCATCGCCTTCCTGTTTTTGCACCCCGTCTTTACCAGCCTGATGCAAACCTAACCCCCAACCTAACCCATTACGGCCAATACGGACAGGTATCGGTTCACCAATAGCCCTCCAAGCTTGGGATTGTTTTTCAAAGCGTTGCAAGGAAGCACTTGAACTATCCCAATCGGATGCCAACACGACTAACAATTGGCTAGTAGCAGCGGGCAACTGAATCCCCGCTAGTCGCTGTTCCAAACGCGGTGAACACGCCGCTAACAGTAGCCCAAATAAAACCGTCGCTATACTGGGTTTAACAGCATTTTTAAGCAAAGAATCAAGTTGCTTTGAACGGATCCAGTTGTAATACCAAATAAAGGTCATCCTGATAGTGGCGTATTTCATAAGTTTTCCCCGCATATTGGATCTCACCCGTGACTATATTGTTTAACTTGGTGAGTATTATCTCGGACTGGGGTTCTTGTTCAATATGGCCAACCCAAGTACCCTGCACACCATTGTGTCTAAGGTAATCACTTACTACCATCAAATGTTGATGATCAAGATGCAGGCTAAAGCGTTCTTGGTTAAACAAATCCGGATTGAATTTAACCAACTGGGCATTATCCAGCCCTTCATAATGGGGTAAAGCCTTATCCCTAAACAGGCTCGACGCCATATAAGCGACTAGCGAATAATCTTCGGTGAATAATTCAGGCAAATCGGCATTACCAGCGTATGCTTGTCCTAAGGCCAAGACGGTAAAAGAACTGGCAAATAGCAAAGCACGTACCCTTGGGAACGAGAACATTGCACAAGACATGGGAAAGGGCCCTCGCACAAGCCACTAAGAATAATGATCAAGACTTCATGCTGACCTTGAAGCCCTGACAGACGCTTATATTTTGAACATAAATTACACAAGACTGTGCAATTATTCAACCCTATAATAGGTATTTTTTATAATTAGGACAACTTCTTACGCATAAATAAAATTAACTTTTTGATGGCTTATTCTTATTTAATATAAGAATAATTAATAATTAATGCGTTACCGCTGGAATTATGCGTGCGAACTTAATTCCCAACAGCATTAGCAATAATGCTAAACCAATGCCTCCTATAGCCAACAACCATTCCCACACAGTAGGTATGTAAGTAGCCATCACGCCATCAAAATAATCACTGGCTATTTCCGCCCCTGCAAACAGGCTCAGAGGAACCGTTTGACCGCCAATAATCAGCGCATACAATTGCGCCAAACCACCTAATAATACACAAGCCGCTGCTATGGGTAATGCTGATACAGACTGCTTCCAAGGGCGATAAAAAATCAGGCTTAATGGCGCTAGACTACCAATGATAATTTGCCCGACCCAAAATAGCGCGCTGTAAAGCCCGCCTTTCCACAATAAATACTGTTCCGCAGCACTGCGTTCTGCGCTATACAAACCGCTTAGATGCCACACCAATTCGAGCAATAACACCGTTGCAATAAAGGTCGCTAACAAGCCGCGTAAGCGTTGACGTAACTCCTTAGAAACGGTTGTGCCTACCCATGATTGCAGCGCATAGACTGCTAGTAGGAATAAGGCCAATCCCCATGTTAGCGATAAGGCAATAAATAACGGTGCTAATATGGCCGAATTATAAGCATCGCGTGCAACCAAAAAGCCAAAGATAGAACCCGTACCACTGGTTAACACTAAACGCCAAATAAATAAGCTCCAACCAAAAGTTTGATAAAACCTCTTCAGCTTACGATCCAGCATGCTGCTTAGATAGCCCACTGCCAACAGCAAAAACCCGCTGTATAAGATCATGTTCCAAGCAAAAATCGAGGTGAAATGATAATGGGTCATGGCAATGAGCAAACGATCTGGTCGCCCCAAATCCAGTAGCAAAATCATTAACCCACCGATTAACAAACTGATGGCTAATAGTGCGGATAAGCGTGCCCAAGGCTGATACACCTGTTTGCCGAAGACAGTGCCAATCGAACCTATATTCAAAGCACCTGACGCCGTAACAATCAGAAAAATGGCAAATACATGCGGTAACCCCCATACCACTTGATTATTCATGCCAGTCGCCACATGCCCGCTGTGTTCCAAATGCGCAAAAGCCCACAGACCTAAACCTATGAGGAGACCTAAGACAGTGATCAACGCATAAAACTGCCTATCTGCTGGAATCTGCTGGAAAGTAACAGGTGGAATTGCCATTTTTTATCCTTGTGCTTACAGACCGAGGTAACGAACACCTGTATCGAGATTCAAATCAGCCCGAATTTGTTTGCCGCCTAAACGTTGCAATGTTTGGCTAATGCTGCTGTTAGGATCCTGCAAATCGCCGAAAATAACCGCCTGCGGTGCCGCTTCCACACACGCGGGTAATTGCCCACGATCCAGCCGATGCACACACAAATTACACGATTCCACTGTACCAATACCGCGCGGCGAATCCGCTTTCTGATCCTGCAACGGTTCATGTACAAAGCTGCGTGCCTTGTATGGGCAAGCCATCATGCAATAGCGGCAGCCAATACAAATATGCTTGTTTACCAGCACAATACCGTCAGCCCGTTGCATAGAAGCCCCGGTCGGGCAGACATCTACACACGGCGGTTTAGCACAATGCTGGCACATGACCGGCAAACGAAAACTATGACGGGTCGTTTTATCCGTTACCTTGACCACACGCGCCCAATGCGCCTTTTGTTCAGTGCTAGAAAGCGGATTATTGTCCCAGCCATGTTCACGCTTGCATGCCTCTACCATGGCGACACCGCCATCGGTTAACTTATTAATATCAATGAGCATACCCCAACGTCTGGCATTAGTAACCGGCTGATCAGCAGGCTTGATAGGTACTTCCCCACTCGCATATCCCGCTTTTAATACCAAAGCCGGTACTGCCCCAACCGCTACTATCCCACCCAAGGCCGCCAGAAAGCGACGGCGATAGCTATCAATATGATTTTTCATGGGCTCACTCCTAGCAGCGGTGGAAGCGGCTTTTGCACTACCAGATTAACCTCTGTTGCAGTGGGAGCGGGTAATGATTGCACCTGTGATAATAAAGCCGGATGTTGACTACCCATTTTATGCAGGTAATCAGCTTGTGTGGCAATTTGTGGCCGGTCTACATGACATTGGAAACAATCAAGCTTCGTACCGACATAGGCATGGCAAGTCGTACAGAAATGTTCCTTATCACCGTAATGCAAGGGTGAACCGTCCGCTTTGGTAGGTGCGACATGACAGTTAATACACGCTTGCAAACTGTGTTGACGGGTACGAATACCCTCAATAACCGTAGCGTCACGCTGATGCATCAGCATACTCATGTGCTGGCTACGTATCACAGCAGTCGGTTCGACACATTGCTTAGCTTGTTGTTTGGCAGTATCTAACAAGGTCGGTGGCGGCGCACTGTCACAACCGCTTAGCAAGAGCATTACCCAGCCTAGGCAACCTATTCCTAACCACCGTAAATACTTGGTCATCAATGGCTGCAATTTAATCATTATCAGCCTCTGCTTTAGCCTGCACCGACACCAAACGCTGTAAAACCATGGCATTACTGACCAGCTGATGCACACTAACCACCTGTTCGCGGTCAAAACCATAATAAGGCAAGACTTTGGTGAATTGGGATTTGCAAATCGCACACACCGCTGCCATATGCGTCACAGCGTGTTGCTCAGTAACGTACTGTAAAGCTTCAGCACGCGGTTGCGCCCCCTTAATACGCACTTGCAGCAAATCATCGGTTAACAAACCGCCGCCTCCACCACAGCAGAAAGTTTCATCGTGAATCGTGCCTTCCGGCATATCCACATAATGATTGCAGACTGCTTGCAGAATCTGACGCGGAATCACAAACTGCCCACCCGGTTCATCCCCTAACCGACTCCCACGCGCAATATTGCAGGAATCGTGAAAAGTCACCACTTTGTCATCATTGGCAGATTTATCCAGCGTCAATGTACCTTTGTGAATTTCACCCCAGGTGAATTCCAGAATGTGCTGCGGAATCGGGTAACGCTGATCAAGAAAATCAAATGGCCCTGCCAGCGTGTTGAGAAAATTGTATGCCACTCGCCAAGCATGCCCGCACTCACCAAACACAATACGCTTGACCTTCAGTTGAATAGCCGCTTCGCGAATACGCAAGGCCACGCGGCGCATATTTTCATAACTACCAATGAACAAACCAAAATTAGCGGCTTCTGATGCCACTGAACTCAGGGTCCAGGTCACACCTGCTTCATGCAAGACCTTGGCATAACCAATCAGGCCATCCACATGCGGCTCAGCAAAGAAATCTGCCGAAGGTGTTACCAGTAAAATTTCCGCACCTTCCTCATCAAGCGGAAAACGCACCTTAATACCGGTATCCATTTCCACATCTTCTTCCAAACCTTCCAGGGTATCGGCTAGCGCATTGCTCGGCAGCCCCAGATTATTGCCAACTTTAAATACCTTACCGATAATTTCATTACTGTATTTTTGCCCATAGCCAATATGATCCAGTATTTCGCGTCCGGCCATGGAAATTTCCGCTGTATCAATACCATACGGACAATACACCGAGCAGCGCCGACATTGAGAACATTGGTGGTAATAGTTATACCAATCTTTGACCACATCTTCGGTCAAATCCACCGCTCCGACCAATTTGGGAAAATACTTGCCTGCAAAGGTGAAATAACGCCGATAAACATTACGCATTAAATCCTGCCGCGCTACCGGCATATTTTTCGGATCACCGCTACCAAGAAAATAATGGCATTTATCGGTACATGCGCCACATTTGACGCATATATCCAAAAATAACTGCAAGGAACGATAACGGCTTTTTAAATCCGCCATCTTAGCCAAAGCGCGGGCCTGCCAATCCGGCACCAATTGACCTACCGCTGGGAAATCGGTTGGAAAATGCAATTCAGCCTGAAATTCCGGTTTGGCTAGATACGGCCCTGCTTGTTTCAAAGCATCCACTTTAACGGCTGGCACCTTGACGTACCCTTCCCCGTTTAACTTGGGAATGTCGTAATCAGCCATATACCCACCCCTTAGTGTTCATCCCGATATAGCTTGCCTTGCTGTTCTAACTGCAAAGCCCAAGCAGCCAGCTGGCGTGGTTGTTCGCGCGCATTATCCACCTGATTACGAGTAGGGCTAAAAAATACACCCGGCGCATGCATTAACTTGCTAATGGGAAAAATCAGCATCAACACCACCACCAGCAATAGATGCAGTAATATCAGCGGTTCCGCTGGTAATCCTTGCGCCCCGAAAAAGCCTGCCGTGAATAAACCGCTGAAAAAACTCTTTACTTGGGTGACATCAGTATGCGTAACAAAGCTGATCACTAAACCAGACAACCCCATTGCCAGCAGCAAAGCCAATAACAAATGATCAGAAGGCGCGGAAATATAACGAACCCGATCAATCAAAAAGCGGCGTGCCCACAGACCTACCAGCCCTATCGCCATAGCAAATCCGGCATAGCGCCCTAGCGGTTGTAACGCTAGCAATACAGCATTCATCGGTAGGAAATAACGTAAATGGCGAATCAATACCAACCATAACGACACATGAAAGACCCAAGACAATAACCATAACAACTTGTCAGCCCGGAATAGACTTTCAAACCATATGACTTCACGCAGCATACGTTTAATTACACCCCAACGGGTAGTCGGTGCGGGTGTAGTGGGAATTTTCAACGGCACAGGCGTAAGCCAATATTGGCCTATTTTGTAGGCTACCCCACCCACTAGAATCAAAGTAGCGAACCAAAACAACAGTCCGTACAGAATACTGACGACTACCATGGGAAACTCCTAAACAGCAGACGACTCTTCTGAAAACCTATCAGTTTTATCAACAGGGCTTGAGAAGAGGCTCCGGACTCACCCGGAGCAACTTAACAGCAAAGACTTATACACAACCCGTAGGCTTAGGCAGGCCCGCATATTTACAAGCTTGTTTACCAGGACCATAAGGGAACAATTTATACAGATATTTGGAGTTACCTTTTTCTGCCCCTAAACGTTTGCCCACTGCTTTAGTTAAGACCCTCACAGCAGGCGCTATTTTGTATTCATTATAATATTCGCGTAAGAAATGCAGGATTTCCCAGTGTTCTGAGGTCAAAATCGTGTCTTCTGCACGAGCCATCGCTTCGGCCAGTGCAGGCGACCAATCACTCATATTCACCAAATACCCTTCCTCATCTGTGCTAAACTTTTTGCCGTTGAACTCAAGTGCCATGAAGGCCTCCTTCAATTAAGATTATAAAACTGAATTACAACCAGCTCTGAATCGGGTCATGTGTAACGGTCAGATCAACGAACCCAGCATAATCCACCACCGTCACTCCATCCATGACTTTCCCCTCTAAGCCACGGGCTGCCAGATCAGCGCCTAAAACATAAACAGACTTATCTGCCATTGCCGCCTGTACTGTAGCAGAAAAGGCAGTACCATTGATTGACCCAACCACGGCATCTTCTATCATTAAAATCGAGTCGCCTGTGCTTGCATGTTGCAAACAACTGGTAAAGGTCAGGCGTTCAAACGGCGATTTATTCACAATATGCAACCTAGCCATGAACGGTGCCTTTTTTCCTAGAAGCTTAAAATGATATCGTGACTGGCCATGACTACGGCCATTTCCTCACGATTGATCGCAATAAGTGAAGACTTTTGCCTGAAATCATCCTCTACATCGTCATAAGTGACAGGTAACAAATCCGCTACACACAAGCCACGTTCCTGCAAGGATTCGATTTCGACGTACAAGCGGGTAATGTCGTAATCCCCTAATGCGCGGTAAATGGGTGAAAAATTCTTAACACCTAGCTCGGTAGTACGCTGATTTTTCAACAATTGATAAACACCATCATCCAAAAATGCCAGACTGACCTGCTGTTCAAAAGCTCCCGCAATCAATACCACTTCCAATGCTTCCAATGCATAGACGGTGCCATAAGGTGCCTTACGATTGACGAAAAGAAATTTTTTACTCGCCATATTCTTGCTCCTCAATCACCGAATACCAGTACCCGATCAGCCAACATAGCGCCTTCTATTAACTGACCAAGCCCGGATAAACGAAAACCAGGAGCAATATTATCCGCATCCAGAGCATGACGTTTAGCTTCGGCTGCATCCATAATGCCACGCCGCTGAGAAGCGGCGACACACAACACCAGATCAATCCCGTATTCCGCGGCCAAGGCTGACCAACTACGTTGCAAATGGCGGTCATCAATCGGTGGCACCATTAAGCGGGTGCCGTTGTACACACCATCGTGATAAAAAAATACTCGAAAAATCTCATGGCCTTTAGTCAAAGCAGCGCGGACAAATTGCAAGGCCGAATCAGACGCTTGATGCTGATACGGCCCTTCATGAATCATAATGGTATATTTCATGCGGCAACCTCCTTTTTTCGGCATTTTCAACCCGTAAGGGTATCACAAGCTCTGGCGGTTACGCGCTCTGCTAGACATATCGATTAAAGTTAGTGAACTGAATGAGAATAACGGCTTCATGGATAGCGAGTTGGCCACTTATCAACAAAATGCTTCAGTCTGCCCACTTAACACTCATCCTATTTGGCCCTTTTGCCTACTGTTGCAAACTAACCAAGACGCTTAAAATAGTCCAACGACTAAACTCAATGATTTAGGTAAGTGTTGGCAAGCCTATTAAGTTGATGATCTTTACCCTTTTATAAGGGGAATATTGCTGTATTAGCAATGATCATTAAAATCAGGATGCTTTGATCAATACCCAGGAAAGCTCCTTATGTTGACATTAAGTAAGCTTTTAATTGCAGAAGGCATTCAACTGAACACGTTTGAGGAACTTACCAGCCTCATACAACGTCGGGCAGAAGAAACCAAAGCGGTATTTTTCCAAATTGATATTGAGCCGCCCCATTACATAGACCGCCCATCTGATTGGTATGATCAATTAGAATTGGCTTTTTCGACCGCCCGTTTAAGGACTTAAGTCACCACTACGGGTAACTTAAGTTTGGGCTTTAAGTGCTCAAGTGTATGGCCATAGTCATGCTAGACGCTTAGGTTGGGTCTTAATTCTTTTTCATGCGCTCTTTGAGATCAGCAAAAGGGTTATGAGTGGCTTTAGGGGCTTGCCCTGAATTGCCCGCTGCTCCGCCATAGGCCGCTTCAAGTAATTTCTGATGCTCATAATCATGACAATACAAACAGAGTAATTCCCAATTGCTACCGTCCGGTGGATTGTAATCATGATCATGATTACGGTGATGCACGGTTAATTCCCGCAGATTGGCATGATTAAATTCTCGACTGCAACGACCACAAACCCAAGGGTATAGTTTGAGCGCCTGATCACGATAGCCCTTGGCACGTTCATCTGCGTACTTGCGTGCTTTGGCAACAATTTTTTCCTGTTCTGGTGTCAGATTCATGGATATGCCCTCTTCTCTCTTTCTTGACTAACGAATAATGTCCCAAAAGAAGGCCATCAATTTATCATTAAACACCAGCTTTTGCGCGTTCAGACAGCGGCTTTTGCCTGCGTAAATGGCTGGCTGCTGCGATATAACCACAGGCTGCAACTCAGCGTCAGCATATAAATCAATAATGACCCTATGACAATGCCTGACCAACCTTGCCAATGCCAAAACGGAGCCAGAAAAAAGCCTCCTGCACTCGCACCTAAATAATAAAATACCAAATACAGCGAGGACGCGCTGGCTCGCGCTTTTAAGGCATGATGACTCACCCAACTACTTGCCAGTGAATGAGTAAAAAAGAAGCCAAAACTGCTTACCAGGAAACCCAGTATAATCACATACAGATTAGGTGCTAGGGTTAATAACGTTCCCAGCATCAGCAGCAAAATCCCCAAAGCCATACCCAGCGTCGGGGGCATATGCTGAGCAGTACGCCCCGATAATGCTGAAGTAAGCGTCCCGCCTAAATAAGTTAGGAACATCATACCCAATGCGTGAGTGGATAAATGATAAGGTGCCTCTGAAAGCACAAAGGTAATGTAGCTATACTGATTGAGGAAAATCATAAAATTACCGCCCGCAATTAAGTAAGCCATTACCAGCAAAGGATTGCGCAAATGATCACGCATATCACGGGCAATAGACAGCGGATGCAAGGGTTTTGCATGAAAATGACGGGAGGGTGGCAATAACCCTATAAAGATAGCCAGCAAAACAGCCCCCATAATGCCTAACGTGGCAAACGCGGCTGCCCAACCGTAGTGTTCACCGATAAATCCGCTAATCAAGCGACCACCGACACCGCCGAGGCTATTAGCACTAATATAAACACCAACAGCCCATACCACCGCTTTGCGAGTGAACTCATCGCCCATATAGGCAATGGCAATCGCGGGCAAACCGCCAAGGCAAAATCCTTGCAAACCCCGTAATACCAGCAATCCACTGTAACTTTCCACTTGTGACAATGCCAATGCTGTCAAGACCGCCCCCGCCATTGTCACCACCATAATGGTTTTACGACCAATCGCATCGGAAACCGGCCCGTAGACCAATAATGACAAACTGAGCATTAAAATGGTTATGGTCAGGCTCCAACTTGCCTGCAATTCGGTTAGCTGAAATTGTTGCGCTAACATAGGTAATAGGGGTTGGGTCATATGTAAATTGGCAAATACCAACCCCGAACCTAGACACAATGCTAAGGTGGCGTGACGGAATTCACGACTGCCGACTTCAATCATTTTGTTGTCCAATACCAGTTGATGTACAGCATCAACAATAACCGCGTAGGCATAATTGATAAAATATATACTGGATATGGTTTTTATAACGTTTATTTACCGATGGATCTGAAACAGCTGCGTTATTTTCATGAAATCGTTCGCCTTGGAAGTTTTACCCGAGCAGCGGAAAGCCTATATGTGGCGCAACCGGCGGTGAGTATAGCGATTCGCAAACTGGAAGCCGAACTAGAACTGACTTTATTCCATCGCCATGATCGCAAAGTAACTCTGACTGATGAAGGCCAGCGCTTATTACCCCACGCCCAGCGCATTTTACAGACATTCCATGATGCTCAACTGGAAATGCAGGAACTTAAGGGGCTGAATAGAGGGGAAGTACGGGTGGGTATTCCCGGTATGCTCGGCTCGTATTATTTCCCACCTATTCTGATGGCATTTCGCCACCGTTATCCGCATCTCAACCTCATTGTGCTAGAAGGCGGTACGTGGCAACTGCAACAAATGCTGGAAGCAGGTGAGCTGGATCTAGCGGTAATTGTGCGTGATTTTGTGCCGCCCGAAGTGGAAGCACGAACCTTTCTTCGCGAGGAAATGCGTGTGATTGTGGCGCGAGATCATCCTTTAGCCAGTAAATCTTCCATTAGCCTACAAGAGTTCTTCCAAGAAGAACTGGTGATGTTTCGCCCCGGCTACTTTCACCGCAAAATTATTGATCAACTAGCCCATGAAGCTGGGGTTAACCCTAATATTGGTTTTGAAACCAATTTATTGCCCTTGATCAAATCTATTATTAAGCAAGGTTTTGGTATATCCACCCTGCTCACTATGGTAGTGAAGGAAGACACTGATTTAGTGGACTTGCCTTTTACCCAGCCTCTATGGCTAGATTTATGCATTGCATGGCGGCGGGATGGCTATTTATCCTGTGCAAACCGCGCTTTCGTCGAGTTTGTGCTAGAACAAAGCCCTAAGCAAATGCAACATCGTCAACTATGAATATAAAACCAACCATTTGTGCAGTAAACCATATTGGCAAAGGTTTACTTTGTGTAATGCCACTACCCCGTTATCCAGCCACTAGCCTGCCTTATCTGCGCGCTTATGGCTTAGACAAACTGGTTTGTTTGCTGGAAGCGTCCGAAATCGACGAATTTAACATGCAACAGGAAGCCAGCCTGTGCCGACAAGTCGGCATAAAGTTCGAACAATTTCCGATTGCGGATGGTGGCGTTCCAGCCAATAAACAAGCTTTTCGCCAATTGGTCAGGCAATTACATAACGAGCTAAAAGCTGGAGCAACCATGGGCATTCATTGTTTAGCAGGCATTGGCCGCACTGGTATTCTCGCTGCCTGCATTTTAGTCGAAGACGGTTACGAGATTGAAACGGCATTGGAACTATTGAAAAAAGCACGCGGCTTTCCTATGCCCGAATCGGAAACTCAGTATGATTTCATCTGGGAGTACAAGTACGGACCATCGCCTTTTCTGATTTAGTTAAGCGTTAAAGAAACCGCTTTGACTATCACCATGGCATAAACACCTTGTACCACATCAGTCATGCGCTGATAGTCAAGGCGTTTGCCAGTAAGTGCAGAAAAATTTTGCTACCAGTAGCGGATTGGGCTAGCGTTTTTAACGCGCCATTAACCCGATCAGAATGGACTTTTCGTATATTAAGAAAAGTCAGCGGCTATGCTTAAATAGACGCTGCCGTATCAATAAATTAAGGAGAAGGCCCATTTCTACCCCGGCTAGTATCATCAAAACCTATACCGTGATGGCTGTCATCTTAGCCATCCTGTTGATTGGGCTGTATATGTGGTGGTTTCAGCCGCCTTGGTGGTTAGCAAGTAGCTATATTGTGCTAACGGCATTGTCTATCTTCACTGTCCCTTTGCTGTATCGTTGGAGCGGCTATACGCGTGAGGATGAAAACGAATGGTTTCAAGATCGCGGTCAGCAGGAACATGAGCAGCTGCTAACAAAGCTCAATAGCGTGCGGCAAAGTCTCAAATCCCTGCAAATCAGGGAAGGGGTACGTCAGGCGGATACGCTGACTGATATCCTCAATGATTATAGCTCCGTGGTACAAACCCGTTTCAGTGGTAAAACCTTTAGCCCTATCACGTACCTCAATGCTGCGCGGGCGGTTCAATTGCATGTCATTCAGAATTTGACCGATGTGGTGGCAATAGGCCATAGCCAAGCCGGTATCCGCCGTACACAAGGTTCAGCGAATGATCAGGAACCGCTGGAACGCTATATTGACCAACAACGGCGTATGGATGAACTGCTGGCTGAAAATAACAAACTTTTTACCGCCCTGACCGAAACCGCTGTCGAAGTGGCGAATATACGTTCTATCAATGACTTTGACCGTCTTGATACCCTGACCCGCTTGGTTAGTCTGGCGGAAGTTGCCAAAAACACGGGAAGCTCCTGATGAAAATTATTACCAAACGCCTTCTGATGCTGCTATTCGCACTGAGTTTGCTCAGCGGACTGCATGCTTGTAGCGAAAAAACCGATAGCATGCTGGGCAAAGTTACCAGCAAAGTGACGAATAAAGCGCCCAGTAAGGAAGATGCTGCTAATGAAATTCATCAACTGGTCAAAAACAGCATTGTTCCTTCGTATGAAGAAAACCAATACCGCGCCAATATTCAACTAACGCCTACTAATCTATTGGCAATGTTGCCAGAGCTGAAAGAATACCCAATTACGCTTGCTGCTAAAGACAGCGATAATGTGGAAGCAGTAGAAATCTTTACCTCTTCGGAGAAAGCTGGCACTGGCAATGACGGTCTGTATCTAGAGCTAGCAGAACGCTTTAATCAGCAAGGTCAAACCCTTAGCAATGGTAAAAAAGCAGCCGTAGCCATCCGTAAGATAGATTCAGGGGTAGGTGCACAATTCATTATGGCCCGCCGTTATATCCCCGGTGGTTATGCCCCTAGTAATGAGTTAATGGGGAATTTGGTCAACACCAATGGCCATATGCTCACGCTCATTGCTAAAAGTACAGCTGCCAATACAGCCGGTATCATAGTTAAAAAAGCCAAACTGGATCAGATTACTACCGATGGCAAACTGGATATTGCCAAGTTGCTCACTAATGTTAGCAACGGCTCATTTGCAATGGGTTATACCAACCCTTATCAATCAGCCACTGGCTTAAACTTTCTGCTGACTATTCTGGAAGCCTTTGCCAAGGGTGATCAAAACCAGATGCTCAGTCCCGATGTGGCTAGTGCGTTTGAAGCCTTTCAGCAAGGCATTCCATTTGTGGCACAAAATACCTTGCAAATGCGAGATGCTGCGCTTGGTAGTGGAGTGCTGGATGCCTTTATTGGGGAAGCTCAATCATGGGTAAATATGACAGGTATGGAAGATTACCAGTTTATTCCCTTTGGCATTCGTCATGATAATCCTATTTATGCAACTTCAGGAGCATCCAAAGCAGAGCAGGAAGTCTTAAAACAATTTGCCAGCTTTATTGCCTCACAATCTGCTGACCTTGATAAATACGGTTTTGGTAAAAATCTGGATTACAAGGCTTCTTACCCAGTTCCTGATGGCACCGTTATTAGTCAGGCACAAAAATTGTGGAAACAGAAAAAATCCGGCGGCAAACCTATTGCTGCGGTCTTTGTAGCCGATATCTCAGGCTCCATGGAGGAAGGTAATCGCTTGAAAAACCTGAAAAAGGCGCTGATTGAATCGTCTGATTTGATTAGCAGCGCTAATGCCATTGGCTTGGTAACCTACAGCGATGCAGTCAATGTAGATGTGCCAATCCGGCCTTTTAATATCCAACAAAAAGCTTTATTCAATGGGGCAGTTGCACAGCTGACCTCAGGTGGCAAAACCGCCACTTATAGTGCCACGTTGGTGGCTGCGGATTTATTAATGCAATTCAAGCAAGCGAATCCGGATTACAAAACCGTGATTTTCGTGCTGTCAGATGGTGAAACTAATGTTGGTATTGATTTTGATACAACCAAACGCTTAATGGGACAAGTCGGTATTCCTATCCATACCATTGCTTATGAACTGAGTTCCGATGCTCTCAAAGAGATGGCCAATTGGGCAGAAGGTGCTTATATTGAATCCAGTGCCGGGTCTGCTTCTTACCGTATTGGCAACCTGTTGAATGCTGAAATGTAATGCTACCGAGGTCATAGCTTGAAACTTTTGAAAGTGTTTGGATTGTTCTTCTTGCTGCAAGCCCTCGCTTGGGGAGCAACTCATGTTTATCTAAGCCAACATCAGCCTACTATTTTGGTGGTGGTTGATACATCCTATGCACTGAGACCTAGATTCAGCACTATGGAAAAGTGGCTCAATAATTTTCAAGCTAATACCCGCTACAAACATATTCTCATTGGCACAGACAAAGCTTTATTAGGCGATTTAGAGCGTTTGCCCTCAAAAGCGACTATTTTTCGTACCGCTTTTGGTCGTATGAGTGCGGACAACCTGCAACGTTATGCTGATATAGCAGCAGAAGATAAGATTTTGCTGTCAGATGGTTCTATTCAAGCACCGGGGTGGAAAATCATTACCTTTCCACCTCCACAATAAGCTAGTTAAAGATCAGGGTTAAACACCCATGGCGCGTTTAGCAATTTCGTATTTAACCGGCCCTAGCTGGTTGACAATCTTCAAACCACTGTTACGCAGTAATTTCCATGGAGTAAGATTATTGCCAAATAGCAGGCGGAAGCCTTCCATGGTTTTTTGCGTCAAGATATTGTCACCACGGCGGGCACGTTCATAAGCACGCAAGACTTTCAAACTGCCTGGGTCTGTACCGGCATATAATACTTGATGCGCCAATTCCACAGCATCCTTGATACCAAGGTTGACCCCCTGTCCTGCTAATGGATGAATGGTATGAGCGGCGTCACCTATCAAAGCTATACGTTCTTGTACATAGGGATAGGCATGACGTCCGCGTAAGGAAAAAGCCGCCCGTGTCCCTACCGCCTGAATTTCGCCTAAACGGTAATCCAGTGCCTGAGCCAATTCGCGCCGGAACTCTTCGGTTTCTTTGCGTACCATAGTGTCAGCTCGATCAGCGGGTAAAGTCCAGACAATAGAGCTTGAACCATCCCCTAAGGGTAGAAAGGCTAATGGGCCACTAGGCATAAAGCGTTGCCAGGCGGTGGCTTGATGCGGGAATTCAGTTTTCACCACACAAACCAAACCTTTCTGACCATAATCCTGAATATTCAGGTCAATGCCAGCCAGCTCGCGTACACGGGATTGCGCCCCATCAGCACCCACTAATAAGTAGCCTTGCAAGGTTTGACCACTTTGCAAACTCACACTGACATGCGTGCTTTCAAGCGTAAACTGGGTAATTCGCTCAGGGCAGTAAAAATCAACGTTGGGTAATTGGCGTAAAGTATCGAGTAACGCTAGCTGGATAATGCGGTTTTCCACAATATGCCCTAAATCCGGCTCCCCTAGATCCGCAGCATCAAAACGAATTTCGCCATTCCCGGTAGCATCCCATACCACCATGGCCTCATAAGGCGACGCCCGACGAGAAACCACACCTTCCCACGCCCCTGCTTGCATCAAGGCACGCTGGGAAGCGCGACTGATCGCTGACACACGCAGATCATAAACATCATCAGCAGTGAAAACAGGCGGCTCATAAGCTTCCAGCACTGCCATCTGTTTACCCGCTTTAGCAAGCAGACAAGCCAGGGTGGAACCCACCATACCGCCGCCTGCGATAATGACATCATATTGCATGAGTACTCCTTTGTGCTGTTTCATCCAGCAGTTTCCATACCGCTAAAGACTACACCAAACCAGCCGATAGGAATATGTGTCAGGCATGACGTTTACTGTTTAATTACAAGGGTGCCTGACAGGCGATCATGCCAGCCAAACGGTTTACGCAGATTGTAAATGCCGATCATACCCAAACCTAACGTCAGGGCATTCAATACATAACCAACTGTTCTAAGCAGACATTGCAACAGATCCGGCAATTGCCCTGTTTGCGCATCGACAATCCGTAAATTCAATAATAATTTGCCCGGTGTCGCACCTAAGGCAAACCAAAAGCCAACAAAATAAACTAACGGTATCAGGCCAATGGACAGGTAAAAATCTATGGTCGGGTCAGAACCATGATAAATCAGCCAGGTTTGTCCATAGGCTATTAATACAAACAGCATGGTCGCAACGCCAATGACAATCAGGTCAAAAGCCACTGACAAAACGCGCATACCTGCACTAGCGTACTCAGTACCCTGACGCTCGGCAAAAGTACGCAGTTCTGCATTCGGCAACGGTGCACGAGCGTACACGTCGACGAAACCAGACTCCCTACCGAGCGTAGGGATAGACTCTCTTACTTTCATGGATGACACTCCTTGTCATGTGAATTT
Organism: uncultured Thiothrix sp.; assembly: GCA_964498805.1. GTDB lineage: Bacteria > Pseudomonadota > Gammaproteobacteria > Thiotrichales > Thiotrichaceae > Thiothrix. The sequence goes on from CAZCJE010000011.1 coordinate 50,479, forward strand.
CACACTCAACGCACGGTGCTTAAAGTATAGTAGTTGAGAAAATGATATGTCCATGTTGGGGCATGTTTTAAATGCCCAAACCACCCATGTTGATGTACTTTAATTCCATATATTCATCAATCCCATAGCGTGAACCTTCCCGTCCAAACCCGGAATGCTTGACGCCCCCAAATGGTGCAACTTCAGTGGAGACCATACCGGTATTCACGCCAACCATGCCATATTCTAGTGCTTCCGACACACGCCAAATCCGGCCCATATCACGTGCATAAAAATACGCTGCCAACCCATATTCAGTATCATTTGCCATCTGAATAGCTTCAGCTTCTTCATGGAATTTAAATAAAGGAGCTACCGGGCCAAAGATCTCTTCCTTCGCCACGCGCATAGTGGGCAATACATTGGTCAAAACCGTAGGCTTATAGAAGGTTCCACCGAGTTCATGGCGACTACCACCGCCCACTACGGTAGCGCCACCCTTGACCGCATCCGCTACCAATTCTTCAACCTTGTTTAAGGCTGCTTCATCAATTAAAGGCCCTTGATTAATACCGGCTTCCAGACCATTACCTACCTGCAAACGGGTGACTTTAGCCGCTAGCTTGGCCGCAAACGTGTCATAAATACCGGCTTGTACTAAGAAACGATTAGCACAGACACAGGTTTGACCCGCATTGCGGTACTTAGAGGCCATAGCCCCTTCCACCGCCGCATCCACATCCGCATCATCAAACACAATGAAAGGCGCATTGCCACCGAGTTCCATGGAAAGCTTTTTCAGGGTAGGCGCGCATTGTTGCATCAGCAATTTGCCGACTTCTGTCGAACCCGTAAAAGATAGCTTGCGCACGACAGGGCTAGCGGTTAATTCACCACCGATAGCCACCGGATCACCAGTAATGATATTGAATACACCGGCAGGTACACCGGCTTCTGCCCCTAATACTGCTAATGCCAGCGCCGATAACGGCGTTTGTTCGGCTGGCTTGCATACCATGGTACAACCGGCTGCCATAGCCGGGCCGAGCTTGCGGGTTAGCATAGCTGAAGGGAAATTCCACGGCGTAATAGCAGCACATACCCCAACCGGTTGTTTAATCACCAGCATACGGCTACTAGCTACGGGTGAAGGGATAATATCGCCATAAGCACGCCGCCCTTCTTCAGCAAACCATTCGAGGAAAGAAGCAGCATAAGCAATTTCGCCCTTAGCTTCTGCCAAGGGTTTGCCTTGTTCAGAAGTCATGATTAGCGCCAAATCATCCTGATTAGCCAGCATTAAATCAGCCCAACGCCGCAAAATACGCCCACGCTGCACCGCTGTCAGTGCCCGCCACGCAGGCCAAGCCGCTTCCGCAGCCGCAATAGCCTGACGCGTTTCTTCTGCTCCACAAGCCGGTACCTGCGCAATTTGTTCGCCATTAGCCGGGTTATGGATAGTTAAGGTTTTGCCACTGTTAGCAGCGACCCATTGACCATTGATATAACATTGTGAACGCAATAAAGCCGGATTTTGCAGGTTTAACATGGCGAACTCCTGATTAAAGGTTAAAGCTAGGCAGTGTATAAGAAGTAGGCAGGCCAAACACTTCCGGGTAGGAAACGTGCACGAAGTATAGCCCAGATGCCGGGGCTGTCATGCCCGCTTTGGTACGATCTTGCCAACTCAGCAGTTCTGCTAACCACTCCCGGGGTTTCTCACCTGCGCCTATTTTCACCAATGACCCGACAATATTTCTTACCATATGATGTAAAAAGGCATTGGCAACAATATCCACATAAACAAAGTCTCTATCTCGACTGACCCGCAATTCAGTCATCTCACGAATAGCATGGCGAGCCTGGCAACCGGCTGCACGAAAACTGGAAAAATCCTGTTCCCCAAGTAATACCTGCCCAGCAGCGTGCATAGCATCGACATCTAAACGGTTATGCTGCCAGTACACACGCTTTTGCAATAAGGCAGGACGTGCTTCACGATTGAGAATAATGTAGCGATAACGACGCGCATAAGCGGAAAAGCGGGCATGAAAGTCATCCGCTACCGGCTGAATCCAGCGCATACTAACACCATCCGGCAAATTGACATTGGTGCCAAATAGCCAACCCCGCTCAGGGCGAATAGCAGCCGTTTCAAAGTGAATAATCTGGCCAATACCGTGTACACCCGTGTCAGTACGCCCGGCACAGGTAACGGCAATCGGCTCAGCAGCCACTTTAGTCAATGCGTGTTCAACAGCCTCTTGCACCGTAGGTGCATGGCTAAGGCGTTGCCAACCATAGAATTGGCTTCCATCGTATTCAATACAGGCGGCAAATTTCATCATTCAGGAATCCGGGCAGCGGGCTAAAAAAAAGGCCGGTTTTGACCGGCCTTTATAACGAGATTGTACCGATTACTCAACCGGTCTGATGCAATAAGAATTTAGCTTCGTGACGCTGATCATCATTACCTTCTACCATGACCTCTTCGAGCGTACTACGGGCACCTTCAATATCGCCCATATCCAGATAAGCACGGGCTAAATCCAGCTTGGTATTAACATGTGCCACCCCTAGGTCGAATGCTTCATCATCACCCTCGGGATCAATAAATGACAGGATGTCATCAATATCGCCAATCCAGTCCTGTTTATCCTTATCTGTGTAGTAACTATCAGTCGGCAAAATACGGTTTACATTGCTGTTATCTAGAGTCAACCTTAGATTAGCCACATGAGAGGTAGCTGCCTTATTTTCAGTGGAGGCAATAGGGTTAGTGACAGGCTGTAACTCTTTTAAAACATCATCAATACCGTCATAAATATCAGACTCTTCTTCACCATCATCAATACCAAACGACGTGTTAGCATGTGTGGCTGAAGTTGCTAAAGTCTCAGCTGTTTCATTAAAAAATTCACTGTCATCGATATCGATGAATCTATCAATCTCGAAGTCATCATTTTTATCAGCTCCTACAGGCACAGTAGTTACTACTTTAGGCTGATCTTCAGCCTCAGCTGGCCTGTTGTTTTGTAACAACTTATCCAGATCAATATCAATATCGTCGATATCTAGCCCTTCAAACGGATTTTTTTCCACCTCTGCTGGTTCGACGACTGTCGGGGTCGACGTTGCAGGAGGGACCGTAACCACTGGCAGCTTCTCTACGGAAGCCTCTAAGGCCGGTTCAGTACCGAATGGATTATCATCACCCAAATCCCAGCCATTTATACCACCAAAGGGATCATCAAATGGGTTATCGGCTGTGGCTAATGTTGCCGCCGCTGCACCACCGGCAACCGCACCAATAACAGCAGTAGTAGTATCACGCCCATTGATAGCCTGGAGATCAGTCCGATACAGCTTATTATCCGGGCTGAGTTTACGGCCCCATTCGGCGATAGATTTCCACAATACGTCCTTATCTTTGCCATCGGCATGAGCAAAGTGCTCAGCATGACGATCAAACGCATCCCGGTTATTGGCGGCAAAATAGCATTCGAGCAATTTATGCCGATATTCCAATTTCTCTGGCTGACGTTCGATACCTTTTTTCAGCTCACTTTCAGCTTGCTGATATAAACCATAGGCAATATAGACATTAGCTTCCGTCAGTAAATCATCACCCGGATCTACTGGCGGCTCTACTGGTGGCGGATCTACTGGCGGCAGCTCTACTGGCGGCCAAGGGGGGTCACCTTCTATAGGGGGAGGCGGCGACGTAGGTGGAGGTGGATCGACCCCCACCGGCGGCTTCGATTTGCGTCCACGACTTAACAATCCTAGCAATAACAACAGCCCTAACGAACCTGCATAGATCTTCAACGCCATTGGTG
>CAZCJE010000011.1:54396-61748 GCA_964498805.1 uncultured Thiothrix sp.
CCTAGCAATAACAACAGCCCTAACGAACCTGCATAGATCTTCAACGCCATTGGTGACGTCAGGAGCTCCATAATGTCGTCACTAGCCGCTTTATCATCGACAAAGGCCGCAGGTGGCGTTTTCGGCTTATCCGGTGCTGCAATTGGCGGCGTAATAGGCACTACGGTTGCAGTCGTCATCGTCGGCTCAGGTATCGCAGGCTGAGCTGGTTGCTCCTCTGGAGGCGTTACCGCTGCCTGCTCCGGTGGCGTTAAGGGAACGCTACCCGAATTGGTTTCAGGCTGAGGAGGAGTCTGTGCCTGTTCAGGCGCAGGTGGATTAGTAGGCAAGGCTGGGCCAGTACCCGCTGGCACCATACCCGTATTAGCATTGGTTTCCGAGGTGGCAGGCGGATTACCATTAGCGGGATCAGCCGGTGGATTTTCTGTGCGTAATACCGTCTCCGCATTTTGGCCATCGACATTGCCAACATGATTCTGAATACCAGCCGCTGGGTCAGTGTTAGCCGGAGTAGTCTGCTGTTGATTGCTCGGTTCTGGGGTCGGCGTACCCGGTGTGGCCGCTTTAACCGTTTGATCTGTGGCCGCTTCTTCATTCAAATCGGGTAATGGCGGCGCTGGAATACCTTTATCAGTCAGCTGCTTTTGCATACCTGACAACTGGTCATTGCGTAGAGCAATCAGGCGGTTTTTCTTGCTGAGCATGGACTCAAGGTCGCCAACGCGTGACTTGAGTTCTTCATTTTCCTTCTGACGCGCCGCTAAGGCTTCACGAGCCAAAGACAACTGTTGTTCGGCCTCTGCTAATTTGGTGCTGACTGCACCGGAGGCAACGGCTGTATTTTTGTCAATGGATTGGCCGGATTTGGCACCGAGCACTTCCAAACGGGCCTTATCCGATTTGGTTTCAGGCGTTACTGCACCTTTGGATACTTTGGCAGTACCACCGGTTACGCGCTGCGGTACGGTATTTTTAGCCAAGGACTGACGCAGTTCACGCCATTCTGCATTTTGCTGGCGAATATGCCGACGCGCTTCTGCACGCGATAACGCCGAAGCGGCGCTAGAAGCCGGGGCACGCAAAATAGCCCCAGAGCGCAGATTATTGATATTGCCATCGACGAAGGCTCCCGGATTCGCCCGGAACAAGGCCACCATCATCTGATCATTGCTAACACCGGCTTGTTGCAAACGAGTGGCTACCCGGAACAAGGTATCGCCGGGTTTGACTCGATAAGTACGATTACCGGCAGGCTGTTGGCGCGGTGCTGGAGCCGCTTGTTCGTCCGGACGAGCCGATGCTTCAGGCGCAGCAGCCTGTTGTTGACGCGGTTGAGGCTGTTGACGATTAACCGTACCAGCCGAACGCGGTTCAGCACGTACACTGGCTTCACCGGCAACTGTATTACCCGGTTTGAGCAATACAGGTGGATCGAGCATAACCGTGTATTCTTTCAGCAACTGCCCTTGAGGCCAGCTAACTTCCAACAGGAAATTGACGAAAGGTTCTTGAATCGGTGCACTAGATGTAACCAGAATGACCGGCTTACCGCCTTGGATAGTGGGCGTAAATTGCAGGGTATTCAAAAAGTCAGGGCGCGCAACCCCTACGCGATTGAAAACATCTGGGGAAGCTAGACGTACTTGCAGCTGACTGGCATCGGCAGGAACGCCAGACAACAGTTCGATTTTGGCACGCAATGGCTGGTTCAAGTGAGAACTGGACTCTATATCACCAAGCCCCAAGGCATTGGACGCCGCAGGATAAGCTCCAGCGATGAATACAGCTAAGCTCAATGCCTGTTTATTCACTGCAATTCCCCTTGTATCTATACGATAGTGGTATCACTGACCCATCCGATTTACCATAATTTATAAACCCTTCTTATTGCGGGAGTTCAGCGATTCTGGTTATTGATTGTTAGTTAGAACTATATATCAGTAAGTTATGGCACGCAATCTTGCCCCAGCCTGCCGTAAAAGATTGAATAAAACTAATCCATATCCGTGGCTTATTGTTATTAAGAGCGAATTAATTCCCGCTTAACCATCAGAAACCGATCGTTTTTAACCACTTTTCTGCAATTTGCACGCAGGTCAAAGCTGTAGTCCGACGTACATTATCAGCAACTAGCCATAAGCTTAATCCTTGGGTTTGGCCTAGGTCTTCACGTATACGCGCCACATGTATTTCATTACTAGCAAGTGCTTCTGTCACTGGGGTTGGATAATTAGCAGACTGTTGCATAGTCGTCTGGTATAGCTCAATACCAGGTGCTTGACGTAATAAGTTGCCTGCTTCTTGTGCAGTCAATTTCTGTGAGGTTTCAAGCCATACTGACACGGCATGACCAAAAAACACCGGTAATTGCACCGCAGTAACACTAATAGGTAACTCCGCTACACCCCACACTTTGTGGATAGCGTCTACTATCTCCACTTCTTCTTTGGTATAGCCGTTCTCCAGAAAAACATCAATGTGAGGAATAACATTAAAAGCAATTTGTTTTGAATAAACTTTACTCTTAACGGGCCTTCCATTGAGTAATTGAGCCGTTTGACTAGCCAGTTCGTCTACACCTATCCGACCAGCTTCCGAAACTGCCTGATAAGTGGATACTATCAAGCGTGAAATCCCCACCGCTTGATGCAAAGGCTGCAAAGCCGCTAGCAATTGCACACTGATCGCATTCGGAATGGCTACTAAATTTTGCGCGGAATCGGCAGCAGGAATAGCCTCCGGATTCACTTCTGGCACCACTAATGGCACCGTCGCATCATGGCGAAAACACGCAGAGGTATCGATAACCTTGCAACCTGCTTGCAAAGCTCTCGGCACATACTTAGCGGCGATGTCACTGGCTTCTGCCAATAACACCAACTGAACTTGCGCGAAGTCAAACTCCGCCAAGTTCTCGATATCGAGTGTTTTATTGCCGAATTGCACTTCGGCTTCTTCGGGACAGTTAATAGCCAAGGCGTATACATTGCCTACCGGAAATTTGCGCTCTGCCAGCAATTCCAGAATAGCTTCGCCTACCAGACTAGTAGCACCCGCTACCGCAATATTATACGTTGTTGCCATGTCTATTAATCTGTCCCTATCTATATACGCTTGTGATTTCGTTAGGCTTGCAATGCTGCTACTACGGCATCACCCATTTCAGCAGTACCCACTTTACGGCTGCCTTCAGTGTAAATGTCACCAGTACGCAGACCAGCAGACAAAACCTGTTTGACAGCTGCTTCAATACGCTCTGCCAGTTCTGGACGATTCAGGCTGTAACGTAACAACATAGCGACAGACAAGATAGTTGCCAAGGGGTTAGCAATGCCTTTGCCCGCGATATCCGGTGCTGAGCCGTGAATCGGTTCATACAAACCACATGCAGAAGCATTCAAGGAAGCGGATGGCAACATACCAATAGAACCGGTCAACATAGCGGCTGCATCGGAGAGAATGTCACCAAACATGTTACTGGTTACAACCACGTCAAATTGCTTGGGTGCCCGCACTAACTGCATGGCAGCATTGTCGACATACATATGGCTGAGTTGGACTTCTGGGAATTCCTTGCCAACTTTTTCAACAATCTCACGCCACAATTCGGATACTTCTAAGACATTAGCTTTATCCACAGAACACAAACGCTTGTTACGTTTCATGGCGGTTTCAAAACCAACGCGGGCAATACGTTCGATCTCGGATTCGCTGTAGACAGCTGAGTTGTAACCTTGACGTTCGCCGTTTTCCAGTACCCGGATACCACGTGGCTGGCCAAAATAAATGCCACCGGTCAGTTCGCGTACAATCATAATGTCCAAACCAGCAACCACTTCTGGTTTCAAAGTCGAAGCAGAAGCCAGTTGTTCATACAACAACGCTGGACGCAGGTTAGCAAACAGACCTAAATCAGCCCGGATTGCCAACAAACCGCGCTCAGGACGCAAAGGACGGTCAAGCGTGTCGTATTGCGGGCCGCCCACTGCCCCCAGCAGAATAGCATCCGCTGTTTTAGCCAATGCGCGGGTGGTTTCCGGGTAGGGTTGACCTTCCTTATCATAGGCAATACCGCCAATATTGGCATATTCCATTTCCATGGACAGGCTGCCTTCACGGGCAAATACATCCAGTACCTTAACGGCTTCTGCAACGATTTCAGGCCCGATTCCATCACCAGGCAACACCAGAATTTTGTGTGTCATGTCAACCCTAAACTAATAATTCAAACTTAAAACAACCAAGGAGCTTCCTGCCGACGACGCGCTTCATAAGCACGAATATCATCAGCATGTTGTAAAGTCAGCCCAATATCATCCAGCCCGTTGAGCAAACAATACTTGCGGAATTCATCAATACTGAAACCAAACGCCGCACCAGTCGGGGTAATTACCTGCTGCTGAGCCAGATCAATGGTTAGTTGATAACCTTCCTGAGCCTGAGTTTCACGGAATAACTGATCTACCTGTTCGGCAGTCAGGGTAATAGGCAGCAACCCATTCTTGAAACTGTTGTTAAAGAAAATATCCGCAAAACTTGGCGCAATTACGGCACGAATACCGTAGTCGGTCAGCGCCCATACCGCGTGCTCGCGTGAGGAACCGCAGCCAAAGTTTTCACGCCCTAACAGTACCGAAGCACCGGCATAGCGCGGGATATTGAGGATGAAATCCGGATTCATTTGACGCTGGCTATGATCCATACCCGGTTCACCCGGTTGCAGATAACGCCAATCGTCAAAAAGCGTAGGGCCAAAGCCCGTACGCTTAATAGATTTCAAGTATTGCTTGGGGATGATAGCGTCTGTATCAACATTGGGACGATCCAGCGGTACTACCAGGCCCGTATGTACAATAAACTTTTCCATTGTTGATGCTTATTTCTTCTCGGTTTTTTCGGCTTTGGTTTCGATCTTGTCACCCAGTTTCTGTACATCCTTGCCGACACCTTTTACGGTACTGCAACCTGCCATCAAGACGAAAGCCAGCATAGTCAAAACAGTCATCAGTTTTTTCATCGTTCTCACCTTCACAGTTTACGTACATCAACAAAATGCCCGGTTACGGCTGCGGCGGCTGCCATCGCCGGACTCACCAGATGGGTGCGGCCTCCTTGTCCTTGCCGTCCCTCAAAGTTACGGTTAGACGTAGAAGCACAACGTTCACCCGGCTCCAAACGATCTGCATTCATCGCCAGACACATGGAACAACCGGGAGCACGCCATTCAAAGCCAGCATCCACAAAAATCTTATCCAGCCCCTCACGTTCAGCCTGTTGTTTGACCAAACCCGAACCTGGAACCACTAATGCCTGTTTGACATTCGACGCTACTTTACGGCCTTTAGCGACTTCAGCGGCGGCGCGTAAATCTTCAATACGTGAATTGGTACAAGAACCAATAAAGACCTTGTCCACGCTAATGTCAGACACCGGAATATTGGCTTGTAGCCCCATATATTTCAGGGCTGCCTGAATAGCATTAGCCTTAACAGGATCCGCTTCATTAGCAGGGTCAGGGGTAGAACCGTCTACTGCTACTACCATCTCGGGTGAAGTACCCCAGGTTACCTGTGGCTGAATGCTTGCAGCATCAAGATGCACCACTCGATCAAACACCGCATCTGCATCCGAGTGTAACTCACGCCAAGCCGCAACGGCTTTATCCCAATCAGCGTCTTTAGGCGCATAGGGGCGACCTTTCACATAGTCGATAGTGGTATCGTCTACTGCAACCATACCGGCACGCGCACCGCCTTCAATAGCCATATTACACAGCGTCATGCGTCCTTCCATGGAAAGGTCACGAATGGCTTGGCCACCAAATTCAATCGCATAACCGGTGCCGCCAGCAGTACCGATTTCACCGATAATCGCCAGCACAATATCCTTAGCGGTAATGCCGGGGCCTACTTTGCCATCGACACTTACCAGCATGTTTTTCATCTTTTTCTGAATCAAACACTGAGTCGCCATGACGTGTTCAACTTCAGACGTACCAATACCGTGCGCAAGCGCACCAAAGGCACCGTGGGTGGAGGTGTGGGAATCACCACAAACAACAGTCATGCCGGGTAAGGTTGCTCCCTGTTCAGGGCCAATTACATGCACAATACCCTGACGGATATCACCCATGCGGAATTCGGTAACGCCGAAATCCCGGCAGTTTTCATCCAGCGTTTCCACTTGTAGACGTGAAACCGGATCGATGATGCCCTGTTCCAAACCAATGGTTGGAACATTGTGGTCAGGAACTGCCACCATGGAATCCACTCGCCACGGTTGACGTCCTGCCAGTTTCAAACCTTCAAAAGCTTGTGGGGAGGTAACTTCATGTACCAGATGACGGTCGATATAGAGCAAACAGGTACCATCAGCTTCCTGCCGTACCACATGTGCATCCCATACCTTGTCGTAAAGCGTTTTGCCTGCCATAAAAGCCGTAAACTACCGTTGGAAAAGACTCGAATACTACAATAATTTTTGTTTTGCAGCATCCACAAAAAAGGCTGACACAAAGCCAGCCTTCAGGGGAAGAATCCTACTCCCTATCACTTAACAAGGCGACGATCTAACGCCGCCTTGAGCCTCACTATTAAGGTGATGGAATAGGCGGTGGAGAGGCAGGAGATTTACTACTAGAGGATGCAGGCGTTGTTTGCGCCTCAATATGTGCCTGCATTGCCGGTGCAGATAATATTTTCCGCAAGGATTCTTCATCATCTTTGTTTAGAGATGTCTGCAAAATAGTGCCATTAAACCCTTTCAAACCATCCAACACTTTATCCATAGTAGCTGAACGCACCAATACAAACAGAATAGCTCCACCGGGCTGAATGTTGCTGCTTAATCCTTTCATGAAATTATCGTCAACCCCGATATCAGTCAAAGCCCCGGTAACAGCCCCAGCCCCGGCACCGACTACCGCCCCCAATAAGGGGCTAAGGAACAATAAACCGACTAACATACCCCAAAAAGTGCCCCCTAAAGCACCCATCGCCGTTAGATTAATTGCCTGATGCAATTTAACTTTGCTATCTGCGCCTTTGGTTACTACTACAGCATCTTCTATCTGAATCAAATAGTCCTTTTGCATATTGACCAACTTATCACGCATCTGAAAAGCGCTTTGTTCATCCTTGAAAGCAATCGCTACTAACTTGCTCATGCTCTATCTCCTTATTAATACAAGCCTGATCATTTATATCCATTTAAAATGAAAAATATTCTCGATTTTGCCATTTGAAGATATTTTTATATAGCAGCCCTTACTCATAAGCACCGAATAGCCATACAAAAAACCCCAGTTTTCAGTTCAAATACATACCATCACTATTGGCTACTTTTGCGTGCTT
>CAZCJE010000012.1:0-9238 GCA_964498805.1 uncultured Thiothrix sp.
TCGTGAAGGTGGCCGTACTGTAGGCGCTGGTGTTGTTGCAAAAATCATTGAGTAATAAGTGTATGTCTGATCAAAGAATCCGTATTCGCCTGAAAGCATTTGATCATCGTCTGATTGACCGTTCTGCAACGGAGATTGTGGAAACGGCCAAACGTACTGGTGCACGTGTTAAAGGTCCAATTCCCCTGCCAACACGTACAGAGCGCTATACGGTGCTGATTTCACCCCATGCTAATAAAGATGCACGGGATCAGTACGAAATCCGTACTTACAAGCGTCTGATGGATATTATTGATCCGACTGACAAGACTGTCGATGCCCTGATGAAGCTGGATTTGGCAGCTGGGGTTGATGTACAAATCAAGCTTAACTGATTTGTAAAAAAAGTACTTAACGACAGAAAATTTTCTGTTATAATGCGCGGCTTTCCACGGCTCGACCTAGGTCGGGCCGAGTTTTTCTAAAAGTATAGAATGAAAGTTGCTCGATGTGAGTAATTGAAGAGGTATGCAAATGGCTATCGGTCTGCTGGGTCGCAAACTAGGTATGACCCGGATATACGGTGAAGATGGTGGTGCCACCCCGGTCACTGTGCTTGAGATTGCTGCAAACCGCGTTTCCCAAGTCAAGACAGTGGAGACGGATGGTTATAACGCCATTCAGTTGTCCGCAGGTGAGAAAAAATCTTCCCGTGTTTCCAAATCGGAAGCTGGTCATTTTGCTAAAGCAGGTGTGCCAGCCGGTACGTTTGTACGCGAATCACTTGTGGAAGATACCTCCGGTTATGACTTGGGTGCTGAGCTGGCAGTCACCCTATTTGAAGCTGGACAAAAAGTTGATGTAACAGGGATCAGTAAAGGTAAAGGTTTCGCCGGTGTGCTGAAACGTTATCATTTTGCTGGTCAAGACCGTACACATGGTAACTCTCGCTCACATAGAGCGCCGGGTTCCATCGGTCAAAACCAATCTCCAGGTCGTGTATTCCCTGGTAAGAAAATGGCGGGCCACTTGGGTGCAGTACAACGCACTGCCCAGAATCTGGAAGTAGTTCGGGTTGACGCTGAGCGCAATCTGTTACTGGTTAAAGGTGCTGTTCCCGGTGCGACCAACGGTGACGTGATTGTCAAGCTGTCGGTAAAAGCATAAAGGATGTCAGCAATGGAATTACAGATTGCAAATGGCGGCTCAATCGCACTCAACGAAACCGTTTTTGGTCGTGAGTTTAACGAAGGCTTGGTTCACCAAGCGGTAGTTGCTTACATGGCCGCTGGTCGTGCGGGTACTAAAGCCCAGAAAAACCGCTCTGATGTTAGCGGTGGTGGTGCTAAGCCATTCCGTCAAAAAGGTACAGGCCGTGCTCGTGCCGGTAGTAGCCGTAGCCCACTGTGGCGTTCTGGTGGTACTACTTTCGCCGCACGCCCGCGCAGCTTTGAACAAAAGCTAAACAAAAAAATGTATCGCGCGGCCATGCGCTCCATTTTTTCAGAGTTAGTACGTCAGGATCGTTTAGTAATCGTCAATGCTTTTGACGTAACTGAACCAAAAACCAAAGCTATGGTTGCGAAACTGAAAGAGTACGGCTCTAATGATGCGCTGCTGATCTCTGACGTTGATGACGTCAATGTTCTGTTGGCTGCACGCAATATCCCTTATTGTGAAGTGGCAACTGTAGCAGGCCTGAATCCAGTCAGTCTGATTGGACATGAAAAGGTAGTAGTCACAGCGGCTGCAATCGAAAAAATTCAGGAGTGGCTGGCATGAGTACCGAGCGTCTTTATCACGTATTGGTTGCACCACGCGTAACAGAAAAAACTGTCAGCGCGTCTGAGAAAGCGAACCAATACGTATTTAAGGTTGTGAAAAACGCAACCAAACAAGAAATCAAGGAAGCCGTTGAGAATTTGTTTGAAGTCAAGGTTGATAAGGTACGTACTATCAATATGGCTGGCAAACAAAAGAACTTCGCCCGTCGTAGCGGTCAGCGCAACGACTGGAAAAAGGCTTATGTAAGCCTTGCAGAAGGTTTCTCTCTGGATGCGGCAGCAGAATAAGGGATAGGTAAATCATGGCAGTCGTTAAGGCAAAACCAACCTCTCCTGGCCGTCGTTTCCAGGTCAAGGTTGTTAATCAGGAGCTGCACAAAGGTGCTCCCTGGAAAGGTCTGGTAGAAAACCAGCGTAAAAGTGGTGGCCGTAACAATACCGGCCGCATCACTACCCGTCATGTCGGTGGTGGACATCGTCAACACTATCGTATCGTTGACTTCAAACGTCGTAAAGATGATATTCCTGCGAAAGTTGAACGTCTTGAATACGATCCAAACCGCAGCGCTAATATCGCCCTGTTGATGTATGCCGATGGTGAACGTCGTTACATTATTGCACCTAAAGGTTTGAGTGCTGGCGCTGAAGTTATTTCTGGCGTACACGCTCCTATCGTGGTTGGTAACTCTTTACCTCTGCGTAATATTCCAGTTGGTACTGTGGTTCACTGCATTGAACTGAAACCTGGTAAAGGTGCACAGTTAGCTCGCAGTGCCGGTGCTTCTGTTCAGCTGGTAGCCCGTGAAGGTGCTTACGCTACTATCCGTCTGCGTTCTGGCGAAATGCGCCGAGTGCCTATTGATTGCCGTGCAACTATTGGCGAAGTAGGTAATTCTGAGCATGGTCTGGTAAAACTGGGTAAAGCTGGTGCCAAACGTTGGCGCGGTATACGCCCCACCGTTCGTGGTGTGGTTATGAACCCGGTAGACCATCCACATGGTGGTGGTGAAGGACGTACTTCAGGTGGCCGTCATCCTGTTACACCTTGGGGTGTTCCGACCAAGGGTTACAAAACTCGTAGCAACAAGCGCACTGACAATATGATTGTCCGTCGCCGGAACAAGAAGTAAGAGGATTAAGCAGTGCCACGTTCACTAAAAAAAGGTCCTTTCGTTGACCACCACCTGATAAAAAAGGTTGAAACCGCCAAAGCTGCTAATGACCGTCGTCCTATCAAGACTTGGTCACGCCGCTCCATGATCCTGCCTGAAATGATTGGCCTGACCCTGGCGGTACATAACGGCAAACAGCATGTTCCCGTGCTTGTTAACGAAAACATGGTAGGCCACAAACTGGGTGAATTTGCTCTTACCCGTTCTTACCGTGGTCACGTTGCCGACAAGAAGTCGAAGTAAGAGGTAGAGATGGAAGTTGCAGCCCGTTTGCGTTTTGCGCGTATTTCACCTCAAAAGTGCCGACTGGTGGCCGACCAGATTCGTGGCCTGCCTGTGGATAAGGCCCTGAATATTCTGGCATTCAGCCCTAAAAAAGGCGCGGCCATGGTCAAGAAGGTTCTCGAATCCGCTATCGCTAATGCAGAGCATAACGAAGGTGCGGATGTGGATGAACTGTGCGTTAAGCGCGTGTTTGTCGACCAAGGACCTACCATGAAGCGTATCATGCCACGTGCTAAAGGTCGTGCAAACCGCATCCTGAAGCGCACCAGTCACATTACCGTCGCTGTAGGCGAGAAGTAAGGTTTTAGTATGGGTCAGAAAGTACATCCAACCGGTATCCGTCTTGGTATCGCAGCTGACTGGCGTTCCAAGTGGTACGCTGAAGGTAAGGATTATGCTAACTTCCTGTTTAAGGATCTGGAAGTTCGTACATTCCTGAAAAAGAAGCTTAAAGAAGCTTCTGTAAGCCGTATCCAAATTGAGCGTCCTGCCAAGTCAGCCTTCATCACTATTCACACCGCTCGTCCTGGTGTGGTTATTGGCAAGCAAGGTGCGGATATCGAAAAGCTGCGTGCAGAAACAGCAGCTATTCTGGGTCTTCATGTCAACAACGTGAAGCTCAATATTGAAGAAATCCGTAAGCCTGAACTGGACTCACAATTGGTTGCTGAAAGTATTGCAAGCCAATTGGAACGTCGTATCATGTTCCGCCGTGCCATGAAACGTGCTGTTAGCAATGCCATGCGTCTTGGTGCTTTGGGTGTAAAAGTCAGCGTTGCTGGTCGTTTGAATGGTGCAGAAATTGCGCGTACTGAATGGTACCGTGAAGGTCGTGTACCGCTTCATACCCTGCGTGCGGATATTGACTATGCAACGGCTGAAGCACTGACTACCTACGGGATCATTGGCGTTAAGGTCTGGATCTACAAGGGTGAAGTCTTTGACCTTGAACAGAAACAGCAGCAGGCTAGCCAAGGTCAGAACCAAGGCCAAGGCCGCAAGAAGAAGTGATAGAGGTTTGAGATGTTACAGCCCAAGAGAACCAAATTCCGCAAACAGATGAAAGGCCGCAACCGCGGTTTAGCATTAGCGGGAAGTAAAGTCAGCTTCGGTGAGTTTGGCTTAAAAGCGACCGATCGTGGTCGTTTGACTGCGCGTCAAATTGAATCAGCACGTCGTGCCATCAATCGTTATGTACGTCGTGGCGGTAAAATCTGGATCCGTATTTTCCCTGACAAACCAATCAGCAAAAAGCCTTTGGAAGTTCGTCAAGGTAAAGGTAAAGGGAACGTAGAATATTGGGTTGCCCAGATCCAGCCAGGTAAAGTTCTGTACGAAATTGAAGGCGTGACAGAAGAAATTGCCCGTGAGGCTTTCCGTCTGGCAGCCGCTAAGTTGCCGATGAAGACCACATTTGTTTCTCGTCAGGTGATGTAATGAAAGCAGCTGAACTCAAACAAAAATCAGCCGATGAGCTGAAAACCGAATTGGTTGAAAATCTGAAAGAGCAGTTCAAGCTGCGTATGCAAAAAGCCGCTGGCCAATTGTCACGTCCTTCCGAAGTGAAGCGTGTGCGTCGTCAAATTGCCCGGATCAAGACAGTGCTTGCACAAACGCAAGTAGCAGGTGAATAACGATGAGCATGAACGAAGAAGGCAAAGTTGAACGCAGCCTGATGGGTCGGGTAGTGAGCAACAAAATGGATAAGTCCATTGTTGTTTTGATGGAACGCCAGGTTCAACATCCGGTCTATGGTAAATTCATCAAGCGTTCCAAAAAGTATCATGTTCATGACGAAAACAACGAATGCCGTGAAGGCGATGTTGTGTTGTTCAAGGAATGCCGTCCTTTGTCTAAGACAAAGCACTGGACCTTGATCAAGATTGTCGAACGTGCTCCTGAGCAAGCATAAGAGACGGGAATAAAAGATGATCCAGATGCAATCCATTCTGCAAGTTGCAGATAATAGCGGTGCCAAAAAAGTTATGTGCATCAAGGTTCTGGGTGGTTCCCATCGCCGTTATGCCAACATTGGTGACGTTATTAAAGTCAGTATTAAAGATGCTATCCCTCGTGGCAAAGTGAAAAAAGGTGACGTATATAATGCAGTCATCGTTCGCACTGCCAAAGGTGTTCGCCGTACTGACGGTTCAGTCATCCGTTTTGACAACAATGCGGCTGTATTGTTGAACAACAAACTGGACCCAATTGGTACTCGTATTTTTGGACCTGTCACCCGCGAATTGCGTGGTGAGAAGTTCATGAAAATTATTTCTCTGGCGCCTGAAGTACTGTAAGGCTCCACGACGACATTAGTAGGTGACGAAATGCGCAAAATCCGCAGTAATGACGAAGTAGTAGTCATCACCGGTAAAGATAAAGGCCGTCGTGGCAAAGTCGTGCAGGTGTTGGCGAACAATAAGGTAGTGGTGCAAGGCATTAACCGTGTCAAAAAGCATCAACGTCCTAACCCTAATCTGGGTGTTCAGGGTGGCATTGTTGAAAAAGAAATGCCTCTCGACGCATCGAATGTGATGCTGGTCAATCCTGCTACTGGCAAGGGTGACCGTGTTGGATTCAAGCTCCTGGAAGATGGCAAGAAAATCCGTGTCTTCAAATCCAATGGTGAGCGTGTAGACGCTTAAGGTACAAATAGATGGCAAGACTGCAACAGTATTACCGCGATACTGTCGTCAAGGAATTGACTGACAAGTTCGGGTACAAAAATGTGATGGAAGTTCCAAAGATCACCAAAATTACCCTGAACATGGGTTTAGGTGAAGCGGTTGGTGACAAGAAAGTTATTGAACATGCAACAGGCGATATGGCAAAAATTGCTGGTCAAAAACCTGTTGTGACTCTGAGCCGTAAATCTATCGCTGGCTTTAAAATCCGTGACAACTGGCCTATCGGTTGCATGGTTACACTGCGCAGTGAAAAAATGTACGAGTTTCTGGATCGCCTGATCAATATCTCCATCCCTCGTATCCGTGACTTCCGCGGTCTTAACGCACGTGCGTTCGACGGTCGTGGTAACTACAACATGGGTGTCAAAGAGCAAATCATTTTCCCTGAAATTGATTATGACAAAATTGATGCTCTGCGTGGTATGAATATCACGATTACTACGACAGCAAAAACTGACGAAGAGGGACGGGCACTGCTCGAGGCCTTCAAGTTCCCCTTCAGACAGTAAGAGGATTTAAGATCTAATGGCTAAAAAATCCATGATCGCACGTGAAGCACGCCGTAGCGCTACTGTTGCTAAATACGCTGCTAAACGTGAAGAACTGAAAGCTATCATTCGCAATCCAGAAAGCTCTTATGAGTCCGTTATGGAAGCGAGTGAAAAACTACAAAAATTGCCACGTGACAGCAGTCCTGTCCGTCAGATGACCCGTTGCAATCTGACTGGTCGTCCGCACGCGGTTTACCGCAAGTTTGGTCTGTGCCGCAACAAACTGCGTGAAGCAGCCATGCGCGGTGACGTTCCAGGTTTGACTAAGGCTAGCTGGTAAGGGAGTAATACAATATGAGTATGAGTGATCCTATTGCCGATATGCTGACTCGCATTCGTAATGCGCAGCGGGCAAATAAAGCCAGTGTAGTCGTACCTGCCTCCAAACAGAAAAAAGCCATTTTGGCCGTTCTGCAGGATGAAGGTTACATCAATAGCTATGAAGATAGCGAACTGGAAGGTAAACCGGTAATTACCGTTAAGCTGAAATATTTCCAGGGCAAGCCAGTCATTAGTAGCGTAAAACGTGTAAGCCGTCCTGGTTTACGTATTTTCCGCGGCAAAGATGAACTGCCTAAAGTTATGGGTGGCTACGGTATTGCTATTATTTCCACTTCCCAGGGCGTCATGAGTGATCGCGCAGCACGCGCAGCCGGTCAAGGTGGCGAAGTCCTCTGCGTAGTTGAATAAAAGGCGGACTTTGACATGTCAAGAATTGCAAAGAAAGCGCTGACTGTGCCAAAAGGCGTTGAAGTCAGCATTAACGGCCAAACTCTGAAAATCAAAGGTGGCAAAGGCTCTTTTGATTTCAGTATCCATGATGCCGTAGAAGTATCTCAGGAAAATGATGTCCTGACCTTCCGTGCGAAAAATGATAATGCGTGGGCATTGGCTGGTACTACCCGTGCATTGACTAACAACATGATCATTGGTGCAAGCCAAGGTTTTGAGAAAAAACTGCAATTGGTTGGTGTTGGTTATCGTGCGCAAGCTCAGGGTAATAAATTAAACCTGAGCCTTGGTTTTTCACACCCTGTGGTTCACGAAATGCCTACTGGCGTTACAGTTGAGACTCCTAGTCAGACTGAAATCGTCATTCGTGGCAGTGATAAACAGAAAGTTGGTCAAATTGCTGCAGAAATCCGTGCTTATCGTCCGCCAGAGCCTTACAAAGGCAAGGGTGTCAAGTACGTAGATGAAACTATTCTGCGCAAAGAAACCAAGAAGAAGAAGTAAGGTGGCATAAGATGGATAAGAAAGAATCCCGTATTCGCCGTGGTAAACGCTCACGTATTAAAATGCGTGAATTGCGTGTTAACCGTCTGAGTGTACATCGTACTTCCCAGCATATTTATGCCCAGGTGGTGACAGCTGACGGTTCACAAGTCTTAGTAGCAGCTTCTACGCTGGATAAAGACCTGCGTTCCACTTTGGATTACTCCGGTAACGTGGCAGCGGCAACAGCTGTAGGCAAACTGGTTGCAGAGCGCGCATTGGCAAAAGGTATTGAATCTGTTGCTTTTGACCGTTCCGGTTTTAAATATCATGGTCGCATCAAAGCGCTAGCAGATGGCGCTCGTGAAGCTGGTCTGAAATTCTAAGGAGCTATCCCATGGCGAAGGCAGAAAATACAGCAGCTCCATCTGACGGTTTGCAAGAAAAACTGGTTCAGGTGAATCGTGTTGCCAAAACAGTAAAAGGTGGCCGTATCATGAGCTTCACTGCATTGACAGTGGTAGGCGATGGTAATGGTCGTGTAGGTTTCGGTTACGGCAAAGCCCGTGAAGTTCCAGCTGCTATCCAGAAAGCTATGGATCAAGCTCGTCGTAGCATGATTACTGTATCTCTGGTCGATGGCACTTTGCAGTACCCTATCAAATATGAAAAAGGTGCTGCACGCGTTTATTTGCAACCTGCTTCTGAAGGTACAGGTGTTATCGCCGGTGGTGCGATGCGTGCTGTTCTGGAGGTGGCTGGTGTGCGTAACGTATTGTCCAAATGTATGGGCACACGTAATGCAGGCAATGTAGTACGCGCTACCATTTCGGCACTGGCTTCCATGCAGGCTCCTGAAATGATCGCGGCCAAGCGTGGCAAGACCGTAGAGCAGATTAAAGGATAAGACTCATGACTTCTGCAAAGCAGCTCAAACTGACCTTGGTGCGCAGTCTGAATGGCCGCCTGAAGAGTCACCAGCAATGTGCCCGTGGTCTTGGTATCCGCAAGATTCACAACCCGGTCACCGTTGTTGATACCCCTGAAAACCGCGGCATGATCAACAAGATTGCTTATATGCTGAAGGTTGAGGAAGCTTAACATGAAATTGAATACTCTACAGCCTGATGCTGGTAGCCGCCCTGAACGTACACGCGTAGGTCGCGGTATTGGTTCTGGTCTGGGTAAAACTGCAGGTCGCGGTCACAAAGGTCAGCACGCGCGTAAAAGTGGTTTTAACAAGCGTGGTTTTGAAGGCGGTCAGATGCCTATGCATCGCCGTTTACCAAAATTCGGCTTTACTTCACGCATCGGTCGTCGCACTGCCGAAGTTCGCCTGAGTGAATTGGCTAAAGTCGAAGGCGCTATCATTGATCTGACTACTTTGAAAGCAGCTAATGTGATTGACGCTCAGACTCTGCAAGCCAAAATCATCTTGTCTGGTACTGTTGAAAAAGCAGTAACAGTTAAGGGTGTGGGTGTGACTAAAGGTGCGCGCGAAGCAATCGAAGCTGCTGGCGGCAAGATTGAAGAATAACGGATAATAATATGCGCAAGAACCCGAC
>CAZCJE010000012.1:9338-30291 GCA_964498805.1 uncultured Thiothrix sp.
CTGGCATTGTGGCTGGTTTACCAGCAGCAGTCGGCGGTACTTTGGAGTTAGCTAATACAGGCGCGTTGTCACCATTTCTGGTAATTGTGCTACTGGCATTGATTGTACTGGTTACAGCCTTGGTGGTATTTGTTGAGCGTGGTCAACGTCGTATTACGGTTAACTATGCCAATCGTCAACAAGGTCGCAAGATGATGATGGGTCAATCTAGCCACTTGCCATTGAAATTAAATATGGCAGGGGTAATTCCGCCCATTTTTGCTTCTAGTATTATCCTCTTTCCCTCAACTTTGGGTCAGTGGGTAGGCAATGTAGAAGGTATGTCTTGGATTAAAAACTTCTTCCAGATGTTGCAACCAGGCCAGCCCTTGTATGTATTGCTGTATTCCCTAGCGATTATATTCTTCGCTTTCTTCTATACAGCGTTGGTGTTCAATTCACGCGAAACTGCTGAGAATTTGAAAAAAGCTGGCGCGTTCATTCCGGGTATTCGCCCGGGTGAACAAACTTCCAAATACATTGATGGTGTGATGACCCGCCTGACTGCTGTAGGTGCCATCTATATAACGTTGGTGTGCCTGTTGCCAGAATTCTTGATTCTGGGTTGGAACGTACCATTTTACTTTGGTGGCACTTCATTGCTGATTATTGTGGTGGTAGTTATGGATTTCCTGTCACAGTTACAGGCACACATGATGTCTCACCAATACGAAGGCTTAATGAAAAAAGCCAATTTTAAAGCGCAGACACGCCCAGGCACATTGCGCTGATTTGATTCATTTGGAGAGTTTTTATCATGAAGGTTAGAGCTTCAGTTAAAAAATTGTGCCGTAACTGCCGTGTTATTCGCAGGAATGGTGTTGTCCGCATTATTTGTTCTGATCCACGCCACAAGCAACGTCAGGGCTAAATAAAGCTTACAGTCCGATTATTCGCAACGATAATCGGAAACAGATAATAACCTCTGCTTAGTCAGAGGTTATTTGTTGATAACTCAAGAAAGTTCCGGCATAATCGCCGGTTTTCCCGGTAGTCTGGAGAGATTTTAATGGCTCGTATTGCGGGTATCAATCTTCCTGTCAACAAGCATGTGGTGATTGGCCTGACCTCTATTTATGGCATCGGTCGTCCTCGTGCAGCGGATATTTGTAAAGCTGCGGACGTCGTTCCAAGCACCAAAATCCGTGACCTGACAGAAGATCAAGTAGAACGTCTTCGTCTTGA
The DNA here is from genome assembly GCA_964498805.1 of uncultured Thiothrix sp. Classification (GTDB taxonomy): domain Bacteria; phylum Pseudomonadota; class Gammaproteobacteria; order Thiotrichales; family Thiotrichaceae; genus Thiothrix. Next base: position 10,563 of record CAZCJE010000012.1, read on the forward strand.
AGTAGGCAAATTTATTGTCGAAGGCGATCTGCGTCGTGAAGTTTCCATGAACATCAAACGTTTGATGGATATGGGTTGTTATCGTGGCATTCGCCACAGACGTGGTCTGCCTCTGCGTGGCCAGCGCACTAAAACCAATGCGCGTACCCGTAAAGGTCCTCGTCGTCCTATTCGGAAATAAAATAGATTGCAGGTAGAGTAAGTAATGGCAAGACAGCCTAAAAAAGGTGCAACTGTTAACCTTCGTAAGAAGGTCAAGAAAACTGTTACTGACGGTGTTGCACACATCCATGCATCATTCAATAACACTATCGTGACTATCACTGACCGTCAGGGTAATGCTCTGGCTTGGGCTACCTCAGGTGGTTCTGGTTTCCGTGGTTCACGTAAAAGTACCCCGTTTGCGGCTCAGGTTGCTGCAGAGCGTGCTGGTACTGCCGCTAAAGATTATGGTCTGAAAAATCTTGATGTTGAAGTCAAAGGTCCAGGGCCAGGTCGTGAGTCTGCAGTACGTGCGCTGAACAACGTTGGTTTCAAAATTAATACTATTGTGGATGTGACGCCTATCCCGCATAACGGTTGCCGTCCACCTAAGAAACGTCGTGTGTAACGGGAGATAGTCATGGCACGTTATATTGGCCCTACCTGCAAACTCAGCAGACGTGAAGGTACTGACCTCTATCTCAAGAGTCGTAGCGTCTCTCTGGAGAAAAAATGTAAACTGGATAAAGCTCCAGGGCAGCACGGTGAAAACAAAGCACGCTTATCAGACTACGGTGTGCAGCTGCGTGAGAAACAAAAAGTCCGTCGTATCTACGGCGTACTAGAGCGTCAGTTCCGTAACTACTTTAAAGAAGCGGCTCGTCGTAAAGGTTCTACAGGTGAAAACCTGCTGCAACTGCTTGAATGCCGTCTGGACAATGTGGTTTACCGCATGGGTTTCGGCGCAACTCGTGCAGAAGCACGCCAGTTGGTTAGTCACAAAGCGATTACCGTTAATGGTCAATCCGTTAATATTCCTTCTTTCCAAGTGAAAGCAGGTGATGTGGTAGCAGTTCGCGAAAAATCCAAAAAACAAACCCGTATTCAGGATGCTGTGACTGTTGCTGAACAGGCTGGTTTCCCTGCATGGGTAGAAGTAGATGCCAAGGGACTGCAGGGTACTTTCAAAACTGTACCAGACCGTAGCGACCTGCCATCTGAAATCAATGAATCACTGATTGTTGAGTTGTACTCTAAGTAATAATCACTGATTCCGGTTCGAGAGGCAACCATGAGCTCGAAAACGACAGATTTGTTGAAACCGCGCAATGTTCAAGTACAAGAAGTAGGTTTGAACACCTACCGTATTACGCTTGAGCCTCTTGAGCGCGGCTTCGGCCACACCTTAGGTAATGCGCTGCGTCGTATTCTGCTGTCCTCCATTCCGGGCAGTGCGATTACTGAAGTACAAATTACCGGTGTGGTTCATGAGTACACCAGTATTGAAGGTGTACAGGAAGATGTAGTTGAGATTCTGCTGAATCTCAAAAAACTGGCGATCCGGTTGAATGCCCGTGATGAAGCAACCCTGACCCTGAAAAAGAAAGGGAAAGGTATCGTAACAGCGGCTGATATTGAACGTGACCATGATGTGGATATTATTGATCCTTCTCATGTCATTGCTCATATCACTAAAGACGAAACTGAGCTGGAAATGCGCCTGACCATTACCCGTGGTCGTGGTTATCAGCCTGCTTCCATCCGTCGTGGTCCGGATTCTCCAGAGTTACCGTTGGGTACACTGGTGCTGGATGCAAGTTACAGTCCGATTACGCGCGTTGCTTATAATGTTGATAGCGCCCGTGTCGAACAGCGTACCGATATGGATAAACTGGTACTGGAAGTACAAACCAATGGTTCCGTGAATGCGGAAGAGTCCATTGGTATGGCTGCCCAAATTCTGCAACAGCAATTGGCAGTGTTCTTTGATCTGCGTATTGAAGAGCCTGTTCGCCGTGAAGAATCTCAGCCAGAAATTGATCCTATCCTGTTGCGTCCGGTCGATGATCTGGAGCTGACTGTGCGTTCAGCCAACTGTCTGAAGGCAGAGAACCTGTTCTATATCGGTGACCTCGTCCAACGTACTGAGACTGAATTACTCAAAACACCTAATTTGGGTAAAAAGTCTCTGACTGAAATTAAAGATGTGCTGGCACAGCATGGCCTGACGCTCGGAACCAAGTTGGATAACTGGCCACCGGCAGGTCTTGATCATCGTGAAAGCAAAGTGGGTTAAACCACGGGTTTTGAAGGATATAGAAAATGCGTCACCGTAATACAGGCCGTCAACTGAGCCGTGATAGCAGCGCACGTAAAGCACTGCTGCAAGCACTGACCAACTCGCTGATTCGTTACGAAACAATCAAAACTACGCTGCCTAAGGCCAAAGAACTGCGCCGTGTAGCTGAGCCTCTGATTACCCGTGCGAAAGAAGACTCTATCCACAATCGTCGTATTGCGTTTGCTCGCTTGCGTGATAAGGAAGTAGTTGGCAAATTGTTTACTGAAATCGGCCCACGCTTCAAGGAGCGTCAGGGTGGCTATCTGCGTATCGTCAAATGCGGCTTCCGCGCTGGTGATAATGCACCGATGGCCTATGTAGCATTGGTAGATGGTGCTGATGCCGGACAACAATCCGCATCAGAGTAAGCCATTATTCATGCTTTCTAAAAAAGGCCGACTAGTTCGGCCTTTTTGCGTTTTCTGACGGAGTATCTCGCTATGCAAGAGCAAGACAGTCATTCACAGGTTATTACGGCAGCTAGCGCACGCAAAACCGCCAAGATTTTTTACTATGGCAATATATTGGCGGTATTAATCCCGTTTCCACTGTTTATCCTGTGGTTTGGCGCTTCTATGTTTGTCTATGCAATGTTTCGGCATCATCCTAATCCGCGGGTAGGTTATTATACGCAGATAGCAGCCTATCACTATTACGGTCTAGCAGGGGCTTTGGTACCTGTACTGACATTTGCGCCGGGTGACTTTTTCAAGAACTGGTGGTGGGCGTTATGGCTGTTTGCTACAGCTGTGTTATTACCCTTGTCTATCCGGCAGATACTGCGAATCAATCGTGAAGAGTGGCACGATACTGTCAAGTCCCACTGAGGAGTGGATAAATGTCTGAATTACGTCATGACTGGCGCATTGAAGAAGTCAATGCATTGATGGCTTTGCCTTTCAGTGACCTGATGTTTAAGGCTCATCAGGTACACAGAGAAAATTTCTCGGCCAATCAAGTGCAGATCAGTACCTTGTTGAGTATCAAAACCGGTGCTTGTCCGGAAGATTGTGGCTATTGTTCGCAAAGTGCCAAACATGACACCTCGGTAGAGCGTGAGCGTTTGCTGCCATTAGAGGAAGTCGTTAGTGCGGCTAAAACCGCCCAAACCCAGGGCGCTACCCGTTTTTGCATGGGTGCTGCATGGCGTAATCCCACTGATAAAAATCTCGAACGTGTGATCGAGATGGTACAGGCGGTCAAGGAAATGGGTATGGAAACCTGTGTGACTTTGGGTATGTTGACAAATCAACAAGCTCAGCGTCTGAAATTCGCCGGGTTGGATTACTACAATCACAATTTGGATACCTCGCCAGAATTTTATGGCAATGTGATTAGCACCCGTACTTATCAGGATCGCCTTGATACCCTTGAGCATGTGCGTAGTGCCGGTATTAATGTGTGTTCTGGCGGTATTCTGGGTATGGGTGAAAGTCGCTTAGACCGTGCTCGTCTGTTACAGCAGTTAGCGAATATGAAGTTCCATCCGGAATCTGTGCCCATTAATGATCTCGTGAAAGTTGAAGGCACACCGATGAGCAGTGTGGCTAAATTAGACCCATTCGAATTTATTCGCACAGTCGCAGTTGCTCGTATCCTGATGCCAAAGTCTTACGTACGTTTATCCGCAGGTCGTACTGAAATGACGGATGAAATGCAGGCTTGGTGTTTCTTTGCAGGGGCCAACTCTATTTTCTACGGCGATAAATTGCTAACTACTGAAAACCCTGGTGAAAACCATGACCGCCAGTTATTCGCACGTTTAGGCATTAAGGCGGAAGAAGGTCAGACCGACGGTGTTTTCCTCTAATAGAACCTTTTTCTGCGGTTTGTTTTGATCGGCATCGATTAAAGCAGAGCAGAGATTGCGGCATAAGTCTTGCTGCCATTTGAGCAGCAAGCATTACCTTATTACAATTGACGGCTGTTTCGGATAGCCAAGGCCTGCATGCACATGCTTTACCCACAAACTTTTGATGTCATTGTTATCGGTGGCGGACACGCTGGTACGGAAGCCGCTCTTGCCGCTGCGCGCATGGGTAGTCGTACCCTGTTGTTAACGCACAATATTGAAACCATTGGCCAGATGAGTTGTAACCCGGCTATTGGCGGTATTGGTAAAGGCCACTTAGTCAAAGAGGTGGATGCACTCGGTGGGGCAATGGCGCATGCAGCGGATCGGGGGGGTATCCAGTTCCGTATTCTTAATGCAAGTAAGGGGGCGGCCGTACGGGCTACCCGCGCTCAAGCTGACCGTGTCCGTTATAAAGCCGCTATTCGCTCTATCGTTGAAAACCAGCCTAATCTACGAATCTTTCAGCAAGCAGCGGATGATTTATTGGTAGAAGGCGAACGCGTTGTCGGCGTACGCACGCAAATGGGCGTAAGCTTTGCAGCGCGTGCCGTGGTATTAACGACCGGTACTTTCCTAGGCGGTAAAATCCACATTGGTTTGGAAAATTATGCTGGGGGTCGCGCCGGTGATCCACCTTCCATTGCTTTGGCACAACGGTTACGTGAATTACCTTTTCGAGTTGATCGCCTGAAAACAGGAACACCACCGCGTATTGATGCCCGCAGTATTGATTTTAGTCAGCTCGAAGCGCAGCCTGGTGATACGCCGACACCGGTGTTTTCTTTTTTAGGCAATGTGCAAGAACACCCTCAACAAGTGTCCTGCCATATTACCTATACCAGTGCGCAAACCCATGAGATTATTCGGGGTGGCTTAGATCGTTCACCGATGTATACAGGGGTGATTGAAGGCATTGGCCCGCGCTATTGCCCGTCTATTGAAGATAAGGTCGTGCGTTTTGCCGACAAAGACCGTCATCAGATTTTCCTTGAGCCGGAAGGTCTAGATACCCACGAAATTTACCCGAATGGTATCTCGACCAGTTTGCCCTTTGATGTGCAATACGCTTTGGTACGTTCTATTCCGGGGTTGGAAAATGCGCATATTGTGCGCCCTGGTTACGCCATCGAATACGATTTCTTTGACCCTCGTGATCTCAAACCCACGTTGGAAACCAAAGTTATGCACGGTTTGTTCTTTGCTGGGCAAATCAATGGTACGACTGGTTATGAAGAAGCGGCAGCACAAGGGTTGCTGGCGGGCTTAAATGCGTCTTTGTATGTACAGGATAAGGACGGTTGGTATCCGCGCCGTGATCAAGCTTATATTGGCGTATTGGTAGACGACCTGATTACCTTGGGGACGCGAGAACCGTATCGCATGTTTACCAGTCGGGCTGAACACCGCTTATTACTGCGTGAAGACAATGCCGATTTGCGCCTGACTGAAAAAGGCCGTGAATTGGGATTGGTGGATGATATGCGTTGGGCAGCATTTTGTGAAAAACGCGAGGCGATTGAACGTGAAACCCAGCGTTTACGCACCACTACCTTACAACCGACAGCGGTGAGTGCAGAAGATAGCCAGCGTGTCTTTGGTGATGTGCTTTCACGCGATTATAAGCTGTATGATCTCTTGCGCCGTCCTAATGTCACCTATGTAGACCTGACAGCGTTGCCAGCCGTAGGAAGCCCGGTTAGTGACGAAAAAGTCGCTGAACAAGTGGAAATCCAATGTAAATATGCTGGTTACATTGATCGTCAACAAGAAGAAATCGATAAGCAACGCCGTAATGAGGAAACCCGCTTACCAGAATGGTTAGATTATGCGCTGGTTAAAGGGCTTTCCAATGAAGTGCGCCAGAAACTGCAAAATCATCGCCCTGTAACGATTGGTCAGGCATCGCGTATTCCCGGTATTACTCCGGCAGCGATTTCCTTGCTGCTTGTCCATTTAAAAAAGGCCGGTTAACGCATGATAGAGGCTCAACAACAGCAATTAAGCCATTATCTGCAACTGTTACAGCGTTGGAACAAGGTTTATAACCTCACAGCTGTGCGTAATCCTGCGCAAATGCAGTTGCTGCATCTAGATGACAGCCTGAGTGTAGCACCTTTTATGCGCGGTGAAACTTGCCTTGATGTTGGCAGTGGGGCAGGTTTGCCCGGTATTCCTTTGGCGATTGTGCAACCAGAGCGTCAGTTCACCTTACTGGATACCAATGGCAAAAAGACCCGTTTTATGCAGCAGGCTGTGCTGGAATTGGGCTTAAAAAACGTCAAGGTTATACAAACACGCGTGGAAAGCTGGCAACCTCCTGCAAAGTTTGACGCCATTATTAGCCGTGCATTTGCCTCACTGGCAGATTTTGTTAGCTTCACCGGCCAACATTTGCAAGAAGGTGGTATTCTCTATGCCATGAAAGGGCGTTACCCTGAAGCAGAATTGGCTGAATTACCAGCAGGTTGGCACGTAACTGCCCGCCACCCGCTACAGGTAACGGGGCTGGATGCCGAACGGCATTTGTTGGAAATACAGCGGGGCTAATTATTCATGGCGCGTGTCATTGCAATTGCAAACCAAAAAGGCGGGGTGGGTAAAACCACGACCTGTGTCAATTTAGCGGCATCCATAGCGGCCATGAAGCGACGCGTCTTGGTGGTGGATATGGACCCACAAGGCAATGCCACCACCGGTTTAGGGCTGGAAAAGCACGGACAGGCTATTACCTTGACCGATGTATTGCTAGGTGATGCCAGTGCAGAAGATATTCTTGAAGAGTTAGCCAGCGGTAATTTAGATGTATTACCCGGTTCACCTGAAGTAACGGTCGCTGAAATTGAGCTCATGTCCCAAGAGCAACGGGAATATCGCTTGCGCGATGTTCTCAATGGTATGCGTGAACAGTACGACTATATCTTGATTGATTGTCCGCCTTCCTTAAATATGCTGACCGTGAATGCTTTGGTCGCAGCCGATGGCATTATTATTCCTATGCAGTGTGAATATTATGCATTGGAAGGTTTAAGTGCATTAGTGGGCACCATTGAACGCATTACCCAAACCGCTAATCCGAATCTGCAAGTGATGGGGTTAGTACGCACTATGTACGACCCGCGCAGCAATCTGGCTCGTGATGTTTCCGAACAAATCAATGCCTTTTTTAAAGGCAAGGTTTATCAGACGGCCATTCCCCGCAATATTCGTTTGGCAGAAGCGCCTAGTCACGGTTTATCAGCGATTGAATATGACAGAGGTTCACGCGGTGCCTTAGCTTATTTGGCTTTGGCTGCCGAAATTTTACGTAAAGACGGGCATAAGCTGGCAGAAGAAGGGGTTTAAATATGGTGGTGAAAAAAACCGGTTTGGGGCGTGGACTGGATATTCTGCTCAGCTCAGCGCGTGAGGCAGAGGAGACTGACTTGCAATTCAAGACCTTGCCCATTGAGCATATCAAACCGGGTACCTATCAACCCCGTATGCGTATGGAAGCGGAAAGCTTGCAGGAACTAGCGGCTTCCTTGAAAGCGCAAGGCATGATTCAGCCGGTAGTGGTGCGTAAATTAGCCGATCATAGTTACGAACTGGTAGCTGGTGAAAGACGCTGGCGCGCAGCACAATTGGCTGGTATGACGGATATTCCTGCTATGGTACGGTTATTGCCTGATCAGGCTGCTGCGGCTGTCGCTTTGATTGAAAATATTCAGCGTGAAGACCTGAATGCTTTAGAAAGAGCTACGGCTTTGCAACGCTTGATGACAGAATTTGACTTAACCCATCAGCAAACGGCCGAAGCGGTAGGCTGTTCGCGGACGGCTGTGACTAATCTATTGCGTTTGCTAGAATTAGAAAGTCCTACTAAAGCCTTGTTGGATGAGGGCAAACTGGAAATGGGTCATGCCCGCGCTTTATTAGCTCTGAGCGGCCAGCAACAAGTGACGGCTGCACATAAGGTGGTGCAGTCGCAACTGTCTGTACGTGCCACCGAACAGCTCGTTAAGCAAGTATTAGCTGGGGTTAAGTCCGCCATACCGATGATGAAAGCATCCCCTGATGTGTTAAGGCTTGAGCAAAAACTAACTGATACATTAGGGGCTAAAGTAGCTATCCGCTATAACAAAACCGGTAAAGGCAAGCTAATTATTGAATACAATAGTCTGGATGAACTCGACGGAATTCTTGGCCATATTCAGTAAATTTTTGTTTAAGCTGTTGAAGCGGACAGAAAATTCCGGCACAATACGCGCCTTGTTTTTTAGGATTGGTTTTTTGGGAGAATACCCTTGCCTAACATAGCCTCAGCCAAAAAGCGTGTACGCCAAAGCGAAAAGCGCCGTATGCATAATCGGCACCTGCGTTCACGTATGCGCACACAGATCAAAAATGTCCTGCGTGCTATCGAAGCGGGTGATCGTGAAGCCGCCCTTGCTGCTTATCAAGCGGCAGTCCCTGTCATTGATTCCACTGCTGACAAGGGCATTGTTCACAAAAATAAAGCGGCACGTCATAAAAGCCGTTTGAATGCGCACATTAAAGCCCTGCAGGCTCAAGCGTAATTTTAAGCAGCAGCGCTAAACGATTTTCAAAGCCGGTTTTTTAACCGGCTAATCGTGTTTGTACGATTAATATGTTGAAAATTGGCTTGACCGGTGGCATAGGCTGTGGCAAATCCACAGCAGTCAAGCGTTTTCGTGAATTAGGTATTCCTGTGGTTGAAGCAGACCTGATTTCACGCGAGGTCGTATCAGCCGGTCAGCCTGCGTTGCAGGAAATTGCTAGCACATTTGGCACGCAAGCTTTGCTCGACGACGGCACTCTAAATCGTCCATGGTTGCGCCAAACCGTTTTCGGTAATGCTGCACGCTTAGCACAACTTGAAGCCATTCTGCACCCGCGTATTAAGCAGGCTATTTTAGATAGCATTGCATCCTGCCATAGTGTTCCTTATGTCATTGTGGATATTCCTTTATTGCTTGAAAAAGGCTATAAGGGTTTATTTGATCGTATTCTCATCATCGATTGTTTGCCTTCCCAACAGCTTCAGCGCGTTAAATTGCGTGACGGTAGCGATGAACACCTAATACAGTCCATCATGCAAACCCAAATTTCCCGAGAGCAACGTTTGCGCGAAGCAGACGACATTCTGGAAAATCAGGGGTCTATCGCCGCTTTCTATAAAAAGGTTGAGGAGCTGCATGATAATTATTTAATGATTTCTCGTACGCGGTTGCCCTGATTAAGCTTTTTTTGATATAAAAGAATCGAACTGGGCAGTTGAAGTATCTTATGGTTATTTATAATCAACCGTTAAGCGAAGACATTCGTCTATTCGCTGAACGTCGCATTACCACTTACGAACAACCTTTGAACGAAAAAATCCGTCTCTTTTTACGTTTAGAACTCTTGATGGGACGGTTTCGTTATCATTTATCCAATCCAAGACCAGAAGACACCGTCGCTGCATTGCAGTTATTGCTGGATTTATACAATCTGTCAGCGCGGGTTGATGTCAAAAGTGAAATTCTCAAAGAAATTGACCGTATTGGTCAGTCTGCGCGTCTTTTAGCCCGCAATGAGAACATTGATACTCACAAGCTTGATATTCTGTTGGAGAAACTAAATTTTCACAGCGATGTGTTATACCAGCAGCGCGGTCAGTTAGGTCAGGATTTGAAGAACAATACGTTTTTCAATAGCCTACGCCAACGTGCTTCCTTGCCAGGCGGGATTAACGGCTTTGATTTACCTCTATTCCAGTATTGGCAAGAACAGTGTGTAGAAACGCGTGTTAGTGATCTGCAAAACTGGATTGCACCTTATGTGTCAGCGGATGAAGCAGCCCGAACGATTTTAGGTATGATGCGCGAATTTGGGGAAAGACGCGATGAAGTTGCACGTGAAGGCTTTTTTCAGTCGACTTTGGAAGTGCGTAAACCCTATCAAATGTTGCAAGTCCAATTGCCAAAAGCGGTGGAATATTACCCTGAAATCAGTGCTGGCAAACAGCGTTTCACTTTACGCTTTATGTGTGCCGATATGTTTTCCGATCGTGGCAAACAGTTGAGCGAAAATATACCTTTCACGCTGGTTTTGTGTAACCTTTAATAGTTTAAGCCAATGCCTCTATAGGACTACCAAGCGACGTTAAGTCGGTTGGTAGGGTAGGTTGACTATCTATCTAATTCGACAAGGTTTCCCATATAGGTTTGGCAGATGTGGCAGGCTTGGCACTAGGGGAAGTGTCGGTACTAGTGGAGGGAGTAGTACCTTTATCGGTTGTTGATATTGCAGCCGATTTGGAGGTGGAGGAACCCTCATCAGTGGATTGGTTGGGTAGCTGATTGAATGGTGAGGATAAGGCTGGTTTGTCAGGGCTTGATGTACTTAGAGTAGTACTCTCAGTGTGGGTAGTCACTGTTTCAGGCGTCTTCGCTGGGGTTACAGTAGCCGGTTTTGCTGTAACGGATGCAGGCGCGGAAATATTGTTATTAGCCTCCACTGTCAGGTTATCCTGACGCAGAATATTACCCTCATCGTTAGTAACCACTACCGTCCAGTTACCTGCTTGGCCAGCATTTAGAGTTTTGCTGGATTGTACCCGCCAGCGCGCCCCATTCACGGGGAAGCTAACTTTTAATTGCTCTGCGCCATTGAGGCTCCAGGTATGGGTAATGGTATGTCCTTGCAAGCCCGTCAATTCGGTAAAGTAGTAAACAGTTTGGCCGGTGCTAATCCGAGTAATATGATCAACGGGTTCGCGCGAGGCGATTGTAGTGGTAAAAGTGGCACGGTTGATGGCAGGGGCAGCCGTCAATGGCGGGGGAACTGTTGGGGAAGTAGCCAGCGCTGGTAGCTCACCCCAACTGGCTGTACACAAACAGCACCCTGTTAGGAATACAGTGGCTTTAAACAGGGTAGGCATGGAAGGCATTAATAATAAACTCCCTTACAAAAGTAATACTTTAGAATATCATGAATTTATCGTATTGTTAGCGGTTGGTTGTTAATAAATAGTGTAGGGATAAAGCCAGCAATCGGGCTTGTTATTGACAAGCCGTTGCGATTTACTTACCTGTTTGTTAAATAAAACGAGCGGAATAACGCATGAATACAAAACAGGCAGAAACATCAGTGATAAGCACGCCTGATTTCGAGACCGCCTTGGCTGATTTAGAAACCTTAGTTCAACGCATGGAAAGTGGTGAATTGTCCTTAGAGGATTCCTTACAAGAATTTGAGCGCGGTGTGAAATTAACCCGTTTATGTCAGGAAGCCCTTAAAGCGGCTGAACAACGTGTCAAACTGCTAAGCGCTGACGGTCAGGAAAGCGATTTTCCCCAGCAAGGTGATCATTAATGCTGAATGTGCAAACCCACCTGCAAGCATGGCAAGAACGTATTGAACAAGTTCTTGATCAAGTCCTGCCTGCTACCCATTTACATCCCGGACGTTTACATGAAGCCATGCGCTATTCGGTGTTAAATGGAGGTAAACGCATGCGTCCGTTGTTGGTGTATGCGACGGGTGAGGCTTTAGGAGTTGAGGCAGAGAAACTGGATATCCCAGCTGCTGCGATTGAGCTTATTCATGTTTATTCGCTAGTGCATGATGATTTGCCTGCAATGGATGATGATGATCTACGCCGTGGCAAACCCACCTGTCATAAAGCTTTTGATGAGGCGACTGCCATTTTGGTTGGAGATGCTTTGCAGGCATTAGCTTTCCAGTTACTGGCTTCTACCAATCGCTGGCAAGTGGCCCCTGTACAACGGGTACAGATACTGGAGTTGCTGACACAAGCGGCGGGTTCACGTGGAATGGTGGGTGGGCAAGCGATTGATTTGGCAGCGGTAGGTCAAACACTGACAGAGCTTGAATTGGAAAATATGCATATCCATAAAACGGGTGCGTTGATCCGGGCGAGTGTCTTAATGGCTGCTTATACCTTAGACAATATCACTGCAGACTGCGTGCAACAGTTGGATCATTATGCCAAATGTATCGGCTTGGCTTTTCAAGTACAGGATGACATTCTGGATATTGAAAGTGATACCCAAACCTTAGGGAAAACGCGAGGCGCTGATGAAGCTGCGGGTAAACCTACATATCCTTCGATTATTGGCATGCCTGCTGCCAAAGCCAAATTACAGGATTTATACGATGAAGCCATAGCTGCATTAGAAAGTTTCGGTGAATCGGCAGATTTGCTACGTGAAATTGCCGAATTTACCGTGAAACGCATACGCTAGTGGCAAGTGATTAGCATGATCACAACTGCATTGACGGGATTTTTTATATTTAGGGGTGTGCCAGGTGCTTGAGGTTATTAATTCTCCTGCTGATTTACGCGGTCTTGATCTGGAAGATTTACCGACCTTGTGCAATGAGTTACGCGAGTTCTTGTTGCATTCCGTTGCCAATGGTGGCGGCCATTTTTCCTCTAATTTGGGAACGGTAGAACTGACAGTAGCACTGCATTATGCATTCAATACCCCGCACGACAAATTAGTCTGGGACGTGGGTCATCAGGCTTATCCCCATAAAATCCTCACCGGTCGGCGTGAGCTAATGGATTCGATACGGCGTAAGGATGGGCTAGCAGGTTTTCCTAAACGCTCAGAGAGCGCCTACGATACATTCGGTGTGGGGCATTCTAGTACTTCGATTGGGGCTGCATTGGGTATGGCTTTGGCTGCCAAACTAAAGGGCGAGGATTATCACTCTATAGCGGTGATTGGCGATGGCGCTATGACCGCCGGGATGGCGTATGAAGCCTTGAATCATGCCGGTGATCTGGATGCTAACCTGATTGTCATCCTCAATGACAATGAAATGTCGATTTCACCGAATGTGGGGGCATTGCGTAAATACCTGACACGTTTATTGTCCGGGCGTATGTATTCCTCTATGCGTGAAAGCGGTAAAAAAGCCCTTGCTCACAGCCGTTCCCTTTCCAAACTGGTCAAGCTAACCGAAGAACACATGAAAGGCATGGTATTGCCCGGTACATGGTTTGAGGAAATGGGCTTTAAGTACTATGGCCCGATTGATGGCCATGATGTGAATGAACTAGTGCATGTATTGCGCAATCTGCAACAGATTAAGGGACCGCGCCTGCTGCATGTGCTGACGCAAAAAGGTAAGGGCTATGAACCCGCCGAAGAAGATCCCTGCATGTATCACGGGGTCACGCCGTTCAACCTGCAAACCGGCATTATTGCAAGCGCTAAAAAGTCCACGCCAACCTACACACAGGTATTTGGCAAATGGCTATGTGATATGGCAGCCCAAGACAGGCGTTTGGTTGGCATTACACCGGCCATGCGTGAAGGTTCCGGATTGGTAGAATTTTCTGAGCGTTTCCCTGAGCGTTACTTTGATGTGGGTATTGCTGAACAACATGCGGTGACATTGGCAGCAGGGCTAGCTTGTGAGGGATTAAAGCCGGTAGTGGCTATTTACTCCACATTTCTGCAACGGGCTTATGACCAGTTGGTTCACGATGTGGCTATCCAGAATTTGCCAGTGGTATTTGCGATTGACCGCGCTGGTCTAGTCGGGGCGGATGGGCCTACGCATTCGGGCAATTATGATGTGTCTTATCTGCGTTGTATTCCCAATATGATGATTATGGCACCTGCAGATGAAAATGAATGTCGCCAGATGCTTTATACCGCCTTCCAGCAAAATTCCCCGACTGCGGTACGTTATCCACGCGGCAAGGGTATTGGCATTGAGCCTGAAGAAAGTATGCGTGCTATCCCTATTGGTAAGGCTGTGAAGTTGCGTACTGGCCATTCTATTGCCTTGCTAATGTTTGGTTCGTTATTGCCAGAAGCGCAGGAAGCTGCCGAAGAGTTGGATGCTACACTGGTCAATATGCGCTTTGTCAAACCGCTTGATGAAACTATGATCCGCGAATTGGCGCAAACGCATGATCTGCTGGTAACAGTAGAAGATAATGCTGTTATGGGTGGTGCAGGTAGTGCAGTGAATGAATTCATTAATGCCGCTGAATTGAGCGTAACGGTGATGAATCTGGGTTTACCAGATGACTATATTGAGCATGCTCAGCGTGAAGAACAGTTGGCAGCCTGTGAGCTGGATGCAAAAAGCATTGTACGGCGCGTGCGCACTAGCAAGGCTGGCAAAGCTTGCGTGTATACCATGCCTTCTCTATCATCCGCTGGCTTACGCTAGTTACACCGCATGGCGCTTTATATCCAGAAATTTATGGCCGATTTTCCATCTGCTCATAACTTATGCGATTATCCGGTATATCCATACCGTCTAAACAGAATCGCCTGGAATTAACTACAATGTCAGTAGAACGTTTGGTTGTGGTCGTATATTAATAGTCCAGAGGAGTTGTTTCATGAAGTATCTTGTCGGCTTTTTTAGCCTTGAGTGGATGCGTATCTTTGATTTTCTCGCCCCATTGGCTATCCGGTTATTTCTTGCGCCAGTCTTCTGGGTAGCAGGCGTCCGTAAACTGGGTTTGTTCTCCAGTGCGGATTTTCTGTGGTGGAACCCTATGACTTGGACCAATGCCGATGCCTTTCAGCAAAGTGTTGCAGCCACCAGCAGTATTGCCGGCATGACAGCGGATAGCTTGGTACTTTTGATTGGCTCGATTGAAATTGCTGCTGCCATTTTGTTGATCCTTGGTTTTGGTGTGCGCTGGGTAGCGCTAGCTTTGATAGTGGTGGTGGTTCTGCTAGGTCTGTTGACATTGGGTAATGGTGATATGCTCACCAGTCTACAAAATCTGGTGATGACCCACGGCTATCTGGATATGACCAACAATATTGCTGAAGTCTATCTGGCCTACTTTGTATTGTTACTGGCTTTGTTCTTCATGGGCGGCGGTCGCTGGGTGAGTCTGGATTGGTATATTTATCGTCATTTCCAGAATCGCTTGGACAATGCCGATGCCGTCGTTTATCACGACCCGTTTGAAATCGATGCTACTGATGAGCCATTAGCTGATAAAAAATAATCACTTTTAGCTGTAAAGCAAAAGGCTGCACGAAGGCAGCCTTTTTTAGGATTAGTGAATCTCACCGCGTTCACGTTTAGCCTTCATCTTGGCATCATTATGTTTCATTAATTGCAAGGTCAGGTAAATTTTGGCTGGAATGGATAAAAATAATCCACCTGCTACCAGTCCTGCTATGGTCGCAATCCCCGAAATGCCGTTATGGGTGACAATATCGGTAAAAATAACCAGGCAAACCCCAATGGCTGCCATGCCCAAACCCACGATAATCAGTGCATACATGAGACGGGTTAAATGCTGTTCTTTCACGTTCAATCTGCCTTACAGGATGGTGTACGGTAAAGTCATTATCCCCCTGGCGAAAACGTAGCGTAATTGACGCTTCTCAATACGGGTTAAGCTTCTCGAACTAATCACTCATTAGTTGTCAGGCGGTGGCACTGTAATGATGCAATTGGCTTTGTAGCTTGTGTAATTGCGAATCTTTACTTTGCAAAGCTTTTTCTTTCAATAATAATTGCTGGTTTAGCTGAGCAATAATAGTATCCTTAATATTCAGTATTTTATCACGTTGTAGCAGGCGCTGTTCCATACTATCCTGCTGCTGTTTTTGGTTTTGTTGTCGTTCATTTAAATCTCTTAGGGTAGTCAAGTGATTCAGCAACACCGTTTCACGTTCGCTATGTTGTTGTTCGTGGCCATTAAGTTGTTCCTCGCGTAATTGCAGGGAAATTTCACGATCCCGTAAACGCTGCTCATGTTCTTCTAGCGCTGCATACTGATGCACTAAATGTTCATCCTTGCTTTGCAGTACTTTATCGCGCTCGGTAATTTGGGCAGTTAAGGCTTGTAAATGTTTTTCTTGTACATGCAGAAGTTGATCTTTTTCCAGTAACAATTGGTCTTTTTCATTTAACTGCCGCCCTTGTTCAAGCGTTTGCTGATTTTTCTCCAGTAGCAGGTTTTCCAACTGCTTAAGCTGTATGGGGTAACTATCCAAACGTTTTTGCTGTTCGTGTAGATTCGTTTCCAGCAGGCTGATATGCGTTTGCAAACTGGCAATCAGCTGTTCACGTGCCTGAATTTCCTGAGCATGCGCCTGAATTTGCGTGGCTTGGGCAGCGAGTTGGGTGTCACGTTGCTGGATGTGCTGTTCACGGATAAGGATAGCTTTTTCCAGCTTGGCAATATGCTCATCCTTAGCCTGTAAATAATTAGCCTGTTGCTGCAAGACCTGTTCGCGTTCCAAAGTCAGTTGGTCTTTTTGCTGCAGTAATTCGGCGTGTTGAGCCAGTTGCGTATGAGCTTCGCGTAACTGTTCAAGCTGATCTTGAATAACCGTTTCGCGCTGTTGTAACTGGTTATCTTTGTCAGCCAGACTCAAGTTATATTGGTGCAGAAGTTTGTCCGCTTGTTGCAAACGTTGGTCACGCTGCTGGATTTGCTGGTCACGTGAATGTAATTGCTTATCACGGTCTGATAACTGTCGATTGCGTTCATTCAAGAGTTGTTCTTGAGCAAAAACGCGTTGTTGACGCTCTTGTACCCAACGATTCAGGCTATCAAGTTGTTGGGCGAGCTCTTGTATGGTGGTATCGCGGCGATTCAGTTGTTGATCCCGATTGGCTAATTCGCGATCACGTCGATCAATGTGCCGTTCTTTATCTTCCAGACGCCGATTGCGAGCGGTAATTTGATCTTCACGCTCTTGAATATGTTTATCTTTTTGATAAGCCAAACGTTCGATTTCACGGCTGCGTTTTTCCAGCTCGCGAATCAATACATCACGTTCACGCAAGGATTCATCACGCTGCTGCAGCATATTATCGCGTAGATGCAAATGGCGGTCGCGTTCTTGCGTATGCTGATGAGTTACCTGAAGTAATTGTTCTTTTTCCTGTAATTGCCGCTCTTTGCGTTCAAGATACAGATCACGTTCACGCAGGGCTGCTTCTAAACCTTCAAGCTGCTTTTCCCTGTTTTGAATAACCGTTTTTAGATTACCATCCTGTTGTGCGCAAGCCTCAAGGCGTTGGTATAAAGCCTTCCAGCTGTCGATTAGGGTTTGTCTATCGGCAGTAGTCAGAAACTTGTTACCTTCAATCTTTTCAATCAACGTTTTTTCTTCACGATTCATTATTATCAGCCCAATGGTGCGGTAATCTATGTCCATGTGCAGGGAGACACGGTATTTCTTGACAGGCTAGGCAGAGCAATTAACACAAGTGCGCTGTGTTTAATTAGTCTTTGATTCCTTGTGTGAATTCAGCCGTTAACTCTTTGGCATGATAGTGTGTTAAAAATAACACAACATGAATTGATAACAAAAAGTGAACTTACCCTTACCATTAGCACTCTAAGTATTAGAGTGCTAAAATAGCACTACCCATTAGTGAGGAGATATTGAATGACCCATGCGTTGATGCTCAGAGGACAAACTTTGCCAGCTCCTGTTGGGAATCTGGAAAGCTATGTCCATGCGATTCATTCGATTCCAGTATTGGATGCGGATGAAGAGCGTAGTCTGGCAGAACGATTAAAACATGAAGGTGACCTGGAAGCAGCCCGTCAATTAATCATGCACAACTTGCGTTTTGTGGTGAAAGTAGCGCGTGGTTACAATGGTTACGGTTTACCTTTGGGCGATTTAGTACAAGAAGGCAATGTCGGTTTGATGAAAGCGGTCAAGCGCTTTGACCCCGATATGAATGTACGCCTGATTTCCTTTGCTGTGCATTGGATTCGTGCTGAAATTCACGAGTTCATTTTGCGCAACTGGAAAATTGTCAAAGTAGCCACCACTAAGGCCCAGCGTAAATTATTTTTTAACTTGCGCAGTAGCAAACAGCGTTTGGGCTGGTTAAGCCATGAAGAAGCCCAATCCATGGCGGATGATCTTGGAGTCAGCACTGCCGAAGTGTTGGAAATGGAAAAACGCTTAGCTGCTAACGACGTCGCATTTGATTTATCTTCTGATCAGGATGATGAGGAAAATGCAGCGTTTTCCCCAAGCCAATATTTAGCGGCGGAATCGGCTGACCCGGCAGAAGTACTGGAAGAGCAGGAATGGGATGCTTATACGCGTGATCGTTTCCAGCATGCGTTGGCGAATCTGGATACGCGTAGTAAAGATATTCTGGCAAGCCGCTGGTTGGCGGAAGATAAAGCTACTTTGCAGGATTTGGCTGCTAAGTACAATGTCTCGGCGGAGCGTATCCGTCAGCTAGAAAATGCAGCCGTTAATAAGTTACGCGCTGCTGTGCTTGAAGCTATGTAAACACCATGTAAAAGAAAAATAAATAAAAATAAGGCCGCAATTGCGGCCTTGTTTATTTTTAGCCTGTAAATACTACAGAGAAGAAGCAGAACCATGCCCATGCAATCAGGGCAATGATAATGGCTGTGGGCAGGCCGTAATCAAAACTTAACATTGTCTCTTCCTCTTGGACGCATGACGGATAATAAAAGCCAAGTATACCTGAAACCTCTACGGAGAAAATATGACTTGCCTCAATTATGTTGGGTAGTAAGGGGCTTGGAGAAAAAGTAGGTGGTTACTTGATTTATATCCAAATTCTGTAATGATGTGCGTGGGGCGGTCAGAAGAAACCTAATTTTCATACGCTTGTCAATAGCAGTGTATAGACTTTTACCCGTTTTTTTGGGTAATTGTTACCATACGAGGAAGAGGCATGACCCAGTTAAGCCAGCTAATCCTGCGCACTGATGTAAGTGGAATGCCACTGGAGTGGATCCATTACCAGGCAGCAGTCAAATTATATTATACCAATCAGGTAGCCTATACCTGCGGAACTCCCATTCTCTCCATTCGCGGCGGCTTTAATGCTAAAACCGGTTTGCGCAGTAGAATCGAACTCAATTCCATTATTGCCACTTATGGTAGTAAACAACACCTATTGGAACGTTATATTCCGCCTTTAAGCAATAGCACACTATTTCGGCGGGATGATCATATTTGTTTGTATTGCGGCGAACGTTTTAGCGAACGGGAATTGTCACGGGATCATGTGCGCCCTTTGGTAAAAGGCGGGCAGGATGTATGGGAAAATGTGGTAACCGCTTGCAAGGTTTGTAATAGCAGTAAAGGGGGGCGCACACCGGAAGAGGCGCATATGCCTTTGTTAGCGGTGCCGTTTCAACCGACTTATGCGGAGTATATTTTTCTACAGGGGCGCAATATTCTGATGGATCAGATGGAGTTTCTCAGTGCGCACTTTCCCCGTAGCAGCAAGTTACGTGAGCGTATTTAGTCCGTCACTATGGGCAGGTTTGCTATAGTTATATAAGCAAGCCTGCAAGGAGAAGCGCAATGCCAATATCCAATTCGTTATGGGATCGCTTGTCTTCATGGCTAAGGCCAAGGCCTCCGTCATCATCCACCCCGAATAGTCCACCGGCGGCTAATCCTACTTCTGGGCCATTGTCGGTACCTACTGGCGGTACACCTGCTTCCCCATCGGTATCACCAAATGTCATACCGGCGGCCAATCCAGTGCCACCATCGAGTCCCACGCCTGTTGCTCCTGCGGTT
>CAZCJE010000012.1:30391-42505 GCA_964498805.1 uncultured Thiothrix sp.
CGGTTACCCCGACTCCAACACCGATTTCTTCAACACCTTCAACCCCGGTAATAGCAGTAACCCCTAGCCCTATCCCAACGGTGCCAGCCCCTACGCCCGCACCAGCCATCGTGCGACCGGCATTACCCACTGAAGGGATGAAATTAGGGTTTAGACAGCTATGGCATAACCACCCCACGGTAGGAGAGGGGGAAATCTTCCCCTGTCGCGATACCATGGGCATGCCTAACTTTGACAATCAATGCGGCATTTTAATGGGAACGTGTCTTTTGCGTAGCGGTTTGCTGACTGGCTACGATAAAAGTACATGCTGGTATCGAGGGCATAAAGGCCATACCTTACGGGCGCGTGAAGTGGCTGACTGGTTGCGGCGTCATCCGGAACGCTTTGGGGCAGTGGAGATTCGTAAGAATGTGACATGGCGAGCGTTCAAGGGACGCACCGGCATTGTGTGTTTCCATAATTTCTGGGGGGCGGGTAATCAGGGTGATCATATTGATTTGTGGGATGGCACTGGCATTTTACGTCGGGAAGAAGACCCTGCATGGGAGGGGCCAATACTAGCTGACGGCGCATTAGATTATTTTGAGCGCTCCGAGGAGGTATGGTTTTGGCCTCTTCATTAAAGCTCATGGTTTTGGTCGGCCTATTGCTATTGGTGGGTTGTAATAAGCAATCGCCGGATTCACAGCAGCCTGCTCAACAAGCTGAAGCCTTGCCATTACCGCAACGTTTGGATAAACCCTATGTGCTGGATCAGTTCGCCTTAGGGGGTAAAGATTTGGTGATTTGGGATGAAGGCGGTGGTTGTAAACTAAAGGTTGGTAAAGAACAAACTGAATTTTGGCTAAAACCGACTGCGCCGTGTTTTTTTATCCGTTCGCCAGCCTCTGAGCGGGTACAAGTGTATCAGCATGATAAACATACCCAAGTAGTGGCGGTGGTTGGTACACCTGTCAAAGGTGAACGCTGTGGGCAAGAAGTGCAGGGCATTATTCTGGATAAACAAGACATCCGTTTATCGACTTATGTTATGCAAGGTAGTGTGTATTGTGCCAGTCAGGGTTTGCACAATTACCAGTATGGTTTATTCACCAAGCAGAAATAGCAGCGGGATTACTGCCCTTCGACTACAAAGCTATCAGCAAATTGGGGTTGTTGCGGGTAACGACGTTTAAGACGTTCACGGATATTTTCGGCTTGTTCGCGTTTGTTATAAGCACCAACACGCAATTTAAACATTAAGCCACGCGGTGTATTTAAACTAACCAAATAAGCTTGATAACCATCGGCTATTAATTCATCGCGCCATGTATACAATTGGCGTGAATCATAACCAGCCGCGATTTGCACCGCATAACGGCTTTTGAGGTAATGCTTATCTTCTTTAGGGCGTGTCACTGGCTTTTGCTGATGCGTCTGTATATAACCGCCAGAACTCCAAGGTTTGTTAGAGGCTTCTTCTTCACCACTATCAAGTGTTTCACTACCCGTAGGGGTATTTGCATCCACCCACTGCGTGACTTTTTCCGGTACTTGTTCAAGGCTAGGCAATTTACCCGCCCGGTAAAGCAATACCAACCCCACTACCAATGCCACAATAAGCAGAGAATGAATCAGTCTGAAGACAAATCCCCGTTGTTTGGTGAGTGACCCTGACAGGTATAGATTGGTTTTTTTCACGCTTACCTCAATACATGGTTGGTGCTTCTTTGACTATAGACAAAAACAATAAGGTGCGGAAATTTGAAATTTTACCCAGAATAAGACGGTCAAAACGATATGATAACTATTCTAGGAGACTGCCCTTATGAAAAATTCGTTGTCCATCTTAATAGGCACGCTGTTAATAACTGGTATGTCCGCTGCGTGGAGTGGTGAGCTTTACCGCGTGGATGTGTCTACTACCCTAACGGTCAGGGCGGAACCCTCTAGCAGTGGCAAGTCTGTTGGTAATCTGTCCGCTAATGCCAAGGTAGAAGTACAGGATTGGGTGGGTAATACCGTCACTATTGGCGGGCGCAGTGGCAAATGGGCGGAAATTGCTTATAACAATGGCAGCGCGTATGTATTTGGCGGTTTCCTCAAAGCAGCTGGGAGTGGTTCTAATGCCAATGCCGGTAATACCAATCCTCACGCCAAAATTCTGGCTACCTTACAGGAAAAATACCCAGATTATTACGCTAATGGTTTGTTTCTTGTCGATGAAAGTGACCAGCGTATGTATTGGTATAAAGATGACGAATTAGTGCGCAGTTACAGTATTTCCACCTCTGCGAAAGGTTTAGGTCAAGACGCTGAGGGCGAAACTACCCCATCAGGAGCCCACCGTATTAGTACCAAGATTGGCCGTAATGCCCCACGCGGCACTATTTTTGAAAAGCTGGCGAATACCGGCAAAATTGCCAAGATTTACACCAAGCCCGAATACTCGCAAACCGCTTTAGTGCTGACACGCATTATGCGTCTGGACGGTTTAGAACCGGGTAAAAACAAAGGCGGCAGAGTCGATACCTTTAACCGCATGATTTACTTTCACGGTACAAATAAAGAAGGCAATCTCGGCAAGAAAGCTTCCCACGGCTGTATTCGGATGAAAAATGACGAGATTATGGATCTGTTTAACCGCGTAAGTGTGGATACACTGGTATATATCCAGAAATGATTATAGGGGGCGGAATTGACTGCTCCAATCACGGTAATTAAAGACCTGCCCAGTGCTACGTACCTGGGCAATGGAATCTAAATCCACTTCCGCATACACCCATTGCACATGGTTTAATCCACCACTGATCAAAACTCCATCCGGTGGATAGCCATAATCAACCGGTGTATACACAGCAGCGGCCCCCACATTCACATCCACCGCCTCAGACCAAGGGGCTTGACCTACCAATACAGATTGCGCCACATAACACTGATTTTCCAGTGCGCGTGCCTGACTGCCAATTTTGACCCGGTTATAACCGGCTAAAGTATCGGTACAACTGGGCACCAGAATCAGGTTAGCACCACGCTCAACTTGCTGGCGGGCTAGCATAGGAAATTCACTGTCATAGCAGATACAAATGCCGAGTAAACCAACCGGGCTTTCAAGTACCTTTAATTCCAAACCCGCACTGATATGCCATTGCTCATTTTCAAAGCGCGTCATTTGCAACTTGTCCTGATAGTCATTTGAACCATCCGGCCTAAACAAATAGGAGCGGTTGGTATAATGGCCATCAGCGTGTTGTACCGGAAATGACCCAGCCACAATTGTCAGGTGATATTGCTGGGCGAGAATGGAAAACAGGCGTTGGAATCCCGGTAAGAGTCCTTGCATGGCTTCGAGTTGGCGCGACAGACTTTGATACACCGCCGGTTCAAATAAGGATGCCAATTCCATGCTGAAATATTCTGGAAATAGCAATAGTTTTGCGTCATTGTCACTGGCTTGTTTTACCCAGTGACTCATTTTGTCGACATAGCTTTCCCAATCTGACAAAAAACTAATGTCATATTGGGCGCTCGCCAGGGTAAAGCGGTTTATGCTCATACAGATGTCCCTAAGGCTTTCATCCAGAACAGCATGGGTTTAGCAGTCGATTCTGGCTGATTAATATCTTTCCACGTATAAGTGGTTTGTAAGGTTGGTTGTGGCTCATAACCAAATTTGCGCCAGATTGCATCTAGTGGCACATAATTCGCCGGGCGTAAAGCATGATCGGCTGGGCGTTGTACCCCGCAAAAGGTTAGATGAGTAAAACCCCCTAATTCCTGTGCATGATTTTCCCGTCCGGCAAAAAAGGTTTTATAGATACCTTGACCGCGATAAGCCGGTAATAACACCGATTCCCCGCCGTAAAATAGCGTTTGTGGGTCATAGCCTTGGTCTAAAAACGGTTTTTGAAAATCTATTTCTTCGTGTGCTAAAGGTAAACCCGTAGAAGCCCCCACCACCTTTAAGCCATCCAGTGCTAATACCGCAATGCTATCCACTGAATTCAGATACGTTTGCAGATAACGTGCTTCATATTCAGTTGTGCCATCGTATAGATAAGGGAATTCACGAAATACCGTGATGCGTAATTGCGCCAAGTCATCAATATAAGGGGCAATGGCTTGGCCGCGTAAATAAATAATGTTGAGTGTATTTTCCATTACCCCATAGTAGAAGCCTAAATTTCGTCTGGCAAGAACCCGGCAAGCTGTAACACTTCGGGTTAACCAATGCAGGTTTAGATAACAACTACCAACCCTGACCTGTGTCAATCTTCTGTGCAGGTTTGCCTTGATTTTGGCTTTAGACTCCCCCATATCCACACCATTCCAACGTGTATGCCACGTTTAACTAATGAAAAGATTTAAGGGGAAGCCCACATGAGAATGGACAAACTGACCAGCAAGTTCCAGCTCGCCCTACAGGATGCACAATCACTCGCTTTAGGGCGTGACCATCAATTTATTGAACCTATCCACCTAATGATTGCCTTGCTTGATCAGGAAGGTGGTTCAACACGTGGCCTTTTGACCAAGGCGGATGTCAATGTCAATCAACTGCGTTCCCGCTTAGGGGAGGCGGTGGATCGTTTGCCTACGGTATCCGGTGGTGATGCCGGTAGCGTGCACGTTTCCAATGACCTAAGCAAATTGCTGAATGTGACCGACAAAATCGCTCAGCAACGCAAGGATCAATACATCTCTTCTGAGCTGTTTGTATTGGCGGCTTTGGAAGACAAGGGCAGCTTGGGTAATTTGCTGCGCGATGCGGGGGCGACTAAAGGCGCGCTGGAGAAAGCCATTGAAGGGATGCGTGGCGGTCAAACCGTTAATGACCCGAATGCCGAAGATCAACGTCAGGCGTTAGAGAAATACACCATTGACCTGACCGAGCGGGCCGAACAAGGCAAGATTGACCCGATTATTGGTCGCGATGAAGAAATTCGCCGTATGGTGCAAATTCTGCAACGTCGTACCAAAAACAATCCGGTGCTGATTGGTGAACCGGGCGTGGGTAAAACCGCGTTGGTGGAAGGTTTAGCTCAGCGCATTGTCAATGGTGAAGTACCGGAAGGGGTGAAAGGCAAACGTTTGCTGTCGCTGGATTTGGGCGCTTTGCTGGCCGGTTCCAAATACCGGGGTGATTTTGAAGAACGTCTGAAAGCGGTGTTGACCGATATTGCCAAAGCTGAAGGCAATATCATCCTGTTCATTGACGAAATTCACACCATGGTCGGCGCGGGTAAAGCCGAAGGTGCCATGGATGCAGGCAATATGCTCAAGCCAGCGTTGGCGCGGGGTGAATTGCATTGTGTGGGCGCGACTACCTTGGATGAATACCGCCAATACATTGAAAAAGATGCAGCCTTAGAACGCCGTTTCCAGAAAGTATTGGTGGATGAACCGAGTGTGGAAGATACCATTGCCATTTTGCGCGGCTTGCAGGAAAAGTACGAAGTGCATCATGGCGTGGATATTACCGACCCGGCGTTGGTGGCAGCGGCGACCCTTTCGCACCGTTATATCACTGACAGGCAATTGCCTGATAAAGCCATTGACCTGATTGACGAGGCGGCTTCACGCATTCGTTTGGAAATTGACTCTAAGCCGGAAGCACTGGATAAACTCGAACGGCGTTTGATTCAGCTGAAGATTGAACGTGAAGCACTGAAAAAAGAAACCGATGAAGCTTCTAAAAAGCGTTTGGCGGATTTGCAGGCTGAAATCGACAAGCTGGAGAAAGAATACGCTGATCTGGAAGAAATCTGGAAAGGTGAAAAAGCGGCTTTGCAGGGCAATACCCATATTAAGGAAGCATTGGATCAAGCTCGCATTGAATTTGAAACGGCTAAACGTGCAGGCAATTTGCAACGCATGGCGGAGCTGCAATATGGCAAGATTCCCGAACTTGAGCGTCAATTAGCTCAAGCGGATGCAGCGACTTCAACGGGGGCGCAGGAAACCAAATTGCTGCGCAATAAAGTCACTGATGAAGAGATTGCTGACATTGTCTCGCGTTGGACTGGCATCCCTGTGAGCAAAATGCTGGAGTCCGAAAAAGACAAGCTGCTGCACATGGAAGATGTGTTAAGTAAGCGTGTGATTGGTCAATCTGAAGCGGTGGTAGCGGTTGCTAATGCGATTCGCCGCGCGCGTGCGGGTTTGTCTGACCCTAATCGCCCCAATGGTTCATTCCTGTTCTTAGGGCCGACTGGGGTAGGTAAGACTGAGCTGACTAAGGCGCTGGCTAATTTCCTGTTTGATACCGATGAGGCCATGGTGCGGATTGATATGTCCGAATTCATGGAAAAGCATTCGGTAGCACGTTTGATCGGTGCGCCTCCGGGTTATGTTGGTTATGAAGAAGGCGGTTATTTAACTGAAGCGGTGCGCCGTCGTCCGTATTCAGTGATTTTGCTGGATGAAGTGGAAAAAGCGCACGCAGATGTTTTCAACGTCTTGCTGCAAGTGCTGGATGATGGTCGTTTAACGGATGGTCAAGGTCGCACGGTGGATTTCCGCAATACTGTGATTATTATGACCTCGAATTTGGGTAGCTCCTTAATTCAGGATATGACTGGCGAAGAAAATTACGAGCGCATGAAAACAGCGGTGATGGATGTCGTCGGTACACACTTTCGCCCTGAATTCATTAACCGGATTGACGAAGTGGTGGTATTCCATCCATTGGATCAGGCTGAAATCCGCAAAATTGCCGACATTCAGCTCAATAACCTGCGTAAACGTTTGGCAGCACGCGAATTGGGCTTGCAGATTACCGAAGCCGCGCTGGATCTATTGGCACAAGCTGGTTTCGACCCAGTTTATGGCGCACGTCCACTCAAACGGGCGATACAGCAACAGGTGGAAAATCCGCTCGCACAGCAGATTCTCGCTAGCAAATTTATGCCGGGCGATACCGTTATGGTAGAGGTGGCGAATGGCAAATTAACTTTCTCGGCGCTGGTTGACGCGCAATAAGCGTTTAGCCTAACCCATGGTTTACAAACGCCGCCTTGTGCGGCGTTTTTTACAGCGATGTTCTTATAGTTTGTTAAAAAAACAATCGGGTTCACGTCCTTCTCTAACCGACTCTAGTCATTCAACTTACTTAGAACTCCAGTTCGTGCAGGGTGAATTCGCCTCGGTGCAAATCAGCAAAAAAGTGCTTCAGGGTGGTTTTCATGGTCATGAAGGCAATGTCATCCCAGGGAATGTCATCTTCGCTGAATAAACGCACTTCCAACGTTTCCGGGGTGGGTTGGTAATCGTGTTGCTGCAATTCAGCTAGATAAATCACATTAACGTGATTGCGCTGCGGTAGATTACTGACCACAAATAAAGGCCCGGTTTTGACGACGGTGGAGGTTTCTTCCCAAGTTTCACGCTCGGCAGCTTGCCGAGTGGTTTCACCGTTTTCCATATAGCCCGCCGGTAAGGTCCAAAAACCGCGCCGTGGTTCAATTGCACGCCGACACATCAATACCTGCTTACCGTGATACACCAGACAACCCGCGACAATTTTGGGGTTGAGGTAATGGATATAGCCACACTTAAGACAAACGTGACGGTGACGGTTATCCGCCTCTGGAATCAGCCATTCGAGGGTATGGCCGCATTGGGTACAAAAATTGATAGTCATACGGGGTCAGGAAAGTTGCCTATCAGAATGCTAGCGGATTTCTGCATACATTGCTGAAAAATGCAAAAATGTGTAACTTTGGCCGATGGTTAATCAATAAGGATAAAATATGTCTGTATTGAATAGAATAATAGTAATTTTTGGCTTATTCCTCCTAATCGCATCCCCGGCCTTTGCTGCGAAGGCGATTGATGGACCTCTGAAAATAGGGGTTAAGTTGTCTGAGCCTTGGGTTATGTATGATGCCAGTCAACCGGAAGACAAACGTCAACCGCGAGGTTTTAGTATTGATTTGTGGCAGTCTATTGCACAGGAAATGGGGAAAAAAACTCAGTGGGTTTATTTCAATACCGTGCCTGAGTTGATTAAGGCGACGTCAGAAAAAACCATTGATGCCGGTATTTCGGCTATTACCGTTACCAGCGAACGGGAAGATAAAGTGGATTTTTCTAACTCTATGTATGAGTTAGGGCTACAAATCATGGTACCAGCCGACGCTAATCCAAACCCGTGGCTGGTGGCTATTGGCGAAATCGGTAACTTGTTTACTTGGAAAGTGCTGTTGATTTTGCTGGGGCTGATTATCGTATTTGCCCATGTACGTTGGCTAGTGGATGGGGATGGAGGCACAGAAGAAGCTACGTTTGCCCATGAATATCCGCGTGGCATTATGGAAGCGGCATGGTGGGCACTGACCATGTTTATTACTTGGGATACGCCGCCGCGTCGTGGTCTGGCGCGAGTAGTGGATTTAGTGTGGTTCTTATTAGGCTTTTTATGCTTAGGGATTTTGAGTTCGGTGATTACTGCTGCCCTGACCGAACAAAATATCAATGGCAATATTTCTAGCGTTAAGGATTTGCTTGATAAAAAAGTAGCCGCCGTTGCTACCGATGCCCCGCGTGAATATTTGCAAAAGCTGGGTATTAATGTGGTACCGGTGAAAGACTTGGCGGAAGGTTTGCAGAAAGTGACTTCCAAAGAAGTTAGCGCCTTGGTACACGATGGCCCACGTTTGGTGTATATGGCGAATCAATTTAACCGCAAGGCTGAGCCTAAAGATCAGGTCGTGGTATTACCGGCCATTTTCAATCCACAAACTTATGGGATTGTGTTCCCAACCAATAGCCCCTTGGTAGAACCCGCTAATCATGCATTGATGAAATTGCGCGAGGCGCAAGGTTTGGAAGACAGTGTGCATGAAGAGCTACGTAAAAAGTGGTTGGCGGAAGAATGAGGCGGGTTTAAATACCTTCAAAGTAATCCAGATCAATCTTTTTCACCTCGTATACACCCATGAGCGAGACGCCAATATTGTGTTCCACCATAAGGGTAGCGAGGCGTTCACCGTCGACCAGAATAATGCGCGTCTCAATCGCAGATGCGTAATCGCGGGCTTCGCGGGTAAAGCCTGAGGTGGTAATAAAAATGCCCTTGCGGGCCTTCTGGCCTTGCAAGGCTCCGGCAAATTTCTGGATTTCCGGGCGTCCGACATTGGTTTCCCAGCGTTTGGCCTGAATGTAAATTACATCCAGGCCAAGCCTGTCTTCATTGATAAAGCCATCAATCCCACCATCGCCACTTTTGCCTATGGCGCGCCCGGCATCTTGCCGATTGCCGCCGTAACCCATTTTCACCAGCAAATCGATCACCAGTTTTTCAAAAAAAGTCGGCGGTAATTCTTTAATAGTATCGAGGACTTCTTGTTCGAGATTTTGCCGCAACAACCGATAAGCCGAGGCCAGAATATCTTCTGGAGTATTATCCAGCATAAAATCCGGTGAAAACTCTGCCATTCTATCGGCGGCATCAGCTTTAGGGCGGCGTCGAGTCTTGAAAGCCTGGAATTCCGGGTATTGGCCTAATAAAGCGGCAGTGAGTTTAGGCGGATTAGTCTTGAGTACCTGTCGCCCTCGCTCGGTAATAGCAAAGTAACCACGTCGCGGGGTGGTTAATAAGCCTGCTTGTTTAAGATAAGAGCGCGCCCAACCCACACGGTTGCCAAATACCGATTGAGTGCCGCTAGGCAACATTTCCATTTGCTCGGCATCGCTAATCTGGAAATAAAGGCTCAGTTGTTCAACCGCATCGCGAAATTTGTGTTCCTGACCATCGCTGGCTAGTTGTAATACTGGCAGCATAAGCGTTTGATAATCGGGTATAGGCATGACAGTTAAATCGATTTATTGTCTATGGGTGAATGGGCAGAGCTTTCATCAGCTAGGTTATCAAGGAGAAGCTCAGTTACCTTGAAGCTGGACGCTTACCGATGGCTTGTGTAACCTGCTATTCGTTATTTTATCCTGTTGGCAAAGTATAGGCTAAGAATGCTGACCTACCTGTTACGCCGTTTGCTGCTTATGATACCCACCTTGCTGGGTATTACCATTGTCACTTTTGCGGTCATGGTGTTATCGCCTGGTGGCATCAGTGCGCAATCCCTGATTGAAGGTGCCAGTATGAAGCCGCAGGAAAAAGCGGCTTTAGAAGCGTATTACAACAAACGTTATGGCTTGGATAAACCCGCACCCGTGCAGTATTTGCGCTGGTTAAACAATGTCTCGCCAATTGGTTTTACCCAAGATGAGCAAGGTCATTACAGCGGTTTTTCCTTACTCAAGGGTATGGATTTGGGGGAAAGCTTTCATTATGGCAGGCCGGTGGCGGATATTCTGGCTGAACGCATTCCCATTACCCTGCTGCTGAATGTGATTACCATCCCGCTGATTTATGTGATTGCGATTGTCGTCGGGGTAAAATCCGCCACCGATCGCGGCGGGCGCTTTGATGTGAGTTCGGGTGTGTCAATGCTGGCGTTGTGGTCGGTGCCAACCATGCTCGCTGGCGTGCTACTACTGGGTTTTTTTGCTAATACCCAATACTTGCAATGGTTTCCAACCGCTGGTTTAAGCAGTCGTGCCGCACAGGATATGCCGTTTTTACCGCATTGGGGCTCGCTATGGGATGTCTTAAAAGTGTTTGCCGGGATGTTATCGGGTATGGCTTTGGTCAGCTTGTTAACGCGCGTAATCAGGCTACAAGGCATTTGGTTGGCGAGTTTGTTACTGCTCGGGGCGATGGTGGGCATAGGTATCGGTATGCAGTTTGCCCATGATGGCTTTGTGCGCGGCTTTTTGTTTGATCGCATCTGGCATTTGGTCTTGCCGATTATTTGCCTGTCTTATGCCGGGTTTGCAGCTTTGGCTAAATTGACCCGAACGTCGGTATTGGAAAATCTGCATTCCGATTATGCGCGCACTGCCCGTGCTAAGGGTTTGGAAGAGCATGAAGTGCTATGGAAGCATGTGTTTCGCAATAGCTTATTACCGTTGATTACAGTATCAGCTGGTTTATTGCCAAGTTTGTTGGGTGGCTCGCTGATTGTGGAGAATATTTTTAGTATCAATGGTATGGGGCAATTGGCTATTGAGTCCGTTAAATTCCGTGATCGCGAATTGGTGCTGTCCATTACCTGGATTAGTGGATTTTTGACGCTAATTGGCTATTTGATTGCTGATTTCTGTTACACATTGGCTGACCCGAGGGTAACGTATGACTGAATATGTGGTAAGCCGCGAAGCCTTTTCCCGGCGTATCTGGCGTAAAACCTGGCACAGTTGGGGTGCAAGATTAGGCTTTGCTTGGATTGCTGTTTTGGTTCTCATGGGCGTGTTCGCGCCATTTTTGGCTAATTCTATGCCTTTGCTAATGAGTAAAGACGGGCAGATTTCCGCACCTGTGCTGCATTATTTAACTGCTGAAGATGTGATTGTGCTGGTAATGTTTGGCAGCGTGCTGGTATTGGCTGCTATGCGCCTGAGTGCAGGTAAGCGGGTGTTAACGTTTCTAGGCATCCTATTGGTTACCGCGATTATGGCCAATGCGTGGGTGAAGCCACCGCAATTGTTGATTTATGAAAACTTTCGCACCCCGGCTTATACCGAAGTGGATTGGCGTTTTATGCCAATGATTCCATATGCACCCACTGATTATTTACGCGATTATAGTGAACACGGCCTTGAAGCCCCACTTGCTTCTAGCGAGCGTACTCATTACATGGGCACCGAGGAAAATGGAGCAGATGTATTCAGTCGCATGATTCACGCTTCCCGTATTGCTTTGAGCATTGGCCTGATTGCCACCGGGATTGGCATGGTGATTGGCGTGATTCTAGGCGGCTTAATGGGTTATTTTGGCGGTACGGTTGATATGATTGGTATGCGTTTGGTGGAAATTTTTGAATCCATCCCGACGCTGTTTCTACTGCTGACTTTTGTGGCATTTTTTGGTCGTAGCCTCTATATGATGATGATCATTATCGGCGTGACCAGTTGGTCGGGTTATGCGCGTTATATTCGGGCGGAATTCCTTAAGTTGCGCCGCCAAGATTATGTGCAAGCGGCAATTGCCAGTGGTTTGCCGCTATCTTCCATTCTGTTTCGACACATGTTACCTAACGGGGTAGCGCCCTTGTTGGTTGCGGCTAGTTT
>CAZCJE010000012.1:42605-58189 GCA_964498805.1 uncultured Thiothrix sp.
TGTTTCGACACATGTTACCTAACGGGGTAGCGCCCTTGTTGGTTGCGGCTAGTTTTGGGGTGGCGTCGGCCATTTTGGCGGAAGCGACCTTAAGCTTTTTAGGCTTAGGTTTGGTCGGTGAACCATCATGGGGACAAATGCTTGATCAGGCAGTGAAATCCTCAACCTTTAACTGGTGGATGGCAGCGTTTCCCGGTGGTGCCATTTTCCTGACCGTATTTGCCTATAACCTAATTGGTGAAGCCTTCCGTGATGCCATTGATCCAAAATTATCCCGTAAGGCAGGGGTGACTGCATGAGCGAGACCTTGTTGGAAATCCGGCAGTTACAAACCCATTTATTCAGTGGTGGTCAGCTGATTAAAGCGGTGGATGACGTCAGTTTCCGTATTCCCAAAGGCGAAACCTTTTGCTTGGTCGGCGAGTCTGGCAGTGGCAAATCCATTACTGCTTTATCGGTGATTCGGTTACTGCCACAGGGGATTGCCACGAATCCGGGTGGGGAAATTCTCTTTAATGGGCAGAATTTGCTGCAATTGGCTGAAGCCGATTTGCGCACCATACGTGGTGCGCAGATTGCCATGATTTTTCAAGAGCCTATGACCTCGCTGAATCCGGTTTTTACGATTGGCGAGCAAATTGTTGAAGCACTGCAATTGCATAATCCGGATATGACGGATGAAAAGGCTGCTGAAAAAGCCATTCAAGCATTGGAACAGGTGCAAATTCCTGAACCTCGTGAGCGCTTTAATACCTATCCACACCAATTATCCGGTGGGCAACGTCAGCGTGTCATGATTGCTATGGCCTTAGCATGTGAACCGGAATTACTGATAGCGGATGAACCGACGACTGCGCTGGATGTAACTGTACAGGCGGAAATTTTGCGTCTGATGCAAAAACTGCAAGCCGAAACTGGCATGAGCCTGTTATTCATTACTCATGATTTTGGTGTGGTAGCGCAAATGGCGCATCAGGTTGGGGTAATGCAGCAGGGCAAGTTAGTGGAAATAGGCCGTACTGAACAGGTACTCAATAATCCGCAGCATCCTTACACACAAAAACTTCTAGCATCAGTGCCGGAAAATTTAGTGCGTCTTAAGCCTGCTGAACCGATGCTGGTGGCTGTGGAGCAAAGCGAGCAAAACACTACCCCCTTAATACAAATCCGTGATCTTAATGTCTGGTTTCCAGTGAAAAAAGGCTTATTCCGTCGTACGGTTGATCATGTCAAAGCGGTTGATGGTGTCTCGCTGGCGATTGCGCACGGGCAAATTATGGCGTTAGTGGGTGAATCCGGATGCGGTAAAACCACGCTAGGCCGTGCCATTTTACAGCTGGAAAAACCAACTACCGGTAGTATTCACCTCGAAGGACAAGAACTTACCCAACTATCGGCGGCGGAATTGCGGCCTTTGCGCCCAAAAATGCAAATCGCCTTTCAAGACCCACAATCCTCGCTCAATCCGAGGCTATTGGTGGAAACCACCCTGACTGAACCCATGCAAGCCCATAATATTGGCGTGAGTGACGAAGACCGTATTGAATGTGCTGCGCAAGTACTGGAAAGCGTGCAGCTTAAACGCGATTATTTGTGGCGTTATCCGCATGAATTTTCTGGCGGTCAACGTCAGCGTATTGGTTTAGCGCGGGCGTTGGTGCTGAATCCAGCGTTTATTGTCTGTGATGAAATTACCAGCGCATTGGATGTATCCGTCCAAGCGGAGATCCTACAATTATTATTAAAGATCCGTGAGGAGCGCAATCTGACTCTATTATTTATTACCCACAATATAGGGGTGGTCGAATATCTTAGTGATCAGACGGTGGTGATGTACAAGGGTAAGGTCGTGGAACAAGGCTCAACTGCTCAGGTATGTGGCAATCCACAGCATCCTTATACACAAAAATTGCTCGCTGCCGTACCACGTTTAAAGCCTAAAACAGTCATTTGATTACTCTTCACAAGGGCTATGCAGGTATTAATACCGGATAGCCTGGAAAATAACGCCTTTATCGGTTTAGGCCATGCAAAATGTGTTGACGAGGATTATAAAGATAACAGATCAGTAGGGACCAATAAGTGATGAGCACTACTGAGTATTAGCAAAGGAGCAAATAAAGCGGAAGCAATATTTGCTCCTATTTTTTAGTGGTGGGGATAAGGGCTGTTCAAAAAATTTAGGTCACACGGGTTAGTCTTTACGCCAGAAGAAAGTGCCGCAATCTTGGCACCAAAATTTCTTCTGGCGTGTGGCTATTTTTTGATACCACGCGCGTTTAACCGGCATGACATAACTGCCACGGCAAGAAGGGCAGCTAATACGACTTTCTTTTAGCCAATCGTAAGACTTCATAGTAGCTTGCGGTTTGGCTAGCGAACTATGGGATTTGTTTAGCATGGTAGCGGCCTTAGACTCTCTATTGATGAAGATAGATTAACTATAGGCAACTCTATAAACGACTCTAATTAATTTTTTATATTCTGATGATTTTTATAGCATTTGTTTAATTTTCATCCTGCCATAAATGACGTCCTACTGCTAACCATGCTCCAATAACTCCCAATGCACTGCTAGCAAACAGAATTTGCAAGGTCATAGGAACATCCAAACCGCGCAGGGTAAAGGTACTCCCATACAAGCTGGCTAATTTATTAACCGGTGAAATCAGAAATAGCAGCGCCACATGGACTACTACCAAGCTTAAAATGCCACCAAACAAACCGAGCCAAATTCCACCATACACAAATGGTCGGCGTATATAGCCATTAGTAGCACCCAATAAGCGAATAACCCGGATTTCATCTTTGCGATTTTCAATATCCAAACGAATGGTATTGCCAATAACCAATAGCACAGTCAGACCTAGTAGTGTGGATACAACTAAGACAATGCGCTCGGCAATCCGCAAAATGGCTCGTAAGCGCTCCACCCATTCCACGTCAATCTGGACCGTATCGACTTCAGGATAAGATTTGAGTTTGCTGGAAAATTCATCCACATTCATATTCACTTCCCCTAACAGGCTCAATTTAGGGGTAATGATAAGGACATGAGGCAGCGGATTTTCATCCAATGTTTGTAAGGTTTCGGCAAAGCCAGTGATTTTGCGGAAATCTTCCAAAGCCTCATCGCGTGTAACCACCCGTACATGATCCACTTCAGGCAATTCTGACATTAGCTCAGCGCGATCCTTAGCCTGTTGCTCTGACACATTTTGTTTCAGAAACACGGTAATGGTTGGTATTTCTCGCTTATCATCGGTCAAGGTTTGCAGATTTTTTAGCAATAGATGCAGGCTGGTTGGCAAGGATAAAGCAATAGCAATAGCGGCGAGGGTAATCCAGGTTGACAAGGGATTAAACCACAAGCGGCTGATACTAAACTTGATAGCATTGGTTTGCTGATTAATCCAAGCCTGCGACGGTCTAGCGCCGGACACGACATTGCGTCGCGCGACGAGTTTTTTAGGTGTATTAGTCGTCATCATCCCACCTTCTGAAGCACAATGATGCGCTTTTTCATACGATCTACCAGCGCATGATCGTGACTAGCGATCAAAACGGTAGCGCCTAGTTCATTGAACTGGGCAAAGGTAAACATGATGTCCTGCGATAATTCCGGGTCAAGGTTACCGGTTGGTTCATCAGCAAGAATAATGGTGGGTTTATTAACCATAGCGCGAGCAATACCCACACGCTGTTTTTCGCCCGCCGACAGCATAAGTGGAAACGTTTTTTCCTTGCCAAGCAAGCCGACTTTATCCAGTGCAGCTTGTACCCGCCGCTTGATTTCCGGTGGCCCCATACCTGAAATGCGCAAGGGCAGGGCAATATTGTCGAAAATGCTGCGGTCGTACAGCAAATGAGGGTCTTGAAAGATAAAGCCAATACGGCGACGATAATCGGGAATTTGTCCTTTTGGCAAACGCATTAAAGAGCGTCCGCCTATTAGAATATCGCCACGGCTTGGTCTTTCCAGCAAGGCAATCAATTTCAGCAAGGTGCTTTTGCCCGCACCTGAATGGCCAGTAATAAAGGCCATTTCCCCTGCTTCTAATGTCAGGTTAACGTTATATAACGCTAGTTGTCCCGTTGGATATTTTTTGCTGACCTGATTGAACTCAATCATGTTTTTATACTTAACGGTTTCCGGATAATAAGGCTACCGTGAATTCATGTGCATCGAATTCTTGTAAGTCATCAATGCTTTCGCCAACCCCAATATAGCGCACCGGAATATTGAGCTGGTCTGCCATAGCAAACAAGATGCCGCCTTTAGCAGTGCCATCCAGTTTAGTCACGGTAATGCCGGTTAAACCCAAGGCCTCATTAAACTGTTTGGCTTGTACCAGCGCATTTTGGCCAATACCGGCATCTACAATCAGCATAATTTCATGCGGCGCACTTGGGTCAAACTTCTGGATGACGCGTTTAACTTTTTTCAATTCATCCATGAGGTTGGTTTGGGTATGCAGACGTCCGGCGGTATCAGCAAGCAGAACATCAATCTTGCGTGCTTTAGCCGCTTGCAGAGCATCATAAATAACCGAAGCAGAATCTGCGCCACTTCCTTGGGCAATTACCGGGATTTGATTGCGTTCACCCCAGATAGTCAATTGCTCAACCGCAGCGGCACGGAAGGTATCCCCGGCAGCGAGCATCACGGATTTACCCTCCTGCTGGAATTTTTTCGCCAGTTTACCAATGGTCGTGGTTTTGCCCGCGCCATTAATGCCGACCATGAGCAATACAAACGGTTTGTGTTGATCCTCAATCTCCAGCGGCTCTTCAGAGGGCAGCAACATGCTATACATTTTGTCGAATAAAGCCTGCCGCAGCGCATCCATGTCATTGAGTTCACTGCGTTTTACGGATTGACCTAATTCGTCCATGATAGAACGGGTAGCATTAACCCCAACATCGGCGAGCAATAAACGGGTTTCGAGTTCTTCGAGGACTTCATCATCGATTTTCTTCTTGCCCGTCATCAGCGCATTCATACCTTCAGTAAGGCTCTGGCTGGTTTTGGACAAACCCCGTTTTAGGCGCGCAAACAAGCCGCCTGCTTCAGCAGCCGGTTGGGATGCAGATTGAGGGGATGGGGAAGTGCCGTCAGGCAAATCCTGCTTTTTTTTCTTTCCGAATCCAAACATCGTACAATGAACCGCCCAGACTTATGGTGTGCTATAAGGTGAAGAATGCGAAGGATACTAACATTTGCCGGTAAAATCCGTAATACCAAAACAATTTTAGCGGTTTCCATCCTGTTTGCAGGTTTTTTTGCGCCAACGGTTTATGCCCTAGAACGGGTAAAAACGGAAATTCCTGTTTTTGAATACCAGTTGGATAACGGCTTGAAGATATTGGTAAAACAGGATAAACGTGCCCCAGTAGCGGTGGTACAGCTATGGTATAAGGTCGGGTCGAGTTATGAGCTGAGCGGTTCCACTGGTATTTCGCATGTCGTTGAACATATGATGTTCAAAGGGACAAAAAAATACCCGACTGGCGAATTTAATCGCATCATTGCCGAAAACGGTGCCGAAGATAATGCGTTCACTGGCCAAGATTACACGGCTTATTACCAGGTTATTGCTGCTGATCGTTTAGAAGTGGCGTTTGAATTGGAATCTGACCGTGTGCGCAACCTGACTTTGCCGCCGGAAGAATTTAAAAAAGAAGTGGAAGTCGTCAAGGAGGAGCGACGCTGGCGTACTGAAGATAAACCGGTAGCTCTGACGCATGAGCAATTTGAAGCGGTTGCATTCCTCAATAGCCCTTACAAGAATCCAGTTATAGGCTGGATGCCTGATCTAAATGCCATGAAAGTGGACGATTTGCGCGCTTGGTATGAACGCTGGTATGCGCCAAATAATGCCACCTTGGTAGTAGTTGGGGATGTTGATCCACAAAAAGTCTATGAGCTGGCGAAAAAGTATTATGGGCCGCTAAAACCTACTGACAATATTCCCCCGCCTAAACCACAAACTGAAGTTGAGCAAAAAGGTATTCGTACCTTAAAGGTTAAAGCGCCCGCTGAGTTGCCTTATGTATTAATGGGTTACAAAGTGCCGGGCGTGGTTAATGCCAAGGAAAAATGGGAACCCTATGCGCTGGAAATGCTCGCGGGCATTCTGGATGGTGGTAATAGTTCACGTTTGGCGAAGGAACTGATTCGCGGCAAAGAAATTGCCTCCGAAGCCAATGCTTGGTATAGCGGTTTTGGGCGTCTGCCGGATTTGTTTTCGCTAAGTGGGATGCCGACTAAAGGCGAGAAGCTGGAAACGGTTAAACAGGCTTTGCTAGAGCAGGTTGAGCGTCTGAAAAAAGCTCCGGTTAGTGCCGACGAATTAGCCCGCGTGAAGGCTCAAGTTATTGCTAGCGAAATCTACGAGCGCGATTCCCAACAGCAACAAGCAACGGTGATGGGTTCGTTTGAAACCGTGGGCTTAGGTTATAAATTGGCCGATGAATACGTGGATAATATCCTCAAAGTTACCCCCGAACAGATTCAGGCGGTGGCCAAAAAGTATCTGATAGAGGATGGTCTGACCGTTGCCGAGCTTGACCCGCAACCGATTGATCCTAATAAGCCTCAGAACGAGCCGAGTTTTGTGAGATAAGAACATGCAGAAAAAATGGTTAATGCTGCCGTTGCTATTATGGCTGGTGGCGTGGATGTCGGCTGCTGAGGCCGCACCAAAAATTGAAAGCTGGACGACCCAAAATGGGTTACGAGTGTATTACGTGCATGCACCTGAATTACCGATGGTGGATTTGCGCTTGGTATTTGATGCCGGTAGTGCCCGTGATGGCGCTAAAATGGGCTTAGCCATGCTGACCAATGGTATGTTGGATAAGGGGGCGGCGGGTTTGAGCGAAGATCAATTAGCCGAACAGTTTGAGTCGATTGGGGCGATACTTTCCTCCGGCACTAGCAGTGACATGGGCTGGATTGGTTTGCGAACCCTGACGATGGCACAAGAGCAAAAAGCCGCTTTGGGTACGTGGTTAAAGGTCTTGTCTAAACCTGATTTTCCGCAAAAAGATTTTGAGCGTGTACAGAAACTAACCTTGGTAGGTTTGCAGGAAGAAAAGCAAAATCCGGAAGCCTTAGCCAATAAGGCGTTTGACAAAGCCGTTTATGGGGAGCATCCGTATGGTCAGCCGGAAAATGGTACGGAAGAAACGATTCCTGCCTTGACGGTCAATGACTTGAAAGCTTTTTATCAGCAGTATTACGTTGCTAAAAACGGTTTGCTGGCAATTGTCGGTGCGGTTGATCGTGCTCAGGCGCAAAGTCTGGCTGAGCAGGTAGCGAATGTTTTGCCTACAGGTGAGGCTGCTGCACCTATTCCCGAAGTCAAACCGTTGACCGAAGCCAAAACTATCAAGATTTCATACCCTTCTGCGCAGTCACACATTCTGGTTGGGCAGGTGGGAAATAAGCGCGGGGACCCGGATTATTTCACCTTGTATATGGGTAATCAGGTACTCGGTGGCAGCGGTTTTACCTCGCGTTTAATGAAAGAAGTGCGTACCGACCGCGGTTTGAGTTATAGCGTTTATAGTTATTTTGCCCCATTGGCGCAATTGGGTGTGTTTGAAGTGGGGTTGCAAACTAAAAAGGAACAAACTGAGCAAGCTTTGCAAGTTGTGCGTGATGTGATTGGTAAATTCCAGAAAGAAGGCCCAACTGATACAGAATTGGAAGCTTGCAAAAAGGATATTACTGGCGGCTTTCCTTTGCGCACCGCTAGCAATAGCCAGATTGTTGAATACGTTGGTGTGATTGGTTTTTATAAATTGCCATTGGATTATCTGGATACCTTTACCAGCAAAATAAGCGTACTGACCCGTGCACAGATTGCGGATGCATTTGCGCGGCGTTTGCAGCCGGATAAAATGGTCACGGTAATTGTCGGGGGTGATCAAACTGCTGCACCAGCGGCCCCTGCATCTCCACCACCACAGCCGCCTCAACCCGTAACGCCACCGCCTAGTGTTCCGCCGGTACCACCTGCGGCACCACCGGTACCAGTGCCGAATACCGATAAACCTAATACTGTAACCACTACTCCAAGTCAGCCTAATGTCGCCCCAACCAATCCGCAAACCAACCAGCCAGCCACGTCAGGGCAGTAGTAATCTGGTCAGGATTATTGGCGGACAATGGCGCAGTCGTAGACTTAAGTTTGCGTCTGTGCCGGGGCTGCGCCCAACCCCTGACCGGGTACGTGAAACCCTGTTTAACTGGTTACAAATACAAATCCCCGCTGCCCGCTGTCTGGATTTATTTGCCGGTAGTGGTGCGTTGGGTTTTGAAGCCCTCTCACGAGGGGCAGCAGGCGTGGTAATGGTGGAAAAACATCCCGCTGCTGCCCACGCTTTGCAGGAAAATATCACCTTACTAGCGGCGCATAATGCCGTGCTGGTTAATGATGATGCCTTGCGTTACTTACAGCGGGAGACGGAAGGTTTTGACCTGATTTTCCTTGACCCGCCTTTTCGGCAGAATTTACTGGAAACTATTCTCGAGCTGATTGTGACTAAGCAATTGCTGAAACCCCACGGCATGCTATATCTGGAACAGGAGCTTGAAGCTAGCACAGACATTGCCCGCTTTGGTTTGCGCATTCACCGCCAAACGCAAGCCGGACAAGTGCAAAGCCTGCTATTAACCCGCGTTTAAAGATTGATTCAGGAATCGTGTTGTCTATGCAAAGGAATCGCTTTTTGTTTATAGCAAGCGTGTTAGGCATGCTTGCGGTTATTTTGGGTGCTTTTGGTGCTCATGGTTTGGAAAAAGTTGCTGAACCCCGCATGCTGCAACGTTTCCATACCGGTGTGGAATACCAGTTCTACCATGCCCTGGCATTGCTAGGGGTGGGCATTATGCGTCGCTGGGCTAATCATCGGTGGCTGGATTATGCCGGTTATGCGTTTATCACTGGTATTGCGCTCTTTTCCGGCAGCCTGTATCTGTATGTGCTCACGGGTGTCAGCCAAATTGCCATGATTACCCCACTTGGGGGCGTGGCATTCATTGTCGGCTGGTTATTACTGGCTCTGGCAGTCAAAAAACAAGGATTTTAACGAAGGACCTAACATGCGTTACTGGAGTTCACTGGTTTTACTTGGGTGTCTGGCATCCACGTCGGTTTGGGCGGATTGCAGCGATAACAGCAGTTTTGACACTTGGCTACATGGCTTTAAAACGGAAGCGGCAGCAGCTGGTTTGAAACCGACCGTCTTGGATTCTGCCTTGACGGGTATTAAACCAGACGCGGCTATTGTGCAGCGTGATCGTTCCCAGCAAACCTTTGCGATGGATTTTCTCAGTTTTGCGGGCAAAAAAGTCTCTGCTTCCCGTTTAACTAAAGGTCGCAGCTTGCTGAAACAAAATGCTGCTCTATTTAACCGCATTGAGCGCGATTTTGGGGTAGCACCCGAAGTTTTGACGGCTTTTTGGGGGCTAGAAACCGATTTTGGTGCAGTTACCGGGGATTCATCCACTTTGCGTTCTCTGACCACGCTAGCCTATGATTGCCGCCGTGCGGATATGTTCCGCAATGAACTTATGCATGCCTTATGGCTGGTGCAAAAAGGTGACTTAACCCCAGCGAAAATGCGTGGTGCTTGGGCCGGTGAATTAGGCCAGTTGCAATTATTGGCTTCGCGTTATGACCAATATGCGCTTGACTATGATGGTGATGGTCATCGCGACTTAATTCACTCTAAAGCGGATGCCCTGGCCTCGGCGGCTTCTATGCTAAAAAATGCGGGCTGGCGTGCGGGTGAACCGTGGCTGAAAGAGGTGAAAGTGCCGACTGAGATGGATTGGTCCAAAGCCCGTTTAGATAACAAATTACCGCTAGCGGATTGGGCCGCACAAGGTGTGAAAAACGCCAATGGTAGTGCCTTGACTGGCAGTGGTTCAGCCGCGTTGTTATTGCCTATGGGTAGAAATGGCCCAGCTTTCCTTGCCTTCCCTAACTTTGATGTCTTTCTGGAATGGAATGATTCCACTGTCTATTCCGCAACGGCAGCGTATTTTGCGACCCGACTTGCGGGTGCAGCCCCGATGCATAATGGTAATGGTCCGGTTAAAGTTTTGACAATGAGTCAGGCGAAACAATTACAAGCCAAGTTAAAGGCACGAGGCATGCCAATTACCAAGGTGGATGGCATTATTGGTGAAGAAACTCGCAATGCGGTGCGCCAATTGCAGCAGGAAATGAAATTACCTGCTGATGGTTATCCGGATGCTAGTCTGTTAGCGCGTTTATGAAGGTGCTTTGCAATCCAGCCAAGCATGATTAGCAATGTTGCCAGTATCTCCTGCAGTCGTTTCTAGGGTGACTGCACAGGTAATGGCTGTTGGCGTATCAACACGGATATGACCGGTATCTTGATAACTCAGGATGCCGGTTGCATCCGGGTCAGCTAAGGCTAGCTTTACTCGTTGATTCAGTAGATTAACTGGCTGTTGCAGGGGTAAGGTAAAGCGTAAATGCAAACGCTGGTTTTGCAACGTTAAAGACGGCGTGGTCGCTGCTCCTAACGCAATTGGCTTGTCTTGCACGGTCAAGTGGGTGAAGTAACCTAGTTTGTGCAAATCCTTAAGCATAGTGTCGCGCAAGGTTTGTAAGGTATGAGCTTGTTGTGCGGGGGAAGTATCTTCACCTTCTAGCATGACGGTGGTGACTTCAGGGTCATACAGCCAATCCATTTGTAACGTTTGTATATTGCCCTTGCTATCGGTTTGTAGCGTAGTGCCTGCTTGTATTTGATAGT
This sequence comes from uncultured Thiothrix sp., assembly GCA_964498805.1. GTDB lineage: Bacteria > Pseudomonadota > Gammaproteobacteria > Thiotrichales > Thiotrichaceae > Thiothrix. Next base: position 53,406 of record CAZCJE010000012.1, read on the forward strand.
GAAAACCGTGTGCCCACACGACGCTACTGGTAAACCACAGACCTAAACCACACAACGCCAGCTTTTTGATAGTGAACATGTTAAATCTTTCCGTTGAGGCTAGCATACATTAAAGCCAACATTAACAAAGCAATAGCGGTTACCCATGAGCCTAATACCCTCACACCAATACCCTGCCATAAGCGTTGTAGGTAAACTGTGAAGAGCATCACTAACCCGGCGAACAGGCTTAGGCCTAATGTCAGGCCTAGTCGCGGTAAAACGATTTTCAGCAGCGAAAAGCCCGGCAAGATAACAGGGTTAGCGGTGAAGCCTATCAGCAAACCACTAATCAAGGCGAAGCTTGCCAACAGCCCACGATAGAAGCGCAGGTGGAAAATAGTTAAAGTGCCGAATAACAGGGCTAAACCGAGCAGGGGAAACGTCCCGTCAAAAGACGGCACAGTATTGACCAAGCTGAAACCAGTCAGTAATGCCAACATAAACACGGGTAAAACTAAGCGCACCCCAGCCATACCCTGTTGTCCACTGAATAGACTTAAACCCGTTAGAGCAACCAAATGAAAGGGCAAATCAAAAGCATGCAGCAAGCCTTTCAACAACAAATCAAACATGGCTTACAGGAATCCTGTTAGAAAGCCGATACCTGCAAGGGCAATCAAAGCACCGCCTGTGCGTACCACCATTTGCCCCATAGGCCAGTTAATCAGCCAGCCTAAGGCAATACCGGATAAGTGTAATAACCCTGTCGCCACCACAAAGCCAATCGTATAGGCAATTGGGTTAGTAGCGGTTGGTAACTCGGCTCCATGGGCATAGCCGTGGAAGATGGCAAATACACCCACCATGATGGCCGCAACCCGTAGAGGTGGGCGCACAGCAAACGCGACCATCAAGCCTAGTACAATCGCAGAGGTGGCAATACCTGTTTCAATAGCGGGGAGGGGAATACCCAGAATTCCCAATACGCCTCCCACCACCATGACCAACGGAAAGACCACGGGTAAGAGCCAAATAGCCGGACGGCCCAGAAAAGCCCCCCATAACCCAACCGCTACCATGGCCGTCATATGGTCAGCACCACTTAAAGGATGGGAAAAACCACCGCTAAAACCGGCGGTTAATCCAGCACCACTATGGGCATCTGCAATGGAAGTGGTTAATAAAAACAAGAGCAGGACGTGTCCGACAGACTTTACCATGATAGGTTCCTAGTAAGGGTAGATGGGCTACGATCAAGCTATAGATTATAGTCATGCTACCGTGACGGCGACTAGAGCCCAACCGTTTTGGTAATGTTGACAGGCTGTCGGACGTGAAAGAGCGCCTTAAGCGAATTTGCGTAGTTCCGCTAATGTCGGTGGAAAAATCTGTGCTAATTCTGTGATCAACGAAGCCACATTCTGCATATCCTGCTGTTCGCCTTTATGCTGTAATTCTGCACAAATAGACGCCATTTGTTCAGCTCCTAGACTGACACAAGAGCCTTTGAGCTTATGAGCTGCTTGTGCCATAGCAGCAGGTGCGGGGGTAGCAATACCGTGTTGCTGTAATTCATCTAACAAGGCCGGGGTGGTTTTAGCAAATAAATCCACCAGTCTTGGAATGAGGAAGCTTGGCAAATTTTGTAGGGTTTCAAGTGTTAGCAGTTTCATACTCATTTTTCTTATTAGGGGAAAATTGACGGGAATTGAACCAGTTTTTCAGCGTGTTTTGCACGGTTTCAGGAATGACTGGTTTACTGATGTAATCATTCATGCCTGCATCTAGGCAAATTTGTTTATCGCCTTCCATCGCATTGGCGGTCATGGCAATGATAACAGGTTGACGGTCTGCAGGTAGTTGGGCACGAATCAGACGAGTTGCTTCCAAACCATCCATGCCAGGCATTTGCATATCCATAAAAATCACATCGTAATCTTTTTTATGCGCTGCACTCAGGGCTTGGTGACCGTTTTCAGCTAAATCAGCGGTGTAATTCATTTCCGCCAAAATGGAGCTGGCTACAATCTGGTTGATGGGATTATCTTCTACCAGCAAAATAGATAAGGGTAACTCCTCGCCTAAGCGCAATTGCACCGATTCGTGTTTGGTCGTTACCAAATTCAATTCACCTAAGACCGTCATTAAACTATCAAACAAACGGCTACGTGTGATGGGTTTGGTTAAGTATAAATTGAACAATTCCCGTACCCGAGCTTTGTCATGTTTGTCATTAGGCGGCGCTATCAGAATCAGCGGAAATTCCTGCTTGCTAAAGCGCTTGCGGATAAAAGTTGCCAGTTGTAGGGCTTGTTCGCCGGGTAAATTGCTTTCAATTAGAGCAATATCATAACTTTTACCCCCAGCGATCCAGCTCATGGCTTGCTCTATGGAACAAGCGGCCTCGGTAAACGCTCCCCAACCTAGACAATAACTATAGAGTGCCTGATGGCAGGTAGGATTGTTTTCCACAATCAGGATACGTTTGGCGACAATCTGCGGAATATTCGGGTATAGAAAAGGCTTTAACTCACCATGAGTCGCACGCGTATTTAGGGTGAAACGGAAACAACTGCCTTGGCCAAGAACGCTATCTACCCAGATTTGGCCATCCATCATCTCAATCAAGCGGCGGGAAATGGCCAAGCCTAAGCCTGTCCCTTCATGTCGATGCGATAAGGTATTATCCAGACGACTAAACTGGTCGAAAATAGTTTCTACTTGATCAGAAGGAATGCCTGGGCCAGTATCACAAATCTGAAATTCCAGCTGACATTCATCATCCTGGCGCGCCTGTAGGATAACTCGTACTGCTACCTCGCCTCTGTCCGTAAATTTGATAGCATTGCCAATCAGATTGGTCAGAATCTGGCGGATACGTACTAAATCACCTTCAATAAACAAAGGGATATCGTCTTCCACTGCATAGGCCAGTTCGAGATTTTTCTCGAGTGCTTTGGCACTGAGCAAGTTAAGCACATGTTCAATACAAGCACGGATTTCGACTTTTTCGTGTTTGAGGTCTAGTTTGCCAGCCTCAATTTTAGAGAAATCCAGTACATCATTAATAACGGTTAGTAAATGCTCGCCGCTAAGGTGAATGCTTTCGACAAATTCTGTCTGTTTTTTGCTCATTGGTGTATTCATGAGCAAACGAGTCATACCAATTACACCATTCATGGGTGTACGGATTTCGTGACTCATCGTAGCTAGAAAGCGTGCTTTGGTAGCTAATGCATCTTCGGCAACTTTTTGGGCATTACGAGCGGTTTGGGTAATATGATGAAAGCGGCTAGATATATACATACGGCTTAACGTTAGCCAAACCACTAGACTGAACATACCCCAAGTTAAATGGTTTTCTAGCTGTTGTAGCTTGTGTTCAACCGCATGCGTATTCTGCAATACGTTTAAAAGCAGGCTTTTAGTCAGTTCAGGATGATAACTTTTGCTATCTAAAGTTAAGTGGGTCACTAGGCTGTGGCTGTTCAATTCTAGTTGGTGGGTACTATCAAAAATGCCCATTACACTGAATGCGATAAGCCCGGTCAGAATAGCCAATAGGGACGTCAGTAATAAACTGTCAATAACTTGTAGCAGTTTCAAGTTGTTGCTGATACGCATATTGTATTCTGCTAAAAAAGCCGCTCAGAAAGAAACTTGGTGCTGTCGGCGGGTTAATGTTATGGGCGCTTGTTATCAAAAATTATTATTATGGTTAAGCGCTAGCGTTTTTTATGGATAGTACCAATAAATCGGAATAATGCAACAAATACGGATAGAGTAGACACAAAAAAAGCCCTGTAAGCAATGAGCTACACAGGGCTTTTTAATATGGCGGAGAGGGGGGGATAAGGAAACATAATGTAAGCGATTAATTGATTTGAGTTTGCCCGTAATATTTCATCATGATACCCCCAGCTTATACCCCTGTTATAGAGCTAGATTGTTTAAGATTCATTCAGAATTTTATAAACAGTAGCCCGACCTATGCCTAATTGATTGGCTATTTCAGTGGCCCCAATACCAGATTTTTTGAGTTCTAACAATTTAGCTCTATCAACAGTCTGCTTTCTGCCAAACTTCACCCCATTGGCTTTTGCTTCTTCTCTGCCTTCATTGGTACGTTCAAGGATTCGCGCCCTTTCTGCTTGAGCAACAGCCGCCAAGATCGTTACAACCATTTTGCCCATAGCGCCCTCGGTACTAATACCGTCATCTAAAAACTTGACCACCACACCCATAGCGTCAAACTCTTTAACAAGTGCCACCATGTCGGCCGTATCACGCCCTAAACGGTCAAGCTTCTTCACTAAGATGGTATCACCTGATTCTACTTTCATCCGCAAGGTATCCAGCCCTGCCCGATCCGTATTGCTACCGGTTGCCTTGTCGGTAAAAATTCGGTGTTTGGCTACTCCTGCATCTAACAAGGTTTTCACCTGAATGTCCAAGGATTGCTGACTGGTGGATACACGAGCATAACCGAAAGTACGCATCTGAAAATCTCCTAAAAAGTGTCTACTAAATCGATTAATAGAAATGATAGTCTACTATTTATCAAAAGTCGATATAGTAGACACTATAAAATGGCCTTTTTAACGTGTCTATTATGTTATAAATTAGTAGACACCTTTCTAAGCGTAGGACAGTCTATTTGGAGTGATTGATTACCGAGCCTGCAAAGTGAGTGCAACAGGTGCATGAAGGGCTATAAGAATTCACCTATTCTGCTTAGATTTTCTCAGAATCCATAACCCCCCGTATTACAGTACGGGGGATGTTCCAGCCCATCGTGTCTG
>CAZCJE010000013.1:0-58132 GCA_964498805.1 uncultured Thiothrix sp.
ATACCGGCCTGTCACGCCGGGGGTCGCGGGTTCGAGCCCCGTCCGCTCCGCCAACGTTTTTTAGTAGAGATACTTTATAGTATCTTTTTTTGTCGCTAACAGCTTGCAAAGCCTTCTTGCTTTCAAACTGTTACATAGCGGGTAGTTAGCTCAGTTGGTAGAGCGTCGCCCTTACAAGGCGAATGTCGGGGGTTCGAGCCCCTCACTACCCACCAGTTTCATCGCGCGGAGCGGTAGTTCAGTTGGTCAGAATACCGGCCTGTCACGCCGGGGGTCGCGGGTTCGAGCCCCGTCCGCTCCGCCAACATTTCCCATTTTATCCTTCCTCTTCTTCCTGTATGATGCGTTATGACGCGCTAGGGGCGTGCGCACTATTTAATCATCTATAATTTATTAACCTATTGACTAATAACGAACAAGATCATGCTGCAAACGATTCATGATAAGGCCAAGGGCTGGATTGCTTACGCTATTGTAGGACTAATTACTATTCCATTTGCATTGTTTGGTATTAACCAGTATTTCGAGGGCGGTGGCAAAATGGCTGCTGCAACCGTCAATGGTGAAGAAATTCAGGTTCAGCAAGTACAGAATGCATTACTGGAGATGAAACAACAGTTTGGTGGACAGTTACCCGCAGGTCTCAGTGAAGATGCCTTAAAAACGGCTGCACTTGATTCTGTTATTAACCAAACGCTGTTACGGCAAAAAATTCAGGCTGATGGTTATCGGGCTAGTAATCAAGAAGTGGCTCAGACTATCGCCGAGATTCCGGCTTTCCAAAAAGATGGCAAGTTTGATAAAGCTACGTACGAAAATTTCTTGAAAGTCCAACGGCGTGACCCTGGTGAGTTCGAGATACGTGTGCGTGATGATCTGTCGCAACAACAATTGCGTAATGCCGTCATGGATACCGCTTTTGTTCCTAAAACAGAAGCCGAAAATTATCAGGCCTTGCGCAATCAGCAACGTGAGGTAGAAGTCTTTACCTTGAAAGCGGCTGATTTCAAAACTCAGTTGAAAATCACTAATGAAGAAATTGCTAAATATTATGACGCTCACAAGGCGTCGTATATGACAGATGAAAAGCTGAAAGTTGCTTATGTTGATCTTAAGCGTGATGATTTGGCAGCTAAAGTCAAAGTTGATGAAGGCATCTTAAAACAATGGTTTAACGATAATGCTGATCATTATGTCCAGCCTGAAGAGCGGACAGCTAGCCATATTTTGGTAGCAGTTGATGATCCTGCTAAAGATGCTGAAGCCAAGAAAAAAATTGATGAGCTTTATGCCAACTTACAAGCCAAAAAACAGACCTTTGAAGAAATCGCTAAAGCCAATTCAGATGATAAATTGACTGCTGAAAAAGGCGGTTTGATTGGTGCCGTTGTAGCAGGCGATTGGGGTCCTGAATTTGAGAAAGCGGTTAATGCTTTGAAAGTGGGTGAAACATCAGCCCCGGTTAAAACTGAAGCTGGCTATGAAATCATTAAAGTCAGTGAAATCAAGCCTGCCGTTAAGCAAACCTTTGAGCAAGCTCGTACCGCCGTTGAAGAAGATTATCGTCGTGATCAAGCTGATAAGGAATTTACGGATAAAGCTGATCAAATTCAAAAGCTTGCCTATGAAAATGAAGGTGATTTGGCTCCGGTAGCTAAGGTCATTGGTCTAACAGTTCAACAATCCGATTGGTTTACTCGTGCTCAAGGTCAAGGCATTGCAACTGATGAAAAAGTCCGTACGGCTGCTTTCAGTGACGATGTCAAAGCTGGCAAAAATTCTGATTTATTGGAATTGGCAGATGGACATGCTGTGATTATTCGCATGATCAATCAGGAAACGCCTGCTCAGAAACCGTTGGAAAGCGTACGTGAAGATATTTTGACTGTTTTGGGTGATGAAGGCTCACGCAAATTAGCAGCAAGCAAAGGTGATGAATTATTCAAGAAAATTTCTACTGCACAATCTTGGACAGCTTTAAAAGATTCAGGAGTAGGTGCAGAAGAGAATGTGCAGAAAGCGGGCTTTATTGGCCGTATGGATAATAAGTTAGCGGTTGATGTGGTGCAAAAAGCCTTTACCATGAATCAGCCTGCCGCTGGTAAAATGACGTGGGATAAAGTGACGTTGCCTGCTGGTGATGTGGCTATTATTGCATTAAAAGCAGTCAAAGCGGGTGATACTAAAATTGAGGCAGGTCAGGATGCTATTTACGGTCAAAGTGCAGGGATGCGCGAATTAAGTGCCGTATTCCAAGCGTTGCGTGAATCCGCCGAAATTGAAACCCATCCAGAAAATCTGTAAACCCTTTCAAGTGGCATACCTATCAATAGGTATGCCACCTGCGCGATTATCCTGCGGTGATAATATATCCCGCCTCTTTTATACTGCCCCTTTTCGTCTATGCGTTAATAGGTTAGATTTCCGCATTCAGAATACCTAATTGGCTTCTGCTTACCAGAATGATGTAGTGTGTACCAAGTTTATAGGCTAATTTTACTCCTACCTGCTTGTGTGCATGAGTGTTAACCATTGCTTACCCTAGATGTTTTCTCACGTCTTTTCGGTATGGCAATCGAGCTACCAGTTTTAATCCCGGATATGAAAATTCATTTGAAAGCATTGGGTTGCCGTCTTAATGAGGCTGAGCTAGAACAATGGTCACAGCAGTTTCGTACCGCAGGCCATCATATTGTGCCTTCTGTCCCGGAAGCTGATGTGCTAATCCTTAATACCTGTGCAGTTACGCAGGATGCCTCTGGTAAATCCAGGCGTCTAATGCATAGATTATACCGGGAAAATCCAGAAGCGCGTTTGGTCGTCAGTGGTTGTTATGCTACTTTGCAAGCCCACGAGGTGGCCGACACTTTAGGGGTTGATCTGGTCGTGCCGAATACAGAGAAAGATCAATTGCCACAAAAGGTTATGCAGGCTTTTGCATGGCCAGCCATGCCTGAAATGGCTACAGAGCCAGGAGAAACGCCTTTATTCTTGAGAGGTCGGCATCGTGCTTTTATCAAAATTCAGGATGGCTGCCGTTATCGTTGCACTTTTTGTATTGTCACGGTTGCGCGCGGTGATGAACGCAGTCGTTCTGAAGCCGATATTATTCAGGAAATAAATCAGTTACATCAGCAAGGTATTCAGGAAGTTGTCTTGACCGGTGTGCATGTGGGCGGTTATGGCAGTGATATAGGGAGTTCTCTGTTCACATTGGTGCAAACTATTTTGCGTGAAACCGATATTCCGCGTATTCGCTTTGCGTCGGTTGAACCTTGGGATTTACCGGAAGCGTTCTTTAGCCTGTTTGAAAATCGGCGTCTATTGCCACATATGCATTTGCCACTGCAAAGTGGTGCTGATTCGGTCTTAAGACGGATGGCGCGGCGTTGCAAAACTGCAGAATTTGCCCGCTTAGTCACAGAAGCACGCACCCAAATCCCCGATTTCAATGTTACGACCGATATTATTGTCGGCTTTCCCGGTGAAACAGAGGAAGAATGGGCACAAACTTTGGATTATGTGCAAAGTATTGGTTTTGGCCATATGCATATCTTCACCTATTCACCGCGTGAAGGGACTAAAGCAGCGCGACTGGCTGAACCGGTAGCAGAGAATATCAAAAAGCAGCGTAGTCAAACTTTGCATGCTATAGGAGAACGTCTGAAGCAAGAGTGGCTGGCAAAACAATGCGGTAAAACGGTGCCTGTCTTATGGGAGTATGCCAAGACTCAGGATGATGGGCAGAAATTCTATACCGGCCATACGCCCAATTACTGTAAAGTGCTAGTGGCTGCTGATAATCAGGTTTTGGAAAACAAGATTTTGCTCACCTCACTGCAACAGATTGATCCTGCAGAAGGTGTTCTGTATGGAAAACTGAGCAATGAAAGTTAAAGTAGGGTTGTTTAACTGGTTTTTATTGCTGGGTCTGTTAAGTTTGACGGCTTGTAGCCTATTTTCGTCTGATGCACAACAAGTGCGTCAGACGACAGAAAAATTCTGGCAAGCCTTGTTAAGCAATAATATGGAAACAGCCAAAGAATTATCAACCTTGGATAGTGCGGTCTATTTACACTTAATGAGCACCAAAAGCCTGTCTGCACAACGCTTTGAGATGGGCGAGTTGCAGATTCAGGAAAATACTGCCGAAGTAGCCACCGTTTTATATGGGGGCGAAAAGGGCGATATGGCAATTCCACTGCGTACGGTGTTGGTACGCAGCGAGAATGGTTGGTTAGTCGATGTGCAAAAAACTCTCGGTTCTATGGTTAGTGGAGCGATGGGGGCAGTCGTTAATCAATTGAAAAAATTTATGGATGATGGTCTAGACGATTTGGACAAATCTTTAACAGATAATGTCAATAAGTTGAATGACAGTCTGCAACAGGGTGTTGAGCAACTGCAAAAAGACCTTACTACACCTACTCCTAACCCTTCACCATCCCCTCAAACGCCGTCAACACCCTAGCGAGTCGACGCTGTTTTAGCGTGTGAATCTCTATAAAATAGATGTATTAATCAAATATTAACCAGCTGTTTTTATTGATTTTTATTGCTTTCCCCCCATATTCAGGCATATAAGTCTCTTAAGTCCTTGAGGCTTGTTAGGTAAGCAATTGGCTTGTGTCTGTGAGTTGAAGCTCATGCTGATTGTCTTTTTGAATACTTGAAACCGAGTATTGTTATGCCTTGTCGAAAGGGTATTCCCCATGCCTAAATTAATTACTAAACACGACGTATCGGTACCGGCTACTCAGGACAAAGTGTCCAGGCTGCTGTATGTAAGCGTGTCGGTTGGCTTACTGGCAGTTGCTCTGATGGCGGTTATTGCATGGTCTTACCTGCCAACAGAAGAACGTTCTTCTTCTATAGCGACGACCACCCAATTAACAACAGCATTGCCTGCGGATTATTCTCGCGAGGCAGCTAGATTGGCTGGGTTGGAAGCTGTTTTTGATAAAGATGAACAGCAAAATATTGAAAATCCTGAAAAACACCAAGAGTTTATGAGCAAGATTGACAATATCTTGCAACAATTAAATTCCATGGATAGTGTAGTCGGTGAACTTTCTTTACCCGATAAAGATAAACAGACCTTGTTGAGTGTTCATCAGTATCAGAAAGATTACTGGGAGTCGAAAAAGGCTTTTCATCGTATGCGTCTAGCCCGTTTGCAAGGCCCAACCCCTTTATCTGCGCCTTCACAGGAGGCTACATCTGCTCCTAAACCTGCGCCGGAGGAAAGTGGGGCAGTCAAACAAATAGCATCCACGAATGAATCAACCCCTATTGCTACTGAGCTGTCTACAGCGGTTGCGAGTGCGGCAGATAAAACAGCGCCTGCACCTGCTACAGAAGCTACGCCTAAAGACGCGCAGGCCATCCCCCCTGATGTCAAACTGCCGCCGGATTTTTGTCCTTTATTTGGCCCACAAGCCCGTTCTTGTAAAGTGAGTGATCACGAAGAAAAGAAACTTTAACTCTTCTTAAACCAGCGCAAGAATGAATTCCCATTCTTGTGGCTGGACTGGCATTACCGATAGCCGATTGCCTTTGCGTAACAAGCAGAAATCCAGCAAAACAGACTGTTGACGTAGTTGGGTCAGACTAATGGGTTGCGGCAATTTGCGAATAAAACGTACATCTACCTGATACCAACGCGGTTTGTCGGCTGTACTTTTAGGGTCGTAGTAGGGGCTTTCTGGTTCTAAAGCGGTTGGATCGGGGTAACCTTGGCTAGCCACTTCAGCAATTCCCACAATGCCCGGTACACTGCAATTGGAATGATAAAAAAATACCTGATCGCCTATCTGCATTTGGTCACGCAGCATATTACGGGCTTGATAGTTTCTTACTCCATTCCAAGGTTCGATAGTTACTCGTTGGAGGTCATCGATGCTGAATACGTCCGGTTCGGATTTCATTAACCAGTATTGCATTTGGTCAGCCTTTAGCCGTTTTCTCAGGTGTAATGATCTGAATACGAAAATGTCCGCTTGACGTGCCAGTCGTGGTTAATAGCCACGGTAGCAAGGTTTGCATCTGTTCGGCTAAAACCCACGGTGGGTTAATAATGAACAAGCCACTTCCAGTCATACCAATACCCTCACTATCTGCTAAGGGCGAATATTCTACCTGTAAAATGTCAGGTATCGCGCTGGTCTGTAATGCCTTGGCCATACTTTCTACCCGTTGCCTTTGAATAACCGGATACCACAACATATAAGTACCCGTAGCAAAACGTTTGTGAGCTTGCACCAGTGTTTGGATCACATCTGTATAATCTGTTTTTAATTCATAGGATGGATCAATCAGGATAACACTCCGGCGCATACTCGGCGGTAACAGCTTTAGTAGCCCTTTTAGGCCATCTTCTTTATGGACCTGAACGCGCTTATCTTGTTGGAAATTCTGATTTAGGCGTTGTGCATCGGTTGGGTGTAATTCAAACAGATGCAAACTATCGTTTGCCCGCAACAGACGCGCAGCTAACCAAGGAGAACCCGGATAAAGTTTAAGTGGCTTGTTAGGATTCAGCTCCCTAATCAAAGCTAGATAGGGTTGTAAGGCAACAGGTGGGTTAGGAGCTTGTAATACAGCCGCAATACCTTGTTCGTATTCCCGGGTTTTTTGGGCTTCCTGACTGGTCATTTGATACAAGCCTGCTCCGGCGTGGGTATCAATGTAACAAAATGGCTTGGCTTTTTGTTGGTAGTAATCCAGTGTCAGCACTAAGGCTAAGTGCTTAACAACATCAGCGTGATTACCCGCATGAAAGGCGTGACGGTAGCTAAGCAATGCAAGAGTCCTTTATGGCAGTGGGAGACGGACGTATAGGGTACTACGTCCGCGTATTAGGGTCACTGTCCTAACATACTTGCTGGTGGAAAACCAGCAGTGGAAGGATGGCTCTGTGTGGTAGGGTCTGCAGGGATACTTGCCGGAGCGGTTGAGGGTACGGGTGTCGCCAGTGGCTGGTAACTATTAACCGGTGCTGGCACAGCAGGCACAGTACGCATAGGGCCTGGTGTATAACCCATACCATTTACTGGCGGTAATGCAGGAGTAGGTAAAGGAGGGAAAGCCCCATACGGCTGTACCCAGTGATAATTCCAGCTGTTATAACGCCCCGGCTCGTTTTGATGCCACCAGAACCATTGGCTGGCGTAATTGGGCGGATAGTTATAACCCTGATAAGGGTATGCATTGAAACTAAAGCCGTTATAGCCGCTAAAGGTATAGGGGTTAAAACCATAATAGCTTCGGCTGCCATAAGGTGAACCTCGCCAATCAGGTATGCTATTCCAACGTGACCAAGGATCATTACCCCAGTTAAAACCACGGTAACCCGGTCCCCAGCTACGCCCACTATGCCAGTTGAAATCCGGGTTCCAGTTAAAACGGTTGAATCCCCAACCGCTGGCGTTGCCTATTTGTGTAGTAGCGGCTAATACCAAACCTGCTATCCAAACTTTCCTCTTCATATTCAATTCTCGCTAATGGCATTTTAGCCGGAATAGTTTATCGTCCGTTAGGTGCAAAAGCGGAGGGTTGTACGGGAACCGGCATAGTACTTACCACTGGTGGTTGAGATGGCATTCCCATCGGCACAGGCATTATAGGAAAAGGTGGTTGACCCAGCATGGGCGGCGGCGACATATAACCAAAACTGGCGTAGGGTGATGCTACAGGCGGGGCATAAGGCATCAGCGGAGGCGCATAGCCAAAGCCTGCACCATAAGGCAGCATACCGGGATAACCACCCATAAAACGGTTGTCGCCGTAATAGCCACCATAGTCGTTTTCATTATCGTCAAAACCATTGGCCATTTCTTCCATCCAGTACATCGGTGTCCATTCAGGCCAATCGTTTTCTTCGTAATAAGGACCATAAGGGCCCATTTTCCATTCGCCATTATGGCTATTGAAAAAATCCGCTTGTGCGTTGACTGACAAGGCCAATAGTCCTAGTCCCAACCAAAAGAATTTCATAGTGCTTTTCTCCTGCATCATTGTGATAATTAAATGCAATCTAGCAGCATGCGGGTAGGGATACTAGCGATTGAATGGTGTATAAGCGCTTTCGGTTACTACTGCATCAAGAGGCACATCCCAGGGTTGACTTTGTAAAAGGGCAACTTGCTGAAAAGCATACGCATAACCGACTAGGTAGGGGCGTGGATGATAAGTCTGCAGACGTTTGAAGGCAAAAGTACGATCATAAAACCCTCCACCCATGCCTAAACGATTGCCAGATTGATCAAAAGCCACTAAAGGCATAATCACCAAATCCAATTGGTGCACACTGCGTTGATGGCGATGATGTGGATACGGTTCAGGGATACGAAAACAATTTAGGCGAAAGCGGGTGTGCTGATGCCAATGAATAAACCACAGCCCTTCATTGGGTAACGGTGATAGCACCGGCAAGTAAAACTTTTGGTGGGGCCAGGCGTATTTTTTCAGATCGCGGGGGTCGGCCTCACCGCGTACCGGCAGATAAAGCGCTATATGGCGGGCTGAACGAAAGATACGTTGTTTACGTAACTGCTGCAGCATTTGTTGCGCATATAAACGCTGAACTTTTGGTGTAAGGGCTGCGCGTTGGCGGCGCATAGCCCGTCGTATGGTTTGATTGGTGGCGGTTACATTATGCATTCACTGATTTTACACAGAATCGGAATAAAGTCTCGGCTACTTCAAATTCTTCATCAGCGAGCAATAGATGCACAATGGGTTTGTCAGGGTTAGTCTTGTTATGTAAGACATATTTATCAGGGCCCTGATATTCAATCATCACTTCTCCGGTTTCTTCATTGCCTAGAACCAATGAGTGGTCAAACAAGGGAATCAGATGATCTGTTTTGCGACCATTGAGAATATGTAACCAATATTCCTGATCATCGTGTAACAGTTTGGGGTGAATACTGACACGGCGTACCTGACTATCAATGCTTTCTGGGCATTCAAACTTAATCTGGTATTTGCCCACACTAATAATATCGCCGTTTTCCAATAAATAGCGATCAATCAGTTGGTGATTCACATAAGTGCCATTGGTACTGCGCATATCTTCCAAAAAACAATCCTCACGCGCTATTTTGACACAAGCGTGGATATTGCTAATGGTGCGATCCGGTAGGCAGATATCGCATTTGCTGTTACGACCTATGGTAATCGTGGGTTGTTCTTTGAGTGAATAACGTCTTATCAGCTGTTTTTCCAGCATAACAACTAATTGCATCATGGCTTAGGCTCTGGTTTTGGTCTCATTACGTTCTGCCGTGCGCAGGCGGTTTTTCTTGGATTTAGCAAGGGCATATTGGGTCGGTTTACTGCGTTTGCCTAAACGTGCAGTAGCCAGCTTATTGTATTGTTTGGGTTTGCTGACTTTGGCGTAAAGTAGGCGCGGTTTTTTGGCCTTGGGTACAGTGGGCAAATCGGCAGGCGTTACCGCTTCAATAATTTGTGCCAACATGGGTGCGTGTTCGCGTGGCAAAATAATGCGATTGGAGTATTGGGGAGTCGTTACACCAGTGCGAAAACAAGGATTTAGCTCTAGCAAGTGGTTCGCATCCAATCCGGCACGCATAGCAACTTCGCGCAAGTCCACAGCTTTATCAATGCGCAATTGCGCCAGTCTTGCTTGGTTAGGCGTTTCAGGCAATTGAATACCATAATAGCTGGCATTTCGGATCAATTCCTTGAAAGCCAGCAGGCGTGGTACATACTCACGTGTTTCGCGCGGTAGCGATAATGTCCAAAAACTGACGGGTATACCATCCGCCTGATTTTTAGCAATTTCCTTTTCGACCCTCCCTTCACCGCAGTTATAGGCGGCTAATGCCAATAACCAGTCACCATTGAATTGTGCGTGCAATTTTTGCAGGTAGTTTAAGGCCGCACCAGTGGCTGCAAACGGGTCCATGCGGGCATCATAAAGCCGTGACTGGGTTAAGCCGTAATCGCGTCCGGTGGATGGTATAAATTGCCACAAACCTGCTGCACCTGCACGGGAAAAAATATCTGGGTCAAATGCACTTTCTACAAAGGGTAATAAGGCCAGCTCGGTAGGCATACCACGGCGATCTAATTCCGAGACAATCATGTGCAAGAAAATACTCGCCCGTTCAGACAACATGGTGAGTTGGGCTGGATTTTGCCCATAAAAACGCACAAACTCCTGTACTTGGGGGTAGCGATTGTAGCTGCCATTTAATTGAAAGCCGCGAAATACCCGTTCCCAGGTATCAAAGTCTTCATCCAAGCTGGCCTTGGCCTGACTCGTATCCGTGTTGGTATAACTGGCTTTGTATAAATGAGCAGCTTTGTTAGTCTTGTGCTCAGTTGAAGGTTTGCGGGTTTTGCTATCTTGCGTGGTAGGTTTGTTTAAGTTACTTGAACAGCCGGAACCGGCAAACAGGGCCATAATGGAGGTAACCATAAAGGCATACTTGCTTGTTTTTATCATTATTTGGAACCCTGAAAGCGTCTTGTTATGATACTCGCCCTGTGTAGTCCTCATGATGGCTGGTTAGACTACCGGGTGTTTATGGGAAATGCTTATATTAGCCATAATTTTTTATAATTTAACGGCCTGACTATAATACGACTATTTCTGGTGAACAAGGAAAAAACGCTGAGCGTGACCTCAAAATACCCCACTATGCCAGCTGGTACGGCTGCTTGTCGGCAGTGGTACGCAACAACCAGTGGCCTCAATACTCTGACTCGTATCCAACAAATTATCACCACTATGAGTGCTGATATTTTTGGCTATTATGCTTTGGAAATAGGCACATTAACGGGGCAGCATACGTTCTTGCAGGAATCCCGCATTGCCAGCCAGTTTGCCCTTGGAATGGTAGAGGGCGAAGCGAATAGCCTGATTAGTATTCCCGAACAATTGCCCATAGCATTTAGCAATATTGACCTGATTGTGGCCAGCCACGTATTGGATTACTCAAGTAATCCGCATCAGATCCTACGCGAAATCGAACGCGTATTGGTACCTGAAGGCCACTGTATTCTGATTAGTTTTAATCCCTTTAGTTTGCGCGGATTAGGTAATGCAGTACGTATGCCGATGAGTAAACGTTCACCTTGGCGTTGTTATAGCAGCTTACGGTTGCGTGAATGGTTGCAAGTATTGGGATTCGATGTACTGGAAACGGTTTCGAGTGGCTTTTGCTACCCAGCCTTGCGCAAAAAAGTGGGTTCTAAACGCGCTTGGTTAGGTCAATTGGGGGATCAATATCATGTAGCGACTGGCAATGTCTATATCATGCATGCGCAGAAAAAAGTCTCTAACATGACCCCATTGATGCCTACACTTAAAGTCCCGCCCATTCTTAAACCGGGCATGATTGTGAATCCGGATACTGGGCGTATCTATAGTCCTAGAGGGCAAAATGGAAAATAAAGCGGTAGAAATTTTTACCGATGGTGCTTGTCGGGGTAATCCTGGTCCCGGTGGTTGGGGCGTATTATTGCGTTATCAGGGCAAAATTCGTGAGTTATGTGGTTACCAAGCGGATACCACTAATAATCAAATGGAGTTGATGGCGGCTATTCAGGGCTTGGAAGCGTTGAATCGCCCCTGTCAGGTTATTTTGACAACCGATTCGCAATACGTGCGTCAGGGTATTACTGAATGGCTGTCGGGCTGGAAGCGTAAAGGCTGGCGTACTGCCGCTGGTAAACCTGTCAAGAATATGGAGTTGTGGCAGCGTTTGGAAAAAGCCACTACTTCACACCAGATTGATTGGCGTTGGGTGAAGGGGCATAGTGGTCATGCTGAAAATGAACGTGTTGACCAGTTAGCTAATTTAGCCATTGATGAGAAACGTACATGAGTCGACAGATTATCCTCGATACGGAAACCACAGGGTTAGAAACGAAAGAAGGCCACCGCATTATTGAAATCGGTGGGGTCGAAATGATTAACCGGCGTTTGACCGGCAATAATTTCCATTTTTACCTACAACCGGATCGCGAAATTGATGCAGAAGCCATTGAAGTGCATGGCATTACTAATGAGTTTTTAGCTGATAAACCACGCTTTGCCAACATTGCTGCTGATCTGGTGAACTATCTGCGTGGGGCCGAACTGATTATTCATAATGCGCCGTTTGATATTGGCTTTTTGAATCATGAGCTGCAGCTACTTGACGCTAGTAATGAGTTAGTGACTGACTATTGCACCGTTACTGACACGCTGCAAATGGCGCGGCAAATGTATCCGGGCCAACGTAATAGCCTGGATGCTTTGTGTAAGCGTTACGAAATTAATAATTCACATCGTACCTTACACGGCGCGTTATTAGACGCCGAAATTTTAGCTGATGTTTATCTGGCCATGACAGGCGGGCAGGTAAGTTTGTTACTCGGGGGCGATCAGGAAGATAACGGCAATGGCATGGGATCGGGTTATATTCGTCGAATTAGCCACGATGTCAGCCGTTTGAGGGTAATCACGGCAAGCGAAGAAGAATTGGCAGCCCATCAGGAACGTTTAGCTGCCATTACCAAATCCGCTGGTAAATGTTTGTGGACTACCCCAGTGGCTAATGCTTAAAAGTTAAATGTAGCACCTACGTAGACCATATCCACGTCAGTTTTGACGCTGCGTAGGTCATCTACATTGCGATTTTCATCCACATGTAAATAGCGATCGCTACGACCCACCTTGAAGTAATGATCCCAGCCGACGCGCATACTCCAGCGGGCATTGAATTCGTGTTCTACGCCAATACCTAGGGTGGGGCTAACCCCACGATTACGACTTTTATAGGTCTCGCTAATATTATCCAGGTTGGTGTAATCCATATGATTTTTGGTTTCCCATGCCAAGGCCCCGCCTTTACCATAAATGGATGTCCGGCCGTTGCGTAAATGTTTTCGAACCTTTGCACTTACACCCACTCCACGGGCTTTGGTGGTGGCATGGGCACGTTCTGCACGCCCATCAAGGGTAGGGCGGTACATATCCAGATCATAGGTTTTGCCAAAATCCACTACCTCGCCTTCAATAGCGACCTGATCAGATAAATTCACCCCGCCATAGAGTTTGTAGCCATTATTATTATGATTGCGCATGGAAAACTGTGAACCCTGACACAAATCGCAGAATTGTTTGTCAGTACCATCAGTTTTGACATTACCGACCCCCGCGCCCGCATAAAAGGGTGAATACCCAGCCTGTGCAATACTTGACCCCAGTAAGGCGGTTATACCCGCATTCACCATCAGTAATTTTTTCATTGGTTTGCTTCCAGAAATAGGGGTTGATGAACAGATTTTTTATACAAACCATTTTAAGGTTGATGCTGGTTAGGCGGTATTTTTAGGCTGGATAGGTGGCGTTTGTTAGCCGATAGTCGGGAAAAATTGACTGGTATTTTTATATATTGATAAGCGTTTTATTGTTATTTGTGGTAATTAAAATAATATTATTCTTTGAATAAATCATAAATAATATTGGTTTAATCTGGCTTTATAAAAAAGCCCGCCCTCAATAAGAACGGGCTTAATAAGCTAAAAATAGCTAAGTGGTGTTATTGCAAACTCAAGGCTAACTTTCTGGCATTACCAAAATCGGTTTTGCCGCTACCGAGTTTGGGGATTTCCGTGAGGCTGCGAATAGTGGAAGGAATCATTAAGGGATTCATACCGCCATCAATTAATTGGCGTTTGATTTGCGCTTCATCATAGGTACCGGCCATTAATAAGACGATTTTTTCCCCTTTCTTGTCATCTGGTAGGTTGACTGCCACTAATTCCAGTTCCGGTTGATTGAGAATCTGCCGCACTTGCTGTTCGACAGAAGCCAGACTAACCATTTCGCCACCGAGTTTGGCAAAGCGTGAATAGCGGTCAACAATGGTCAGGAAACCATCTTCATCCACATGGCCTTTATCGCCGGTTTTATACCAACGCTGACCGTCAATCACGGCAATCGCTTGAGCGGTTTTCTCGGGCGCGCTCAAATAGCCTTTCATGACTTGTGGGCCACCGATGAGGATTAAACCATCGGAGCCGGTAGGTAATACTTCAAGGGTTTCAGGGTCGACAATGCGGAAACTGGTGCCGGGTAAAGGTAAGCCTACTGTACCTTCACGATTAGCTATTTGGACTTTCCAGTAACGCGTATCAAGCTGGTCAGGTAGGTTAACCCCGGCTACCGGAGAGGTTTCAGTTGCGCCATAACCTTCGAGGATTTTTTTGCCAAAGCGCTCCAAGAATAGGCGACGGACTTCGGGAGCGAGTTTTTCCGCACCGGCGACAATATAGCGCAGGCTCTGTAGCATCATGGGATGTACACGAGTATTTTTGGCATACAGGCGCAGGAAAGTACTTGTGCCAAACAGTAAGGTGGCTTCATAACGGGCAATGCCTTTAGCAATATTTACCGCATCGGTAGGATCAGGGTGGCAGACAATCGGAATACCTTCTGACAAGGGCATTAAGGTACTGGCTAACAAACCAAAAGCATGGAAGGTCGGTAGCGTACTCATAATGACGTCATTATCGAGTGTATTTAAGGCATCAGCGATTTGGCGGGCATTGGCGGCTAAATTGCGGTGTGACAGTTCCACCCCTTTCGGTGCCCCTTCGCTACCACTGGAAAACAGGATCGCAGCCGTAGCATCAAGATCAATTTTTGGTATATACAGCCATTGCAATACGCGGGTAGGCAGTAACATGGCCATTAACAAAGTACCCAATAATTGATAGCGTGGAATGGTTGCCTTTAAGTCTTCAAGGAAGATCAAAGGTAAACCCGGTAAAATAGCGGCGATATCAATATGGCGTTCTTTAAGCTTGTCTAGGAAACGGCGTGAGGTATAAATCCGCTTTAAACCCGCTTGCTGCACAGCACTTTGCAAGGCTTCTTCGCTAGCGGTGTAATTAAGGTTAACCACCGTTTTACCCAGCAAAAGTCCCGCCATAAGCGCAATCGCACCGCCGGTACTGGTGGGTAGCAATAAGCCTATATTCTGTTCTGGACTCAGTTTCTTGATCAAAGCAGCAAAGCGTAACACAGCGGTAATGAAGCGGTGATGACTCAACGGTTCGCCAATCACATCGGTAGCTGCCATACGGAAACTCATGCGCTTGGCCGAACGCAGCCAGTTCAGAGGAATCGGGTCGAGCATGTGCGAATAAGCATCCCAGGAAGCAAATGACAGATCAAAAATCTTTTGCTTAAGTTCATGGGCCGGGATAGTGGAAGGCAATGGTTTGCCAAATGACACCACAATGTCACGCTTGAAACCGGATTGGCGGTTTTCGCGCAAAAAGCCGCTAGAACGGGAGAAACGGCTTCCCCACAGACCATGCAGGTAAAACGGTACAATCACTGCTCCGGTATCCTTGACCGCTTTTTCATAACCGCGTTTGAAATCAGAAAGCTGGCCGGTACGACTAATGGAGCCTTCCGGGAACAAACACACCACTTCACCTTTTTTCAGCATGTCAGTGACTTTTTCCAAAGATTCAGCACTTGCGCCACTGCTAATAGGAATTACGCCAAACCAGTTCAGAAAGTCCTTCAAATACCAACGTTCGTAATAGCCCTTCTCAATAACAAAGTGCAATTGACGAGGCGAGGCCATCTGCACCAAAGCCCAGTCAATAAAGCTAATATGGTTACCGAGTAATAAAACCCCGCCACGCGCTGGCAAATGTTCAAAGCCAATCACTTTTAAACGATAACGTGCCCGGAACAGGCGGCTAAACACAAAGCGCAGCAATGATTGTGGCATGTGGTAGATGGTATAAAGAGCACCAGCAACCGTAACCGCTTGCAGTAATACCAGCAGATAACGACTGTGCAAGCCCAACCCGGTCAGCAGCAGACAGCTACCAGCAAACACCAAAATGATACTGGCTTGTAACAGGCTATCGATGGGGGTAACGCGGGAATATTGTTCCTCAGAAATATGAAAGCGCAGCAAAGCATGCAGAGGTACCACAAACAAGCCACCCATTATCCCAAGATTTAGAAGTAACAAGGCTTGTAAGGTTATGGAAGAAAATAAGCTCAACAGTAGGATACTAGCCATAACACCTAAAGCACCGACGGGTACAAGGCCGGTTTCAATGTGATTATGGGAGAATTGCACTGCAATCAGCATACCTAAAAGTAAGCCAATCAGTGGGAATAGCATTAGGATCCAGCTGGCTACGGCATTTTCAAGTTGTAGTGCCTGCGCAGCAAAGCTGGGATAAATCACCAGCAAACTGACCAAAATACCCCACAAAGTGGCTTTACCCATCATAGTGAGAAACAGGTCTTGGTGTTTTTTAATAGCTTGCCAATCCTGATGGTTAGTGCCGGAGCGATAATGCTGGACAAGGCTGGCGAGGGCAAAGGGAATAATGAGTCCCAACACGGCCCACGCTTGTAACCATAAGGTTTGCTCGATGCCGAAAAAGGCTATTAATCCCTGATGAATCAGGGGCGATAAAAATAGGGTAGTAACAAATACCCGAAACCCGTAAATGCGCAGAGCCTGCAACATGGGATGACTTCCTCCCGCTACTTCGTTGTTATTGAGGGCTGAAGATAATCCTTAGCAGTGAGCTTGCCAATAGGTGCAGTAAAAGTTGCAAACTGCGATACTTGCCGTCCTGCCCCATACCTTGCAAAGGATTTCTATGTTCAAACATCTCCGTGAAGATATTTATTGCATCTTCGACCGTGACCCGGCAGCGCGCAATGTTTTTGAAATTGTCACCACCTATCCTGGGTTGCATGCAGTTTTAATCCATCGCTTAAGTCATCGGTTATGGTCATACGGATTTAAATGGCTAGCGCGGGTATTATCCAATGTAGCGCGCTTGTTTACCGGCATTGAAATTCACCCGGGTGCTACGATCGGAAGACGTTTTTTTATTGATCACGGTATGGGCGTAGTTATTGGCGAAACGGCTGAAATTGGTGATGATTGTACCTTGTATCATGGGGTAACGTTAGGCGGTACTAGCTGGCAAAAAGGCAAGCGTCATCCAACTTTAGGTAATGATGTAGTGGTCGGTGCGGGTGCGAAAATTTTAGGTCCAATCACCCTTGGCAACGGAGCACGGGTCGGTTCCAATGCCGTTGTGGTTAAAAACGTTCCAGATGGAGCGACAGTTACCGGTATTCCAGGGCGGGTGGTCACCCCGCGTAAGCAACAAGAAAAACATCGCGAAGAAATCGCCGAGAAATTGGGTTTTGATGCTTATGGTGCCACCCAGGATATGCCAGACCCAGTGGCTAATGCCGTGAATCGAATGCTTGATCATATTCATTTAATGGATCAGCGTATGGACAAGCTCTGTCTGGAGCTACAGCGTTTAGGCAGTGAATTGGAAATGAAACCGTTGCCTGAGTTAAAAGCCGAAGGTTTTGGCAATGGCAACAGTAATCCCGTTAATTGTCAGCCTGAAGCTACCAAAATCGAGTCCTAAATATCCCCAATACTTGACTATATTTGTCAAGTATTGATACGATGCCGGATACTTGAACGGAGAACCTGATTATGAAATTAACGACTAAAGGACGCTATGCAGTAACTGCCATGCTGGACTTGGCATTGCATAACGGCGAGGAACCAGTATCGCTGGCAGAAATTTCAGAACGGCAGGATATATCACTTTCCTATCTGGAACAATTATTTGCCAAGCTACGCAAAGCCGGATTAGTCGTCAGCATGCGTGGTCCCGGTGGCGGTTACCAATTGAAGGGTGATCCGGCCCATATAGCCATTGCCGATATTATTAGTGCGGTCGATGAAAATGTGGATGCAACCCGTTGTGGTGGCTTAGGTGACTGTCAGGATAACAAACGCTGCTTAACTCATGATCTGTGGATGGACTTAAGCAATCAGATTCGCGTATTCCTTTCCGAAATTACGTTAGCTGATATGACAACTCGTATGGAAGTGCGCGAAACCAGTGCGCGCCAGGATAAAAAACGCATTGAGTTTTTATCCCAATCTCACTCTCACTAAGACCAGAACAGGACGTCCCTAATGAGCAATCTAAAAAAGCCCATTTATTTTGACTATGCTGCGACGACTCCGGTTGACCCGCGTGTTGCCCAGA
The DNA here is from genome assembly GCA_964498805.1 of uncultured Thiothrix sp. Lineage (GTDB taxonomy): Bacteria > Pseudomonadota > Gammaproteobacteria > Thiotrichales > Thiotrichaceae > Thiothrix. The sequence continues at coordinate 18,097 of CAZCJE010000013.1, forward strand.
AGATGATGCAGTACCTGACCCTGGATGGCATTTTTGGTAATCCTGCTTCCCGCAGCCATGCCTTTGGTTGGGAGGCGGATAAAGCGGTAGAAGACGCCCGCGAACAGGTAGCAGCCCTGATTAATGCCGATGCTAAGGAAATAGTCTGGACCAGTGGGGCGACTGAATCCAATAACCTAGCGATTAAAGGGGCAGCGCATTTTAATGAGCGCAAAGGCAAGCACATTATTACCTGCAAAACCGAGCATAAGGCAGTATTAGATACCTGCCGTCAGCTAGAGCGAGAAGGTTATGAGGTGACTTACCTTGACCCAGAATCCAATGGTCTGATTGATCTGGAAAAATTTAAAGCTGCTTTGCGTCCGGATACTTCTGTGGCATCGATTATGCATGTCAATAATGAAACTGGCGTGATTCAGGATATTGCGGCCATGGGTGAATTGTGCCGCGCTAATAAAACCGTGTTTCATGTGGATGCTGCGCAAAGTGCTGGTAAAGTGCCGATTGATATGGAAACGCTCAAAGTCGATATGATGAGCTTTTCAGGCCATAAGATTTACGGCCCAAAAGGTATTGGTGCTTTGTATGTACGTCGCAAGCCACGCGTGCGCATTGAAGCTCAAATGCACGGTGGCGGTCATGAGCGTGGTATGCGTTCCGGTACCTTGCCTACTCATCAGATCGTAGGTATGGGTGAAGCTTTCCGCTTGGCTAAAGCAGAAATGAATGCTGAAACCGATCGTATCCTCATGCTACGTAACCGTTTGTGGGATGGCCTGAAAGATATTGAAGAGGTTTACCTAAATGGTGATGCAGATCAGCGGGTAGCCGGTATTTTGAATGTAAGTTTCAACTATGTGGAAGGTGAAAGCCTGATGATGTCGCTGAAAGATTTAGCTATGTCATCCGGTTCTGCCTGTACAAGTGCAAGTTTAGAGCCTAGCTATGTCTTGCGCGCCTTAGGCCGTAGCGATGAATTAGCACACAGCTCCTTGCGCCTGTCGATGGGACGCTTCACAACCGTTGAAGAAGTCGATTACGCGATTGAACGCATTCATGCGGCAGTGGAAAAACTTCGTGAACTGTCGCCCTTGTGGGAAATGTTCAAAGAGGGCATTGACATCAGCAAGGTTGAATGGGTTTCGCATTAACAGATTAATGAGGTAACAACGAATGGCATACGGTGAAAAGGTCATTGACCATTATGAAAATCCACGCAATGTCGGCAGCTTCAATAAAGCTGACCTAAATGTGGGTACGGGCATGGTCGGTGCACCTGCGTGCGGTGACGTCATGAAACTGCAAATCAAGGTGAACGACCAAGGCATTATTGAAGATGCCAAGTTTAAAACCTATGGCTGTGGTTCAGCGATTGCCTCTTCTAGCCTGTTGACCGAGTGGGTTAAAGGCAAAACGCTTGAGGAAGCCAAAGCCATTAAAAATACTGATATTGCAGCAGAACTGGATTTGCCACCGGTAAAAATCCATTGCTCAGTGTTGGCGGAAGATGCTATCCGTTCGGCGATTGAAGACTATCAAAAGAAGCAGGTAGGTTGAGTATGATTACATTAAGCCCTACAGCAGCTGACCGGGTAAGCAAATTTCTGAGCAACCGTGGCAAAGGCTTGGGGTTGCGTTTAGGCGTAAAAACCACGGGCTGTTCCGGCATGGGTTATATCATGGAATTTGTAGATGAACTGCAACCGGAAGATACCGTCTTTGAAAGTTATGGTGTCAAGGTAATTGTAGACCCGAAAGCATTGGTGTATCTGGACGGTACCGAAGTGGATTACACCCGCGAAGGGCTGAATGAAGGCTTTAAATTTGTCAATCCGAATGAAAAAGCTCGCTGCGGTTGCGGTGAGAGCTTCACGGTCTGATGATGCTAAATGAGCTGAAACAGGATTATTTTGCCCTTTTTGGTCTGCCTCAACAGTTTGAGATAGATACTGGAGTGTTGGCGCAACGCTTGCGGACTTTGCAATCGCAGTATCATCCTGACCGCTTTGCCAATGCGAGTGATCAGGAAAAGCGTTTGGCTATGCAGCTGACTTCTTTGCTGAATGAAGCGCATGAAACTTTGCGTCAGCCGCGTTTGCGTGCCCGTTATCTGTTGCAACTGGCTGGGGTTGAAATCAATGATGAGCGTGATACCGCTTCAGACCCCGAATTCCTGATGCAGCAAATGGAATTACGCGAAGCGATTGATGAGGCAGAAGAGGCCTCTGATCCTTTTGCTGCACTGGATGCTTTGGCCGAGCAGGTTAAACAGCATAGCCGTGAACTTGAGCAGGCATTCAATGCACATTGGGCAGCCAAACAATTGGCAATTGCCAAACAAACCATGCTCAAAATGCGTTTTTACGAACGCCTGCTGGAAGATATTCGCCAACGCGAAGAACGTCTGGAAGACAGTCTTTAGGAATCCCCATGGCATTATTGCAAATTTTTGAACCCGGTATGGCAACGGTGGCTCATCAGCATCGTTTGGCAGCGGGTATTGATTTAGGCACTACCAATTCGTTGGTAGCAAGCGTACGCAGTGGCCAAGCGACGACCTTCGCGGATGATCAAGGCCGTCATCTGCTGCCGTCGGTGGTGCGTTATCAAGCAGGATTAGCGCCTATTGTTGGGTATGAAGCCAAAGCAGCTATTACCGAAGACCCATTGAATACCATTGCCTCGGTCAAGCGTTTAATGGGGCGCGGAGTGGCGGATGTGAGCCAATTAGGTGGCCATTTGCCCTACCAGTTTGTGAGTACGGATTCAGCTGTGCCGCGTATCCATACCAGTGCGGGTGAGGTATCGGCGGTAGAAGTCTCGGCGGATATTCTACGGGTGCTTAAACAACGTGCTGAACAGACCTTAAGCGATGATTTAGCCGGGGTGGTCATTACGGTTCCTGCGTATTTTGATGATGCCCAACGTCAGGCAACCCGGGATGCAGCTAAGTTGGCAGGTTTAAATGTCTATCGCTTATTGAATGAACCGACCGCAGCAGCGGTCGCCTATGGTCTGGATCAACAGGCGGAAGGCGTGATTGCGGTTTACGATTTGGGTGGTGGTACTTTCGATATTTCTATTTTGCGTTTGCATAAAGGCGTGTTTGAAGTATTGGCAACCGGCGGCGATTCTGCCCTTGGGGGCGATGATTTTGATCACGCCATTGCTGAATGGTTATTACAGCAAGCCGGTTTAAGCGGTAGTTCTGAGCAAAAAATCTTGCGTACTGCACTAGTGGTTGCACGTAATGCTAAAGAAAGCCTGACTAATGCGGAAACGACATCAGTTGCTTTAGGTAAGTGGCAAGGCGAACTGACGCGGGCGCATATGAATGAGCTGATTATGCCATTGGTGAAAAAGACCTTGCTGGCGTGTCGGCGTACTTTGCGTGATGCCAGTCTAAGTAAGGATGACATCAAAGACGTGGTTATGGTTGGGGGTTCTACCCGCGTGTTGCTGGTACGCGAACAAGTCGCGGCCTTTTTTGGCAAACCGCCTTTAACCGATATTGACCCTGATCGCGTGGTCGCTATAGGGGCTGCTATTCAAGCCGATGTATTGGCAGGTAATAAACCCGATGCCGATATGTTGTTGCTGGATGTGATTCCATTGTCGTTGGGATTGGAAACCATGGGTGGCTTGGTGGAAAAGATTATTCCGCGCAATACCACAATTCCGGTAGCACGGGCGCAGGAATTTACCACCTTTAAAGACGGGCAAACCGCCATGTCCATCCATGTGCTGCAAGGTGAGCGTGATACTGTCGAAGCTAATCGTTCCTTGGCCAGATTTTCCTTGCGTGGCATTCCGCCGATGGTAGCGGGTGCAGCGCGTATTCGCGTCACGTTTCAAGTCGATGCGGATGGTTTGCTGAATGTAACCGCGCAAGAACAAACCACCAATGTAACCGCCGGGGTTGAAGTTAAACCGTCTTACGGTCTTAGCGATGCTGAAATTGAAACCATGCTGCGTGATTCCATGGCGCATGCGCGTGATGATATGCAAGCGCGGCGTTTGCGTGAACAACAGGTAGAAGCGGACCGTTCGGTGGAAGCCCTAGATGCAGCGTTTGCGCAAGATGGGGAATTATTCCTCAGTGAACAAGAACGTGCACCGATTTTAGCAGCGCGTGAGCACTTGGTCGCTTTACGTCAGGGTAACGATTATCAGGCGATTGAAAGCGGTATCAAGGCATTGGAAAAAGCCGCAGAAACGTATGTAGAGCGGCGCATGAATGCTAGCATCCGCGCGGCGATGGCCGGTCATAAGCTTGACGAATTCAAGGAATAACAACATGCCTAAACTGATTTTTTTACCGCATGAGGAGATCTGTCCCGAAGGTGCCGTGATTGAGGTACAAGCGGGCATCAGTATCTGTGATGCAGCCTTGCAACATGGCATTGAGATTGAACACGCCTGCGAAAAGTCCTGTGCGTGTACCACATGTCATGTGTATATACGCGAGGGTTTTGATTCACTTGAAGATGCGTCAGATCTTGAGGAGGATTATCTAGACAAGGCGTGGGGCGTTGACCCGGATTCGCGTTTGAGTTGTCAGGCCAAAGTAGCTGATGAGGATTTGGTCATAGAGATTCCTAAATACACCATTAATATGGTTTCCGAACATCATTAAAACAATAGGAGTGAGGAGTTATTTATGGATGAATTACGTTGGACTGATACGCTTGAAATCGCTATTCGCCTGGTTGATGAACACCCCGATGTAGACCCGCGTTATATTCGCTTTACCGATTTACATGCGTGGGTGATGGCATTGGATGGCTTTGTGGATGATCCCAATAAATCCAATGAGAAAATTCTTGAAGCCATCCAAATGGCGTGGATAGACGAAGCTGAATAGCCACTGTTAAAAGTGGTACTGCACTTTATTCTCTGCCGTGATGCCAATAAGTTTGCGTTGGACTAATTGTTGCACCAATTTATTGGCATCTACCTCCGGCAACTGGTTTCTAAAACTGGCCGTAATATAAGACGTCAATGTCTCCCGCTTACCTGGTCGATTCGTATTATGCTTACGCAAATGGTCGATGACTAAACGGATGGGCTCACTGGCTTGCTGCACAACATTGGTTACTAAGTTAGGTTTTACAGGCTCAGGCGCTTTAGCGGGTAACACTGACGGCGTGTGTGCGGGTGATACTACAGGCGCTGTCACTTTTTTGAAGATAGGAATATCCGCAAATTCGTCATGACGGATTGCAGTAAAGCCATTTTCTTTCATATGCTTGATCAAGGCGTCATAGCCTTTATCTTTCGATACGATGTAAAAATGGCCACGATTTTCCAGTCTGGCTATCTGACCTAAATGAAAGGCGAGAATAAAATCCAGCGCATTCTTACCTGAAGCAGCGGTTTCAATCAGACGTACCTTGGCATGGTATTGCAACAGTTGCTGCACCAATAACACGGGCAAGGATTTTTGCTTATCGCCGACCAATAAGGTGACACGCGCAGGCTGATTATGCAAAAGGCTCAGGTCAACAGCCTGAGTATTCTCAAAGTCGATAAAAATATGATGGATAGGGGGTATGGTTTCCATCGGTTTGGCTTTTTTTATGATTGATAACGCCCTCATTTTGGCAAGAACACTAACGAGGGCAACCGATTTCCGACTAGCGATGTTTACAGGCGGTTATTCGAGCGTTACCGCTGTACCGCTAGCACTGACCATTAGCATCCCGCCACCAGTGCCGATCGTGACATTCTCATAGTCAAGATCAATGCCTACAATGGCATTCGCGCCCATTTCTTTGGCTTGGGCTTCCATTTCCTGAAAAGCGATTTCGCGGGCCCGACGTAATTCTTTTTCATAAGCGCCTGAACGTCCGCCAATAATGTCACGGATACCAGCAAAGAAATCCTTGAAAATATTGGCACCGAGTATGGCTTCACCTGTTACAACACCGTGATAACGGGTAATACGTTTGCCTTCAATTGTGGGGGTAGTTGATTTGATCATGGTGATTTCCTTTATTATTAACCTCTGAACTTTGTGCTCTATTCATTGTTAGACAAAGGATATGCCATGACAATAAAACCTTTTTCGCAGGCGTGTGAAGAAAACCAACAGCCTATTTTGCAAGTGCTGAAGCCTTTGTTTCGCCACTCGCATGAGGTGCTGGAAATCGGTAGTGGTACCGGGCAACATGCGGTGTATTTTGCAAAGCATATGCCGCATTTGATTTGGCATACCAGTGATAAAGCGGAAAATCATGAAGGTATCAGGCTCTGGCTGAATGAGGCCGATTTAGCCAATACCCGTGCTCCATTCGCGTTGGATGTGCTGGAAGATCGTTGGCCTACATTCGCGGTAGATGCCGTTTTTTCTGCCAATACCACGCATATTATGCATTGGAAAGAGGTGGAGGCTTTTTTTAATGGGGTAGGGCAATTATTGCCTAAAGGTGGTTTGTTTGCCTTGTATGGGCCGTTTAATTACAACGGTCAATTTACCAGTGATAGCAATGCGCGCTTTGATCGCTGGTTAAAAGGTCGTGATCCACAAAGCGGGATTCGGGATTTCGCTGATGTAAATTGGTTAGCCGAGCAAGCGGGTCTGAAGTTGCTCGAGGATAATACCATGCCGGTAAATAACCGTTTATTGGTATGGCAAAAGTTTTGAAGCTAGGTTGTTAAGTGCTGCCTGACCACGATTAATCGGTCAGGCAGTTGTTATGAGCAAAACAAACTTTATTGAGTGACTGTAGCGGCTGGTGCGGAAGTGGTATTAGTAGTGGAGGCGGCGATATTGGTCGGCAATACGCTTTGGAGTACTTTCCACACATTATCCAGCACCATTGGCTGAGCAGCTGCAGTGGGATGAACCCCATCGGCTTGTACTAAATCCCAATTTTGCGCAATGCCATCAAGCAGAAACGGCACTAACGGTAAGTTATATTGCTTAGCCAAATTGGTGTAAACGGCTTCAAATTTCTGTGTATAGGCACTGCCGTAATTGGGTGGCAGCTTAATACCTAACAGTACGACCTTAGCTTTAGCTTGTTGAGCCAGTTGAATCATTTGTTCCAGATTAGCCTGCATAGTGTCGGTTTTAATTCCGCGTAAGCCGTCATTAGCCCCGAGCTCCAGCAATACATAATCTGGCTGGTAGGTTTGCAAAGCCGCAGGCAAGCGAGTCAAGCCACCGGCGGTGGTTTCCCCACTGATACTGCCATTATTAATCACGGCATTGTTTTGCAATTTTTGCTGCAATAAGTTCACCCAGCCTTTATCGACCGGAATGCCATAAGCAGCACTGAGACTGTCTCCCCATACCAAAATTTTGGTCGGAGGTGTGGTTTCTGCTGCCATAACCATATTCATCAGCGGTAAAACACCCATTAATGTCAAAATCAGGTAAAGTGCGCGCAACATCTAGCGGATTCCTTTCTCCATGAATAATACAGTCATTAAGACCCATAAGTTGGTAAAAACTATCCCGCAAGCAGGGGCTGCATTGCAAATTCTCCGTGGTATTGACCTGATGATTGACAAAGGCACATCAGTTGCCATTACCGGCATGTCAGGGTCTGGTAAAAGTACCTTGCTAGGTTTATTGGCGGGTTTGGATTTGCCGACTAGTGGTTCCGTAGAACTGTTTGGGCAAACCATTAATGGGCTGGATGAGGATCAACGCGCTGCTTTGCGTTTGGGCAGAGTCGGTTTCGTGTTTCAATCGTTTCATTTACTGGAAAATCTGACTGCGCTGGAAAATGTCTTGTTGCCGCTGGAATTGGGCAGTGACAATAACCAGTTAAGCGAAAGGGCCCAGCAGGCTTTGCAGCAGGTCGGTTTGGGCGAACGTATGGGGCATTATCCGGCGCAATTATCCGGTGGCGAACAACAGCGGGTGGCTTTAGCGCGGGCATTTGTAACCCATCCGCAAATTCTGTTTGCCGATGAACCGACAGGCAATTTGGATCGCGCTACCGGGCAGGATATCAGCAATTTGTTATTCACCTTGCAGGAGCAATTTCAAACCACTTTGGTGTTGGTCACACATGATGAAACCTTAGCCCAGCGTTGCCAGCAACATTACCGCATGGAAAACGGGGTATTGGTATGAAACGTCTGTTTAAACATTGGTTACAGCGTTGGCGTATGGCGGAAATGCGTCTGTTGCTGATCGCGTTGATTGTGTCGGTCACAGTGGTAACTGCGGTCGGTTTTTTTACCAGTCGCGTGGATAATGCCATGCAAGCGCAGGCACGCCAGTTACTCGGTGGTGACTTGGTGGTGACTTCCGGGCGGCCTATGGATAAGGAAAATCTGGCGCGTGCTAAAGCGTTAGGTGTGGATAGCACTGAAACCATTTCCTTCCCGAGCATGGCGACCGCTGGTGATAATGCGCAACTCACCCAGCTAAAAGCCGTTTCCAGTGGTTACCCGTTACGCGGGGAAATACGCACAGCGGCAAGCCCTAGCGCGGCGGATGAACGTTCTACCGGCACTATTCCCGGCAAAGGTGAAATTTGGGCTGAAGCACGCCTGTTCAATGAATTAAAAGTAGCGCCGGGTGCCCAAGTACAACTAGGCAATAGCCGCTTTCGCTTGACGCGCGTTTTGACGCTGGAACCTGATCGTGGCTCAAATTTATTTCAACTAGCCCCTGTGGTGATTATGAATCTGGATGATTTACCCGCTACCGGTTTATTGTCCCCAGCTAGTCGAGCGCGCTTTAGCCAGTTATATGCCGGTGATGGGCGAGCTATCGCGAAACTGCGCAAGCAATTAGAAACGAGTCTTAAGGCGACCGAACGCATTCGTACCCTTAAAGATGATCTGGCTTCAGTGCAGCAAGCCTTACAGCGTTCCGGGCGATTTCTGGGTATGGCGGCGTTATTAAGCGTGGTATTGGCGGGGGCGGCTGTCGTGCTTACCTCCACTAGCTTAATGCGGCGTGAACTATCTGCGGTGGCGGTCTTGAAAGCGATGGGTTTATCGCGCCGACAGGTATTGCTGGATCATGGTTTCTCCTTGTTGGTGACGGCTTTATTAGCAGCGGTGCTAGGAATTGCCTTTGGCTTTGGTTTGCAAGCAGTACTGGCAAGTTGGTTAAGCCGCTTTGTTGAAACAGTGTTACCGCCACCGGGGTGGATGCCTGTGGTTAGTGGTTTGTTAACCGCGATTATTTTGTTATTGGGCTTTGCCTTACCGCAGCTATTACGCTTGGTGAATACCTCGCCTATGCAAATCCTGCACGGTAGTTTGCAAAAACCGCAGCAATCTATGTGGTGGATAGTCGCTTGCTTATTGGCAGCCGTGTTTGGCTTGTTATGGTTACAAGCACAGGATTTAAAACTGGCTAGTTTATTGCTAGTAGGTTTGCTAGCCGGTATCGGTTTATTCTGGTTAGCAGCCACCGGTCTGTTGCATTGGTTGCAATGGCTGGGCAAGCGGGTTAAACGTGGTTGGCTACCGTCATTGGGGCGTTCCCGCCGCGCGGTTTTGTTGGTAGTGGTATTTGCTACTGGCCTGTTTTCCTTGTTGGTATTGACTACTGTGCGCACGGATTTATTAAATCGTTGGCAACAAACCTTGCCGGTCAATGCGCCTGATCATTTTCTAATTAATATCCAACCTGCCGAAGTTGCGCCATTACAGGCGTTTTTCCAGCAACATCAGCTTAAGGGTGAGCTGTTTCCAATGATTCGTGGCCGTTTGGTGGCGATTAATGACAAACCAGTAACGCCAGAAATGTATGAAGATGAACAAGCGCAACGTTTGTTAGAGCGCGAATTCAATCTCTCTTCATTTGCCCAATTGCCTACCAGTAATGCCCTGATAGCCGGGCAATGGTTTAAACCGGGCAGTAAAGGTCTTTCCATTGAAAAAGGCATAGGCGAACAGCTGCACTTTGGCATGGGTGATAAACTGACCTTTGATATTGCCGGTCAACCCTTAACTGACGTGGTTAGCAGTGTGCGCGAAGTGAAATGGGATAGCATGCAACCCAATTTCTTTGTTATTTCCGCCCCCGGTAGTCTGGATAACTTCCCACGTACCTTTATTACCAGTATTCATTTAGGCGAACGCAAAGCCCTGATTACCGATTTGATCCATCAATTTCCGAGTATTACCGCGATTGATATTGGCGCTATCCTGCAACAAATTCGCGCTTTGATAGAACAAGCGAGTTTGGCAGTGCAGGGTATTTTTGTCTTTACCTTGCTCGCGGGCATTGTGGTATTGATTGCGGCCTTACAATCGCAAAAAGCTGAGCGGCGGCGGGAAATTGCTATTCTCAAATCGCTTGGAGCTGGTCAGGTTGAACTGCGGCGGCGTATTTGGGGTGAGTTCCTGCTCTTAGGCGGTGTAGCAGGTATTTTGGCTGGTCTACTAGCGGTGATTGCCGGTAATTTATTCGGCTATTTCCTGTTTGATTTGGATATGCATCTGAATGTATTACCGATTGTGTTGGGTGGTTTGAGTGGCAGTATTCTGGTTGGTATTACCGGTTATCTGAATTTGCGTGGACTATTGGCTGTATTGCCGTTATCGCTCTTAAAGGCTTAACGGTAGTGTCAGTCGTCGTTTCGAGGTCGAGTCTATGGGTATTACCTGTTAGACTCGGGCCAGAATAGTAAAAATAATAACGGACTCAAACCCCAATGGCGACAGCAGATGCTCCACTCTCCAATTACCGTTTTATTCCACACTCTGAAAGCAAGGCGCGTGAATGGGTAGCAGCGTTGCCATTGGCTGACCCTGGAGAAACCACTCGACGCTTATTTCATGGCTTGGTGGATCTGAACCGCCGTGCTTTACCTGCGCAAATGCGTTTGGCGATTAGCGAATTATTGTGCGCACCCTTGGAAGTATCGCTGGAAAATCTGCGCCGTCACTTATCAGCGCGTGCCTTTCCACTCACCCAGAAAAGCCAGAAAATTTTTGAGTTAACCCAGTCATTAATGCTGGAGTTTGCCGGGTCGTACCAAGTCGCGGCCTTGGATATGCTGACTAAAAAAGAAGGCAATAAAAAGCAGCTGCAATTGGCGCTGTATCGCACCTTAGACTACATGGGCAAAGTGTTATTGCTGACGTATTCGGTGTATATCCGCACCCGCGAAACGCTTTGGCATGATATTCATCACCTGTATTTGCTAGCAGTGGAAAACGGGGTTGATCAGTTAAAAGTTCGCGAATGCGCACCCGGAGCCCCGACTATTGAAGCCCGCTATATTCAGATTAATACGCTAGCGTTGGCCAAGCCTTACAGTTTGCGCCAAGGTGAAGTTAATCGCCTGATGCAGTATTTTAGTCAGCATACGCATTTGGTAACACTGGATCAGGAAGTGGATGGTGAAGTGTGTAACTACGTGCATGCGGCTTTGCTCAATAGCGATGAACCGGCGTTATTAATGCCCGTTAGCGATTTACCGCATTCCCCGACAGTGCGCGTACTCAATATGAATCAACTCATAGCCAGTATCGATGCGCATATTCGCAAGCTCGAAGATAATGGCGTCCCGGCGATGATTTTGCATGAGGGTTTAAGCCGCAATCTGGCCAAGCGCGTGATTTATCACCTGACACAAATGCGTAATCGGAGTTTTAATCGTTTCCACAAAAACGAAAAGATTGGCATGGTTACACGCATGAATGATGTCTTAACCGTCATTCAAGAAGCACAGAAACAGGATGGAGGGGTTGAATCTCAAGAAGAGGATATGCTGTTCAATGCTTTCATGTTGGATGAAGACGAATCTGAAGATAAGGTACGTACCGCGACCCTTGAGCAAGTGGAGGAAAAAGAAGGGGCCTGTATTTACACTTGGTCGGTGATGAATAGCAGTGTGGGTGGTTATGGTTTGTGTTGGTTGAATAATGAAGAGTCGGGGGCGCGTGTTGGTGAAGTAGTCGCCATGCGTGATCTGACGCATGACAATTCTTGCTGGATGATCGGTGTGATCAAGTGGATGGAATTTGTCATGGGTAAAGGCTTGTGCTGTGGGGTTGAACTGCTTTCTACCAAAGCGATGCCTTTGCGAGTTCATCAGGTAACCAATCGTACAGTGCGCCAAAAATTACCGGTCGACGGTTTGGTTTTGCCCAGTATTGAGGGTATTCGTCCAGACCCCGCGCTGGTATTGCCAGCCTATATTTTCCAGCCCGGTGATGAAATCCGTTTGAATTTTGCTGAGCGAGAAGAACGGGTGCGCTTACTATTGCTCGATGAGTGTTTGGGTGCTTTTGCCTATTTTCGTTTTGATACATTGGCTGAAAAACAAGCCGTTGAAGAAGAGGATGATTTCAATTCCCTATGGCAATCTTTATAGCTGTCTACAGCTTATCAAGTAGTCTCTCTCGATAATCGGTGTTTATGTAGGTAAGCGCCTGTACGCTCAGTATCTTCTGTGGTATGAGAAAGCAGAAGATATTGTGCGTAGTCATCGATCAGAACACGGAAGTGACCGCCTCGGTAGAAACTACCCTGCGTCATTCTGATTTAAGCCCGGAACTGGAATTCATCACTACTTCGCATTCTCTGGTTCCGATACTGCAGGAAAAGAAGCCTCATATCCTGTTCAGTCCACAAGTGCGCTCAAACAAATTGCGTGCTTGGATGGATATGTTGCAGCGCCATTCACCCGATACCTTATTGGTGTGGATTTCACGCGATCATTGGCAAGGATTGACCAGTTGGCATATGGGTGTGGAGTCGTGCACGTTACCCTTGGCGGATTCAGATTATTTCAGTCAGTATGTAGACTTTTTACTGCATTATTCCACGGTCAAACAAGAGTTTCGCCATTGCAAGCATCTGCTAGGGGTGGCTGAGCTGCGTTGTCACTGGTTAGTGGATTATTCGTGGGAACCTATTGCTTATATTGGTAAAGGCATGCATCTGTATGCCAACCATGCCTATATCAGTGTATTTGGCTTTGAATCATTGGCTGAAGCGCGTTCAGTACCGGTGGAATATTTAGTGGATGTGACGGAAAGGCCAACCTTTGCGGCCATGACTCAGGCTGCCGGTAGTAGTAATAAGCCTTCGAGCCGGTTGCTGACGACTTTACGCACGTTGCAAGGCACACCCTTACGGGCGGAAATCCGTTTCATTCCGGCTGTTTTAAAAAGCCAACGTTGCCTGCAACTGCATGTCAAACCGCTCGATAGACAGCCTTATAATGCTAGTTTGCAAAAACGTGCTGAGAATCCATGGGAACAGCACAAAACGAATGCTACTCAGGCCACTGGCATTGAACAGTTAATCTCACCGGCTACTTCTAAAGCCTTGGCAAAAATTCAGCCTATTTATAGTAAAGCCAAACGTTTATTCAAGAATGAACCCCAACTGTTTTTTGCTGAGCCAGGGTTTAAACAAGCCAATGGTAAAATCACACCTTTTGAACAGTTAGTGAATTCACTGCATCAGAGTGATGGTCGTTTTTGGTTAGATTATTGGAATCTCGGTCAAACCTTACGAAAACTGGTTTCCCAAGTACCTAAACATCCCGGTTATCTGATTTTTGTGTCGATTGGAGGAGCAATTTTCAATAATGATCAGAGCCAGAAGCGTTTATTAGCGCTCTTGCAGGCCCATGCACAGGCCGCTAAGAATCTGGTAATCGCCCTGCCTTACAGGGACTGTATTACCCATCATGCACAATTGGGTAATTTGCTCAAATTATTCAAGGCAGCAGGCTTTGCCATTGCCATTGATGGTCTGCTGATTGATAGCCATACCTTGCCGCTTGTACGGGCCGTCAAGCCAAAATTGGTGCGCATAGATGCCAGTCTGGGTATGACAGCAGGAGCAAGCGTGACTACCAAGGAACAGGCTCAGTTACAACAATTGATAACGCAATTGAGTGATCTTGATATTAAGGTCATTGTAAGTGGTATCAATGAGGTTGCCTTGCTGACTCGGCTATTGGCAACGCCAGCCACTTATTTGCAAGGTACTATGCTTGACTCCACATGATTAAAAATTATAAGTGAGCATAACTATGTCAACTAATAGGCTCAGGTATGCCTTGGTAGTGGAGGGCGAATATATCTCTGCCTGGCAATACCTGATGTTAGTCCGTCTACAAGGGCTAGCAACAGTAAAGCTAGTGGCTGTGCTATTCCGTCAAGCCGTAGCCCCATCCATGTCGCAAAGAGTCAACTGGCTACTGTTAAAATATCTGTATCTAATCGATGGTACTTTATTCCAATCTCCAGTAACGGCTCCTGCCGCTCGCAATATACTGGATCTACTACCACCAGACGTTGTGCTGTGTAACGCAGATAGTCCTCGTTATCAACGCTTATTGACCAGCGAGCTAATCGATGTAGTCATTGATTTATCGCGTCAGTCACCCTCTGCTGAGTTAATCGCTTGGGCAACGCACGGTATATGGCGCTATTTCTATGGCTATCCTGCGTTGTTAGGAGATTGTTATGTCGGGATGCGTGAATATATCCAGCGCCAATCAGAAATTATTTCTGGGGTAGAACGTATTCTACCAAACCAAGCCACCCCGGAAATTATTTTTTATGCTACTACCAGCACGGATCAGGTCTCGGTCAGCCGTAGTATTGAGCGGACTTTGTGGAAAATGGCTGATTTTATGCCCCAGCGGCTTCAGGAGCTAATGCAGGTAGGGGAAACACAATTCAGCCTTAATAATCAGATACGACAAGCCGATGTTCCTCTTAAACAGGAGTATGCCAAAGCTCCACCCGGTATTGGCGTCATGTTAGGGGTACTATGCCGTTATCCCTACAATTTTCTCAATAAACTTTACAAGGTGATTTTTCGCTTTGAGCAGTGGGTTTTACTCATCGGGCAGCAAAATGATGCCACTTATAAGAATGCTCTGAAATCGTTCCGCAAGCTAATGCCACCAAGAGATCGGTTTTGGGCAGACCCTTTTGTGGTTGAGTATCAGGGCGAGCATTATGTATTTTTCGAGGAATTCATTTACCGACGCGGTATTGGCCATTTGGCTTGTATGCAGTTACGGTCAGATGGTAGTTATTCGACGCCAGTATCCATTCTGCAACGGCCTTATCACCTTTCCTATCCGTTTGTATTTGCCTATCAAGGTCAGTATTACCTGATTCCGGAAACCGCCGAAAACAATACTATTGAGTTGTATCGTTGTGTAAATTTCCCGCATCAATGGGTATTTGAAAAATGCCTGATGACCAATGTGCAAGCCTATGATGCCACTTTAATGGAGAAAGAAGGGCGTTGGTGGATGTTTGTGAGTATGCGTCATCATCAACATTGTTCCCCTAGCGAGGCCTTGTACCTATTTCATGCGGATAGCCCTTTATCTACTAACTGGCAGGCGCATCCACAAAATCCGGTTATTGCGCGTGCCTCTCAAGCTAGACCTGCGGGTCGTATTTTTGAGGTGAATGGCCACTGGTACCGACCATCCCAAAATTGTGCAGGTGTGTACGGACGTGGCTTGAACATTAACCTGATCGAGCGCTTAGATAAGCACCATTATCAGGAAGCCACCGTTAGTCATGTGTCGCCTGAAGGTGCTTATGATCTGAATGGTATGCATACGCTTGGGATAGGCAGTGCTATGACCGTTGCTGATGCTGTACATGTGCATCGACGTCTGGGTGTACTGGATCGGTGGTTAGCGCGTTTTAATCGCTGGCAACCACCCTTGTTTTATCGGGTTGGCTTCATGAAGCGGCATATGCTGACGATTGTACCGTTAGCTGCTTTCTGGCTAGATTTATAAGTTAGTTGATGGATGGTTATGCGTAAGAAGATCGCTTTGGTCGTCTACTCGTTAGGAATGGGAGGCGCGGAAAAAGTCGTGTCTGACTTGTCCTTTCAGTTTGCCAAGCAGCATGATGTTACCCTAATTCTGTTTGACACCCACTATATGTATTACCCATATGCCGGTGAACTGGTGGATTTGCAGTGTCCCTCTAAACAGGGTTTTGTGCCCAAAGTTTTGAATTTTCTGGATCGTGCCCAGCAATTGCATACGGTTTTTCAACGAGGACAATTTGATACCATTATCAGTGTCATGGAGCATGCCAGTTTCCCTGCTATTCTTGCCAGTCATAAAACCATTGCGGCTAATCACTGTAATCCTGAGCGTAATTTTTCAAAATTTGATTGGTTATTCGCTAAATGGTTGTATCCCAAAGCCAAGAAAGTGGTAGCTGTTTCCAAAGCTGGTATGCTGATTTTCCAAGAAAAACTGGGTTTAACCAATTTGGGTTATCTCTATAACCCGGTCAATTTGCAACGTATTCGGACTTTGGCGGATGAACGACCTGCCTTGCAGATTGAAGGCCCTTATATTGTCGCTGCAGGACGCTTACGCCCTGAAAAGAATTTTCCTGGTCTGATTCAGGCTTATGCTAATTCTGCTGTCAATAAAACCCATAAATTACTCATACTAGGGGAAGGTCCAGAACGGCCGGCACTTGAAGCCCTAGTGAAAAATCTCGGTTTGGAGCAACAGATCATACTGCCTGGGTTTATGAAAAACCCTTACCCCTATATTGCCAAGTCCTACTGTCTGGTGTTGTCCAGTTTGCATGAAGGTTTTCCGGTAATTTTGATTGAAGCTTTGGGCATTGGTCGACCCATTATTGCTACCGATTGTGAAACAGGACCACGTGAAATCATTCAACAGGAACATAATGGTTTGCTAGTGCCGGTTGAAGATACAGCAGCCTTGACTCAAGCCATAGATCGTTTATGTCTGGATAGTGATCTGTATACGCGTTTACAGCAAAATGCTATGGCTTCGGTTGAATATCTAGATATTGAGAAGGTAGCAGAACAGTGGTTGGCCATTTGATCAGGCTGCTACTGATTTTTCTGGTTATAGGCTTAAATGCTTGCTCACCACAGCCATCACTGCCCTTGCAGATTAAGGCTATTAGTCCTATGGAGCGGGTCGAGCCATTTGCCGCTATCCATGGCGAAGATAGTGTAAATTTATTCGCTGCTCAACGCGAATATGAAGGCTTTCAGGCAGTTATAAGAGCGGGTCAGCCTGGCATTAAGCGTGTCCAAGTACAGATGACGCCATTAGTTAATGCGCAAGGTGACAAGCTCGACCAGATCAAACTGTATCGGGAACGTTATATTCAGGTGACTACATCTTCCCCTTTTTCCCCTTATGCGCCCCGTTTCTGGCCTGACTTATTATTGCCACAAGATACTACCGCTGCTGTGGCTAATAGTGCCTATCGCGCTTTCCCCCAAGACTTGGCAGAAGGTGAAAATTTGCCCGTTTGGGTGGATGTTTATGTGCCTGCCCGCGCCCGTCCAGGTGTTTACACGGGCAAGCTGGTAGTGACAGCAGATCAACAGGCGGCTGTGGAATTGCCGGTAAGTTTAAAGGTGTGGAATTTTACCTTACCCGAACGCTCCCCCTTGCGCACAGTGTTTGGTACAAATGGTTACCGCATTGCAGAAATTTATGGGTTTGAACGCACGGGTGAATCTGCAACAGATAATCAGCTGATCCGCGCTTATAATGATTTTTTGCTGGATCATTATCTGTCGCCAGAAAGTTTTTGGGATGCAACCCCAGAAAGTGATGCGAATGGTTTGCCGAATTTTAAACGCCATTTCGCTGGTCTAGGTACAGTCACCGAAAACATGCAGCATTACCTGCAAACCAAACAAGCATCGGCCTATACCTATGTATTTGCGGATCATTACCCCTTTAGTGATCCTTTAGGTAAAGATAATGCGAAAGCCCGCCGCTTTATGCAGCAATATGCGCAATGGTGTCACCATTACGCTGGTCAGGAGCGCTGTTATACTGACCCTTCTTTTGTTGATGAACCGGATACTCCACAAGCCTATGAATATGCGCGGCGTTGGGGAGACTTTTTTGATGCGCTTACCTTTCCTGCTGGCCAATCGATTCGCTATCAAGTGAGTGAACCACCTTTGAATGAAAATCCCACTTTGGGCAATTTACAGGGCAAGGTGGATGTGTGGATTCCGAAGTTTTACGATGTCTGGCGTGATGTTGATTACCTGCATAAAAATGTCATTGGTCAGCGTGTGGCTGCAGGAGAGGAGGTATGGGCATATACTTCCTTAGTACTGGATTTTAACGAATATAAAAAGCTTAACCCACGTGCTGATCCAGCAAAAGGCAATTATCCGCCTGTATGGCAGATGGATTTCCCGGCTATTAACTACCGTTTGCCGCTGTGGCTATTGCATCAATATGGGATTACGGGTCTTGGTTATTGGGATACGGTTTCTTGGTCTAAAGGTACTGATATCTGGAATAACGCGGCTAGTTTTATTAGCGAACACCCACCCGGTATTGTCTTCAATGGGGATGGGTTACTGATTTATCCCGGCACTCAGGAACGTACGGGCAAGAATGAGCCATTGCCTTCTTTGCGTTTGAAATGGTTGCGCGATGCCATTGAGGACTACCAGTATATTGATTTACTGGAAAAAGCAGGTGAAAAGCCCTTTGTTAGTCAGCAAATCCACCGTTTTGCCCGTCATTGGGGCGATTGGGATAATGCCCCTGTTTTGTTGATGCAGGTCAGACAAGCATTAGGTGAGAAGCTGGAAGCACTACACCGTAATAAATAAATCATAACAACCAGCACTATGGAAACCATAAAAACTATTGCCATATTTTTCATGATGATGTTGGTATTTGCCTTGCCGACAGATGGTGCCGCTGAAGTCGCCGGTATGTCACTGGTAAAAATTGCCGGGCTTGCAGCTTTTGGTCTGATGCTGGTGCTGATTATGACAGGCGCAGAGCTGACCGCAGTACCTGCCTTGCATATACCCATTTTGCTGTATGTGGCGTGGATGATTTTTTCCTACATATGGACAGATATGCCTGTGCCTTATGAAAGCGAGCAGGTAGCCGGAGGGTATCAGCAGGCCATTAAAAGCAATCTGTATGTGTTGATGATAACCCTCTTACTATTTCAGTTAGTGAAAACTGAAACGCATATTCAGATGCTTTCCTTAGCTTTTATTCTGGGTGATATGTGGCTGGTTTACCTGATGGTTAAGGATTACCAGATCGGCGGTAATACGGTTCGTCAGGAAATCAAGGATTTTGATGCCAATGAAGTGGCGGTGAAATTAGCGATGGCTATACCGCTTGCCATTTATCTATTCACCATGGCAAAGCATTGGTTATTGCGCGGTATCGCTGTTCTGTATCTGCCAATGGCTATGTTTACCATTTTAATTACGGGTTCACGTACTGGTGCAGTCACCATGGTAATAGGCCTTACCGGTTTGTGGCCAATGGTTAAAAGTTCAGGTTTGTTTGGCAAGCTAATGGTTGGCGCTACTGTGGTTATTTTGCTGGTCACAGCTGTTAATGTGATTCCCCAGAAGACCATTGAGCGAATATTTTCGACCGGTAAAGAAATCTCACAAGGGACGCTTAATGAACGAAGTGTAATATGGGGCTACGCTTATGAAGAATGGAAACAGAGCCCGATAGTTGGTCATGGGTTAAGTTCGTTTAGGCGGATAATTAATCAATATAATGTTAAATATACAGCGCACAACAGCTTTGTGTCGATTGCGGCTGAGCAAGGGATTATAGGCGTGTTGTTTTATGTGAGTGTGATAGGTGTTTCATTCTTTTATGCCTATTTTCTGCCACCCCTAGAAAGAATATTAATGTTATCAATGCTTGGTATTCTTGTTCTTGGCCAAATGTCCCTCACTATCCACGATCGTATGCATGTATGGTTTGCTTATTCATTACCTGTATTAATTGCCCATGTTCAACAGCGTAGCGCAAATAGATTAAATTAATATCAGAATAAGGTGCTTTCCTGTGTCAACAAAGAAGATTGCTATCGTTATTGCCGATATGGCTGCTCCAGGTGGCGCAGAAAAGGTTGCCGCCGATTTAGCCGAAGAATTTCACGCTAGAAAACATGATGTTACCGTCATTAAGTTTGAAGAATATGGTGATATTCCCCGCTTTCCCTATCCAGGTAGAACTATCCATCTGCATTTGCCAAGTCGGAAAGGAGGTTTACCACGACAAGTATTTACCTTACTGAGGCGTGCATGGTATTTCAGAAAAGTATTTCGCCAGGAAAAGTTTGATCACATCTTTTCTTTTTTAGAAGCCTCTAATGTACCGTGTGTTTTAGCGAGTCGAGATGTGGTGCTTTCTATGCACCTTGATCCGGAAAAAATGACTCACCATGAATGGCGTGCTGTGAAGTGGTTTTATCCTCGCGCAAAGCGGGTGATTACGGTATCACGCCAGATGACGGATCTACTCGTCGAGCGTGCCCATTTAGGTAATGTCAAGTGTATTTATAATCCGGTCAATACCGATCTGGTGCGTGAAAAATCACAGGAGCCGATTGCAGTAGAAGGCCCCTTCATTTTGGCAGTAGGGCGACTGGAACGGCAGAAACGTTTTGACCTGCTAATTGATGCATTTGCACGTAGTCAAGCGCGCCAGTCATGCAAACTGGTGATGGTTGGGCGTGGTTCCCAACAGAAAATACTGGAACAGCAAATTGCTGAACTGGGCTTACAAGAGCAAGTCGTGTTGGTGGGTTTTGAGTTAAATCCTTATAAGTACATGGCCAAAGCTGAGTTCCAAGTGATGAGCAGTGATTATGAAGGTTATCCGCTGGTTTTGATCGAAGCGTTGTCAGTCGGTTGCCCAATTGTGTCCACCGATTGTCCAACAGGCCCGCGCGAAATCATTCGTTCTGGTGAAAACGGTTTGCTGGTTGAAAAGGGCAATGCAGATGCGCTTGCTGCTGGCATTGACAGGATATTCACTGATACGGCCCTGCGTGAGCAAATGCGCATCAAAGCTTGCCAGTCTGTCAATGCTAATGATATCACCGCAGTGGCAGATGCTTGGCTAGCAGCCTGATGGAGGTGTGGCATGTACCTTAAGCACGGCCTAATCTATCTTCTGGCGAAAATTGCGCCTGCTCTGGCGAGTTTTGTTTCAGTTGCCGCCTACACCCGTTGGTTGAGCACAGAAGAATATGGCGTTTACACCACGCTGTTGGTGCTAGTTTCCAGTATGAATGGATTCCTGTTCGGCTGGTTATATGTGGGCATTATGCGTTTCTGGAATGCGCAGGATGTATCGGCTGAAGCTGTGCAGCGGTTAATCAGTTTCGCTGTGGTGGTGATTTCGGGATGCGTAGGCCTGTTAGCAGCAGGTTATGCCCTGCTAGCGGGGAATACCCTAATTGCCGCGTCCTTTTTTCTGCTATTTACCAGTTCAGCCCTGTATGAGTCGTACCAGCGGGTCAATTCGATTACCCAGCAAGTGCGGCGCTATCTGCTGGCTGAGGTTGCCCGTACCTTATTAACGCTAGTGATTGGGTTATTCCTAGTGTGGGTAGGGTATTCCTGGGCAGGTGCTATGGGTGGGGTAGCTCTTGGGATTTTCCTGACGCTGCTGTTTTCAGGTGGTATCTGGCGTTACTTACGCGTGAACTGGCGGGAAATCGATTACGCCATCCTACGAAAAGTCTTGTTATACGGTTTGCCGCTGAGCCTTTCGTTTGTGTTATTGGATGTGATTTTTACCTCTGACCGTTTGCTGTTAAGTTTTCTGGCTGGTTACTCCGAAGCGGGACAATATGCGGTTGCCTATAACTTGCCACATCAAATTATTATGATGTTGACCAGCTCCCTGAATTTGGCCGCCTACCCCGTGGTTATTCGCGCCTTAGAGCATGAAGGTCAACAACAGGCAGAAGAAAAACTGCAACAGTATTTCCTGTTATTGATGGGGGTTGCTGTACCTGCCATTTTTGGTCTGATTGGGATCAGCAAGGCGTTTATACCTCTGCTGATTGGCCCTGAGTTTGTGAGTTCCTCGCTACGGATGTTACCCTGGATAGGGCTTGCTGTGCTTGAACACTGTGTATACATGTTTTATGTGTCGCTTTCCTTCCAGTTGGGCAAGCGTACTGGCGATGCGGTGAAAGTGGTAGCTGTGGCAGCAAGTATTAACTTAATCCTAAATATGATCCTTATTCCACAATTTGGCATGATGGGAGCCATCAGTGGTTCGATTCTGTCTTACCTGATTTGCCTAATATATGGTTATGTGTTGGGTAAGCCGGGTTTCAATTTGATGATTCCATGGTTAGAGCTTAGCAAAGTATTACTGGCATCCGTAGTCATGTTAGTAATGATGGAACAGATACCGGATAGAGGTGGGGTACTCAGTGTTGTTATCCGTATGCTAGTTGGGATAATGGTGTATACCCTTATGGTATTGACGCTCAATATTGGGGATATGCGCCTACATGTTAGAACAATGAGTGCTGCCCTGTTTGCGCGCTATCAGCGGGTAGTTGAGCCATGAGTAATGTGCTTTATGTGATTACCTCACTGAGTGTAGGCGGTGCTCAGAAAGCCCTACTAAATTTGGTAACGTCTAATATCAGTCAGGAATATAAACCGTTTGTACTAGCCCTGCGCCAAGTCGATGGTATTCAGGCACAGTTTGCACAAGCAGATATTCCAATACACGAATTGCAGCTGAATAAGCTATCTGGCTTGTTGCGTGCTCCTATACAAGTGTGGCGTTTGGTACGTGCCATCAAACCGACCATTATTCACGGCTGGATGCACCACGGCAATTTATTGGCGGTACTGGCGTGGTTGTTTAGCGGGCGTAAGTCTATGCTGTTGTGGGGAATGCACCATACGCCGGAGGCGGCTACGGCTGAACGTCTGCAACATGCGTTGGTTTTGCGTCTAGGGCAATGGCTGTCGCACTACCCTGATAATATTCTGTATGTCTCTCAACGCAGTCAGCAACGCCACCGGGAAATGGGTTATGCCAATGAGCGTGCGCTAGTGATAGCTAATGGCGTTGCTGTGTGTGCAGAAGCGGTCGAAGGATTGCATGCCGAAGTGTGCGCAGAATTGGGCATTGATGCCAATATTCCCGTGATTGGTAGTCTGACCCGCTACGTGCCTGAGAAAGATATTCCCAACTTAGTGGAAGCTATTCGCCTGTTTGGAAGAGTAGATAAGCAGGCTTGCTTTGTTCTGGCTGGGGAGGGTATGAGCCTAGACAATCTTGAGCTAGTGGCCTTGCTGGAGCAGGCAGGTTGTCAGGCAAGCGTGCGTTTGCTGGGTGTGCGTAAGGATGCAAGCCGTCTGATTGCTGTTATGGATATTGCCACTTTGTCGTCCCGCCGAGAAGCCTTCCCCCTGTTTCTGGCTGAAGCCATGGCAGCAGGTGTGCCTTGTGTGGCGACAGATGTGGGGGATATCGCTGAGTCTGTCGGCACTACTGGGCTGATTGTACCGCGTGAATCACCGCAACAATTGGCGGATGCTTGGCAGCAGTTGTTAGCCATGACCACAGAAGAACGCAGGCAACGTGGGCAAATGGCGCAAACTCGTATTCGTGATATCTATAGTCTGGATACCGTTATCAAGCGATATCAGGTTATTTTTCAGAGCAAAGTGGCGGCTATGGCAATACCTTCACACAAAAGCTAAAACGGAGGTTTCTTGTGTTCCATTATACCTTTACGGTCTTTACGCCAACCTACAACCGAGCCAAAACGCTGCATCGGGTTTATGACAGTTTGTGTGCACAAACCTTTCGTGATTTTGAATGGCTGATTGTGGATGATGGTTCCACAGATAATACCCGTGAGCAGGTGGAAAGCTGGCAGAGGCATGCCTTGTTTCCCATCCGTTATATTTACCAGCAGAATGCCCACAAAAAAGTTGCTCACAATCTAGGTATTCGTGAGGCGCAGGGTGAATTGTTCCTGACCCTGGATAGTGATGATGCCTGCAAACCGCAAGCGTTGGAGCGTTTGTTGTTTCACTGGAATTCCATCCCAAAGGCCAGCCGGGCTGGTTTTAGTGCTGTCACCGTACTGTGTGAAAAGGAGTCTGGTGAACTTGTTGGCACGCGCTTTCCAGCAGACCCTGCAGGTGGTTGGTTAGATTCGGACAGTGTGGAAATGAACTATCGCTACAAGGTTAGGGGGGAAAAATGGGGTTTTCAGCGTACTGATGTATTGCGGCAGTTTCCGTTTGAACATGAGGGTGTGACGGGCCTAATACCGGAAAACGTAATATGGGAACGGATTTCAGAACAGTACAAAACCCGCTTTGTTAATGAAGCATTGCGTATTTATCACGATGGAGCTGATCAGGTAACACGCGCACGCCCTGATCAACATGCCCTAGGCCATGCCATTGCCTGTAAATCTATGCTGGAACATGGGGCGCGCTATTTTCTGTATGCGCCATTGCGCCTATTGGATATAGCCATGAGTTTTGTGCGTTTTAATTATCATGCCCGTCAGCAGGCGTCATCGGTTAGGTTGGTTGCGGAGGGTTGGATGCCACGCTTGTTGGTTATGGGTATGACACCGTTTGGTTACGCTCGTTTTCGACTGGATCAATATCGCCTCCGCCAACAATAATCAGCGCGGGTAGTAGGCTCTTTGGAAAGAAGTAAAGGGATAGTCGCGGAACAATTTATGCAACTTACCTTCAATAGTGGAGCGACACGCAAACTGATGAATAGCCATTTTAGGTGGAATCTTTACTAGTTTGGACACTTCCCGGTATTCGTGAGTATCAAGCTCATAGGGATGCATATAGAAAATGCTCGTGTGTTTATCCAGTGGTTCAGCTAGCCGACGCGTTAGCCAATAAGGATAAATGCGAAAGTAACCTCCCCCTAATACCGGTACATTTTTTCCCATAACCCGAGTGACACTCATCGGATAACAATCTAAGCCACGGTTGGTGATCCGGGTCAGAATCTGGTCATTACTAAAACCATAGCATTTACGCACAGTAGCCAGCATGATGGAAGAATCGTAGATAATGCCTTGTTCACGCAAGGCAGCGCAGTACCAGTCAAGAATATCATCACGCACGGAAAATGTGGGGGCGCGAAAACCTAAAACCTTGTGTCCAGTAATATTTTCCAGCACGCCTACCGAGCGGTTTAATTCTTCTCGAAATTGAACTTCGGTAAGATTATAAATCATGCGATGTGAATACGAATGACTAGCTAGTTCATGACCACATTCGGCAATACTCTTGATCAGTTGGGGAAACTTCTCCGCCACCATACCCTGAACAAAAAATGTTCCTTTGATTTGATAGGCATCTAATAAGTCCAATAAGCGGCTGGTATTACGAACTACCCGATTAGATACAGGTCGGTCAAAGTCATAGACAGATTGTTGCCAGTCTTCAATATCGGCACTGAAAATCATGGGGTATTACCTGCTAAATGGGGCATCAGAGCTTGTGTTTGGCGACAACTCAGGTAAACCTTGGCCAGAATATCCAGTACTTGAGCTTCAGAAAAATGCTTGCTGACATGTTTGCGAGCAGATTTTCCCATCTGTTGGCGCTTATCTGGGTAGCGAATACACCAATACATAGCGTCAGCAAGGCTTTGTGGGGATTCTAGGGAGACTTTAAAACCTGTGACCTGATCAATGATAGCTTCGCGGCTACCTTTAACATTGGTGCAAATGACCGGTTTACCACAGGCCATAGGCTCGATTAAGGCACGTGGAATACCTTCGGCGTAGGAAGTTAGTAAACCTACATCAATACCTCGGTAAAAATCAGGCATGTCGTGACTATATTCTGCTATTTCAATTACATCCGAGAGGCCTTTAGCCACAATATCTGCTTGGATGGCTGCTTTGAGATGACCCTGCCCAATCAGTTTGACCTGAAAATCACGTGTTTGACGGGCGAGTATTTCGACGGCTTCTAGTAATAATGCGTGATTCTTAATGGGTTCAAAACGCGCAACCATACCGAAGATAGTTTTATGTGCCTGTTTAGAAGGGGATGTTGACTTATGGGTAGCTGTCTCAACGGGTTTGAAGCGTTTAATATCAATACCATTACCGATATAAACCATCTGATTCTCATCCAGCAGTTGTTCGCGTTTAGCAAGCACCATGTCTTCACGTAACTGGAATAGGGAATAGCGCACAGTATTTTTGAGGAATTTTTCCACTAATAAGTATGCTTGACGTGCGAGAGGGCTGGTATTTTCCGCTATGCTGTAACCATGACTCTGATAAATCCAAGTGGTTTTGCGGTCAAACAAGGCTAAAGCCCGTCCTACTAGGCCGGGGACGCCAAAATGCAAATGCACAACTTCATAACCACCTTGTTTGATGGCTTGGCGAAGATTCCAAGCAGAGCGCAGAAGCTGGATAGGATTTAAGCTACGATGCAAAGTACACGTAATAACTTGCATACCTTTAGCCCGCATTAGGGGAACTTCCGGGCCATCGGTACACAATACATCGATTTGCATAGTGCCGATATAACGCTCATTCAAGGCCTGTGCTCGTTCAAATACGAGTGCATAAGTAGAGCTACTAACCGTACACACTTCAAGAATTTTCATGGATTAACCTATTGAAAGTTATTGTTTTAATAGAACCTGGCAAGTAAGGCGCGTGACAAACTGTGCATAACTACCTCGGGTGTATTGCGGATGATCCAAGAGGCAGTATGGTGGATGGCTGACTGTGGTGGACGTGGTGCAACCGTCTTAATTCGGTAGTAATAAATCTTATGAATGCGGTTGGCGAGTTTTAACTTAAACTGGTGAGGATTACTTCCGGCAGAAGAACGACCTAGATTATAAGTTTTGCGTCCTGTATTACCGCAGTATTCAACCATCTGCCATAACATAGCCAGAAATACATTGTGTTTTTTATAATCAGTATGAATACCGGACCATGCACCATACACTTCAGTATCACTGACAAAGCTAATAGACGATACCACCGGAATACCATCCATATAGCCGACAAAGATGGCTATATATTTACCGCATTGTTGCAATAGTTGATTAAAAAAACTCTTTGGATGCGGCAAGCTACCAATGTCATGCAGACTCATACGGTAGAGTTGATAAAACTGCTCAAGCAATTCTGCCGAATTCCCTACAGTGGAGGTAAAGCCTCGCTTCAGCGGACGGCGAATATTTTTACGAGTATTGGTTGATAAGCTATTCCAAACATCGTCTACCGTCGTATTGATATCGACATTCAGTTCCACTTTATCCGATTCATCAGTTAGCAATGGAATATGATGCGTCGTACGCACTTCCAACCACTCTACATCTGTGGCGTATAACTCTTCGGCTAAACGCTCAATAACATGCCCATAATCTTCACTAGTGACATCTGGAATCTGGCTGGTTTTATCAAAGCCTGCTCCTAGAATAACGGTTTTCTTGCCTGTCAGGCTTTTACGCATGAATGCCGGAATACGAATGGCATGCCCATCTTGCAAAGAGATCTGCAATTGCATTGCCTGCAATTTGAACTGTTCAGCAATCAGTGTCCGAAAAGTAGGTGTCGCAAACACAGTCGGCGCAATGGGAGCAATACTATCCATAGAGGGTTCGGGATTCATAAGTAACATCTTGTAAAACCGGCTATTGTTTTTGTAGTGATAATGGAAGCTATGTGGATAGTCTTTTTTATGTTTTTTGCTTTAAGTCCCGCCACTATTAACAGATTAGCGGGTGATATTTGTGCATAAACGGAATCCAGTTACCAAGCTGTTGGCCGCTTATCTAGAAAACCTTTCCGACTGCGGCCTAAGACTTTGCGCACGTTGATGAGTATTGGACAATGGTCATTATTAAAATAACTATGTTCACCAGAAACTATGTTAACCATTACGGATAAAAAGCCTATAGCCAGTCCTTCACCTGCAGGGGGTATGCCTGCGGCTTATACGGCATCACCAGTTGGCGGCTATGGGGCAGGAACACATGCTTTGACATTAGAAGATGTCTTGCGTCGGTTAATGCGTCAAAAATGGACGCTGTTATTGACCACTCTGACCGTTATGTTGTTAACGGCTTATACCACTTGGACGACACCACCGTCTTACCGAGCGGTAGGGACGGTGCAAATTGAAAAGCAGGGCGCGCAAGTAGTCAATTTTGGTACGGTTAACAGTGCTAGCCCAGATATTGGTGAGCAGGATCCGTTTTTCCGTACTCAATACGAACAATTAAAAAGTCGCAAGCTGGCTGAACTAGTGATTGACCACCTAAATTTACGGCAGCGTCTATTTGAAAAACCCGAAAATCCCGGCATTGTTAAATCTATTTTGCAAAGCGGTAAACACATCCTTTCTGGCCTGCCATTTGTTGAGGATGAGACTGAGAAAAAGCCGTCTGGTACCAAATCAGTTGATTATGCGGGTGCCTTTATTCAAAACTTATATGTAGAGCCGATTGAAAAAACCCATCTAGTGAAGATTTTTTATGAAAGCCCTGACCCTGCTTTATCCGCTGAAGTCGTCAATAATTTGATTGATACTTTTATTAGGGAAAACATTAGTATACAGACTGAAACCGATTCTTATGCCAAGCAGTTTCTAGATAAGGAACTGGAAAAAGCGCGTAACCGCTTAACCGTCCAAGAAGCTAAATTGGTGGAATACGCCAAACAGCATGACATTCTGGAGGTTAACAATAGCCAATCCAGTCAGGAAAAGAAGCTGGATGATTTGTACGCAGCCTTAGGTCAAGCTGAGCGTAATCGTATTCAAGCTGAAAGCCAGATGCTATTGGGTAAGCAGCATGGCAATGTGCGTGAAGTTCTGAATAATCCTGTCGTAGAGGGGATTAAAAAGCAGCTGGTTGAACTGGAAGGTGAATATCAGGAAAAGCTTAAATTGTTTAAACCTGCTTATCCAGATATGCAGCTACTACAGCAACAGATTGAAGAAACACGGCGGCAACTGCAAAAAGAAACTGGTGATCTCAAGCAGTCGTTGCAAGCTGAATACACCTCTGCTAAGAAACTTGAAGATGATTTACGCGCTCAACTAGAGAGTTATAAAGGTGAATTAGTGAGTTTGCGCGATAGTAGCATTGAATACAATGCTCTCAAGCGTGAGGTCGAAACCAGCCGTAATTTGTATGATGGCCTCTTGCAACGTATGAAAGAGGTGAGTGTGGCCGCCAATGTCACTACCAGTAATATTAAGGTGGTTGATCAGGCTACCCCTAATAATGATGTATTTCGTCCCAAGAAAAGCCTTAACTTGATTATTGGTACACTGGTCGGGTTGTTGTTGGGTATGGGAGCGGCTTTGTTGCGGGAAACCGTTAATCAGACAGTCGCTTCTGTAGGTGAATTGCAATCCCTCAGTGGTTTACCGGTATTGGCTACGATTCCGCATGTACGCAATCAATCAGAAATGAGTCTGGCGATGGCTACCATACGCGATATTGGTTCAGCTATTGCAGAGGCTTATCGTATTGCCACTGCTAATTTGCGCTTTGTTCTGCCCGGTGGCAAGGCACCACGTGTTACGCTGATTACTAGTGTTAATCCAGCGGAAGGCAAATCCACATCAGCGGTAAATATTGCTATTAGTCAGGCACAACAAGGTATGAAAGTATTACTGATTGATGCAGATTTACGGCGTCCATCTGTGCATTTCAAGATGGGAGTGCCTAATACTAAAGGACTGAGTAACTTTTTAGCCGGTGAGGTGGATATTGCCAGCGTGACCCAAGCGTCACGAGAGGTGAAAGGCTTATATTTGGTATCAGCGGGTACATTAATGGCAGACCCGGTGAAAATGGTTGCCAGCTCGGCTATGGCACAGCTATTGAGTTTGGCCACACGCCATTTTGATAGCGTCATTGTGGATGGTCCCCCGGTTTGCGGATTTGCGGATGCTATTTATCTTTCATCACTGGCACAAGCGACGGTACTGGTTGCAGATGAAGAGCGTATAAACCGCAAGCGTCTGCTTAATGCTATCGAGCAGTTACAGCGAGCGCGTAATAATGTGGTGGGTTTTCT
The DNA here is from genome assembly GCA_964498805.1 of uncultured Thiothrix sp. Taxonomy (GTDB): domain Bacteria; phylum Pseudomonadota; class Gammaproteobacteria; order Thiotrichales; family Thiotrichaceae; genus Thiothrix. The sequence continues at coordinate 47,926 of CAZCJE010000013.1, forward strand.
AATGGTCAAATCGCAAGAGGATGTAATGGAATACCGTTATTATGATCGTTATCAGCAACGGATTTCGGCTGATAAAAATACCGCTAAGCCTACTGCAACTGCTAAAGGCAAACGTAAGGGCCTGAATCTTGCCCAAGTTATTTAATGCTCAATAAAAAAATACCGTGTTCGGTTAAGAACACGGTATTCAAGATACTGAATTAGCGTATCCGTTTTATGGCAGGTAAGTTTTGCCCATCAAGAAACGATCGCATTCGCGCGCGGCTTCCCGACCTTCATTAATGGCCCATACTACCAAACTCTGGCCACGACGCATGTCACCGGCTGCAAATACACCCGGTAGATTAGTGGCGTACTTACCATAGTCAGCTTTGACATTACCGCGCGGGTCGGTTTCTAGACGCAGTGCATCAATCAACGTTTTTTCCGGCCCGGTAAAGCCCATAGCCAATAACACTAATTGTGCTGGCAGTACTTCTTCAGTACCTTCGACTTCATGCAGATGCAAACGCCCGGATTGGTCTTTTTCCCAACGGACATTGACGATATGAATGGCCTTAACATGACCGTTTTCGTCACTTTCCAATTTCTTGGTAGAAATCAGGTAGTCACGAGGGTCACGACCAAATACCGCCGCTGCTTCTTCCTGACCGTAATCTACTTTGTGTACACGCGGCCATTCTGGCCATGGATTATCCGCTGCACGAGTATCTGGTGAACGTGGCAGAATTTCCAACTGGGTTACCGATTTGCAACCGTGCCGAACTGAAGTCGCTACACAGTCAGTACCGGTATCACCACCACCGATAACAATAACATCCAGCCCTTTGGCTGAGATGTAATTGCCATCTTCCAGATTGGAATCCAGCAGGCTTTTGGTATTAGCGGTGAGGAAGTCCATGGCAAAATGGACACCCTTAAGGTTACGACCATCAACCGGTAAATCACGTGGTTGAGTAGCACCTGCGCATAGCACAATCGCATCGAATTCATTACGCAGTTGTTCAGCCGAAAGATCCTTACCGACTTCTACACCTGTAACGAAAGTAACACCTTCAGCGGCCATCAAATCGACGCGGCGTTGTACCACTTCGGTTTTGTCGAGCTTCATATTGGGGATGCCATACATCAGCAAGCCACCAATACGGTCAGCGCGTTCATACACCGTGACACTATGCCCGGCCTTATTCAGCTGGTCAGCACAAGCTAAACCTGCCGGGCCAGAACCGACCACAGCTACCTTTTTGCCAGTGCGTTCCATAGGTTGGGTAGGAACAACCCAACCTTCTTCAAACGCCTTATCAATAATGCTGACTTCATTCAGCTTAATGGTAACAGGCGGCTCATTAATACCGAGCGTACAGGAGCCTTCACAAGGGGCAGGGCAGACACGACCAGTAAATTCCGGGAAATTATTGGTCATGCGCAGACGCTCATACGCCTCTTTCCACAACCCCCGATAGATCATGTCATTCCATTCAGGAATCAGGTTGTGGACAGGACAGCCGCTTGCACCACCTGGCAACATTTTGCCGGTTTGGCAAAAAGGTATGCCGCATTCCATACAACGCGCACCTTGTTCGCGACTTTCGGCTTCGCGTTCAAAATGCAGGTGGAATTCACGCCAATCCTTAATACGTTCCAGCGGGGCACGGTCAGCTGGCAGTTCACGTTGATATTCGAGGAATCCCGTTGGTTTTCCCATCTTATTGTTACTCCTTAGTTACCGCCGACGCGCGATGCATCGCTATTGTTAGCGGTGAAAGCTGCCATCAGTGCATCATCGCCGGAAAGCCCCTGATTCTCGAAGGAACGGATAGCTTCAAGCATACGCTGGTAGTCATTTGGCATGACTTCAACAAAGCTGCTGGAATGTTTATCCCAATCTGCCAGAATCATGCTCGCACGGGTACTACCGGTATGCAGCAAGTGCTGTTCAATCATGGCTTTGACTTCGGCTTTGGCGGTGTCATCTGTTAAGGGGTGGTAAGATACCATTTCGGTATTACCACTGACCGCCAGAATGCCTGTTGGGTCATAGACATACGCTACCCCACCGGACATGCCCGCGCCAAAGTTACGGCCTACTTTGCCCAGCACTACTACGCGACCACCAGTCATGTATTCACAACCGTGATCACCAGTACCTTCGACAACCACCTTAACCCCAGAGTTACGCACACAGAAACGTTCGCCTGCTACCCCACGGATATAGGCTTCGCCGTCACTCGCACCAAAGAAGGCAACGTTACCAATCAGAATATTGTCTTCAGCGACAAACTGGGAGTTTTTAGCTGGGTAAACAATAATTTTACCGCCGGAGAGACCTTTGCCAATGTAGTCATTAGCATCGCCTTCCAGTTCCATGGTCATGCCTTTAGGGATGAAAGCGCCAAAGCTTTGTCCCGCAGAACCTTTAAACTTCAGGTGAATGGTGTTATCCGGTAAGCCTTTAGCCCCGTGTTTGCGTGTCACTTCTGAACCGGTAATAGTACCTGCTACCCGGTCAATATTGCGGATTTCAAACTCAGCGGCTACTGGCGTGCCATAGTCAATGGCAGGCTGGCAAGCTTTGAGGATGGCGCGCTCATCAAGGGATTCGGCAATGCCGTGATCTTGCTGACGGATACCACGAACACCATCACAGTCTTCCAAAGAAGGCTGATACAGCAATTTGCTTAGGTCTACCATGGCCGCTTTCCAGTGCCCCTTGGCAGTTTCCTGACGCAGCTTGTCGGTACGGCCAATCATTTCATCAATGGTACGGAAGCCCAGCTTAGCCATGTATTCGCGCAGTTCTTCAGCGATAAACATCAGCAGGTTAACCGCATACTGTGGATCGCCGCTGTATTTCTTACGCAATTCCGGATTCTGAGTGGCAATACCAACAGGGCAAGTATCCTGATGGCAAACACGCATCATGACGCAACCTAAGGCTACTAGTGGCAAGGTCGCAAAGCCGTATTCTTCGGCACCTAATAGAGCGGCAATAGCTACATCACGACCCGACATCAGTTTGCCGTCAGTTTCCAGACGCACACGGCTACGCAGGTTATTCAGCAGCAAGGTCTGGTGGGTTTCAGCCAAACCGAGTTCCCACGGCAAGCCAGCGTGTTGCACACTGGTTTTAGGGGATGCACCGGTACCGCCATCATAACCAGAGATCAAAATGACGTCAGCTTTGCCTTTGGCCACACCCGCAGCGATAGTACCTACACCGACTTCAGACACCAATTTGACATTGATACGAGCACGTTTATTCGCATTCTTCAGGTCATGAATCAGCTGTGCCAAATCTTCAATCGAGTAGATATCGTGGTGTGGTGGTGGCGAAATCAAGCCTACGCCTGGGGTAGTACCACGTACTTTGGCAACCCACGGATAAACTTTTTTACCAGGTAGCTGCCCACCTTCACCCGGTTTTGCGCCTTGTGCCAGTTTGATCTGGAGTTCTACCGCATTATTCAGATAGTAGCTGTTAACACCGAAGCGACCAGAGGCTACCTGTTTAATGGCACTATTACGGGAATCGCCATTCGTATCTGGAACATAACGCGCTGGGTCTTCACCACCTTCACCGGAGTTGGAACGACCCCCCAAACGGTTCATGGCAATAGCCAAATCTTCGTGTGCTTCTTGACTGATGGAGCCGAAAGACATTGCACCAGATTTAAAGCGCTTAACGATTTCGTAAGCCGGTTCAACTTCACTCAGCGGAATAGGTTGTTCCGCAAAATTGAATTCGAGCAGGTTACGCAGGTTGAATTTAACTTCCGCGTCTTCGTGCAGCAATTTGCTGTACTGTTTGTACAACTGGTAGTCACCGGTACGCACTGCTTTTTGCAATGTGTAAATGGTAGATGGGTTGTACTGATGCTCTTCTTCCGAATCACGCCATTGGAATACGCTACCGGCACGCAAGGAACGCTGTTCAGCGTCATGGTGGTCATAAGCGCGTTGATGACGCATTAAGGTTTCTTGGGCGATGGTATTTAGGTCAATACCACCAATACGCGAAGCGGTAGCCGTGAAGTATTTGTTAATCACTTCCTGACTGATGCCAAGCGCTTCAAAGATTTGCGCCCCACGATAAGACTGGATGGTGGAAATGCCGATTTTCGACATAACCTTAATCACGCCTTTGGTAACACCTTTGATGTATTTTTGTACCGCGTATTCGTGCTTGAGATTAGGCAGCAAACCTTCACGAATCAGGTCTTCAAGAGATTCAAAGGCCAGATACGGGTTAATCGCTTGCGCACCATAACCAAGCAAAGTACAGAAATGGTGTACCTGACGCGGTTCACCGGATTCCAGAATTAAACTTACGCGTGTGCGTTTGCCTAAGCGGATCAGGTGATGATGTAAACCGGACACTGCCAGTAAAGATGGAATTGGCGCATTGTCGGCATCGGCCAAACGGTCAGACAGCACCAGAATATTGGCACCTTCTTCAATCGCTTTATCTGCCGCTGCAAACAGTTTTTCCATTGCCACTTCCAGTTCAGGTTCGCCATTAGCAGAACGGAACAGGATCGGCAGGGTAACGGTTTTAAAGCCTTCACGCTGGATATGGATCAGCTTGTTCAGCTCATCATTATTCAGAATCGGTGTTTTCAACAGAATCTGATGACAGCTAGCGGCTGTTGGTGCGGTAATGTCACCTTCTGAGCCAAGCGTGGTATAAGAAGAGGTAATGATCTCTTCACGGATAGCATCAATTGGCGGGTTAGTAACCTGGGCAAACAACTGTTTGAAGTAGTTAAACAGCGGTTGTGAATGGTTAGACAAGACCGCAATTGGCGAGTCAACGCCCATAGCGCCTAAAGGGTCGATACTGGTCAATGCCAGTGGTACGAGTACCTTACGCACATCTTCATAGGTATAACCAAACATTTTTTGGCGTTGCACCAAGGTTTCATGCGCAGGCAAGGCATTACGTGGCGCTTCTGGCAGGTCTTTCAATTCAACCAGATTGTTATCTAGCCAATCCTGATACGGTTTGGCGGTTGCAATCTGTGATTTAATTTCCTCGTCAGTAACAATACGTCCTTGGGAGGTATCAACCAACAGCATGCGGCCTGGTTGCAGGCGCTGTTTAGAAATAACCGTGCTTTGGTCCAGATCTTCCAGTACCCCTACTTCAGAGGCCAGAATGATCATGTCATCATTAGTGACATAGTAACGGGAAGGGCGCAGACCGTTACGGTCTAAGGTCGCACCTACTAATGTACCGTCAGTAAAGCCCATAGCTGCAGGGCCATCCCACGGTTCCATCAAGCAGCTGTGATATTCATAGAAGGCTTTCTTCTCTGCACTCATGCTTTCATGATTAGCCCAGGGTTCAGGCACCATCATCATCATAGCGTGGGGCAAGGAGTAGCCAGACAGGTACATGAACTCCAGCGTGTTATCAAACATAGCCGAGTCACTGCCGTTGGGATTGACGATGGGGAATAGTTTCGCCACATCCGTCTTGAATACGTCAGTTTTGATGACACCTTGGCGCGCATTCATCCAATTGACATTGCCGCGCATGGTGTTGATTTCACCATTGTGGATCAGGTAGCGGTTTGGATGCGCCCGTGACCAGCTAGGGAACGTATTAGTAGAGAAGCGTGAATGTACCATGGCAATGGCTGTTTCTAGGGCTGGATTAGCTAAATCCAGATAGAACTGGCCTACCTGTTCGGTAGTCAGCATGCCTTTATACACCATTGTGCGTGAGGAAAAGCTTGGGAAGTAAATGTGACCGGCTACTGTGTCCGAGGCAATAGCATTCTCGGTGCGTTTACGAATCACATACAGCTTACGCTCAAAGTCCAAACCTACATCGGTATCCGCAGACTTGGCCACAAATGCCATGCGAATATGTGGCATAGCTTTAAGGGCACTATTGCCGATAGGGGTTGGATTAACAGGGACATCACGCCAACCCAAGAGTATTTGGCCTTCTTCTTCTATAATACGGGAGAAGATTGCAGCACATTCGGCACGCGCTTCGCTTTCCTGTGGCAAAAACACCATGCCCACTGCATAATGGCCGGGTTCAGGCAGCTTGATATTGAGGGACTTACATTCAGTCACTAAAAACTTGTGTGGGATCTGGAGTAGAATACCAGCACCATCACCTGTATTTTCCTCACAGCCACGAGCACCACGATGCTCCATGTGGGTTAACACTTTTAATGCCTGTTGGACGATTCTGTGTGATTTGACACCTTTTAGGTGTGCCACAAAACCCATGCCGCAAGCATCATGTTCAAAGCCAGGGTCATAAAGCCCTTGCGCCGGGGGGAATTCAGTGTATCTCATCGGAATCTCAGGCAGTAAAGGGGTTGCTATTATGAAACACAAACACAATCAGGGCTAGACACCTTAGCGCGTTTTCGCCCGCAAGAAAAGAGACCTTATGAGTACGGCAGGCCGCATTCCCAAGGAATTCATAGACCAACTGCTTAGTCGCGTCGATATTATCGAGGTGATCGGTGCACGCGTACCTTTGAAAAAAACGGGACGTGAATACATGGCTTGTTGTCCTTTTCATAATGAAAAAACGCCGTCGTTTACGGTCAGTCCGACTAAACAGTTCTACCATTGTTTTGGTTGTGGCGTACATGGTTCAGCCATTTCTTTTTTGATGGACTATGACCACCTCGAATACGTCGAAGCCATAGAAGCACTTGCACGCACCGCAGGAGTGCTCGTACCCCGTGAAGGTGCAGAACATGCACCTCGTCAGCAAACCACCAACCGCACTTTGTATAATTTAATGGAAGAGACGACGGTTTGGTACCAGCAACAATTAAATCAAGCACCGGTTGCCCTCGCTTATTTACAAAAACGTGGTTTAAATACTGAGATTATTCAACGTTTTGGCCTCGGTTATGCGCCAGCGGGTTGGGATAATCTGAGCAAACAGCTGGCAAGTCGCTATGGTAACGACAAATTATTAGCTAGTGGTTTATTAATACGTAATGAAGCCGGGCGGGTATATGATCGTTTCCGCGAACGCATCATGTTCCCGATTCGTGACCGGCGTGGGCGGGTGATTGGGTTTGGCGGGCGGGTTATGGGTAATGATACGCCTAAATACCTTAACTCACCGGAAACAGAACTGTTTCATAAAGGCTCTGAACTCTATGGTTTGTATGAGGTACGGCAGCATACCCGACAACTGGAGCGATTATTGGTAGTAGAAGGTTACATGGATGTCATCGCATTGTCGCAGCATAACGTTACTTATGCTGTAGCGACATTAGGAACGGCAACGACGACTGAACATGTACAAAAGCTATTTCGGGTAGTACCGGAAATCGTGTTTTGTTTTGATGGGGATCGGGCGGGCAAGCAAGCGGCTTGGCGTGCCCTAGAAAACACCCTACCTGAATTAACCGATGACCGACAGGTTAAATTTTTATTTTTGCCTGCTGGTGAAGACCCGGATTCCTATATTCGTAAAATAGGCCAAAACGCATTTGAAACGGCTTTGACGAATGCCTTGCCTTTAACCCGGTTTTTATTGATTGGTTTGAATGATCAATTAGGTTTCAGGGAAAATTATACCTTGAACATTACTGAAGACCGGGCGCGTTTTATTAAAGAGGCATCTGAAATACTGGCAAAAATGCCAGATATTTTGCAGAAAAAACAATTAATGCCGGAATTAATTCGCATGGGTTATGTTGAGGCCGGACAAGAAAAATTACTGAAAAAATATTCAGGCACGTCAACGGCTGAACCCGTGGCCCAAAAATGGCGGCTAAATGAACAGGAGATGCGACGTACGCCTATGCGCCATGCCATTGCCCTATTGCTAAATTACCCGCATCTAGCTCAGTATGTCGGCAATCCAGAGCAATGGGCACGTTATGAAGTGGCTGGTATGGACTTATTTTTGGCACTCCTTGAAAACATTGAAGTTGACCCCACTATACACACAGCAGCTCTTGTCGAACGTTTTCGCGGTACTACTTACGCTAAAATACTGACGCGCCTTAATAGTGGAGCATTTCAGTATGAAGCTGATAGTGATATTCCCCAGCGTGAGTTTTTGGATTGCCTTAGTCAAATTCGACGCCAAGCACAACAAAAACAGCTGGAGGTATTACTCAACCGCGAGCAAGTGGAAGGATTGTCTCCCCAAGAGCGTAACGATTTACTATGCTTATTGTCTGATTTGCATCAAGTAGGTTTTTAATTATAAAAACGTTGCCATGCATTTCAGAAAAATATGCTACAATTACCGACCTTTTTTCCAGAGAGTTTAGGGCATGAGCCAAGAAGAGCAGCAGCAGTCTGGTTTGAAAGAATTGATCGCCAGAGGTAAGGAGCAAGGCTACCTGACCTATGCCGAGGTTAATGATCATTTGCCGGATACTATAGTCGACCCCGAGCAAATTGAAGACATCGTTGCCATGATCAACGATATGGGCATTACGGTTTATGAACACGCCCCGGACGCTGACTCCCTACTACTGAATGATGAAGCGGTGCAGGCAGATGATGAGGCTGCTGAAGAAGCCGCTGCTGCCTTAGCCAGTGTTGACAGTGATTTTGGGCGTACCACAGACCCAGTGCGTATGTACATGCGCGAAATGGGTACGGTTGAACTGTTAACGCGCGAAGGTGAAATTCAGATCGCTATTCGTATTGAAGAGGGTTTGAATGAAATCTTGCGTGCCTTGGCGCAATACCCGGCTTCTACGGAAGTATTACTTGAGAAATCGGCTGGAATCGATGCTGAAGATTTTCGCCTGACCGATATTATCAATGGCTTTGCCAACCCAAATGAAGATCTCAGCTTGTTCCAAATGGCTGTCGAGGAAGCGGAACTGCCTGAAGGGGTTGATGAAGATGCAGCGCCGGTAGATGAAGACGAAGATGTCTTGCCAACGGACCCGGTTGATACCGGCCCTGATCCAGAAGAAGCCCGTCTTAAATTTGCTGAGTTGCGTGAATTATACGACGCTGCTAAAGCTGCTTCGCTGAATAATAACGAAGCAACTTATGCACAGGCGCGTGACGCACTGGCGACTAAATTCATGGAATTCCGCCTTGCCCAACCGATCATAGATCAATTGACCGTTCAGCTGAATGAGATTGTTGACCGCATTCGCCAGAATGAACGTCACATCATGAAGCTTTGTGTACAAAAAGGTGGCATGTCACGACAGGATTTCATTGACAGCTTCCCGCAGAATGAAACCGATCCGGAATGGTTAAAACGTTATGCTAGCAGCAAACGTGGTGATCATTCCTCCTTGTTAGCCTTGATACCAAAGATACAAGATGCACAGAAGCAATTACGTGAGATTGAACGTGAATGCACTTTAAGCATTCCGCAGATCAAAGAAATTAACCGCAGTATGTCGGTAGGTGAGGCTAAAGCACGTCGTGCTAAGAAAGAAATGGTCGAAGCCAACTTACGTCTGGTTATTTCCATAGCTAAAAAGTATACCAACCGTGGTTTGCAGTTCCTTGACCTGATTCAAGAAGGCAATATTGGTCTGATGAAGGCGGTCGATAAGTTTGAATACCGTCGTGGTTACAAGTTCTCGACCTATGCTACATGGTGGATTCGCCAAGCGATTACTCGTTCGATTGCTGACCAAGCACGCACTATCCGTATTCCGGTACACATGATCGAAACCATCAACAAGTTGAATCGCATTTCGCGTAAACTGTTGCAGGAAAAAGGTCGTGAAGCAACGCCGGAAGAATTGGCTGAAGCTATGGATATGCCTGAGGATAAAATCCGTAAGGTATTGAAGATTGCCAAAGAGCCAATCTCCATGGAAACACCAATTGGGGATGATGAAGATTCACATTTGGGTGACTTTATTGAAGATAGCAATATCCTCTCCCCAATTGAATCCGCTACCACATCCAGTTTGTCTGAAGTGACCCGGGAGGTACTGGCAAGCCTGACATCGCGTGAAGCTAAAGTCTTGCGTATGCGTTTTGGTATTGATATGAATACTGACCACACCTTGGAAGAGGTAGGCAAACAGTTTGATGTCACACGTGAGCGTATTCGTCAGATTGAAGCAAAAGCGTTGCGCAAGTTGCGTCATCCGAGCCGATCAGATATGCTTCGCAGCTTCCTGGAGTATGATCCAGGTCAGTTGCCAACCAACTAAGGTTTTCACTGTTTAGGGCCTATGGCGCAACGGTTAGCGCAGGGGACTCATAATCCCTTGGTTGT
>CAZCJE010000014.1:0-3926 GCA_964498805.1 uncultured Thiothrix sp.
GCCAAAGCACGTACCGACGCAGCCGCTTGCCAGCGTTAAGCGATTTTTGGGGTATTTTTGTGCATAAGCCTTGAGAACTATCAAACGCTTAGGCAGAGCAGAACTTGTACACTCGGCAGTTTGCTATTTTAGTGACACGGCTTAGGAGGAACCCCATGCCACAATTATTTTCTGCCGAGTGGATGAATGCACTCAAGGATTTATGGAACGCTGATCCGGAAGTTAAGGATAAACTCGCAGCTATTGGTTTTAATTCCGTCATTACCTGTGGTCTTAAAGGTGAAGAACAGCCTTTAGGTGTGTTTGTCGTTGAAAACGGTGAATGTGTGCGCGCAGGTAGTTATGCCGGTGAATCCCCCGATTGGGATATGCGTGCGGAACGTAAAGATTGGCTGAAATGGACCAAAGACCCCTTAGGCTTGCTGGGACTAGGTACTGCTTATACCTTTGGCAAACTGAAATTTCTTAAGGGAGATTACGGTGCCATGATTAAAAATCCGGCTATGGCAGGGCCTTTTGTTAAATCTTTTGCTTTAATGGCACAAATTCCAACAGAATAATCGCACCGTCTGCAAGCCTCATCTGTGAGCATGTGCTTTGCTCACAGATAAATAAGCCACATTAAGCTACAGCCATTAGGGAGCTTCTTCCTCTTCATCCTCCCCAGAACCAAAGATTACGCCCATCGTGATTAGGATCATACTGACATACCAACACCAAAAGCCTGTGCCAAAGCCTACCACCAGCATATTCACCTGTTCACCGGGTATAGTCGTAAACCAGAAGGCTTGGCCGGATAACAATGCCGAGATCACGACCAACAACATGGCACGGTTAGGGTGCTTTTTCATTAATAGCAAACCTAGCAAAGCCAACAAATTGGCATACCAGGCAAACTGGAACAATGCAAATCCCATCCAACCGGTTAGCAATACCCAATACCCCATAATGGGGCCATGAGTGGTTTGAAACACAACCTGCAATAGCGAAGAAGCCCACAAAATGCCACCCGCAAACAACAGTATTTGCGGCCATATGATTTTGTCCAGCCTGAATGAACGAACTAAAGCATTCATGAATAGCCTCTACTTGTATTCACATGTTCCAAAGTATAGAAAGCGAAAGCAAATCCAACCGAAATGGATTTAATTGATCCAGCATGCAAGGATTTTGGGGTTGGTTAATCAAAACATATTTCAACAATGGCTAACAATACCCACGCGTTAGACTATTTACCCTTTTGAGCCGCTTTCATGCATCGCTGAAACGCGCTGGTTTGCCTTGATTATCATTTATGGTGCATTTTTTGCACTATTTTTTATCTTAAACACATAAAAGCACTTAAAAAGTGAAAAATAAGCCGCTTTTCTGCGAATATAGCAGCAAGATAATAAAAATTCCCTTCCCTTGTGCATTTTGCCCTAGTAAGTGGCAATTAGGTGTTTATTATTGGGCATCTTTTTTGCTTAGTGTTGTGAGGATGCTCGTATGGAAGCAATCGTACCCGCCTTAGACACCTTGTTTGTGTTGATGGGGGCGGTCATGGTACTGGCCATGCATGCTGGCTTTGCCTTTCTGGAAGTTGGTACAGTACGTCATAAAAACCAGGTCAATGCACTGGTAAAAATTATTGTCGACTTTGCCGTTTCGACTATTGCGTATTTTTTTATTGGCTATTTTATAGCCTACCACACCAATTTTTTCGGCGATGCCAAAACCCTAGCCGCCAATAACGGTTACGATCTGGTCAAATTCTTCTTCTTGCTGACCTTTGCAGCAGCGATTCCGGCCATTATTTCTGGCGGTATTGCGGAACGCGCTAAGTTCTACCCACAGTTAATTGCAACATTTGTGATTGTGGCCTTCATCTACCCCTTTTACGAAGGCATGATTTGGAACAATCTGTATGGCGTACAAGACTGGCTGAAAAGCGTATTTGCAGTGCCCTTCCACGATTTTGCCGGTTCGGTAGTGGTACATGCCATGGGCGGCTGGTTAGCGTTAGGGGCGGTAAAACTGCTGGGTCATCGTCATGGCCGCTATAACAAACAGGGCCAACCGATGTCAGCGCATCCGCCTTCTAGCATTCCGTTTCTTGCTATCGGTGCATGGATTTTAGCGGTGGGCTGGTTTGGCTTTAACGTCATGTCAGCACAAAAAATCAGTGGTATTAGTGGCCTCGTAGCGATTAACTCGCTAATGGCTATGGTCGGTGGCATTCTGGCCGCCTTATTTGCGGGTCGTAATGACCCCGGTTTCGTGCATAACGGCCCCTTAGCAGGCTTGGTAGCAGTCTGTGCCGGTTCTGACCTAATGCACCCCTTAGGTGCACTGGTCGTCGGTGCCATTGCCGGTGCTTTGTTTGTCTGGGCGTTTACCGTGACCCAAAATAAACTGAAGATTGATGATGTACTTGGTGTCTGGCCGTTGCACGGTCTATGCGGCGCATGGGGCGGCATTGCTGCTGGTATCTTTGGCTTAGAAGCCTTCGGTGGCACTGGTGGAGTTAGCTTTGGTGCACAGCTTATTGGCACTTTAATTGGGATTAGTATTGCGACTGCTGGCGGATTTGCTGTGTATGGCGTATTGCGCTCTACCCTTGGTATCCGTTTATCGCAGGAGGAAGAATACAATGGAGCTGACCTGAGTATTCACAAAATTCGCGCTAATCCGGACGTCTAAACCCGTAACATTTTGCCCCGTGCTTTATTTAGTTCGGGGCTTTTTTCAATTGATACGCTTGTATAGCACGAGGCCATGCTTCAGGATCAGGATCGCCCAGTTCTACCTCAACTGGAGGCTATAAAGTCGGTTTCTGACCTAAACATGGAGCACCCAAAAACGGATCATCTGAAGGCGGTTTATGACCTAAATCTGGATCATCTGAAGGCGGTTTATGACCTAAATCTGGATCATCTGGAGGCGGTTTATGATCTAAATCTGGGTCATGACGATTTCTTCTTTCAATAGTCACATTATCACGAATAGGATAATCTAATGGCCATAAAAGATCGCCCATAAGTTCACCAGGTGGTACGCCCATAAGTTCAAATGCATCATGAGGATTTCTTCTTTCAATATTTACAGCAATACAAGTGCGTTCTTTCTTTTGCAAAGTAGACTTTAACCACTGTTTAATCGAACCAACATGATGCACATTTTCCTGACAACGCTCGCAATATCTTATATTTTTATCGTCAGTTTCTGCTAAATCATGCCATTTTTTATCGCACACAAATTTAAATAAAGATTTAATCGATATCATAGGTTTATATTTAGAATAATTATGTTATGAGTAAGTCTAATTTTTATTAGAGCACTTAAATCTAAGCTAATAATGCTGGAAAGTTTGCTAAGAATTTTTATTAACTATTTTTGTATGGTTACAAACAAGATTTTTTCTGGCATTATTATTTAGTTAATGCCAGAAAAATATTACTTTATAATTAGTTTTTTATCCACTAAATTTTAGATAACATCGCTGTCAGCGTAATATTCTGACCGTTTATCGATATAACCTTAAACAGACATTTGATGCTTCAAAAATAAACCCACCTGCCTACGCTTTTCCAGACCAAACCTGTCTTAGATTGCTAATATAAACCTCATAAACAACGATGAGGTTTTTTTTTGGAACTGTTAGTCATCATTGGCGTGATTTCCGCCATTATGTTTGTATTATCCCTGCTTTTGCTGCCGTGGATTCTCAACAAGATTCCGGTGGATTACTTCTCACGCGCCCGTGATCCGAGCTCCTGGAAGATTTTATTACAACCGCGCACCATCTTGCGCAATATTATTGGCCTAACCGTGGTGAGTGCGGGAATCGCTATGTTGGTATTGCCGGGGCAAGGTTTGTTAACCATTCTGATAGGTCTGGCGGTGATGCAGTTTCCGGGCAAATTCGAGCTGGAACGCTGGCTTGT
>CAZCJE010000014.1:4026-44920 GCA_964498805.1 uncultured Thiothrix sp.
TAGGTCTGGCGGTGATGCAGTTTCCGGGCAAATTCGAGCTGGAACGCTGGCTTGTAACTCGCAAAGGAGTTTTAGAGGGAATTAATTGGCTGCGGCAGCGGTCGGGCCGACTGCCGCTTAAGGTCAAAACGGCTTAAATCAAGCTTTTAACCAAGGTACATACAGCACGGCTTCGCCCGTAATCAGCAATTTGCCGTCTTTGTCTTCACAGGTGGTTTTCACGGTGACAATCGGCTTGCCGTCGCGAATCGCGGTGATTTCCACTTTGGCAATGACTTGCGTGTCTAAATAAACCGGCGCTTTGAATTGCAGGTTTTGGCTCATATAGATAGAACCATGACCCGGCAAATGTTCGCCTAATAAAGCTGAGAACAGGCTACCAACCAGCATACCATGCACAATGCGCTGGCCAAATTGGGTGCTGGCTGCATAATCAGCATCTAAATGCACTGGATTATGATCAGTAGACAAATCCGCATACTGGCGTACATCAGCGTCAGTAAACACGCGCGTAAGAGTAGCGGTATCGCCGACTTTAAGTTCTTTTTGCATTGTTCTAATCCTACATATTAGGGTAATTCGGGCCGCCACCGCCTTCCGGTGTCACCCAAGTAATGTTTTGCGACGGGTCTTTAATGTCACAGGTTTTACAGTGAACACAGTTTTGGGCATTGATCTGGAAACGCTGCTCTTCACCTTCACTGACCACCTCGTACACCCCAGCCGGGCAATAACGTTGCGCCGGTTCAGCGTATTCGGGCAAATTCACCCGCAAGGGAATGCTAGGGTCAGTCAGTTGCAAGTGACAAGGTTGGTCTTCCTCATGGTTGGTATTGGAGAGGAATACCGAAGTCAGCTTGTCAAAACTGAGTTTGCCATCCGGCTTAGGATACACAATGGGTAAAGCATTGCTGGCTTTAGTCAGATGAGCGTAATCTTGGGAATTATCGCGGAACGTTAGCGGCAATTGGCCACCGAGTATGTTTTGATCAAGGAAGTTAATCGCACCGCCGATGATCATGCCGAATTTATGCATAGCAGGGCCAAAATTACGTGTAGCTTTCAGCTCTTCGTAAACCCAGGAATTTTGGAAGCGTTCGGCATAGCCGCTCAAGTCCTTGCCGCCTTCATCGCCAGCTTCAAAGGCTGCCATAATTTCTTCCGCCGCCAACATACCGCTTTTCATAGCAGTATGGGTGCCTTTGATCTTGGCAAAGTTTAAAGTACCGGCATCACAACCTACCAATAAACCACCGGGGAAGTGCATTTTCGGCAGAGCATTAAAGCCACCTTTGGTAATAGCACGCGCCCCGTAAGCCACACGTTTGCCGCCTTGCAGGTATTGCGCAATCAGCGGATGATGCTTCATACGCTGGAATTCGTCATACGGGCTGAGGTAAGGATTCTTGTAGTTAAGGTCAACAATCAAACCCACCATAACCTGATTATTTTCAGCGTGATACAAGAAGAAACCACCGCTGGTATCGCCTGTCAGTGGCCAACCAGCGCCATGCACCACTAGACCGGGCTGATGCTTAGCGGGGTCAATGTCCCAGAGTTCTTTTAAACCAATCGCGTAATGCTGTGCATCTGCTTCAGCATCAAGGTTGAATGTCTTCAGCAATTGCTTGCCAAGATGCCCTCGGCAACCTTCAGCAAAGATAGTGTATTTGGCCAACAATTCCATACCGGGGGTATAGCTGTCTTTCGGTTCGCCATCAGCACCGACACCCATATCGCCGGTCAGAATACCGCGTACACTGCCATCATCATGGTAAAGAATTTCGCTAGCGGCAAAGCCTGGGAATACATTTACGCCCAGGCTTTCCGCCTGTTCGCCTAACCAGCGGCAGACATTGCCGAGGCTAACGATATAGTTGCCATCGTTGTACATGGTCTTTGGAATCAGCGTGTGCGGCAAGGCTAGGGATTTTTGCTCATCCCGTAACAAATACAGCTCATCCTTGACGACAGGGGTATTCAGGGGTGCACCCATGGCTTGCCAGTCGGGGAATAATTCATTCATAGCTCGGGGTTCAATCACCGCACCAGACAGAATGTGGGCACCTACTTCGGAGCCTTTTTCCACCAGACAGACATTGAGTTCCTGTCCCTTCTCCTGCGCCAGTTGCATCAGGCGACAGGCAGCGGATAATCCCGACGGCCCGCCACCTACGATGACAACATCGAATTCCATTGACTCACGTTCAGTCATGACAGCTTTCCTTTAATTAGAACTTATCCTCAGGCATGGACATCAGGCTCTCACTACCCGCCTTAATGGCAGCCAGACAAGCCTGGGTACGCGGCAACAGATGTTCGCTGTAGAAACGCGCGCTCAAGCATTTAGCTTTGAGGAAATCTGCATCACCTTCACCGCTGGCTAATTGTGCCTGCGCTTGCAGTGCCCCTTTAGCCAGCAACCAGCCACCGCACAGGTAACCAAACAGCATCATGAAATTCACACTAGCGGCACCGGCAAGGTTAGGATCCTGACCTGCATTAGCCAGTAACCATTCACGGGCTTCGCTACCATTATTCAGAGCCTGAGCGAAGTTGCTGACGACACTGGTATCTGGATAAGCCTGTAATTCAGCAGCCGTCTGTTCCATTTCCTGTAACAGCACCAACAGACCTTCACCTTTGTCGACCAAAGTCTTACGGCCGATGAAATCCAGCGCCTGAATACCGGTGGTACCCTCATAGATAGTGAGGATGCGTGCATCACGATAGTGCTGAGCAGCACCTGTCTCCTCCACGTAACCCATGCCACCGTAAACCTGGATACCCAACGATGTCAATTCCTGCGACATTTCAGTCAGCCAGCCTTTCACAATCGGGGTCAGCAGTTCAACACGAGTCGAATGCAGTGCTTTTTCACCGGCATCTTGGGCATAACGCGCACGGTCAATTTCTGCCGCAGCGGTCAATGCTAACGCACGCATGGCTTCAATGCTGGATTTCATCACCATCAGCATACGACGTACATCAGGATGCTGGATGATAGGAATACGTGAACCATCACGGCGCGTGCCTTGCAGACGCTCTTTGGAATATTGCAGCGCTTGCTGGTAAGCCCGTTCAGAGATGGACAAACCTTGCAAGCCGACGGCCTGACGCGCGTGGTTCATCATGGTAAACATGTAAGGCAAACCTTTGTTAGCCTCACCAACCAGATAACCCACTGCATTATTGAATTCCATGACGCAGGTAGGGCTACCGTGAATACCCAGTTTGTGTTCCAGTGACAAACAATGCGCACCATTGCGCTCACCCGGTTCACCGTTTTCATTGAGGATGAATTTCGGCACGACAAACAAGGAAATGCCTTTAACACCGGGAGGTGCATCAGGCAGGCGTGCCAATACCAAATGCACAATATTATTGGTCATTTGATGGTCGCCCCAGGTAATGAAGATCTTCTGCCCAGAAATCAGGTAGTGATCGCCTTCTGGAATCGCTTTGGATTTAATCGCGGCCAGATCAGAACCTGCATCAGGTTCGGTCAGGTTCATGGTCCCGGTCCATTCACCCGTAGCCAATTTTGGTAGATAAGCATTTTTCAGCTCTTCACTAGCGTGATGGCCAATACTTTCCATCGCGCCTTGGCTGAGCATTGGACACAGCGCATAAGCCATATTGGCAGAGTGCCAGATTTCATTTACCGCTGTACTGAGCACATTAGGCAGATTCTGACCGCCAAATTCTTCAGCGACCGTCAGCGATAACCAGCCACTTTCGGCAAATTGCAGATAAGCATCTTTGAAACCGGGTGTTTCTTCTACACCATTTGGGCCAAGCTTAGCCCCTTGTGCATCACCAACCCGATTCAAGGGAGCCAGTACTTCCGCCCCCATTTTGCCCGCTTCATCCAGAATGGCCAGTGCCAGATCCATATTGACTTCAGACAAACCGGCTTTTTCACACAGACCGTCTAAATCAACTATATGCCGCAGGACAAATTCGGCATCCTGATAAGGATGAGAGTAACTCATGATCAATAATCTCCCGGTCAGATTTTTGTAATCAGTTCAGGTACAACAGTAAACAGGTCGCCAACCAGACCATAATCCGCCACTTGGAAAATGGGCGCTTCTGGGTCTTTGTTAATAGCCACAATGACTTTGGAATCTTTCATACCCGCCAAATGCTGGATGGCACCAGAGATACCAATTGCCATGTACAGCTGTGGGGCAACCACTTTACCGGTCTGACCGACCTGCATATCATTTGGTACATAACCAGCATCCACCGCCGCACGCGATGCACCAACGGCTGCGCCAAGTTTGTCAGCCAACGCATAGACCAGCGCAAAATTCTCGCCTGAACCCAAACCACGACCACCGGATACCACCACTTTAGCGGCAGTCAATTCTGGACGGTCGGATTTAACAATCTCTTCACCCACAAATTGGGTATTGTTAGCGGTAAATACATCACTGACTGCTTCAATCGCAGCACTACCACCCGTAGCAGCTGCTGGGTCAAAAGCTGTACCGCGCACAGTTAATAACTTAATAGCATCCGCAGTTTGTACGGTTGCAATCGCATTACCGGCGTAAATCGGACGCTTGAAAGTATCCGCACTGACGACCGCCATAATGTCACCGACCATGTTGACACCCAGCAAAGCAGCTGCACGCGGCAACATATCCTTACCAGTAGTGGTCGCTGGCGCTAATACATGGCTATAAGCCGGAGCCAAAGCAGCAACTAATTGGCTGAGGTTTTCTGCCAGTTGATGCTGATAGGCCGCATTATCCGCAAGCTTAACTTTGCTCACGCCTGCAATCGCTGCTGCCGCTTGTGCAACTGCCTGACAGCCGCTACCGGCTACCAATACCTCAATATCCCCACCGATTTGCTGCGCAGCCTTGACGGTATTCAGGGTTGCTGGCTTGAGGGTTTGATTATCGTGTTCTGCAATTACCAAAATAGTCATAGTCGTTTTTCCCTCACAGCACTTTGGCCTGATTTTTCAGGCAATCAATCAACGCATCTACGGTTTCAACCTTAATACCGGCCTTGCGCTCGGCAGGGGTTTCCACTTTCAACAGAGTTACGGTATTGCCAACAGACACGCCTAATGCTTCCGGGCTAGTGGCCGCCAATGGCTTTTTCTTGGCTTTCATAATGTCGGGCAATTTAACGTAACGCGGTTCATTCAAACGCAAGTCGGTCGTGACTACTGCAGGCAATTGCAAGCTCAGCGTTTGCAAGCCACCGTCTACTTCACGAGTAACATTGGCTTTACCGCCTTCAACCACCACTTTGGAGGCAAAAGTCGCTTGTGGGTAACCGCATAAAGCCGCCAACATTTGACCGGTCTGGTTATTGTCAGAATCAATGGATTGTTTACCCAACAATACCAAGCCAGGCTGTTCATCCTGTACCACTTTAGCCAACAATTTAGCCACACTTAGGGCATTGAGGTTGGTATCAGCGGTTTCAATCCAGATGCCACGATCAGCACCAATCGCCATTGCCGCCCGCATCTGATCCTGAACCTGTTTAGGACCAATGGAGACTACCACCACTTCGCTGGCAACACCGGCTTCCTTGAGACGCACGGCTTCTTCCACCGCAATTTCACAGAAAGGGTTGATGGACATTTTGACATTGGTAAGGTCAACATCGCTGTTGTCTGCTTTGACGCGCACCTTAACGCTGTAATCAATGACTCTTTTTACTGCAACTAGTATCTTCATACTTACTCATCCTGAAAAACGGGGGGGCAGCCCTGAGACTGCCCGCTAAGGATATCGCCTGTCCACTGTAATAGAAAAAAACGCTTGGCTTAGGCCTCGCGTGCCCACTGGCGTAAGATAAACTTCTGCACTTTACCCGTAGAAGTACGCGGCAAATCCACAAATACCACTCTTTTGGGTACTTTAAAGTGCGCCATATTCTCGCGGCAATATTGGATCACTTCTTCCACGGTCATGGTGGTTTCATCCGCTAGCTTGATAAACGCACACGGTACTTCACCCCATTTTTCATCCGGCTTGGCAACAACGGCCGCATCCTGAATTTTCGGGTGTTTGTACAGGACGTCTTCTACTTCGATGCTGGAGATGTTTTCACCACCTGAAATGATAATGTCTTTAGAACGGTCTTTGATTTCGACATAACCATCCGGGTGCCATACTGCTAAGTCGCCGGAGTGGAACCAGCCGCCGGAGAAAGAGGAATCGGTCGTCGGTGCATTTTTCAGATAACCTTTCATGACGATATTACCGCGCATGAAAATCTCACCAATGGTTTGACCGTCTTTCTCAACCGGTTCTAAAGTAGCCGGGTCAGCCACCATCAAGCCTTCTTGCATAGGCGCACGCACACCCTGGCGGGCTTTCAAACGCGCACGTTCTTCAATCGACTTGTCATTCCACTCATCTTTCCAGGCACTGACCACACAAGGCCCATAGGTTTCAGTCAAACCGTATACCTGTGTTACGTCAAAGTTCATTTCTTCCATGGTCTGGATAACAGCGGCTGGTGGTGGCGCACCGGCGGTCATGACTTTGACCGGGTGCGTAATACCGGCTTTAACCGATGCAGGCGCATTGCCAATCATACTCAGAACAATCGGTGCACCACACAGGTGGTCAACCTTTTCATTAATAATTAGCTCAACGATTTTCTGAGCGCGCACATGGCGCAAGCACACGCTCACACCCGCAATCACCGCCATAGTCCAAGGGAAGCACCAACCATTGCAGTGGAACATGGGCAATGTCCACAGATAAGTAGCGTGGTAAGGCATCTGCCAAGACAGCGCATTGCTGACCGCATTCAGGTAAGCACCACGATGGTGGTAAACCACGCCTTTGGGATCACCGGTAGTACCAGAGGTATAGTTGAGGCTGATGGCATCCCATTCATTAGCAGGGCCTTGCCAAGCAAATTCAGGGTCGCCTTCTTCGATGAATTTTTCATAAGTCATCGAACCCAGCAATTTGCCCTCTTGGAAAGTCGGATCGTCAATATCAATAACCAGCGGCTTGGTGTCGAGCAAATCCAGCGCCTTGCTCACCACCGCATTCATTTCCCGCTCGGTGAACAGAATCTTGGTTTCGGCGTGTTTAATAATGAAGGCTACCGCAGGCGCATCCAGACGGGTATTGATCGAGTTCAACACTGCCCCTGCCATCGGTACACCAAAGTGGGCTTCGAAGTGTTCCGGCAGATTCGGGCACATCATTGAAACCGTATCCCCTGGCTTAATGCCTTCTTTTACCAGCGCGCTAGCCAAACGACGGCAACGTTCATAAGTTTCAGCCCAGGTACGGCGAACCTCGCCATGTACGACTGCCAGCTTATCTGGGTAAATCGATGCCGATCGCTCCAGGAAGGTCAGCGGACTGAGTGCCTCATAATTCGCAGCATTCTGCTCAAGATGTTGCTCGTAGATATTGACTTCAGACATATTCTCTCCTGCCTCTAAAAATTATTTTTCAGCAACTTGTTGAACTCCCCAACAATGCCGTTTCTAAATAGCAGTACGCAAACAATAAAAATACACCCCATGATGATATGAATATAGCTTCCCAGCTCACCGCCTGAAAAAAGGTTTTCAATACCAACCATGACGCCCGCTCCTAATAGCGGACCAAATACTGTTCCCATACCGCCGAGCAAGGTCATCAGCACTACCTCACCTGACATATGCCAATGGGCATCCGTTAAGGATTCCAACTGGAATACCAAGGCTTTGGTAGACCCGGCTAACCCTGCGAGCGTGGCCGAGATAACAAAGGCCAGTAACTTGTAACTGCGTACGTTGTAACCCAGTGAAATTGCTCGCGGTTCATTCTCACGAATAGCTTTCAATACCTGCCCAAACGGTGAATGAATGGTGCGGTAAATCAGCGCAAAACCAGCCAGAAAAATCGCCAGGACAAAATAATACATATTCAAGTTGTTATTCAGTTCAATCAGGCCAAACAACTTGCCACGCGCGATCCCCTGCATGCCATTTTCACCACCGGTAAAAGGGGCTTGCAGATAAAAGAAAAACACCAACTGCGACAATGCCAGCGTGACCATCGCAAAATAAATGCCTTCACGCTTAACCGACAGCTTGCCAAAAATATAGCCGAGCAAGCCTGATGCCGCTGTACCGAGGACAATGCCAACCTCCGGGGTCACCCCCCATTGGGTAATGGCATACCCCGTCATATAGCCACCGGTACTGAGAAAAGCGGCATGCCCAAATGACAACATGCCAACAAACCCCAACATGAGGTTAAAGGCCGCTGCAAACAGGGCAAAGCACAATATCTTCATTAACAATACCGGGTAAGCTACCCACGGTAAAATTAAAGCCACAGCCAGTAAAATCCATGCAAACAAGCGGTTATGCAGGACAGAAGTCATCATGTTCATTTATGCCTCCTTACCAAACAAACCCGCTGGCTTGATCAGCAATACCAGTACCATTACTAAAAAAATCACGGTATTGGATGCTTCCGGGTAAAAATACTTGGTCAAGCCTTCAATAATACCCATTCCTAAACCGGTGAGAATGGCACCACCAATGGAGCCCATACCGCCAATCACCACAATGGCAAACACCACAATGAGGATATTGGAACCCATATCCGGGCTTACCGAATAAATCGGTGCGGCTAGTACGCCAGCCAAGCCTGCCAATCCCACCCCAAAACCAAACGTCAGTGTCACCATTAACGGCACATTGATACCAAATGCCTGCAATAAACGGGAATTTTCTGTCCCCGCGCGCAGGTAAGCACCTAGCTTGGTTTTTTCAATAATCCACCAAGTCGAGCTGCACACCAGCAAGGATACCGCTATGATCCAGCCACGATACGTCGGCAGATACATAAACCCCAGATTTACTCCCCCTTGTAAGCTCTCCGGGATGGAATACGGCAACCCGGATGAACCAAACACATGAGTAAAAATGCCTTGCAATACCAGTGCAATCCCAAAGGTTAATAACAAACTGTACAAGTGATCTTCGTGCGCTATAGGTCGTATTAGCACCCGCTCAATCACAATGCCCAGTAACCCTACTGCAATGGGTGCCAGAATCAGTGCCCACCAGTAGCTAATGCCTAAATGCTGCAATCCCAGCCAAGCCACAAATGCCCCAATCATATACAAGGCACCTTGGGCAAAATTGATAATTCGCAGCAAACCAAAAATGATAGCCAGTCCCAGACTGAGCAGTGCATAGAACGAACCATTAATGAGTCCGACCAATAACTGTCCAAACAAGGCGGCTGGATTGATACCGAGGAAAGAATCCATAGAACACCTTTGACAACGCAGGAGTAAGGAGAGAGAGGGGGGTGATACAGAAGATCACCCCAGGGAGAGAGCCACGACTACTTGGCTTTATCTTTACTTTCCTTTGAATCCTTATCGTCTTTGCTGTCTTTGCTTTCTTTCGCGTCCTTATCATCCTTGCTGTCTTTGGCAGGTTTAGCTTCTTTATCTGCCTTACCACCAAAGTCACACTCAGCGACCATGGGCAAATACACCTCATCGCCGCTTAAAGTTTTCTCAATCTCGAAGATATCATCTTCGCTCTTGCGCTCATCCGCCTTTTTCACGCGGACTTGATACATGTCATGCACCATGCGGCCATCTGCACGCAAAACTGCATTACGGGCAAAAAAGTCATCCGGCTTACTGGCTTTCATCTTCGCCATGACCGCCTCGCCCTCATCGGTACCGGCTTCCTTGACTGCATTCAGGTAATGCATGGTGGCGGAATACGCACCTGCCTGACCCATGCCGGGTGTTTTACCAAAAGTTTCTTTATAGCGCTTTGACCATTCTTTGGTTTTGTCATCCATTTCGCTATAAAAGCCGGTGGTCAAACGCATATCGCCAATCACAGCCGGGTCAATCGCCTGTACATCGGAGGCAAACACCAGTAAACCCACCATGGTCGCCTGTTTATCCAAACCAAACTCATGCGCCGCCTTTAGCGAGTTAACAAAATCCTTACCCGCATTGGCAAAGGCTACTGCATCTGCGCCAGAGGACTGTGCCTGCAAAATGTACGAAGAGAAGTCAGTCGTACCGAGTGGCACTTTCACCGCACCGGCCACCGTACCACCGTTTTTCTCAATCACACCGCTGGCAACTTTTTCCAGCGCATTACCAAATTCATAGTCAGCGGTAATGAAGTACCACTTTTTCTTGCCTGCTGCGACCAAGGGTTTAACCGTACCATTGGCCAATGCAGCAACGTCATAGGTCCATTGCGCATTAAAAGGTGAACAGGCTTTGCTAGTAAACGCGGTACTACCTGCGGTGGAAATCAACAGCGGCTTTTTAGCTTCAGTCGCCACTTTGCTGACCGCCAAACCGACTGAAGAGGCCACAATACCGCCAATAGCATCTACCTTTTCCTTATCGACCCATTCCCGTGCCAAAGCAGAACCAATATCCGGTTTGTTCTGATCATCCGCTGAAATCACCTCAATCGGCTTATCCAGAACTTTGCCGCCAAAATCTTTTACCGCCATTTCCACTGCAGCTACACAACCTTTACCGCAAACGTCGGCATAGGTGCCACTCATGTCGGCCATCACACCGATTTTTAGTTTGCCATCTGAAATACCTTCGGCATGAACACTGTTCATTACCAAAGCCAATGCTACGGCTGTAGCTAACCCTGCACCTTTAAACTGCATATCTCTCCTCCAAAATTCACACAAATGATCTGGTGCTTACACACTCAGGTACGTGTCCAGCAATCCGCGCTTCTCCTCAAGTTCGGATTGTTGAATTTCCTCCACAATATGACCGTGTTCCATAATGTAATGGCGGTCAGCAATCGGCGCGGCAAAATGAAAATTCTGTTCCACCAACAGAATCGTCAGATTGCGGCTTTTCAGCTTCAGCAGAACTTCGCCCAGTTTCTTTACAATTACCGGAGCAAGTCCCTCTGTAATCTCGTCTAACAACAAAATATTCGCGCCGGTGCGTAAAATACGCGCTAATGCCAACATCTGTTGTTCGCCGCCGGACAAACGTGTGCCCTGACTGGTACGGCGTTCATACAAATTCGGGAACATGCTGTAGATTTCGTCGAGCGTCATGCCATCACTGCGTACAGCAGGCGGTAATAGCAAGTTTTCCTCCACGCTCAGACTCGCAAAAATGCCCCGTTCTTCCGGACAAAAACCAATGCCTAAATGCGCAATACGGTGTGCCGGTGTATCAATGGTCTCGGTGCCATTGATCATAATGCTACCCGTACGCCTTCCGACCATATTCATAATCGACTTAAGTGTGGTGGAACGCCCCGAACCATTGCGGCCTAAGAGCGTTACCAACTCCCCCCGGTTTACCTGCAAGTCAATGCCATGCAGGATATGGGATTCGCCATAAAAGGCGTGTAAATCACGTATGCGGATTTTTTCATCTAACTTTCCATCCATCATGCGGCTCATGCAGCCTCCTGAAGGACGTTTTCATCCGCAGCAATGCCTAAATACGCTTCTTTAACCCGTGGATCAGCGGATACTGTGGCATAGTTGCCTTCCGTTAATACCGCACCGCGTTGCAGTACCGTAATCCGATCCGCTAGTTTGGAAACCACTTGTAGATTGTGTTCAACCATTAAGATGGTACGATTAGCCGATACTTTTTTAATCAGATCAGCCACCACACTAACATCTTCATGCCCCATGCCTTGCGTCGGTTCATCCAGCAATAGCATCTGCGGGTCTAAAGCCAAGGTAGTAGCAATCTCCAAAGCCCGTTTGCGTCCATAGGACAAATCCAAGGTCATGACATGGGCAAATTGTTGCAAGCCAACGGCATCCAGCAATGCCTCTGCTTTGTCATTCAAAGCATCCAGCACCTTAGCAGATTTCCAAAAATGAAAACTGTGCCCCTCTTTACGCTGTAGGGCGATACGCACATTTTCCCGTACCGTCAGGCGCGGAAATACAGCAGAAATCTGAAACGAACGCACCATTCCCCGGCGAGCAATCGCGGATGCTTCCACGCCGGTAATATCCTCGCCATTGAATAGAATTTGGCCTGATGTAGGTGTCAAATATTTGGTCAACAAATTGAAAACAGTCGTTTTACCCGCCCCATTAGGGCCGATTAGGGCATGAATGTGCCCACGCTGAATTTTTACATTTACATTATCGACAGCTGTGAAACCCTTGAACTCTTTGGTCAAGTGCCGGGTTTCGAGAATGATGTCCTCACTCATAATTGATTCCTCCCAGATCAATCATGACAAGACACTAGCAAAACAAGTTTTCAGCAATATTGCACAATTGTAACGAATCATTGCAGGACTGTTTTCGGCAAAGGTTGTGTTACACTTTTCCCACCTCTCAACCCCTTATTGCCAGGAGTACTGCTTGTATCGCCTGAATCCCCTGCACTCGAAACTGTCGCGGCGTTTTTTTATAGTGATAGTCGGGATTATTGTAGCGATTTTCACCATTATTTATGCGTACTCGGTGCCTTTGATCAAACAAAAGGTATTCGAAATTGAGCGTCAATCCAGCCGCGTGACCCTCAACAATGTGTTTGAAATTGCCAATCGCATGTATTCGAATATCGAAGAATACCGCGCACAAGGTCTGCAATCGCATCAGCAACAACTCAAAGTAGCGGTAGCCATTACCGAAGCCTATTTACACAATACCTTGCAAGAAGCGCACAAAAAAGGCATTGCCGAAGCGCAGGCTCTGCAACAAGCCTTTTCGACTATTCGCGATTTTAACTACGGCAATAAGGATTACATTTGGATAGCGGATTATCAGGGCAAACTGTTATCGCATCCTGACCCGCGTTTTCATGGCAAAGATTCCGCCAATCTACTGGATAACAATGGCAACCCCATTGTCCCTACCATTGTTAAACGCGCTATTGCCGATGGTGAAGGTTTTTACCGCTACAAATGGCAACGTCTGTCTGAAAATCAACCACTTGATAAAGTTTCGTATGTAAAAAATTATCCACAATGGGGGTTTGTGATTGGTTCGGGTGTGTACCTGGATGATCTGGAAAAGGAATTTATCCTGCGCAAAGAACGTGCTCTGAAAGAATTGCGTGCCGCCTTGCAGGATATCAAGGTCGCTAGCACTGGCTACCTGTTTGTATTTGATTCACAAGCACGTATGTTGATTCATCCGAATCCAAATATTGATCGCACCCAATTCAAGACCTTGAATAATCCGCTCAGTCAGCAACCGATTGCCAAGGATTTAATGAAAGTGGCCGACACTGGGCAAGAGCTGCATTACAAATGGGATAAACCCACTGACCCCGGCCATTATGTGTATGAAAAACTTTCATTGGTGCGTTATCTCAAGGGCTTTGATTGGTATATCTGTTCTTCGGTGTATTTGGATGAATTGCGTAGCAGCTCTGAAATCCTCAGTACGCGGCTAATGGCGCTAGCCGTCTTAACCATGCTTTCAGCGATTGGCTTGGCTTACTTTTTTATTAACCGCATTACTCAACCACTGGAAAAATTAGCCAATACCGCTTTGCAAGTGATTCAAGGCGATTTGTCCGCCAAAAGCGGTATTCAGCAAGATGATGAAATCGGCATTCTCGCAGGCAGTTTCGACAGCATGGTTGAACGCCTGAAAACCAATATTGATACGCTGGATTCACAAGTTAAACAACGCACTGAAGCATTGTTGGAAACCAATGCGCGTGCCCAACGTATGCATGCAGTTGGTCAATTGGCAGGTGGGCTGGCGCATGATTTTAATAATCTGTTGTCGATTATTTTGGGTAATCTACTGTTGCTGAAAGACCAGCCGCGCGATCAACGCGAACTGGATCAATTTCTGCAACCGGCTATTCGCGCTACCCGGCGGGGTGCCGATATTACCCAACGCCTGTTAGCCTTTTCGCGCCGCCAACCGTTGCATCCTGTCACAGTAAATGTGCAACAATTGGTAAGCGAAACCATTGAATTACTGCACGGTTCTTTGCCTAGCCATATCCAGCTTGATTACCAAACGGAAGGTGAACATTTGCTCGCACATGTTGACCCGAGTCATTTGGATAATGCCTTGGTTAATCTGGCTTTGAATGCCCGTGATGCGATGCCGCAGGGAGGATGGCTACATTTTCGTACCCGTTTGGTCAAGATTATGCCGCCAGTCGATTATGATGAACCGGTTAAACCGGGGGATTATATCGAAATCCGCGTTACTGATACCGGCACAGGCTTTAGTAGCGATGCGCTAAAACGAGCGTTTGAGCCGTTTTATAGCACCAAATCTAAATCCGGCACGAGCAATTCAGGATTAGGTCTGAGCATGGTGTATGGCTTTGTCAAACAGTCCAATGGCTATATCCGTATTGTTAGTCAACCCGGACAAGGCGCGAGCATTATGCTGTTGCTACCGGTGGATCATAGCGGTTTGCCCGCTCCTGAGCGTTCGCAGGAAATACCAGATATTGCCACTATCATGGCAGGCAAATTGTTCTTGTTGGTTGAAGATAATGTTGATGTGCGCAGTGTGGTTAGGCAGCAATTACGTATGCTCAATATTCATGTGGTTGAAGCCGAAGATACTGATGAAGCGCAGCAATTGATTGAAAGTTTACCCAATCTGGATGGCATGGTGTCCGACATCATGGTTCCAGGCTCGCTAGATGGACGTCAACTCGCCCATCTGCTTTACCGTAGCCATTCCCATAGTATCATTCTACTGATGAGCGGTTATTCCCATGAGGCCAGCCCCGACGATGCTAACGGGATCGTATTTCCACTATTACGCAAGCCGTTTGATCAGGAAAGTCTGCGGCAAGCCTTGTGGCAAGCCGCACAACGAGAGGAGCAATAACACCATGAAAACCCAAAAAATGATCTACGTGGTGGACGATGAAACTGATATCTGCAAACTGGTATGTATGGAACTGGAGCGCTATGGTCATACCGCGCGACCCTATCATAACGGCACCCAAGCCTATTATGCGCTTAAACAACATAAACCGGATTTACTCATTGTGGATTTGGGCTTGCCGGATATGGATGGCCTGAATTTAGTACGTCAACTATCCGGGTATTGTGAAACCGGCGTGATTATACTTTCCGGGCGTAATACGATGGCGGATCGGGTGTTAGGCTTGGAACTAGGGGCAGATGATTACATCAGCAAACCTTTTGACCCGCGGGAATTGGTAGCACGCGCTAATAGCGTATTGCGGCGGCTGGAAAAAATGGCTACTTGGCAATTGAGTGAACGCCCTCCGCAACAGGCGCGCTTTGGCAACTGGAATTTCAACCCGGCCACCTTAACCTTATCCAATGAAGACGGCACTTTGGAAAATCTCAGTACCGCTGAAGCTGAACTTTTATTAAGCCTGCTCAAATCTCCCAAGCAAATCCTGTCGCGCGAACAGCTGCTTAAGGAACGCGATACCGGTTTTGATCGCTGTATTGATGTACGCATGTCGCGTATTCGCAAAAAACTGGAAGCTGACCCGACTTCACCGCGCTTAATCAAAACGGTTTACGGGGCAGGCTATATGTTAGCGACTGATGTTAAATGGTACACACCCTGACTTGTCAGGGTTTTACCCCTTGTGATGATCACTCTTTTGTATCAGCAGGTTTGTAAAAGCGTGGCCAATACTTCATGACTACTTCACCGTCTTCACGCAGCATATGACAGGTATCAATATACGGCGGACGATCTTGGGCTAAACCATCCATATCCCCACAGTAATCCGGGCGTGTACTCATAATGGTTTGGAAGGCAGTAGTGGCAATTGGCCCAAGTAATTCAGTTAAATGCGTACAACCCTGTATACCACCCATTAATTCCTTAAGCTTGCGATTCCAGCCATTACCAATGCTTTCCCCCACCAAACCTTGGAACACGTTAGCAATTTCCGGACAGCCTTTAAACGGCGAATAATCAGTAACCGCTTCAGCCGCATGGATTTTGAAAGTATCATCCAGGGTTAAGCGTACCCACATACCATGCAGCGGTTCATTGGCATTAATAAAACCACCGCGATCTTCATTGCGAAAGGCATAAGGCTTGGTATCCACCATATGGCCTTCAATATCCCACAAGCCATCTTCCCGTTGATAGCCATTACAGGTTACGACCCGAGTGTGCATCGTCTTACGACGAACTGTTTGTGATAAAGGCATGCTTGCTATTAAACCTGTGCAGTACCCGGCCATCACCATGACCGGGCATTATTAGCAAAAAGGGTGAAAGGTGTTACGTCAATTACAGCAGGACTTTCTCAATACCACCATGGACAGCCGTATCAATAAAGTTATGCTGCCAATCCTTACCCAATAGGTAATTCGCCATTTCGACCACAATGTAGTCGGTCTGCATACCAGTATCATCCACATAGCGCGACAACCCTTGCTGGCAAGCAGGGCAAGAAGTAAGGATTTTGACATTACCGTTTTTGGCTTCGGTCTGACCTGTTAATTCCTGAATACCGGCTTGCAGACTTTCGCGTTTACGGAAACGTACCTGACTGGCAATATCCGGGCGACTCACCGCAAAGGTTCCGGCTTCACCACAGCAGCGTTCGCTAAGCACAACATTGGAACCTGTCAGCTCCTTCGCCACTTTCAACGGATTAATCTGCTTCATAGGGCTATGGCAAGGGTCATGGTAAACGTATTGAACCCCACTGACGCCTTCCATTTTCATGCCTTTTTCCAGCAAATATTCATGAATATCCAGCAAACGGCAACCGGGGAAAATCTTGCTGAATTCATATTTCAGCAATTGATCCATACATGTACCACACGAGACGATCACAGTTTTAATATCCAAATAGCTAAGCGCATTCGCTACCCGGTGGAACAACACCCGATTTTCGGTGGAAATCTGCGTGCCTTTTTTCAGATCCCCGCTGGAAGTTTGCGGATAACCACAGCACAGATAACCCGGTGGCAATACTGTAGTCGCACCTACTTTGTACAACATGGCCAATGTGGCCAAACCCACCTGACTAAACAGACGTTCAGAACCACAACCCGGGAAATAGAACACAGCATCACCACGTTCCCCATTTTTCAACGCCGGATTGCGCAAAATGGGGATAATGCTATTGTCTTCTAACCCCAACATGGCACGGGTAGTTTTGCTAGGAATATTAGCGGGTAGCGGTCGTTTGATGAACTGAATGACCTGTTCTTTAACGGGTGGCTTACCTAAAGTCGCAGCCGGACGTTTTTCCTTTTGCAGCAAACCGGCAGCTTTAGCAGCATTGTAGGCCAAACGTTGTACCTTAAACCCCGCCTGAATCATGCCTTTGTGCATGAGTTTAATGCGTGTAGGGTCTTTCATATTCAGGTATTGCATGGATGCCCACGTCACTGGACTGGTCTTTTTCTTGCCAAGATCCAGCAAAATGTTGCGCATACGAATGCTGACATCACCAAAATCAATGTTGACCGGGCATGGGTTAACGCATTTATGGCAAACCGTGCAATGGTCAGAAACATCATTCATCTCATCAAAGTGACGAATGGAAATACCGCGCCGGGTTTGTTCCTCATACAAGAAGGCCTCAATCATTAAGCCTGTGGCGAGAATCTTATTACGCGGTGAATACAACAGATTGGCACGCGGAATATGCGTATTGCAAACCGGCTTACATTTACCGCAACGCAGGCAATCCTTAATATCCTTATTCAATGCACCCAGTTCATTGTGTTCCAGCAATAGGGCTTCACGTTCAACCAAACGCAAGGAGGGCGTATAGGCATTTTGCAAACCAGAACCGGGTAATAATTTACCCTTGTTGAAATGGCCTTTCGGGTCAATTTGTTGTTTATAATCGGTAAATTCGCGGATTTCACGCTCATCCAAATATTGGTATTTGGTAATACCAATGCCATGCTCGCCAGAGATTACCCCATCAAGAGCACGCGCAATCTGCATGATTTCATCCACCACACGTTCGGCTTCATGCAACATTTCATAGTCATTGGAGTTGACCGGAATATTAGTATGCACATTGCCATCCCCCGCATGCATGTGTAAGGCCACAAACAAACGGCTAGAACGGATACGGCGGTGAATGCTTTCTAAAGACGTTAATAACGGTTCGAGTTCACGACCAACGAAAATATCCTGTAACGGCCGCACAACTTCAGTACGATAAGAGATACGCAAATCACGCCGCAGCAACAGATCAATCAAACGGTCATTAGGACGTAAAGCGGCTTTGGCATTCGCATCCAGCAAATCCAGATGCTCAGCGGCAGGCGCATTGAAATTAGCCAGAATCATTTCCCAATGCGCTTTGCAATCCTGCAAATAAGACACGGCATGGGCAATTTTGTTAGCCAAAATTTGGCTACGTTCGGCACTGGCTTCATAATCCGGCACATTGCGCAATTCCGGCAAATCACCGCTTAAATGTTCCAGCAAACCATCAATCATGCGCACCTTATTTTGCATGGATTGACGAATATTGATAGTTTCAATACCTTCGGTATAAGCAGCCAAATTGCGCAGCGGAATTACCACGTCTTCATTGACCTTAAACGCATTGGTATGAGCGGCAATGGCGGCGGTACGAGAACGATCAGCCCAAAACTGGCGACGCGCTTCCGGACTAATCGCAATAAACCCTTCAGCATTACGCGCATTGGCTAAACGTACCACTTCGGCGGCGGCTTCGGCGACTGCCCGTTCATCATCGCTGACAATATCGGCAATCAGCACCATTTTCGGCAATGTACCGCGCGCACCTTTAGGTGTGTATTTGACCGCTTTAACATAACGCTCGTCCAGATGTTCTAAACCTGAGAGCAAGACATCATTTCTGCTATCCAGATAATTCTTGATTTCAACAATCGCCGGAACCGCTTCGTGTAAATCGGTACCATAAAACTCCAGACAGACGGTACGAATCTGGTTAGGCATGCGGTGCAAAATGAATTCACCGGAAGTAATCAGACCATCACAGCCCTCTTTTTGTACACCCGGCAAGCCACCAAGGAATTTATTGGTAACGTCTTTACCCAAACCCTCTTTACGGAAATAGCGGCCTTCAAAGGTGAGAATTTGCGCTTCGCCTTTGGGTGTTTTGCCATCACGCTGGAAACGTTGTACTGAAAACTGCACGGTTTCCTGATCGTGAATTTTGCCCAAGTTATGATTTAAACGCATGACCTCTAACCAATCCGCATCGGGTGTGACCATGCGCCATGACAGTAGGTTATCCAGCGTGGTTCCCCACAATACTGCCTTCTTACCACCGGCATTCATGGCGATATTACCACCAATGGTAGAAGCATCTTGCGAGGTAGGGTCTACCGCAAATACCAAACCGTGTTTACCGGCCAAATCGGATACGCGACGCGTCACTACACCAGCACCCGTGCGCACTACCGGAACGGTTTTATCAAGGCCAGGTAAATCCTGGCGATACTGAACTTCACTAATGAATTCCAATTTTTCGGTATTAATGACTGCACTCAAGGCATCAAGAGGAACCGCACCACCGGTATAACCTGTGCCACCCCCGCGTGGAATCACAGTCAGGCCAAGTTCGATACACGCTTGCACTAAGCCCGCCATTTCCTCTTCTGTATCAGGCGTCAATACCACAAATGGCAATTCCACCCGCCAGTCGGTCGCATCCGTTACATGAGAAACGCGCGCTAAACCGTCAAACTGGATATTGTCTTTACGCGTTAGCTTTTGCAGGCGCTTGCGCACTTTCTCACGCAATTCCATGTAATCGCGAAAAGCCTTGGCAAAGTTTTCCACTGCCTGACGAGCAATTTGCATTAGCTCTAGAGTTAATGCATTGCCATTAGCCCGTTCTTCAATTTTATTAACACGCTCGCTAAGGGTATCAATCAACGACTTACGCCGTTCAGGATTTTCCAACAGATCATCCTGGATATAGGGGTTACGCAACACCATCCACATATCCCCCAATAGCTCTAGGAGCATGTGGGAGGAAATCCCAGTTTCACGCTTCTCCCGTAAAGCTTGCAGGATTTCCCAAGCGCGACTGCCCAAGAGGCGCTGGGTAATTTCCTTGTCAGAAAATGAGGTATAGTTGTAAGGAATTTCCCGGATCGGGTGGCTGACTGTCATGACTATTCTTACGACTCATCTGCAAAGATGCGTAGTGTAACGCGCCGCAGCATCGAAAAAAACCGGGAATAGAACAAGGGATTTAGCCGGTTCATAACAGACATAAAAAAGGCTCCCGAAGGAGCCTTTTTACAGAGGTATTTAAGCGACTGAATATTAGAATTCAGTTTGCAGACCAACTACAGTGGCTTTGTAGTCGCCAGCATCACCATTGTCTACATCTTTCTGGTGGCCCAGGATGTAAGCAGTGGTTTTCTTACCGAGCAGGTAGTCAGCACCCAAAGAAGTGACTTTGAAATCATTCAAAGCAGCATCATCGTAGTCTTTTTCGCCGTACTGAGCTTTCAGTTTTACAGCACCAACTTTAACGCCACCGCCAACTAAGTAAGCTTTACCTTCGCCGTTATCAGCAGTGTTAGAACCAGTCAAAGCCAGTACGTCTTCGTCTTTTTCATACACAGCGTTGACGTTGTGGCCAGACTGCCAGTTGTAACCAACGCCCAATTTAGCGTTTTTACCGGTACCGCCATCAGCAGCAGCATGAGCAACAGTTTCATAACCCAAACCAGCATACAAGCCACTGTTGCTATAGTTCAGCATCAGGGAGTTGGCTTTGTTCTGGCTGCTCAGAGCATTGCCGTTGTCGTCAGTACCTACTGGGTTAGTAGCGTGAGCAACTGCTACGCCGACAGGACCAAACTTATTAATGTAAGCCACTGCGTTGTTAACGCGACGCTCAGTCAGAACACCGTTTACACCGCTGTCACCATAGGTGTCAGCGAAGTTGTCCAGACCGGCAGTAGCCAGTTTGTGAGGAGTGTCATGTTTACCAACGCGGACTTCACCGAAGCTACCTTTCAAACCAACGAACTGGTTACGTGTAGACAGACTGGTAGAGTTGCCAGCAGCATTGTCACCGTCCAGATCAACACCATATTCCAGACCATAAGTCGCGCTCAGGCCGTTATCCAGTTCAGAAGAACCTTTGATACCGAAACGGGAAGCGTGGCTTTCAACGGTAGTTTTGGAATCAGCGCCGTTTACTTCAACAGTACCAACAGATGCGGACAGTTTGCCGTACAGAGTAGTTTCGGCCATAGCAGCAGGCGCTGCCAGGGTAGCAGCAACTGCGATTGCAAGCAGTTTTTTCATGAGTCGACTCCTTAAGAAGGTTTGTCCTGTCATTAACGTTTAAATTCGATTTGTTCAATCTGACGGAATGTATTTATACATTCCTTGCCAGCGTCTTGCAACAGCTATTTTGCAAATACGCTACAAAGTTTAGCGCATTTGTTGCGTAAATGCCACATTCTTTAAATGACAAAATATGAGGAAAAGACAGGCGGAGAATTAGACACTTTTTCAAGTGGATAGGAGGAGGATCAAGAAGGAGTATAGTCAAATTATAGCAGTTAGCGTGAATACAACAAAGCCACAGGAATGACATTCGCTGTGGCCTTGTTGCGTGGCAGTTTGTCGATGACATCTGCCAAATTGAAAAGCGATTAACGCTTGGAGAACTGTGTCGCGCGGCGAGCTTTGTGCAAGCCCACTTTCTTACGTTCAACCTCACGTGCATCACGAGTCAGGAAGCCTTCGGATTTCAGAGCACCACGCATTGCTTCATCATATTGCAGCAATGCACGAGCAATACCCAAACGAATAGCGCCAGCCTGACCGGTAATACCACCACCTGTAACGGTAACGTTAATATCGAATTTATCATCCATATCAACGGTATTCAGGGGTTGACGAACGATCATGCTACCGGTTTCACGTCCGAAGAATTCAGTCAGCGGTTTGCCATTGACCACGATGTTGCCAGAACCGGCACGCAGGAATACACGCGCAGATGAAGATTTGCGACGACCTGTACCGTAATATTGTGTTTCAGCCATGATGTTTCCTGCCCGCTCAGATTTCCAGCACTTGTGGCTGTTGTGCTTGATGATTATGTTCTGTACCTGCGTAAACTTTCAGTTTACGGTACATAGCACGACCTAATGGATTTTTAGGCAACATGCCTTTTACAGCCATTTCAATAACACGGCCCGGTGCGCGTTGCTGCATTTTTTCAAATGTGAAAGCACGCATATTACCGATATAGCCAGTATGGGAATAATAGGTTTTGTCTTTGGCTTTGTTACCGGTAATGCCTACTTTGTCAGCATTGATAACAATAATGTAGTCGCCGGTATCAACGTGAGGGGTGTACTCTGGCTTATGCTTTCCACGCAAACGCCGGGCAACCTCAGTGGCCAGACGGCCCAGCGCCTTGCCTTGGGCATCCACGACGTACCAGTCGCGTTTGACCTCAGCTGGCTTTGCACTGAATGTTTTCATCTTGATCAATCCACTTTAAGTCTGTTTTTGTGAATCCACCCCGGTAGCAAAGACAGGGGGAATAAAGAAACGCGGCATTTTAGGGGAAGCAGGCCGATTTCTCAAGTAGTTGACATTACCAACTGTAAAAAAAGGCAAGCAGTTCGTGACATAAATAAGCTTTAGACCAAGCTTCTGAAAACCAGACAAAAAAAACGCGACTTTTAAGGAGCCGCGCAATTACCACCAAAGGAGGATGGAGGAGTGTTACTATTACCTAAGAGGTAATATAAGCGCAGTCTAATAATGTTAACCTAGGGTTGTCAATAGGTTAGCTTAGCGATTTTCATAGTTACCCTATAAAATAGGTGGATTACTTGACATTTGACAAAGGCATTAATGCTTCAATCATAGTTTCAGAGGGCATTTCTATAGGGTTTGACCGTCCTAGTTGAGAACGAGTGCTTAGTTGATGCCAATAAGCATTTTGCATAGATAAGCGTTTGCACCACCCTAAAGGCAAAATTTGAAAATATTTTCCAAGACAAAAACCTAACCATTTTACCAAGGTTTGCATAAGAGCTAAGGGTAATTGGCTTTTATGCTGCTGGTATAAATACAGCAAAAGTGAGTATATATAGCTGCCTGCTTGTTTATCCGGCGCATTAGCACCCAACGTTTTGAGTAAATCCGCGTGGGCAGCATGGAACACACCTATATCAAAATAACGCTGAAAAATTTGCCGCATCGAATAATGATGGGAATGCTCTACCGTACTTTCCGCCTGATACTGACACGCCCAACCTTTTAATAACAGACGCGCCGCTAGGTAACTATCTTCATTGGCAATAATAAAGGCCGGAAAACCACCTACGCTACGCAACGCATCGGCACGATAAACCGCATAGACATCCGAAGCAAACGCCGCTCGATAACCAAGATTGGCTATATTTTTGCCTTCTCGTCGACTCGATTGCGCGGGATAACTGAATAAGCGCGCATGTTTTTCCAAGCAATCGGCATTAGTACGCGGGATATGCCGTCCATAGGCCAGACCAATGCTTGGGTCTTCCATACTCTGCAATAGTTTTTGCAAGGAATCGGGCTGGGTAAGGATAGCATCTTGGGTCATATAGAGCAGAAAATCAGCCTGTGGACATAGGCTAGCAGCTAACTGCCGGGTGCCACCGTGATTAAAGGTTTGCGGATCTATACTAACAACCTCAAACCCAGCCGCAGTGGCTAAAGCAGTGGTTTGATCTTCAGAACTCGAATCAATCAGCAGATAACGCCCTACCCTCACGGTTTGTTGCTGCACACCCCGAATCCAATCCGGCCACCACTGCTGGGCATTA
The DNA here is from genome assembly GCA_964498805.1 of uncultured Thiothrix sp. Classification (GTDB taxonomy): domain Bacteria; phylum Pseudomonadota; class Gammaproteobacteria; order Thiotrichales; family Thiotrichaceae; genus Thiothrix. Next base: position 27,776 of record CAZCJE010000014.1, read on the forward strand.
CGTGTCACGACAATAAGCGCCACATCAGGGCGGAAAATGCTGGTCGTCATAGTTACACCTTTATTATTATGCTTAGGCCAACAGCATTAAGCCCAAATTTGCCAACAGACCGGGCTTAAATAATTGATGGCGGAGTAAATGTTGGCGTTTTTTCCAACCCTTAAGCTTACGTACTTCTGCTAAAGCCGCTACTCGCTCACGTTCATCCGCAGGCAATTGAGCACCATAGCGTTGTAGAAAAGCTTCAGCTTGGGCACTCCAGGCAAACAAACGCGCGGCTATGCGGTGAAAACGCGAGGCATGCGCCCCTAATTCATTGTGATCATGTTGCCTATACAGCACTAGCGGATAATCCAGACTGTGAATATGCCCAAACCAGGCACAAACCAGCGCTAACCAGCGATCATGTTGAATCGCTTGTAACGGTGCTGGAAAGGCTTTACTCGCAGCTGCACGGTTAAATAGCGTGGCGCACCCGGTGACCACATTAGTTAATAGATAATCCCGTTTATGCTGGTGAATATCCAGTTGCCGATATTCCCAGAACGACAATGCCTGAATCTGGCATTCACTATCAATCACCGCCAAATCCGAATGCACTAACAATGGCGTATTAGCGCCTAAACGCCTTTCCAGCTTTTGCATTACATGCATTTGCCAGGTTAGTTTTTGCGGTAGCCAAATATCATCCTGATCACAAAACAGTAAATAAGGCGCGCTACTGCTTTCCACCAAACGGCTAAAACTTTGTGTACTGCCCAGATGCTCATCAGCCAGTTGCAAACCGGCTACTTTTTCCGGGTACAGACTTTGCCAATCCAATAAAATACGCAAGGTTTGATCGCACGAGCCATCATCCCGGATCAGCAATTGCCAGTCCTGAAAGGTTTGACGCTGCAAGGAAGCCAGTAATTCCGGCAACCAACGCGCCCCATTCCAAGTGGATAATAAAATCTGTACCTTAGGTGGAGTCATTGTGCTCAATCACGCTCCCATTGAGCCAGCCACCACTTAGCCGTCATGCGATCCAGTACCCTCAAACGCAGACGCGCCAAATACCAGAATAACAGCGGCTTAAAACCAGCACTAAAACAACGTCCACGCCCAGAGGAAAAGCGAAACGCCAAGGCATACAAAAATAATTTGGTAGGACTCAATACCATCACCCCATTCCCCTAAACTTTTATTTTTCAACCGCATGCAAGTAGGCAATGCGACAAGCAAAATTAGGTAAACTGGTAGGCAACCGATCCAGCAAGGCATAACGCCATGTTGCCAGCCTCATACGCTGCCACAGGTGCCGTGGCCGCAATAAATCCAACCATGTCAAACTAGGCTGCTTCAGATCTAAGACATGATCGTGTCCAAAATCCTCAGTATGCACTAATTGCGTCAGCTCGCGGATTTCCTCGTGAGTCGGGTACACAATCGCCCTTTCAAGCAGACCATGCACATAGGACAATAATTGCTGGCTGTTATAACCCGTCAAGGTCTGGATGGCGCGAAAGTGTTCCCAATGGTGCAAAATACCCTCTTGTAAACGACTTACCAAAGGATTACTGCGTAATTCTGCCTGCCGATCACGAGTATTGATGGCTTTTAACAGGGGTTCAATGCGGCCATCGACTTCCTGATAACCGACTGTCGTGCCCTCCCATGAACGTGCGCCTTGTTCAAAGATTTCCTCAAACTCAGCAGGAATGCGTTCACAAGCATTGCCACGGCGAGAATCATGCAAAATACCTTCACAAAAATTATCCGCACCAAAATCACTGTACATTTTTGGCACAAACGCAAAGTAATACCCATGAATCACCGGGAAATCGCTGCGATGACCAAAAGCCTCTTTCAAGAACCGTTGAATAGTGCCATTCCAACCAATATCCACCATAGCTACTTTACGCTGAGCAAAAAAGCCAATTTGTTGCAGGTAACGTTCAAGTAACTGCCGATGCTGTTGACCACTGCGGCGAATAATGGCTTGTACTGCACGATCTTGCAGAAAAGCTTGCAAGCGGGGATCATTCCAGTCCTGAATCGGCTTTGCAAAGTGACGAAAACCGTGATGCAAGGCTAAAGGTTGTAGTTTTTCTTCTGATAGGCCATATACCTTGCAAACCGACTCCAAACCACGCTGTTTAGGATTGTAAAAAGCTACCCTTGCCTGCTCGATACTTAAACCTTCCGCTGTTGCCGCCGCTGTAATGACCTTGCGTGACAAATAGGCGTATTCTGCGGGTATGTCTCCTCCCGCTGCCTGATACATACGTTCAAACAGAAAACCATCACGGGCGACAAAAAACAGTTTTTCAATCGGCTGACCATTATTAGCGTGCTGTTGTAGCCTTTCCTGTAATCCCTGCATAAACACACTAAAAGCGGGTCCTAGCACATCACGCCCATAGCGGAAGAAAAAGGTTTGTGGATTCAGGCTACCTTGTTGTTGGCTACGAGTTTGTACACATTCAAAGAAATGTCGCCCCGTCCAAATACCCCCCTTTTGCGCCATATAAGCCGACAAAGTTTGTTGTTCACGGCGTTGATTAGCCGCTTTTTCATACAACCAAATCCCTTGTATACCTTCCCGACAAGCCATGCGCCGATCTGATACCGGATTATCCCCAATATGCACCACCGTATTCGCAGCGACTTGCTGATACTTAAGCATTTCCTGAAACAAACGCCCGCTATACTTGCCTACACCCCAATCGGCCGAGACATACACCGCATCAAAGTAATGACGCAAGCCTTTACGTACCAAAACAACATCCAGCAAATGGCCATCTAGATACATATCGGAAACAGCGACTAGGCGAATCTTTTGTTCCTGCGCCCATTCCAAGAACACTTTCGCTTCCGGCTTAACATGCAAAGCCAATAATTCCAAACGTAATTCGGTACGGGTAATAAAGTCTTTTACCGCAGGTTCGCAGCGACCCGTCAAACGAGTTAGCCATACATTAACCAACTGACTATAACGGCATTCATGATCTGCGCCCTTATGCAAAGATTGCTGACGTAATTCCAGTTCCACCGCTTGACGCGTTTGCCAGACCACATCGGGACTTTTACCCAAGTATTGCGCCAGCTCACGACATACTGCGCGTTGTACTTCAGTAGGCGGTTCGATACAGCGACTCAATAAGGTGTCAAACACATCCAGCGAGATTAGCTGAATGTCATCCAAGCGCGGTTCCAACCATTGGCGAATCACATTCCAGTCGCGTAGGATCAATTTTTTAGGCATATCGGTTTTCTCCTAGCGACCACTGTTTGAAAAGGCGTAAGGGGGTTAATAGAGCGTTACCCCAACGCAAGGCACGACTGTTTTGGATGTGCTGCAATTGTTGTTGTAACTCTTGAATACGCGTATCGCGTTCGGCAATCCAGCCGTCACGCTCAGCAATCCAACCATCGCGTTCAGTAATCCAGCGATCCCGGTCAGCAATCCAACTGGCTTGGCGTTGCAATTGCTCAGCTTGACTGGTTAATAATTGTTGCTGAATGGCTAAACTGGCATCACGCTCGATAATCCACTGATCACGATCTGCGATCCATTGCTCGCGTTCTTGTAACCAAGCTTGCAATTGGGTGACTTGCTGTTGCAGGCGGCTAATCGTGTTATCGCGTTCGAGAATCCAATGATCACGCTCCTGAATCCAGCCATCCCGATCCGCAATAAGCGCAACCAGCTCTTGTTCCTTAGCCACCAAACGCCAATGAATGATACTTAACCACTCTTCTTCGGTATAACGGTATAATTCCAGCAATTGATGCTGTAGGTTATAGCTAGCGATTGGCGTTAATAACGGCAATAAATGGGGCAACATACCCACTAACATACGCATATTTTCAGCAATAGCCGCGCGTGGCTGTTCACGAATGGTATTACTGTCATGCAAGCGGTAACCTAATAAGGCTTCTTCGCTTACAAAATGCACCTTAGCTTGAGCTAATAATACCCGCAGCAAATATTCATAATCATGCACATAGCGCAACTCAGCAAAACCACCTATTTGCTGATACAACGAGCGACGCCAAAAAAAGTTAGAGGTACTAATAAACAGGTTGCCGCGTAATAACGTGGCACTTAAGTCTTGATGCTGCTGCAAATCTTGTTTAAGCCCTGCAAAATAAGCACTCCAGTGGGGTTCACGGGCTTCTTTGCGTTGCGAATCCGCGTCCAGCAACATCACATCCGTGGCAATGAAATCAAACGCTTCGTTTTCAGCAAGTGTCAGCAAACGGGCCAAACGATTAGGCTGCCAGACATCATCCGAATTCAAAATCGCCAGATAATCCCCTTGCGCTCGTTGCAACCCTTCATTGAGGGTAGCCGGTGCCCCCAGATTACTTTTGTGTTGATGTAAGTAGATGCATAAATGAGGATATTGCTGACTCCACTCTTGTACTATGCCCCAAGAATTATCACTAGAAGCATCATCAATAATAATAAGCTCTAGTGTTACGCCTGTTTGTGCAATCACAGATTCAAGCGCTTCTTTCACCCAGCGCGCATGATTATAGACGGGTACAATCACGCTCACCGTTACTGGCAACTGATCACCCTGTTTCACTTTCCACGCCCCAACTTGTTATTATTATTACAATTTGACCGTTGGTCAGTTTATCAGCCAAGCGTGAATCGTGACTGAATGTTACGCCAGACTGTCGCGCCACGGCGCAGCATTTTCCAACTACGGGTTGAATACACACGTTCCAGTTCTGCTTGCGCCATCGCCAACTCGGTATTAATGCGCCCCCAAGTTTGCCACGAAGCATCAATGGGCTTGATAGACATTGGCATAACGGTTTTGTGTTCCTCTAGCGACTCAGGACTAGCGGAAATAATGAATTGATAGGCAACGGCTTCGGGCGCATGGAAGGTTTCTAAGGCTTGCGGAGTCACTTCCAAACCAGCAGTTTGCAGATAATGGGCAATCACCTCATCGGGTAGATCATGCCAGGTATAATCCACTTCATGCACTTTATAACCGACACTGGCTAATAAGGTCTGGATACTTTTCAGGGTGAAAAACTTCAGGTGGGTATTATCCAAAATACCGGCTTGTTCATATTCAAAGCCACCATTAAGCAATTCCAAGCGGACAGAGGCATGTGCCACATTCGGTACTGACAACAATAAACGCCCTTCATCCAGCAATAACGGCTTTAAGCGTTTCAGCAATTTTTCAGGGTACTTAAGATGCTCAAGCACATCCACTAACGTAATGACATCAAACTTTTCCCCTTCCAGAGAATCAAGACTGTTAGGGTCATCCAAATCTTCGGTAAACACGTAATCGCAAAAACGCTGCGCTTTCCAGACAATATCAGGATTATGGTCAACGCCAATAATGTGCGCTTTGCAAGCTTCACGCATTAAACGCGACATACTGCCATCGCCACAGCCTAGCTCTAGCACCTGAGCATAACGCGGAATACGACGCACAATCTGACTATGGGAGTGATTCTCGTGCAGAGGAAGATCAATGGTTGGCTGAGTCATTGTTATTATTACTCCTTAGCAAGGGAAGTGCAGGCCATAACCACCAGTGTCCGGGGCTTTCAAGAATCCGTTGTTCTAGTTGGTGGGCGAGCAAGCTTAGCAAGGTTGTTTCGTCATAGTCTGACGGATTGAGCAAGGCGGAGAATTCTGCACTTACCCGACCGTCCCCCCGATCACGCATATAAAAAGGCGCAATCACTGCCTTCGCTTTTTTTGCGATTCTATAAATACCGGCAGGTAAACCTATAGTACCGCCCATAAATTCAACTGTCACGCACGATTTATGCGCTTTTGTATATGGAACATCAAAAATTAATGCAATTAAATGATCATCAAGGGCGCGGTAAAAAGGCCGTATATCAGTACCTTCTACTAAAAAAGGCCCACCTAGCACTTGCTGCAAACGTTGCAGTTTCATTAAACGATAGTGGTATTCAGCTAGTGGCAAACCGTGACTATTGGTTTGGCCACCATCACGGGTAATCGTGCCAGTAGTAAAGCCTGCCGCCCGCATAGCCGGGCCAGCCAACCAAAAACGCCCAAAATGCCCACTGGTCAGTAATACGCGCTGACCTTGTTGACGCGCTGCTGCTACTGCTTCAAAGCCTTGCAAATCCACCAACTGTTCAATCGGTTGATGACGCAAATACCACGTATCCAGCGCCTCTTGTTCTACCATACGGTAATAGTCTTTTAACCAGCGTTTTAATAGCTCAGGTTGGGTCTCAGGCCAGACGTGCTGAATTTGTGCACGGATACAGGCTTCTTCCTGCTGGCGTTGCTGTCGACACCATTGACTTTGCCAAGCGGCTAATTGCTGTCCCCAACGCGGCGGCAAATGGGCATAGGTGGGAAATAAGACGTGATAACGCCAAGAAAAGGTTTCAGGCAGCTGCCACATGCCGGGGCTCCATACTAACTGTTTCCCAACGATGGGCTAACCACACCATACCAATCCCCTGCTGCTGATTAGCTTGCTGGACATGAAAAGGGCAGCAACGCTGATGCGAGTCATACACATGCACACCGCTGCCATCGATTAGCCATACTTCCAGACAATAATCTCCCGAGAGTAAGGGCAATTGCTCAATAACCATACGCACTACCATTAACCCCGACCGTAGCAGGGTCAAAGCTATACCATCGTGCAAAGTACTAATGCCATAACACTGCACTTCATCATTGCGCCGAATCACAATACCAACGTGAATATCCTCTGGCGCTTGTGCACCCGGATGAAGTTCGACCGTGACAGCAAAAGGCGCATGCGTATGCACCACATCCGCATCCAAGGTGACCTTCAACAAATGCGGTGTGTGCTTATTAGCAATGGAGGCAAGCGGTGTATTAACCGTCGCTGAGGTAGCAGCAGGCGCAGTTTTAGCCCGCACGGCATCTTGATAAGCATCCACGACGGTTTGCGCATCCCCCCACAAACGTAAGCGCCCGTGTTCTAGCCAAATGGCTTGCTGGCACAATTCGCGTACCTGATACAGATTGTGCGAACAGAACACCAAAGTAGCACCGTTATGCAAAATGCTGCGCATCCGATCAAGCGATTTTTTCTGGAAATACTGATCACCCACCGACAAGGCTTCATCCACTATCAGCACTTGCGGCTCCAATACCGCAGCAATCGCAAACGCTAAACGCACTGCCATGCCACTGGAATAGGTTTTAACCGCTTGCTTAGCAAAATCTCCCAATTCGGCAAATTCCAGCACGTTAGGTAACTGTTGTTTAATCTCGTTGCTATCCAAGCCGCGTAAGGCTAAACCTAAACGGGCATTGTCTTCACCGCTAAAATCAGCATTTAAGCCGGTTCCCAATTCCAGCAAAGCACCGACTCTGCCGTTAACCTCACAATGACCAGAAGTCGGTTGTAAGGTCCCTGCCAATAGCTTTAATAACGTGCTTTTGCCCGCCCCATTATCACCAACAATTCCCAAGGATTGCCCGGCTTGCAGGCTAAAACTAATATCTTGTAAAGCATGAAATAGCGTATGACGCGGGCGGCGCAATAACCATTCCAGTAAAGCATCCCGTGGATGCTCATAACGACGATAGTTAACACCCGCTTTTTGCAAACCAATGGCAGGTTGTACACTCATAGCACATACCTCACACGCGGCAATAAGCTTTGGAATAACCACAAGGCCATGCCCAGCCCTAACCCCGCTAGCAAACACAGGGCCAGGCAATAATCGGCTTTGAATACCCCTTCCAATAAGGCAGCACGATAACCTTCCACCAAATACAGCAGCGGATTCCAAGCCAGCCATGCTTGCAAATGGGCGGGGATTTGTTCAGGCGGATATAAAATCGGCGAGATTAGCAGCAATACCGTCAATAACGGCGCTATGATCTGCCGTAAATCGCGTAAGAATACACCTAAAACCGCCAGCAAATAGGCTAAAGCGGATGATAACAACACCCTTGCCACTAAAAACGGCGGGTAAAATAACAAACTTTGCCAATACACTTGGCCAGTGAATAGCATCCCCAGCAACAGCAAACCAACCAGCAGACTTTCCAACAGAATAGACGTACCGACAGGCACCAAAGGCAGCAAATAGGCGGGTAACGACGAATGCAATAACCAATCGCGCTTTTCCGTTAATAATAGCGGCGCACGTACTAATACATCTGCCAATGCATTGAACATACCCAAACCCGCCAATAAGTAAAACGCAAAATGACTGACTTTCTCGTGCGCGATACCTTGGCGAACTTGCAAAATCTCGCCAAAGACCAAGGTATAAACCAACAGCAAGGCCAACGGCTGCAATAACAACCAAGCCATACCCAGGGCCGTACCGTGATAACGTTCCTGAATATCACGCCGCAACAATTGCCCGAGCAACGTTAGATGCGCCATGGTTATGCTTCCGTACTGAGATAAGCATAAACACTCATCACCACGTTTGTATTTTTACCCAACATAAACCACCACTTTTACTTAGCCATTAGCGAATAATTGACAGGGATGCAGCCCCACATCCCTGCCCCTTAGCGTTATTGCGCCAAATAATTGCGTTGGATTTTGTGAGGGAAAGCATCACCAAAACGGGCATGAGCATTTTCACTCACATTACCTTCCACAAAGGCTGCCCCTGCTACTGGAACACCTTGGTAAATGGTGCTATCGGCGCTATAAACATCCGGTGTGGCCCCATACGCTTGTGCTGATTTAAAACCACTGGCCAAACTATAGGCGGGGAACGCTAAACGCCCCCAACCGCTAACAAACGGGCCAACCGATAAATCTTGCTGCGCAGTACTAGAAAGCACGGTACGGGAAAGATCATACGAAGGGTCAGTAGACTTGAAAGTCAGCACATTGACGTGACGTGCTAACGCTCCATAAACGCTAGGCGTACCGGTTGAAGTGGGGAAACCGGCTTTGCTGGTATTGGCTAAACCGGCATTGCGATCATAAAGACCCTTATCAAAGTAGGTCGATATTTGTGCATCAGCCGTATTGATACCGTATTTTTTCATCGGGAAACTGACTACCCAATCGGTATGACCGTCATAACCCAAGGTTGGGTCGAGGAAGTATTCATTCATCAGACTTGGAGCGAGCAAGACATGCGCCATTGGGTAGGGGTTAGTACCGCACGCAGGGGTCAGATTATCGCCATCAGACAAACACGCATCCGTGATCTGTTTCCAATCGGTAACCACTAGCTCACTTTCACCCGTAGGTTTTTTCACCACCACGCTACTGGTAGTGACATTACCCGAAGCCAATGAGGGTAATAAGAATTTATCCGGGTCATCCGGGCGATAATGCTGTGCCTGCGTGCTGTATTCATCAATAGCCACTGGTGCAAGTGCAAACGCGGTACCTTCGGCAATATTCAAAATGGCGGAAGAACCAAACAAACTGCCAGTTGGTGCGGCTAAGCCTTTAGCAGCTGCTCCCACACCTTGGGTAAAGGCTCCACTATCCCAAGCCTTAGTAACGGTTTTGCAATCAACTGGCTTACCATTTTTGTGTACAACACCGGCTTTAACGCTAGCATCTGTCACCACGCCCATTTCAATCACTTCGACAAACCCTTCACGGGTATCCGCAGCTGTCAGATTTTGGTAAACATCATGACCATTGAAAGGAATGGTGGCTTCACAACGACCATCATCACAAGAGGCCAAGGACGGCATGGTACAAGTACGATCGCCAGTAGTCAGAGCGCCGATTTTATTACCTTTGGTATCGGTAGCAGGTTTGATACTGCCGGTCCAAACATCTTCAGGCGATAGGTAAATATTGAAATCGAGAATATCTTGACTGCTTTTGCCCTCATGGAAACGGATTTTGACGGCTTTGGTGTCATCCGAGGAGTTCACCAAATTGATATTGGTGACATAGCCTTGTTGGGCATTGAAATAAGGAAATAGTAAAACTTGGCCAGTACCATCGGAATTTAGATGCACTGCCTGAGCGCTAGCGATAATCCCCAATGCCCCCAGTATGCCAATAGCAACGCTGCTGGCAATTTTATTTTTCTTGAACACTTGCGTGCCTCCTGATTCTATATTTTATATTGTTAACGGAGTATTCAATCAGTTTTTCAAGCTCTCAAGCCATTCCCAGGATAACGCTATGCCGGGGATTTTGGTTAGCTATTATACGTCATCAATAGTATTAATTTATAAGGTGGTTTTTATTTTATATACCGCCAGTCTGAAAACCAACCGTCGCGTATCCAGGTTTCCTGCACCACATCGGATGTCTCTACCGGCTCAGACAAGCCGGCCATACGCAGGCTAACACTGATTTTCACATCCACCGTACAACGCTCGGTATCAGCGACACAGTTAACATTTTCCACTTTAGCCTTGTTCCATAAGCCCGTGCCATGAATTTGCTGGCGGAACCTTGTTAGCGGGGTGGCTTGCTGGAAGGCTTTGGTATAAAACTGATACGCCTGTTCCAGATTGCCGCTAATCAAGGCTTCCCAACGCTGTTGCGCCGCCAGACTTACGGTGTTTTCACGCGGCGTACAGGCAACAGCCCACACCGCTAATACACATAATAGGAAAAGATTCTTATGGGCCATGATTGCTTTTCAATTGCGGTAGAAATGTATCCCCACTCATTAAGCCTTTCATCCGATCACGCATTTCCTGACCAGTTCTGACCAGATCATGCTGGTTTTGGATCACGGTTGGAGTAATCATGACTAATAGCTCAGTACGGTTACTGCTATGCGATGTACCACTGAATAATCCACCGACGACAGGCATTTTGCTCAAACCCGGCAAACCGGTTTTACCATCGGTTTTGTTATCCTGAATCAAACCACCGAGCACAATGGTGTCACCGCTTTTAACCGCAATATTGCTTTTAATATTGCGCTGTAAAAAGCTGCGCTGGCGGGTCGCCGAATCAATTTCACCCACATCGGTGACTTCTTGCTGGATATCCATTTTAACCAATCCGCTCGTATTCACATGCGGTGTTACCTGTAGCGACACCCCGGTATCTTTGTACTGTACCGACTGAGTTACCACGCCCCCATCAGTACGACTGGCTTCGGTGAAGATAGGCTGTTGATTACCAACGCGAATATTTGCAGTTTGATTATCCAGTACCAAGACAGACGGTGAGGACAACACCCGCAGCTTAGATTCACGCGCCAAAGCATTTAAGACACCGGTAATAGTGCCACTTGCATCAGTTAAGGAATAAGAGAATCCGGGTACGGCAGCACTTAAACCAGCACTGGAATCCAAATCCAGCATCGCTTTTCCATTCTTGCCAAAAGCGGAGTTTTTCAAATACCACTGCAAACCGTATTCAAGGCCATCGGTGAGGCTGACTTCCATAATTGACGCCTCCACCTGTACCTGCATGGGCATGACATCAATACGTTTGAGGGCATCTAGAATCTGTTGGTAGGTATCCGCAGACGACATAATCATCAGGCTATTATTGGTTTTATCCGCCACAATGCGCACTTCTGCATCCGGATTAATGCTCATGCCACTGCCACCAGAGCTATTGCTTGATGCACTGTCCAACATAGTTTTAGCAGCATCCGCCGCAGGGTTAGCACCATTGGCTGCAGCAGCTGGATTCTGACCCTCGCCACCTACTGTAGCCGGTTGTAAACCAGGCGCTAGACTGGCGGTAGACCCCGCATCCATTTTGCTGCTACTGCTGCTTTTGCCACCAAAAATCTGGTTAAGCATTTCCGCTAAATGCTCAGAATTGCCATTTTGCACCTGATAAACAAATAACTGTTTACCCGCTGTAGGACTCACCTGATCGAAGCGGTCCACCCAATCTTTCATATCTTTCAGATAATCCGGATTAGCCGAGATGATCATAATGCTATTCATATGCTCAATCGGCATAATCTTGATCATACCGGCCATCGGGCTATTGCCGCTTTCGCCAAATAAAGAATCCAAATTCTTAGCCACGACGGCAGCTTCGACATTTTTTACCCGATACAAACCAACCGACATGCCTTTGAGCATATCCACGTCAAATGTCTTAATGGTCGCTAACAAGTTGTGTAGTTCTGAACTAGTTCCCGCTAAGACCAACATATTACGGTTGGTATCGACCCGTACAAAGGCTTCAGGTGCCGCTAATGGCTCAAGGATTTTCTGCATTTCTGCAGCTGGAATATATTGCAATGGCACTACTTGAATGCCATAACCCGGCTTAATTTGCCCGGCGGATGGCATAAAACCCCGCCCTTTTAGATTGGCACGCGCTGCTATCCGGTAAGTACCATTAGCATCCTGATACAACACCGCCCCTTGGGTTTGCAATAACGATTCAAGCGTAGGAATAAGGGCATCACGCGCAATCGGTTCACTGGAATTGATGGTGACTTCGCCTTCAACCCCCGGTTCGACCGTGTAGGTTTGCTTGAGAATATCGCCTAATACTACCTTGACCACTTCACGAATACTGGCGCGTTCAAAGTTCAAAGCAACCCCCGCGTCACCGCCTTTGCGAGCAGATGAGGTGGGTTGTTTAATATCCGAACGGTAATACTGCTGACTACCGAGAATCAGTTCAACATCATTACGCTTTTGGGCAGGAGGTGACGGCAGGCTATCCCATGAAGGTTGGGCATCCTTAGTGACAACATCAGGATTAGTGACAGGTGTAAAAACCTCGTCTTTTTCGGCACGCACCACCGGCGGTGACGCTAAGCCAACCGCTTCAGGTTCAAGTTCCTTGATGGCAGCACTGCGCTGGAATCCCCCGGATTTGATATTATCGCGATACCCTGGACTGTCCTTGACGGCAGCACATGCAGAAGTGACTACTGCGATGCTGACAAGCCCGAGAATGCTGCTTCTGTATTTCACGAAGCTAACCCCATTTTTCTTATTATAGATAACAACCAGCCGACGGCTGGCTGTACTTAGCCTATTTCCATACTAATATGGTCGTCAAACAATAAAAAGTACAGTTTATCGGATGACTAATTACTGCTGACTATTAGCTGGTTGACTTTCATTCACTTTATTACCTGACGTATCGCCGGTTAAAGCTCCCCAACGCGATGCCATTAAACGCTGCCGCGCTTCCAACGCTTCTTTAACAGATAAGGCCGGTGGTTGTTTAGCCGTTTCAGCCGGATACGGTAAACCAGCGCCTTTGCGCGGCCCACTTTCCGCATTGGCAGCACCGGCAGGTGGTATACCTTGAGGTGGGCGTTCTGGGGAAGCGGCAGAAACCGGCGCACCGGGCTGTGCCTGTTGCTGGCTTTGTTGCTGTTTGGCCTGTTGCTGTATGACGCGCGCTTGCGCCACTTGAGGGCTTTCTTGTGGTGAGGAAAAATCGCCTATCAAAGGAATTTCTTTTTCCTGACCATTAAGACTCAAAATGAGCTTATCGGGGTCAATACCGCTAACACGCCATGCACCCCAAGTATCACCCACCCTTAATTTCAGGCTACTACCCGCTTTATTCTGCATAAGGGCAAATAGGCTGGAACCAAGATCAACAATGCCAATCAGCCGCCCCTCTGGCAAAGCAGTATCAACAGGGGCGACAGCCGGTGCGGTAGCTGCGGGTTTAGGTGGCTCGGGGATATAAGCTTTACGGCTAGCCCAAAATAAGGGTGCCTGTACGATAGCGGGATAGTTATTCAAATCCGGTATATCCAGTACTTTAGAGTCAGGAATCTCAATGCTGACATTAGCACTGTGCCCATTACTCTCACCTTGCAGTTTAAGATGCACTATCCGCCAGCCCGCCCACACTAGCAGCAGTAAGCCTATTAACCATAACAAGATATCAAGCGGGGAACTAATTAGCTTTTTCATCGGATACCTCGCCGCCACGCCAATACGTTGAAATCTGCACTTCTGCCTTTACTAACTGGCCCTGACCATCCTCACTCTCAAGGGGCTTGATATCCAGACTTTCCACAAATAATAACGGACGTGCCCGATAAGCCTGATGCAAAATCTCCCGTAATAAGGCTGGCGTGCATTGGAAAACGGCTTTGATCATAACGCGCTGATACAAGGCCGACTTATTGGCATTAGCATCCTCGGTATTCTGTTCATCGACCACTTCGGAACTGATCAAAACCCCATTATCACGAGTAATTACGGTAGTTAAATTACCTTGCAGCTCCATAGCTACCTGCGCAGAGGTCATACCCGCGGGGTAAAACAGCGTATCCAGACCCTGCTGTTGTACGCGCTGGTACTCAAACATCAATTCGGGTGAGGCTTTAGCAATCTGTCGAAAACGCGCCAATTGGTCATAGCCTTTATCCATCTGCTCATTCAATTCAAAGGATTTCTGCAATAGAGGCACTATCAGGAAGAAAATCCCCGCTAGCATTACCACCGCTAATAACCCCCAAGCGAGTAATTTTTGCTGCTTTACACCTATATTTTCAGGGAGCATGTGGGGTCTCCAGGGTAGCTTCAATCTGGAAGCGGTCGCGGCCATTATCCTTGTTACGCACTACCGGTGATTTAAAACGCACATTGGCAAATTCAGGGGCATTTTCCAGCACATCAATCAGGCTTAAGGCCTTGCCGGATTCCCCACTGATTTCCAGGGTCTTGCCATCGATGGTTAATTGATCTAGCCAAGTGTGTTCAGGAATCAAGCTAGAAAGTTTTTCCACCACATCCAAGGCTACCGGTGATGTTTTACGCTTTTCTTCCAGAAACTTCAGGGCATCACCTGCTTCGAGCAATTTATCACGCATAGCCATTTGTTCAGTAGAAGAATGGCGTAACTCCGCCAGCGCAGCATTAATCTTATCTAACTTACGCCATTGATAGGCCAGCGGGGCTAATAGTGCAATCAGCAAAGCACTGATAACAAAGTAAATTGCCACTTTTGAACCACGGCTTTGTATACCGGTTGAAGCAAGCTGTAAGAGATTGATATCCGGTACATCCACGACCGATACCTGTTGGATTTGCTTGATACCCGCTTCTTGCAATTGCTGGCTGAGTTTCTCCACCAATAATTTAGGGGTGACATAAATATCCGCACAGATCTCCTTGCGTAGCTTGTCATGTTTAGTTAGGCGAGCATCAAACAGCGCATTATCAGTGGTAAACGGTGTCAGACGATCTAACTGATAGCTCACCACCTGACGCAGGTTATCCTTAACCGCTTCTGGAAAATAATGCTGCAATTGCAATACTTGATTCTTATCTAAACGCAACATCACCTTATAAGGCTTGTGTTGGGCAGGCTTTGGCAATACATCGGCTAGAAATAAACGCATATCCTGCAGCGAAAACACGCCGCGCGGTAACAATTTGCCATCCTGTTGCCAGACGACTTCAAGGCGGTTGCCATCGTGTAGTTGCAGAATGAGGTTTGGCAAACTGCTTTGGAACAGCTTGCGTATCTTGACTGGCAGGCCTGCATAGAGCCCTTCCCCCCACCAATGCAAGAATGTGTGCAGTTGTAATCGCTTTAACATGGTCTGATAATTTTTTATTAGCAATAAACCCCGTACGCATGCTACTCCATCTACAAGACAGCGTCGAACTCCAACTGACTGCCGGTGCCAAAATAGGTGTGTGCTAACCAAATAAGTAGTTTACAAGTGTATGTTTGTGCGTTAACATCACGCCCTCAATTTTGCATGCATGCAGAATTGCCGGATAGGTGTCCGAGTGGTTTAAGGAGCACGCCTGGAAAGTGTGTATACGTTAACCCGTATCGGGGGTTCGAATCCCCCCCTCTCCGCCATATTTTTGTACGGCAATGACCGATACAGCACAGAAACCCGCATTGCAGCGGGTTTTTTTGTGCCCACAGCAGTACGACAATGAACGGCTAAGACCGATAGAAGCCGGGGTATTTTTGGGGTATAGTCGGGGGTATGTCCTGTTTTCTCCATTTGAGATACCCCCAAATGCCACTGACTGACCTCAAAATCAGGCAAGCAAAGCCAAAAGAAAAACCTTACAAACTTTCTGATACTGGCGGCTTATACCTATTAGTTAATCCCAATGGCGCTAAATATTGGCGGTGGAAATACCGTATCTCAGGAAAAGAAAAATTATTAGCTGTTGGGGTGTATCCCGAAGTGTCATTAAAGGAAGCGCGTGATATTCAATATGAAGCACGCAAGCAGCTAGATCAGGGCGTAGACCCTTCTGCTGCTAAACGAATGCAAGGGGAACGTTTAAAGGTTGATACGTTTGAATTAGTGGCGCGTGAATGGATTAACCGCTATTTGCTGGATAAGTCAAAGTCACATTATGAACGCACTGTCAGTTATCTTGAGCGTGATGTATTTCCTTTCCTTGGTGGCCGACCTGTTGCCCTGATTAAACCACCTGAATTAATCCCTATCATTGACCGAATACATAAACGGGTGGCGCGTGATTCGCACCTAAGAACATTGCAAACCATTGGGCAGATATTGCGTTATGCGATTGCAACCGGAAGACGCGAAGACCCTGACCCAACACCTAGCCTAAAAGGGCTATTCCAGCCTAAAGAATTAGCCAAACATTTTCCCGCTATTACTGATCCGGTAGAAGTTGGCAGACTGTTACGCGCCATTGACCATTATGCTGGAAACTTTGTAACGAAATGCGCCTTGCAGTTATCGGCCTTGGTCATGATGCGACCGGGGGCGTTTATCCGGGCCGAATGGCAGGAAATAGACTTTGCCACAGCGACATGGGTGATTGAAGTTAAGCATATGAAAGCTGATAGCAAAGTGAAACAAGCCAACCGGGAAGAGGATCAGCACATTATCCCATTACCACATCAAGCCGTGGCTATCTTGCGTGAACTGCACCCACTCACTGGACATAGCCGCTTTATTTTCCAAAGTCCCCATACCAAAGGAAAAATGCAGGCCCCCATGAGTAATGAAACCATTACCAAAGCTATATGCAGGATGGGCTTTAAAGGTGAAATGACCGGACATGGGTTTCGATCTATGGCGAGCACCCTACTAAATGACATGCGTAGGGATGACGGTTCAAGAATGTGGGATGCAGACGCCATAGAAAAACAACTTGCCCATAAAGATAAAGACCATATCCGTAGCGCCTACAATCGGGGGCAGTATTTGGAAGAACGGCGGCGAATGCTTCAGTATTGGGCCGACTATCTCGACCAGTTGAAAGAGGAGATCGGAAGAGCACACGTCTGA
>CAZCJE010000014.1:44930-47419 GCA_964498805.1 uncultured Thiothrix sp.
AAGTCATACCCTTTCGTAACGTCAATAGATAAATATCATTATGGTTATTTCCTGCGCCTAGGGTATACCACCTAAAAACCGGAAACTTTCACTGGCTGGCGTTGATTTATTTTTGAAGGGGTTGTACTGAGGAAAGGAGTAAATGAAATGTGGAAATATAAAAACCATGAAAGTTGGTTTAGGTTATCGACATATGATAAATGCAATGGACTGCGCCATGAAGAATGGCTTGGGTTGCTATCTAGTAGGCAGTATGTAAATCACCATTTCAGAACTAGGTTTTACTGTGATGAAGGTGTTGTTATTTTAGCTCCAGAAAATGAAGATCTGGCTTCACAGGTATATGATTATTGTATTAAAGAAGAACTAAAGAAAGGTTATGAAGAACCAAGGACGTTTTTAGAATTTTCTAGAATGATAAAGAAGTATTTCTTTCTTAAAGATTTAACAAGTAATGATATACTTTATGATCAAGAAGTTAGATTTATATTGGAAGAGGATATGAAAAACCCTTTTAGCATTTTAAATAAAAATTTCGATAAAAAAGCATGGGCTTATGATTTTAAAGAAAAAGGATGTGAGCCTTATAAGGAACTTTTTACGAATACTGTGTCTCCTTTAACTATAGGAGGTGCTTTCGATATATATACTGCATTTACTCATGTGGAAGAGGTTTTGATTAGCGATGGGGAGCCAACATTTATTTCAGAAGAAATTTTTAATGACATGGTAGAGAATCTTGGTTCTCTTCAGGGTAGTCAGTTTGAGGGAGTGCCATTCGATTTTCATAATTCAGATAAGCCAAATATTTATGGTAGCGGTTATGTGCGTATCAATATGAATGCTTCAGATGATATGATTCTGCGTGATTTTAAAGACTTCTTAAAAGCTTACAGAGAAAAAACGTTGGGTGTAAAGAAGTACAGAAATACAACAGAATCTGTTATTGAGTCTTGGGAAAAAGAAAAAATATTACCTTACATCGATTTGATGAACTGGCAAACCTATATGAAGGAAACCTATCATGATTTTGAGCCGCTTACTGAATACAAAATAGGATGCTTGTTATTTCCAGACTCAGAGGTTGATCCAGCAGAAAAGATAAGAAAAACCGTCAAGCCCAAGGCTTATGAGGCTCTTGGTTCAGTGGAAAAAATGCGTTTTGAGCTAGGGGATAGCTGAGAACTATACCGGAATACTTTTTGTGATTTTTTTATTCCGGTGATTGTTTAAAAGAGATTATCTACCTTTTCAACACCTAAAAAATGATAAAAATAAGTTGCTATCCATCAGTAACGAGAGATAGCAGCAATGGACGACAGAACAGTTATACCGCTCAAATCCCAATCAGATGAAAGCACCGGGGGCGTATCCCACAATCAATTGGGAAATTTTCAAGAGCGTTTTTTGCGGCGGCGAGACGTTTGCCAAATTACGACTATCCCAAGTTCGACCCTTACCGATTACGTAAAACAGGGGCTGTTTCCAAAACCGTACAAGTTAACCCCTTGCACATCCACTAGGCACGGATCAGCAGTTTGGAAGTGGAGCGAGGTTTTGAACTGGATGAACACCAGACAGCAAGCGGGTTAAGGGGGCGAAATGGAAGATAAGCGACAAAGCCCTACCGGGTTGCCAACCGACAGGGCTTCAGGGATGTCCAAATTAGCGACGGACTTTCAAAATTATAGCGCAAATGAAATCATTGACGCATTCAGAAGCGCTATGCTTGAGCACTTGGGTTGCGTTCCCGGCGTAATTGAAGCGGACGGAGCGGCACATCGATTTAGTACCAATGGGAAAAAGGGTGATCTGAGTGGGCGCTATATTCTGCATCTTGATGGTGGCATACCTGCCGGTTATTTCGAGTGTCATCGGCAGGGGGTTAAACGCACTTGGCGCGCAGGTCGTGATCTGGTGCCAGCATTATCAGCGCAAGAACGTTTAGCGATTCACGAACAAACCGAATTGAACAAGGCCCGCAAGCAACGAGCAGAAACCAAGAAACAAGCTGAGACTGCTGACCAAGCAGCGAATATTTGGAAATTTGCTAAAAGCGCCCCCTTTGATTATCCCTATCTGATCACAAAAGACATTAAACCCAACAATGCAAAGCTATATAACACGGCGCTTATTATTCCCATGTATGACGTATTCGGGCGACTGTGGAACTTGCAGCGCATATTTAGTGACGGCTCTAAGCGGTTTTTGTCAGGGGGGCGCAAACGCGGGCTTTTCACTGTTTTAGGAGGAGTCAAGTTAGTAGCATCTACGCGGGCGTTGGTGGTGGAAGGTTGGGCGACGGGTTGCACTGTTTCAGCACTTGAGCCGGGGGTGCCTGTCATTGTCGCCTTTGACGCGGGTAATCTCGCCTCTGTGGTGGAGGCCATATTGGGCAAATATCCAAACTTGCAACTGGTAATTGTGGCCGACGATGACCGGGCAACTGCCAAAAAAACAGGCCATAACACCGGGTTAGAAAAGGCGCT